>CAYMAC010000020.1:0-55970 GCA_964388325.1 uncultured Simplicispira sp. | reverse complement strand
CCCACTGACCCGCTTTTTTCCTGATCTGTTTGTCCGAAAAAACTTGACCATGACAACATGCCAGCACTGGGAACAGCGCTGGCTGGGCTTGAGCTTGCGGGTCGGGGCATCCACCCATTCGCCACCAGTTTCCAGCACTTTGTAGCGAAATAGTGAAGTGAACAGCCCTGGGGCGGTGTCCAATATTTCCCGGTTCAGGCCTGCTTTTTGCACCACCTGCTTTCCGGGTTCAGAGTGCTTGTTGCTCTTGCGCGAAACGGCTTACTGCAACCGGATGGTCTGCTCCTTTTCCTGTTGCCACCAGCGCGGGTTGTCAATCTGGATGGTCTCGTCGGCGTGCGTGACAGCACTGAGAAACGTTTCCACGCCCCAGTCGTAAGCCATTGCGCCATCGGCCTGCCTGATACGTTCTGGGCTGGCGACCGCCACGGTCAGCGACAAGTACCAGCGGCCATCGCGGTGCAGGATGTCACTGGCACGAATATCTCCGCCCTGGCGGGCTTGACCACGAGCACGGATTTGCCCCACGCCCGATAAGCGCAGACAGCCATGCCTCCAGCCTTCTTCGGGTGTGAAGCGCCAACCGTTGCCATGACTTTTGAAACTGAAGCCGGAAAGCCCGGTGTTTGGCCTGCCTTGATTCGGCGAAAGAAAGCGGCAAATGCTTTGGGCAGTTGTGCTGGTGCTTGCGCGCACACCAGCCAGCCGCCTACCAGAGGTATTGGCTTTTTTGTTGCCTGTAATTGGCGCGGGTTTCTGGCGCTTATCGAGCGAACACGCTGCGCCAGCATCTCCACAATCACCTTCATTGTTTCACCCCAGTCCGCCGGGCAGCTTTACGCAAAACCGGCAGATGTATTTGTTTACACCTCTGTCCCCCGTAGGAGTTATGCGATGGCATCCACTATCAACACCAATGTCGCTTCCCTGACCGCGCAGCGCAATCTGAGCACCAGCCAAGCGTCGCTGAACACGTCGATCAACCGCTTGTCCTCCGGGCTGCGTATCAACACCGCTAAAGACGATGCCGCTGGCTTGGCCATCTCGGAACGCTTCACCAGCCAAATTCGTGGCACCAACCAAGCAGCGCGCAATGCCAACGATGGTATCTCTTTGTCGCAGGTGGCCGAAGGGGCACTGAAAGCATCCGGCGATATTTTGCAACGGGTGCGCGAATTAGCGGTGCAATCGGCCAATGCTACCAACAGCACCTCGGACCGCAAAGCACTGCAACAAGAAGTCAGCCAATTGGTGGCTGAGCTGGATCGTATCTCGCAAACCACCGAGTTCAATGGCAAAAAGCTGTTGGATGGTACTTTTGGCACAGCACAGTTCCAAGTGGGTGCCAATGCAAACCAAACCATTATTGCCAACACGGCCAATATGCGTGCTACCACCTATGGTAACAACCAGAACCCGGCAGCGAGTGGGTTTGGTGCGGTGCCAACAGCAAGCACTTTGACTGACATCACTACGACCCCCCGCCCTGCTACGATCAACGGCATTACGGATGGTGATATTAATCTGAGTGGTTCACCCACTAGCGCGACCGTTTCGGTAGTCACGCCTGAAACCGCTGCCAGCATTGCCAATAAAATCAATGGAGTCTCGGACAAAACCGGTGTCATGGCCACAGCACGTACCCAAGTGGCCTTGACCTTTGGTGCCGTTCCTGCTGGTGCGCCTGCAAGTGGCTCTTTTTCGTTGGCCTTGCAATCGGACAATGTGCCCGATGTATTGAATATTTCTTTCAGCTTGGAAGCCAGCACCGGTTCAGACCGTTTAGCCCCTGCGGTAGCAGCTATTAACGAACAAACAGCCAAAACCGGTATTAACGCCACCCTGTCTTCGGACGGTAAGCAACTGATCTTGACCAATGCTGCTGGCAATGACATTTCAGTTGGCAATATCTCTGGCATCGATAACGCCGAACAGATCAACATCTATAAGCTGGCTGCTGATGGCAAATCTTACGACCCAGTAGCCGGTACTGAAATCATCCCAGGAACAGATGCAGCTCCTGTTAATTTAGCTGCAGGTCCTGGTAGTGATGCATTTGTCACCACCAGTGGCTACATTACGCTGGACTCCAACCAGTCATTCACTGTAATGGGAACCAGTACCAGCAATGCCCTGCTTGCGAGTGCATCGAATCTACAACGCGTCTCGGACTTGGATGTCACTTCGTTTGAAAGTGCCACCAACGCCCTCAAAACCGTAGACTCAGCCTTGGCCTTTGTCAGCGGCGAACGTGCCAAACTGGGTGCCATGCAAGCGCGCTTTGAAACCGCCATCAATAACCTGAACATCACCTCTGAGAATCTGTCCGCTTCGCGTTCGCGCATCATGGATGCCGATTTTGCGGTAGAAACCGCTAACCTGTCGCGGGTGCAAATTCTGCAACAGGCCGGCACGGCGATGGTGGCCCAAGCTAACCAAATCCCACAGGGCGTGCTCTCGCTGCTCAAGTAAAAGCCAGCGCTAGCGCCTGCGCCAGCCAGCCGCCCGCCGGGCGCGCTGGCTTTTTTGTTGTTGGGGGGCATCGCTACCCGTGGGGGCAACAGCGTAGAGAGGGTTACGCAGTCACCCAACATTTGCCTACGAGGCTTAACGCTTGTGATTGCGGTAAAAATTTTCATGAGGGCCAATGGCCAGAAAAGTGCGCGAAATTTCGTCGTGTAGGTAGCCCCAGCACCCACCAAAGCCGCGCCGATAACACCAGAAACCGCGTAGGTTGGGTTACGCCGTAACCCAACATTTGCCCGCACGGCACGCACCATGAAAAAACCGCCGCACCCCCAAAAAGGAATGAAGCGGTTTTTGTGGCCCGGTTATGTTGGGTTGCACGCAACCCAACCTACGAGGCTACCTCTCCCGCATGAATGCCGATGTTTCACGCGCAAACTGATGAAAAAACGCCCCCCGGCAAAACCGGAAGGGCGTTTGGTGGCTTTTCCGTGATGCGCGATGGTAGCCCCAGCACCCACCAAAGCCGCGCCGACAACACCAGAAACCGCGTAGGTTGGGTTACACCGTAACCCAACATTTGCAAAATTGGCCCGCACGGCACGCACCATAAAAAAACCGCCGCACCCCAAAAAAGGAATGCAGCGGTTTTTGTGGCCGGGTTATGTTGGGTTGCACGCAACCCAACCTACGAGGCTACAGAAACGTATCCTTGGGATGACCAGCGTAGGTTGGGTTACACCGTAACCCAACATTTGCAAATTTGCCCGCACGGCATGCACCATGAAAAAACCGCCGCACCCCCAAAAAGGAATGAAGCGGTTTTTGTGGCCGGGTTATGTTGGGTTGCACGCAACCCAACATAACTACGAGGCTACGAGGCTTAAATTACTGGCAAACGTCTGGAGTAAGTCCGTTACTATCAGCAAGAGTGTAATCGGTCAAATTGACAGCGCCGGTATTAACAGCAGTAGAGATACCAAAAGGTGTGCCCAAGGAGAACACAGCCGTATCGTGAGCTGCCCAAGTCTCAGGGCGGTCAAATCGGAACGAAGAATTGCTCAAAGTAGCAGTGTAGTTTGCACCTGGCTTGGCAATAACAACGCTAAGAGCGTACAAACCCTTATCCAATCCCAGCAAATTCAGATTACCACCAAACAAAATTTCCGTTTGTGCACCAGTACCCAAATTATCTGTTGCAGCCAAAAATGGACCTGGTACCGTTTTTGGTACAGCCACATCAGCATCCCAAGCAACAGCCAAAGCATCCAAAGCAGTAGCAGTTGCTGCGCCAGTAAGACTCATACCGCCACCTACACCAGAAGTACGAGAAAGCAGGTAGTAGCGGTTACCAGTACCAGTTGTTTCAGTCAAGTCTTGCAAAACCAAGAAAACATCACCGATTTCTTCAGCTAACTTACCAGCATCATACTTAACACTAAAATTCAAAAAATCAGGGTTTCGGATACCAGCAGCAGTTACATCAGGCGCGCAAGTAGAGAACTTTACACCAGTAGGCAAAGCCTTGTTCTTAGCAGCAGCCTCAGCCGTAGAACCCTTAGGCGCAGTAATAGTAATTTGTGCGTTGTAGTTGTAAGCAGCCAGCGCACCAGTAGAAGTCAGGGCAGCAGCGGCCAGCGCCACGGCACCAAGCAGGGGTTTGAAAAAACGGGCCATAGGAAAACTCCTTAAAAAAGGGAAAAAATCGTCGTGACGCTTGTAGATTGCCACACATTGATTGTCAAAGCAAGCCCAAACGCACTGTCGGTGGAAAAGACCGCAAAGCCCCCCACTGATAGATTTATCGGGTGGCCGGGGGCAGTTCTTCAATTGTAAAAAATAGCGGGGTTTGGTTTTTTTATAGCCAAAATCTATGACATAGTGGCACAGGGCGGCACAAAAACCGCAGCAAGGGTTTTTGGCGCTAGCCCTACCACACCACCGCACGAACCTCGGACAATAGCGTGTTCCCCCTTTCCTCTTTGACCGTGCTGCCCCCCATGACCCTTAAAAGCCCTGAACTGCTGCTGCCTGCTGGCTCACTCGACAAAATGCGTGCCGCTTACGACTTTGGCGCCGATGCCGTCTATGCCGGTCAGCCCCGCTACAGCCTGCGTGCGCGCAACAATGAGTTTCGCCTAGAGCAAATTGCCCAAGGCATTGCCGAAGCGCACCAGCGCGGCAAAAAGTTCTTTGTCACCAGCAACCTGATTGCCCACAACGACAAGGTACGCACCTACCTGCGCGACATTGAGCCAGTGATTGCACTGCGCCCCGATGCCCTTATCATGGCCGACCCCGGCCTCATCATGATGGTGAAAGAGAAATGGCCGGAGCAGGTGATTCATCTCTCGGTGCAGGCCAACACCACCAACTGGGCCACCGTCAAGTTCTGGCAAAAAATGGGGGTAGAGCGCATCATTTTGTCGCGCGAACTGGGTTTGGACGAGATTGAAAAAATCCGCCAAGAATGCCCCGACATGGAATTGGAAGTGTTTGTGCATGGCGCGCTGTGTATTGCCTACTCTGGCCGTTGCTTGCTGTCGGGCTACTTCAACCGCCGTGACCCGAATCAAGGCACTTGCACCAATGCTTGCCGCTGGGAATACAAAACCCACGATGCCGCCACCGACCCCAGCACCGGCGAAGCGATTGCCAGCCGGATGGAGGGGGACTTTAACTTTGCTGCTGCCCAGCAAGAGGCCGAGCAAGCCTTCTCCTCCTGCGGCGACGGCCAGCGCCACCCAGCGGCGGACAAGGTCTATTTGATTGAAGAAATTGGCCGCCCCGGCGAGCTGATGCCCATCATGGAAGACGAGCACGGCACCTACATCATGAACAGCAAAGATTTGCGCGCCGTAGAGCATGTAGCCCGGCTGACGCAGATTGGAGTCGATTCGCTCAAAATTGAAGGCCGCACCAAGAGCCTGTATTACGTGGCGCGCACCGCGCAGGTCTATCGCCGCGCCATCGATGACGCGGTGGCAGGCCGCCCGTTTAACCCAGAGCTGCTGCTGGAGTTGGAAGGCTTGGCGAATCGGGGTTACACCGGCGGTTTATTAGAGCGCCGCCCCAGCCAAGAGTACCAAAATTACATCACCGGGCACTCCATCGCCCACCGCAGCCAGTTTGTCGGTGAAGTGCGCGGCGTGCAAGACGGCTGGGCCGAAGTGGAAACCAAAAATCGCTTTGCCGTGGGTGATTTGATTGAAATCATCCACCCCAGCGGCAACCTCCAAATGCGCTTAGAGCAAATGCGTAATGCAGACGGCCAGCCGGTGCAGGTGGCCGCAGGCAACCCCATGCGGGTGTGGATTCCACTGCAAGAGTGCTATGCCGGTGCGCTATTGGCGCGTGTGTTTGAAGAAAAATAGAAAATAGGAAGTCAAGGTAGCGGGCCATATCAAAACTCCTCGAACAGCCGCTTAAAAAAACGCGCCCGAAGGCGCGTTGTTACAGGCTACAGCAGCAGGCAGTTTACTTAGAAACCACACGCACCATTTCCAGGCACTTGTTCGAATAACCCCATTCGTTGTCGTACCAGCTCACGATTTTGACGAAGGTACCATCCAGCGCGATACCAGCGTCGGCATCAAAGATGGAAGTGCGGGTATCGCCACGGAAGTCGGTGGCCACTACCTTGTCTTCGGTGTAGCCCAGCACGCCCTTGAGCGCGCCTTCGGATTGGGCCTTCATTTCGGCCTTGATTTCTTCGTAGGAAGCGGCGTTTTCCAGCTCCACGGTCAAATCGACCACCGACACGTCGGAGGTAGGCACGCGGAACGACATACCAGTCAGCTTCTTGTTCAGCGATGGAATCACCACGCCCACGGCCTTGGCAGCGCCGGTGCTAGAGGGAATGATGTTTTCTAAAATGCCACGGCCACCGCGCCAGTCTTTGTTCGAGGGGCCATCCACGGTTTTTTGTGTGGCGGTAGCTGCGTGCACGGTGGTCATCAGGCCGCGCTTGATACCCCACTTGTCGTGCAGCACCTTGGCCACAGGTGCCAAGCAGTTGGTGGTGCAAGAAGCGTTAGAGATGATGGCTTCGCCCTTGTAGGTGTCGTGGTTCACGCCAAACACAAACATCGGGGTGTCGTCCTTGGAAGGAGCCGACAGAATGACCTTCTTCGCGCCTGCATCAATGTGCTTTTGCGCTGTGACCTTGTCCAAGAACAGGCCGGTCGATTCAATGACGACATCGGCACCGACTTCGTTCCACTTCAGGTTAGCTGGGTCGCGCTCTTGCGTCAGGCGGATTTTTTTGCCATTGACGATGAGGTTAGAGCCTTCTACCGACACTTCACCCTTGAAGCGGCCATGCACGCTGTCGTATTGCAGCATATAGGCCAGATATTCGGGTTCCAACAGGTCGTTGATGCCTACGACTTCGATGTCTTGGAAGTTTTGCAGCGCCGAGCGCAGTACGTTGCGGCCAATGCGGCCAAAGCCGTTGATGCCAATCTTGATGGTCATGGGGGTTTCTCCAGAGTTGCTTGCCAAAATCAAAAAAATTATTTGCGCTTGAGGGCCGCTTGCACGGTGGCGGCAACGTTCTCGGCGGTAAAGCCAAAATGCTCAAACAGTACCGGGGCGGGGGCTGATTCGCCGTAGGTGTCGATGCCAATCACGGCAGCGCAGCCATACTTCCACCAGAAGTCCGTCACGCCCATTTCTACGGCAATGCGTGGCAAACCGGCAGGCAGCATCGCCTTTTTGTACTTCACGTCTTGCTGGTCAAAGGTGGTGGTGCTGGGCATAGACACTACGCGCACGGCAATTTTTTTCTCAGCCAGCAGGCGTTGCGCTTTCAGTGCCAATTGCACTTCAGAGCCGGTGGCGATGATGACGGCTTGGGCCTTGTCTTTCAGACCAACATCACGCGGTTCGGACAGCACATAAGCGCCCCGGCTCATATCAATTGAACTTGGCCCCCTTTTTTTTATTTTCACCGCCCAAAAGTATGCCACTTAGTGGCACAATATACGCATGAATCGAGTTTTCAAGACGCGACACTTTGCCCGCTGGATGCGTAAAACCGACCTCACCGATCAGGCATTGTGTGCAGCAGTGGCAGAAATGTCGCAGGGCTTGATTGATGCAGATCTGGGCGGCGGAGTCGTGAAAAAACGAGTCGGCCTTGCTGGGCGTGGCAAACGCGGCGGGGCCAGAACTTTAGTTGCCACCAACAAAGGCAATCGCTGGTTTTTCGTGTTCGGTTTTGAGAAAAGCGAACGGGCTAATATATCGAATGATGAATTAGCCGCGTTGCAGGATATTGCTGCTGACCTACTGGGGCGCACCGCGAGTGCGTTGGATACCGCCGTTCAAGACGGTGCTTTACAGGAAATTTGCCATGACCACAAAAGCTAAGACCAAAAGCCTTATTTTTGAGGCAGTCCATGAAACCGCCACAGATTTGCATCGTCTGGGCTTCATTGACAAGCGCAAGATGTTGAAATACGACGCGCTGTGTCTTGCACCAGTGCCACCGTACCACAGTGAACAAATCCGGGCCTTGCGCGAAAGATTCAAGCTCAGCCAATCGGTGCTGGCCGCAGTGCTTAATATCAGCCTATCGACCGTACGTAAATGGGAAATAGGCGATAAACACCCCAGTGGCCCCTCTTTAAAACTGCTCCATTTGCTGGAGCGCAAGGGTTTGGATGGCTTGCTCTGAACGACTGGGGTTAGCTTTTTCTATAAATAATCCCGTATCAGAAAATTAGCCCAAGTTGCTTTCGAACTAGGTCTGTCATGAACAACTCGGAGATGTGATCGTACTCATCGGCTTTTGTTTCAATTGCCTTCACCCTGTGAAAGCGAAGTGATTTTGCAACGAACGCAAGTTTCACCTCACCGTCTCCAAATGGGTCAGAATCAGGCATTACGCCAATGTCAACCCCCAAGGTTTGCTCAAGCTCATCAGATGGAGAAAATTTCTTAGAGCTGATGACACAGGCTTCAGGGAAAAGAACTACATTTGTGCCGACTTCCCCCGTCTGCACGGATGGAAAAACTAGGCCATCAACCTGATTGCCGAACTGTAGTCGCAGGTACTCAAAGACAACCTGTGTGGACAAATAGCTCAGTTCGTCGTTTCGCCCTTTGGGTTTGGACATCTTCTTCACAAGTGACTTCAGAAAAGCTTTCAGGTGCAGGCTGTCGCGGAATCCGTCATCAAACAGTGTGAGTTTTGGCGGCTCGACCAACTCCAGCTTGGTCAAATCCAAGAGCTTTAACTGACTGGTCGGTGTCATGGCACCACTGACCACATAGTCCCCTGTAATGGAGCGGATCTCACTCAAGCATGTCTCCCTCTCCAAAGCACAGTAGAGAGCAGAGATGCCGTGTGGCGTCATACGCTGGCTGCTGGCCTTTTCCTTCGGCGTTGGCCCCAACTCAGTGTGAGGACTATCCACAATCTTCTTCGCTGCTTGATAGTCAGCCACTGTCCTTGCACGGTACAGCTCTTGGTTCTTAGTAATAGTGCGAATCACTTCCGACTTCAGCTCACCACTGTCGGCAGATAGCAAACTGAACACCGAATCGAGAAAGACCTTTGCGCTTGGATTGAAGAAGCGATGGGAGTGCCTGATGGCTAAGATGAACTTGTCCCACTCAACCTCGTAGAGGTTCAGTTCGAGGTCGCTGGTGTCAGAGAAAAAATGTCGGTCGTAACCTGTTTCAATTTTCCAGTAAGGTTTGGGAACATAGGCTATGAGGTCATCAAAGTACGGCTCGTCACCAAGGTCAAACCACTCGGACAACACAACGTCGATGGTCACGACCTCAACAAAATCTGCACTGCACTCATAGATCAGACCCAACTCGGAAGTTGTCAAGGCATCTTCAGTAGCGATGTTTTTATCTACTAGATTAAGAATATGGTCAAAGAGTATCTCTGGCCTGACCGCATTTCCTTCCTTTCCGCAGTACTGGCAAAAACTTAGCCGCTTTTGGCTGTCAATAAATTTTTTGAGATTTCCTGATTTAACGCACTTTGAACAAATCATTTTTCAGCTTTTAGCTATATCTTTACAAAATGCCAGCCTAAGTCTTCTTGAATGGAAAATCCCTGAATTGCTGAATTTAAGTAATTCAGATGATTTTGCCAGTTGCCTTAAAATTGGTAGTTTCCAGATTTTTTCCTGAATAATTTAGGTGTTTTATTTGAGCCATCTAAGTAAGCATGTGCAACCATCGTGGAAGTGCCTGCACTGGAGAGATGTCAAAAAAATTCCACATCGGTTGCGCTTTCTTACTTAAGATTTTAAATAAATTTATACGGCAGCTCTTAATTTGAAAGTTCTGAATTGAGAGAAGGTGTTTTGGCTGATTTTAGAACAGAGAAGCCAATATCTCCATTAAGTAACCGCAAAATTTCATCACCAGACCATAACTCAACAGAATTGCTTTGAGCCAATTCAATAGCCGATTTTAAAAACAAATTATTTGTGGCAACAATTGCATAATCAGCGCCGTAATGCCTTGAAGCACCAACTACTTCTTGAACAGCTTTTAAATTAACTTTGCTTCCAAATCGTTTACATTGAATAATAAAACGAGTCCCTTCGTCATCATCGATAATAATGTCAGCGCCATAATCGCCACTTTTTGGTGTTTCAGAAACCTTGAATCCAAAAAGTCGCAACTTACTAATAATCAACATCTCAAAATCAACCCCACTCATTTTATCTAGGGCATCAATGGAGATGCCTTTTTGTGCAAGCTCATTCATTAGGCAGATTTTTTCAATTTCTCTTTTCAATTTTAAAGCAACTATTGATTCAGGCTCAAAATCAATTAAGGCATCAACATGACACTTAGATTTTTCCAAGTTTTTGTCGATATAAAATTTCGCCAAAGCAGTATGCACACTTGGATTTACTCTAAGAACAGGCATATTTTCACACAAACTCAACCAGTCCTCATCGGGTTGAGTGGCTAAAATAACATCTATATAAAAATTAGATAATTCAGTTTTGACAAAAAATCCTTTCAAATCAAGTACAATTTTATTTAAAACTGCTGCCCCAACTCTATATTCACCCTTTGCCAAAAGGGAGGGGAATTTTTTGATAACTCTGTCAGCACTCCATCTGACTGATTGAAAAATCTCTGTCACGCGAATATTAGAATATGCGAGAATTCCACTGTTTTTTGAATCTGAAACAAATTTATCACAAAGAAAAGCACTGCATAAATTAAAAAGTCGGATCTGATTTTCTTGGCTTGGAATGCAATCGAATTCAGAAACCAATAAATGTCTCATCAGAAGATTTGAAATCCTTAAACTAAATTCACTTGGAAAATTATTGCAAGCAAAACTTATCAAAAAAGATACGACTCCATCATTAATTTCGTTTGAAAAATCAAATGAAACCAATCTTTGAAATAAAATTTCTGCCACCTCTTCATGCCCGCCCTTCCAAAGAGTTGTATTGTCAGTGAATTCAATTGCCAAATTTAATTCTTCAATTGAATTGGTTTGGTGAACAATTCTCTTGCACCAAGATATATGTTCATCAATCAAAAAATTAATTGAATCAATTTGACTTGCCATTGAATAAATATCTCTATCGGAAATAACGGATAAAAACATTAACTTATCTTTAGCATTTAATTCTTCAATGAATGGCTTCATTAAATCAACAACATCTTCATTAATTCGCAGATGCTCTTTATTTGTTAAAGCAGATTTAAGCCAGCCTTCGCTCAACGGACTTCTAAAAACCTCTTTTAGAAAAAATTGATCAGATTGATGTCTATTAAATAGAATTTTATAATTAGCCCGAAAAACTGTAATTAAGCTACCATCAACAGGATCGGTATAATATATGCAGGGATTAAATTCTTCCACTCTCCAATTCGATGTTTTCTCTGATAAAAGATTTTCTGCAATCCAAATATCACGACAAAAATCCCATTTTTGCCACTGATTTCTGGCAGTTTGCTGATTAAATAAAACTTCTAGGCGATCATTTCTAGGCAAATCGTTTAATAAAGAAGGAATTAGCTCTATAATACGGCTATTAATAACGCCAGAAAAATTCGTTTCTAGCCAATAATTAAAATGACAATTATTGTTGTAAAGCGAGAGGCTCGCTTTAAATTCTTTAATTGAAATATTTTGAAATTCTTCGCGTAAAAATTTTAATAATTTAGATGGTTGACTTCCTCTTGCTCCATCATAAACAATAAGATCGATCTCAATAAAATCCTGATTACTTGATTTTATTATCCCGCGCATAAACATAAAAATTCTTTCAAAAATTGGGTGAATTAAAATTATTTAATTTGGCCGTCAAACCATTTCTAGTCGCTGTACCGTATCAGGAAACTTCTCTACCAAACGGATCAGTAGGGCAGCTTGGGCATTGGGTTTAGCCCGTCCTTGCTCCCAGTTTTCCAAGGTGCGGGGTTTAGTGCGTAGGTAGCTGGCAAATACCGGGCGCGACAGGTTCAAACGTTTACGCAGTGCCTGTAGCTCGCTGGCAGTTACTTCTACTGCCGGTTTAATTTCCAATTCATGGGTACGCAGTGTCTGCTTGCCTGCACGGGGTTGGGCCAAGGCATTGAAGCCTTCGGTCAATTCTGCAAACAGGTTTCGTTTTTTCATCAGGATAGGTACTTCGGTAGCGCGAAAAAGCGGGAAGCTCAACAAAAATCGCTTTCACCAGAGCAGTGTACGTTACTTGCGTATAAATTGAACAAAGGTGGTTGCATAGGTGAGCGCAGGCAAAAAAAACGCGCCCGAAGGCGCGTTGTTGCAGGCTACAGCAGCAGGCAGCTTACTTGGCCACCACGCGCACCATTTCTAGGCACTTGTTGGAGTAACCCCACTCGTTGTCGTACCAGCTCACGATTTTGACGAAGGTGCCGTCCAGTGCGATACCAGCGTCGGCATCAAAGATGGAAGTGCGGGTGTCACCACGGAAGTCGGTGGCCACCACCTTGTCTTCGGTGTAGCCCAGCACGCCCTTCAAAGCGCCTTCGGACTGTGCCTTCATTTCGGCCTTGATTTCTTCGTAGGAGGCGGCGTTTTCCAGCTCTACGGTCAAATCGACCACCGACACGTCCGACGTGGGCACGCGGAACGACATACCGGTCAGCTTCTTGTTCAGCGAGGGAATCACCACGCCCACAGCCTTGGCAGCGCCAGTGCTGGAGGGGATGATGTTTTCCAAAATGCCACGGCCACCGCGCCAGTCTTTATTGGACGGGCCATCAACGGTTTTTTGCGTCGCGGTGGCAGCGTGTACCGTGGTCATCAGGCCGCGCTTGATGCCCCACTTGTCATTGAGCACCTTGGCCACCGGGGCCAAGCAGTTGGTGGTGCAACTCGCGTTAGAGATGATGGCTTCGCCCTGGTAGGTGTCGTGGTTCACGCCAAACACAAACATCGGGGTGTCGTCCTTGGAAGGAGCCGACAGAATGACCTTCTTCGCGCCTGCATCAATGTGCTTTTGCGCTGTGACCTTGTCCAAGAACAGGCCGGTCGATTCAATGACGACATCGGCACCGACTTCGTTCCACTTCAGGTTAGCTGGGTCGCGCTCTTGCGTCAGGCGGATTTTTTTGCCATTGACGATGAGGTTAGAGCCTTCTACCGACACTTCACCCTTGAAGCGGCCATGCACGCTGTCGTATTGCAGCATATAGGCCAGATATTCGGGTTCCAACAGGTCGTTGATGCCTACGACTTCGATGTCTTGGAAGTTTTGCAGCGCCGAGCGCAGTACGTTGCGGCCAATGCGGCCAAAGCCGTTGATGCCAATCTTGATGGTCATGGGGGTTTCTCCAGAGTTGCTTGCCAAAATCAAAAAAATTATTTGCGCTTGAGGGCCGCTTGCACGGTGGCGGCAACGTTCTCGGCGGTAAAGCCAAAATGCTCAAACAGTACCGGGGCGGGGGCTGATTCGCCGTAGGTGTCGATGCCAATCACGGCAGCGCAGCCATACTTCCACCAGAAGTCCGTCACGCCCATTTCTACGGCAATGCGTGGCAAACCGGCAGGCAGCATCGCCTTTTTGTACTTCACGTCTTGCTGGTCAAAGGTGGTGGTGCTGGGCATAGACACTACGCGCACGGCAATTTTTTTCTCAGCCAGCAGGCGCTGTGCCTTGAGTGCCAATTGCACTTCAGAGCCAGTGGCGATGATGACGGCTTGGGCCTTGTCTTTCAGACCGACATCACGCGGCTCGGACAGCACATAAGCGCCCCGGCTGATATCGCCCAAATCGCGCTTGGGGGCGTAAGGCAGGTTTTGGCGGCTGAGTAGCAGCGCGGTGGGCTTGTTGCGGTTGGAGATAGCTACGCTCCACGCCACGGCGGTTTCTGCCGTGTCGGCGGGGCGCCACACATCCAGATTGGGAATCAGGCGCAGGCTGGCGGCGTGTTCGATGGATTGGTGCGTCGGGCCGTCTTCGCCCAAACCGATGGAGTCATGGGTAAAGACGTGTACCACGCGCAGCTTCATCAGCGCGGCCATGCGGATGGCGTTGCGGCTGTAATCGCTAAAGGTCAGGAAGGTGCCACCATAGGGGATAAAACCACCGTGCAGCGCCACACCGTTCATGATGGCGGCCATGCCGAACTCGCGCACACCGTAGTTAATGTGGCGGCCACCGACCAGTTGGCCGTTGATTTCAGTTTGCACCACATCACCAGCAGCGTCAAAGCGCAGGTTGGGTGTGCTCTTGGTGTTGGTCAGGTTGGAGCCGGTCAGGTCGGCACTGCCGCCGAGCAGTTCGGGCAGGGCGGCGGTAAAGGCTTCCAGTGCCAACTGGCTGGCCTTGCGGCTGGCCACGGTCTCACCATTGCGGTGGGCGTGGACCACGGTATCCACGGCCACTTGGGCAAAGCTGGGGGGCAGGTCGCCATTCATGCGGCGGGTGAACTCGGCAGCCAACTCTGGGAAGACTTTGCTGTAGGCAGCAAAACGCTTGTTCCAGTCGGCTTCCAGCTTGGCACCGGCCTTGGTGGCGTTCCAGTCGGCAGCCACGTCCTTGGGGATGACAAACGGTGCGTGCTCCCAACCCAGCTCTTTGCGCGTCAGGGCGATTTCTTCGGCACCCAGTGGCTCGCCGTGCGCTTTGGCGGTGTTGGCGCGGTTGGGGCTACCCTTGCCGATATGGGTCTTGCAGACGATGAGCGTGGGCTTGTCGCTGCTTTGCTTGGCTTGGGCAATGGCGGCATCTACCGCATCGGCATCGTGGCCATTGACGGGGCCAAGCACGTTCCAGCCGCAGGCAGTAAAGCGTTGGGGCGTGTTGTCAATGAACCAAGGGGCGACTTGGCCGTCAATGCTGATGCCGTTGTCGTCGTACAGGGCGATGAGCTTGTTCAGCTTCCAAGCACCGGCCAAGGCCACGGCTTCGTGGCTGATGCCTTCCATCAGGCAGCCATCGCCCAAAAAGACGTAGGTGTGGTGGTCAACGATGGTGTGGTTGACCTTGCCAGCCTTGCGGTTGAACTCTTTGGCCAGCAGCTTTTCTGCCAGCGCAAAGCCCACGGCATTGGTGATGCCTTGGCCCAGTGGGCCGGTGGTGGTTTCTACGCCGGGGGTTACGCCCACTTCAGGGTGGCCAGCGGTTTTGCTGTGCAACTTGCGAAAGTCCTTCAGCTCTTGCATCGGCAGGTCGTAGCCGGTCAGGTGCAACAGCGCGTACAGCAGCATGGAGCCGTGGCCGTTAGACAGCACAAAGCGGTCGCGGTCAGCCCACTTGGGGTTGGCGGGGTTGTGCTGTAGGTGGCGGCCCCACAGTGCCACGGCCATATCGGCCATGCCCATTGGGGCACCGGGGTGACCGGAGTTGGCTTGTTGAACGGCATCCATTGCGAGTGCGCGGATTGCATTCGCCATTTGTTGAGAGTTGGCCATGGGGCAGGTCCGGAGGGTGGGAACGGTGGAAAGTTGCAGATTTTACCGAGAGGCGCAAGCCTGCCTCAATTTAGGTGGTGCGATGCCCGTGGTGTTTAGGCGGTAGATTCATCGCGGCTACTGTGGGCCTCTAGGTGTTGGGTGTCTGCCCAACCTACCAAGGTTAAGCCTTCTGGAGTCCAAAGCAGGCGGTTGATGGCGGCGTTGGTCAGTAACCAAGTGCGCGGCGCTTGCAGGCTTTGACCGGTGGCCAAGCGGTACAAAATATCCATCACACCCCCGTGGGCCACCAAGACTACCAAGCCGCCTATATGCCGCGCTGCTAGGCGGCTGGTGGTGGCGGCGATGCGCTCGCGCAATTGCAACAAACTTTCGCCACCCTCGGCAGCAAAATGCGGGTCGCGTTCGCGCCAGCGTCGGGCTTGTTCTGGGTGGCTGAGTTCTACTTCGGCAAAAGTGCTGCCTTCCATATCGCCAAAGCAGCGTTCGCGCAGGCCCGGTTCGGGGATTAGGGGTGCGCCGGTGGTGTCGGCCAAGGCTTGGGCGGTGGCATGGGCGCGCTGCAAATCACTGGCATAAATGGCACTGATAGGCTCGGCAGCCAGCGCGCGTGCTACTTGCTGGGCCTGCCAGTGGCCAATGTCATTGAGCGGAATATCCAAATGGCCTTGGATGCGCGCATCGACGTTCCAAGCGGTTTCGCCGTGGCGGATAGCAATCAATCGGGTCGCTTGCATCACGTTAAACCTGTTCAACCTATTTGCACTACCTGCACGCCGGGCAGGCTGGGGGTGCTAGGAAAAAACTCTTCAGTGTCAAAAACTTTGTCGCCGTTGTCATCGGCAATGCCGGTAGCGCGGGCGTTGGCAAAATCAAACCAGCGGCCATCCAACAAGTGGCTAGGCACGACGTTTTGCAGGGCGTTGAACATGTTTTCGATGCGGCCCGGAAAGCGTTTTTCCCAATCGCGTAGCATCTCGCCCACTTGTTTGCGTTGCAGATTTTCTTGGCTGCCACACAGGTTGCACGGAATGATGGGGAAATTGCGGTGCGCGGCCCAGCGCGTGGTGTCTTTTTCTGCCACAAAGGCCAAGGGCCGGATAACAACATGCTTGCCATCGTCACTGACCAGCTTGGGCGGCATAGATTTGAGCTTGCCGCCAAAAAACATGTTCAGCAGCAGGGTTTGCAAAATGTCGTCGCGGTGATGGCCCAAGGCAATTTTGGTGGCCCCCAGTTCATCGGCCACGCGGTACAAAATGCCCCGACGCAGCCGACTGCACAGGCTGCAAGTGGTTTTACCCTCCGGGATGATGCGCTTGACGATGCTGTAGGTGTCTTCGTTCTCGATATGGAACGGCACGCCGGTGCTTTTCAGGTAGTCGGGCAGCACATGTTCGGGAAAGCCGGGCTGCTTTTGGTCCAAATTAACGGCCACCAAGTCAAAGTGGATGGGCGCACGGGCCTTGAGCTTGAGCAGGATGTCAAGCAGCGTAAAGCTATCCTTGCCACCCGACATACATACCATGACCTTGTCACCTTCCTCAATCATGTTGTATTGCACGATGGCCTTGCCCGCCTCGCGGCACAGGCGCTTTTCTAGCTTGTGGGTTTCGCGTTCAATTTTGAGTGCTTTGTCTGGCGTGGGCGTGGCGGCTTCTTCAGCCGTCCAACTGGGGGGATTGCTTGCGTTCATAAATAAGATAGGGGGTGGGATTTACCACTGTCCGGTTTCGACGCGAATGGCTACTTCGCAGTCATCAAAAATTTCGAGTTTGGCAATTTTGACGCGCACACCCAACACGCCGGGCAGCAGCATCAGCCGGTGCGCCAGTTTGCCAATCAGGCTTTCTAGCAGGTTGACGTGCTCGGCGGTGCATTCATCAATGATGATTTGGCGCACTTTGCGGTAGTCCAATACATGGGCGATGTCGTCGTCGCGTGGGCGCAAGGGCTGGGTGCCCAAGTTAAGTTCTGCATCTACTTGGATAGGCTGGGGGGCGGTTTTTTCGTGGTCTAGGATGCCCAAGTTGGCATCAAAACGCAAACCAATCAGCGTCAGGATATGGGTGCCTGCGGCGTTGTACATAAAAAATCAGGGCGTGCGCCGTAGGGTTACATCAGCGAAAAATCGCGCTCAAATTTCAGCAAATGCTGGCCGCCATCAACCAGCAGCGTGGTGCCGGTGATAGAGCGGTTTTGCAGCGCAAACAGCACCGTAGCTGCCACATCTTCAGCCGTGGAGGAGCGCCCCAGCGGGCTTAAACGGTGCAATTGCTGAAATTTTTCTTCGGTTAAAAACGGGCTGGTCAGGGTCAGGCCCGGCGCGACACCCACCACGCGCAAACGTGGGGCCAAGGCCAGCGCCAGCATGGTGTTGGCAGCCTCTAGGGCGGCTTTAGACAGGGTGTAACTGAAAAAATCGGGGTTTTGGTTCCAGAGTTTTTGGTCTAACAAGTTGACTACCGCCCCCTGCACTTGCGCCTCGCCCGCTGCGGCGCGTGCCTCTAGGTGCTGGTGCAAGGCTTGCGCCAACAAAATGGGGCTAGCGGTGTTGCTACGCAAGTGCCGCTCTAAGGCGGCAAAGCCAAAGCTGGCCGCATCATCGTGCTCAAACAAGGATGCACTGTTGACCACGGCATCCACAGCACCAAAATGCGCCACCACTTGGGGCAGCAGGGCGCGCACAGCGGCTTCGTCGTCAAAATCGGCGGCAAAGCAAGCGCTGGCCACACCCAAGGCTTGGCAAGCGGCCACGGCGCCCTGTGCTTCGGGGGCCGAGCTGCGGTAATGCACGGCCACCTGCCAACCGGCAGCGGCCAGCGTTAGAGCAATCTGGCGACCTAAGCGCCGCGCTGCGCCAGTGACCAAAACAGTACGGGAACGGAGAGAATGAGTCATTCAGAGACAATGCAGGCCGTGAACACAGAATACCTAAGTTTAACGACCGCCCTGCACCAGCATATCGTGCAGGATATTGCCTCGGCTGGCGGCTGGATTGGCTTTGACCGCTTTATGGCCTTGGCGCTGTACACGCCCGGCCTAGGCTATTACGCCAATGACAGCACCAAGTTTGGCCTATTGCCGCAATCGGGCAGCGATTTTGTCACCGCCCCAGAGCTATCACCGCTGTTTGGCCAAACGTTGGCCGTGCAAGTGGCCGAAGCCTTAGAACGCACCGGCACCCACGAAATCTGGGAGTTTGGCGCAGGTTCGGGCGCGCTGGCGCTGCAATTGCTCGATACGCTGGGCGCAGCGGTGCAGCGCTACACGATTGTCGATTTGTCGGGCAGCTTGCGCGCACGCCAGCAAACGCTGCTGGCCGCCCATGAAAACAAGGTGCGCTGGGTCGATGCCCTGCCCGAACAGTTTGAGGGCGTGGTAGTGGGTAATGAAGTGCTAGATGCCATGCCGGTGCAACTGCTGGCACGCCACGGTGGCGCGCAAGATGGCGTTTGGCATGAACGCGGCGTGGCGCTAGGCGATGATGGTAGTTTTATTTGGGCCGACCAGCCCACTGCTCTGCGCCCACCGCTCAACATTGAAGGCCCGCACGATTACCTGAGCGAAATTCATCCCCAAGCCGAAGCCTTCATCCACACCTTGGGGGATAAACTGACGCGCGGCGCGGCTTTCTTTATAGATTATGGTTTTGGCGAGAGCGAGTATTACCACCCACAACGCCACATGGGCACCGTCATGTGCCACCGCGCCCACCAATCGGACGACAACCCGCTGCTCGATGTGGGCCTCAAAGACATTACCGCCCACGTCAACTTTACGGCGATGGCGCTGGCCGCCCAAGAGCAAGTTTTGCCCGATGGCCAAGGCTGGAGCGTGTTGGGCTACACCACGCAGGCGCACTTTTTGATGAACTGTGGCATTGCAGCCAAGTTAGACCAGCAACCCTTGGCACAGCGGGTGCAAGCCGCCAAGCTGCTCATGGAGCATGAAATGGGCGAGCTATTCAAGGTGCTGGCCTTGTGCAAAGGCCAGCCTTGGGATGCCGTGGGTTTTGCCCGTGGCGACCGCACGCACCGGCTTTAGGCCAAGGTCAGGCTCTATGGTACGTTGGCTGATTGTTGTCTTTTTGGCCTTGGTGCTCATCAACGGCTTGGCCCCGTGGCTGCGTAAGCTGGGGCTGGGGCGCTTGCCGGGTGATTTTTCGTTTCGGCTGTTGGGACGTGAGTGGTTTATTCCACTGGCCAGCACGGTGCTACTGAGTGTATTGCTCAGTTTGGCAGTGAAATGGTGGTGAAGCTTACTTGCCAATACAGAAGCTGGAAAAAATCACTCCGAGCAAATCATCCGAGGTAAATTCGCCGGTGATGGCACTGAGGTGGTTTTGCGCCAAGCGCAGTTCTTCGGCCAGCAAATCTAAGGCTGGGCTGTGGTTTTGCAACTGCAACGCGGCGGTGTCCAGATGCTCGCGTACGCTGTGCAGGGCTTGCACATGGCGCGCCCGGGCAATAAACAGGCCCTCGGCGGCGCTTTGCCAACCGGCCAGCTGTAACAGTTGCTGGCGCAGGGTGTCTAAACCGGCCCCGGTGCGTGCCGACAAGCAAATACCTGCTTGTGGCAAAGCTTGCTCAGATGGCAGGCAATCGCTTTTGTTCCACAAATCCAATACCGGCACACTGGCCGGTAGGCGTACACGCATGGCCTCGGCAATGGCAACGTCGGCGGCTTGGTAGTCTGGGGTGTGGCTGCGCGTTAGGTCGTGCAAAAATAGTACCGCATCGGCGCTGGCAATCTCCGTCCAAGCGCGTTCAATGCCAATGCGTTCTACTTCGTCGGTGCTATCGCGCAGCCCAGCGGTGTCGATGATGTGCAGCGGCACGCCTTCAATTTGAATGGTTTGTTGTACCTTGTCGCGCGTGGTGCCCGCGATGGGCGTGACGATAGCCAATTCAGCCCCAGCCAAGGCGTTGAGCAGCGAGCTTTTGCCGGCGTTGGGCTGGCCAGCAATCACTACCTTGATGCCTTCGCGCAACAGCGCACCTTGTTGGGCGCGTTGCAACACTCCGGCCAAAGTTTGGCCTAATCGGTTCAGTTGGCCTTGGGCATCAGCTTGGCGCAGAAAGTCGATTTCTTCTTCGGGAAAGTCTAAGGTGGCCTCGACCAACATCCGCAGATGCACCAAGGCATCGCGCAGAGCATGAATTTGCTGTGAAAACACACCCGCCAGCGAGCGGCTGGCACTGCGCGCGGCAGCTTCGGTGCTGGCATCAATTAAATCGGCAATGGCTTCGGCTTGCGCCAAGTCGATTTTGTCATTCAGAAAGGCGCGCTCGGTAAATTCGCCCGGCTGCGCCAGCCGCAGATGGGGCAGCAGGGCTTGGCCGTTGCTGGCATCGGGGGTTTGCGCGGCCTCTAGGCAGCGTGCCAACAGCAGTTGCAACACCACGGGGCCGCCGTGGGCTTGCAGCTCTAAGACATCTTCGCCGGTGTAGCTGTGCGGGCCGGGAAAATACAGCGCCAGCCCGTGGTCTATGGCTTGGCCTTGGGCATCACGAAAGGGCAGGTAGGTGGCCTCGCGTGGTTTCAGGGCGCGACCACAGAGTTGGCGCACCAGCGGTTCTAAGCCTTTGCCCGATACGCGCACAATGCCCACGGCCCCCCGGCCCGGAGCGGTGGCAATAGCGGCGATGGGGTCGTGGTGGCGCGATAGCATGGTGGAGTCGGCTTTAAAAGGGAGGCAGTGTGGCGGAAAAAAGGCCGCTTGCGCGGCCTTCGGTGGGGGGGCTTCAAGCAGTTACTTGAACTTGGGCAGGTTGAACTGCGGCGGCACGCCCATGCGGGTGTTGATAATCCATTGTTGGGCAATCGATAGCACGTTGTTGGTCAGCCAGTAGAGTACCAAACCGGCGGGGAAGAAGAAGAACATCACGCTGAAAATCAGCGGCATCAACCACATCAGTTTGGCCTGCATCGGGTCTGGCGGCGCGGGGTTGAGTGCGGTTTGCAACAGCGAGCTTAAAGTCATCAACAGGGGCAAGATAAACAGCGGGTCGGGTGTGGATAAGTCGTGAATCCAGCCAATCCACGGCGCGTTACGCATTTCTACACTGGAGAGCAAAACCCAGTACAACGCAATAAATACCGGAATTTGCACCATGATAGGGAAGCAGCCGCCCATCGGGTTGACTTTTTCTTCGCGGTAAATCCGCATCATTTCTTGCTGCATTTGCTGCGGGTTGTCTTTGAGGCGCTCGCGCATTTCCATAATGCGCGGATTGACCGCCTTCATCTTGGCCATGCTGGCGTAGGCTTTGGCATTGAGCCAATAAAAGGCAATTTTGAGCAGCAGCACCAAGCCCACAATCGCCCAGCCCCAGTTGCCTAGCACCTTGTGCAGTTGGTCTAGCAGCCAATACAGCGGTTTGGCCAGAATGGTCAACCAGCCGTAGTCCTTAACCAACTCTAGGCCGGGGGCCAGCGTTTCGAGGGTGGTCTCAATTTGTGGGCCAGCAAACAGGCGCGCTTCTAGGGTTTTGCTGCTGCCAGGGGCGATGCTGCCCAGTGGCGTAATCATGCCCACCGAATACAAATTGCTATCGACTTTACGCATGAACATTTCGCGCCGTGCGCCTTCGGGCAGCAACCAAGCGCTGGCAAAGTAATGCTGCACCATGGCGACATAGCCATCGCTGCTTTCTTTGGCATGTTCGGCTTGGTTTTTAGCGATGTCTTCAAACTCGACTTTTTGGTATTTCTTCTCTTGGGTGAAAACCGCTGGGCCGGTAAACGTGGAGTAGAAGGAAGACTCTCCGGGCGGCTTGTTGCCATCGCGCAATAGTTGCAAATACAACTGGGGGGCCAGTGGGTTGCTGCTGGTGTTGCGTATTTCGTGCGTTAGGGCGATGTCGTAGGCACCGCGCTTGAGCGTCCAAGTTTTCACCAACTGCAAACCACCCACGACGGGCGATTCAAAGCGGATGTTCAGTTCATTCTCGCCTTCGGCCAAGCTGCGTGCGCCGGGGGCCGCTGTCATGGGGGTTTTGTGCGTAGCAAAGTCACCGCCAATCAGGCCGGTTTGCGCCATATAAACGCGCTGCGCGCTCTCGTCAAACAGCACAAAATTGCGCGTGCGGTCGGCCAAATCAGCGTGTTGCAGCAGTTCAGCCTGCACCAAAGAGCCGCCTTCGCTGTCAAACACGAGGCGATAAACATCGGTAGTGACTTCTAGGCGCTCGCGTGGCTTGGCTGGCGCAGTAGCCTGTCCGGGCACCGCCGCCATGCCAACACCCGCTGTGCTGGCGTTGCTGGCTGTAGGTACGCTAGAAGGGCTAGAAGGACTGGCATTGGACGCTGTGGGGGCCGCAGGGCTGGCGCTGGCAGCAGTGGTATTGGCAGTAGGCGGGGCAGGAAAGAAAGTGGCCTGCTTGCCATTGTGAACTTGCCAGTTGTCCCACAACAAGATGATAGAAAAGCCAAATATCACCCACAAAATGGTACGGCGAATGTCGTTCATGAGGATTTTTTTGCTGAGGATGAAGAAGTGGCTGGTGCAATCAACCGTGAAAACAAGCGGCTGGCACGCGGCGCATCGGCCGGAACCGGGTCATGGCCACCATCACACCAAGGATGGCAACGTGCCAAGCGCGCAAGGGTAAGGTAACTGCCCTTGGCCGCACCATGCTGCTGCAAGGCTTGCAACGAGTAGGCTGAGCAAGTAGGCTCAAAGCGGCAGGCCGAGCCTAACCACGGACTCAGCAGCAAGCGATAGCCCTTGACCAGCCCAATCAATAGGCGCTGCACTAGCATGTGCTGCCCCCGGTGTTGGTGGCTGGCTCAGCGTAGCGGGCTGCAGCGCGTGCGAACAATTGTTGCAACTCGGCGCGCACGGCCTGTTTAAGCAGCACCGATTGGGCGCTGATAAATTGCTGGCGGTCAAACGCGGCGCGCAAGCGCACCACATAAGCACCGGCGGGCAAACCCGCCTGCCAATTGGGGGCAACGTTGTAAATTTGTCGCTTGATGGCATTGCGCGTCACGGCACGGCGTGCCCAGCGCTTGGGCACCATGGCACCCAGCCACAGGGGAGCCACAGGAAAAAGGGCCTGCACATGGTTGACAGACCCTGAAGACGCATCCGGCATGGCAGATGCCGCCGCTGTGGGCAGCAGCAAACAATGCAAAGCAAAATGGGGGGTGCGCGCTAACGTGCCACCGGCCAGCGCCGCTTGGAACTGAGGCCGCGTTTTTAGTCGCTGCATGGAAACACCCCGCCTGGGCGCTTGGCGCCGCTCACTGCGGAGCGCTCCAACACCTTATCGATTAAACAGCCAAACGCTTGCGGCCCTTGGCGCGGCGCGCGTTGATAACGGCGCGGCCGCCACGGGTCTTCATACGCACCAGAAAACCGTGGGTACGGGCGCGGCGGGTTTTAGAGGGTTGGTAAGTACGTTTCATGAGGGGCTCCTTGGGGGGGTTCAGTCGGCCACCCAAGCGCATGAAGGTGCGGTTTGTGGGCCGGGGCGGTTGAGATAATTGCCCTGAAACACATTCAGGGAAACCGTAAATTATCGCAGGCTTGCGCTTGTCAAGCAATGATGCCACGATTTTTACGCCCCCACCGGGTCAGAAAAAATTGTGGATAACCTTGGGATAAGCTAAAATTAGCCGCCCAGTTTGTTCCTCTTATCCACACAACAATGGCCCCGACATGACCGAGGAACCCCACCGCAACACCGCCCGGCCCACCCCCGCCGATGCCGGTCAGGCGCTGTGGCAGACCTGCCTAGAGCAACTGGCGCAAGATTTGCCCATGCAGCAGTTCAACACCTGGATTCGGCCCATTGCCGCCCAAGTGGCCCCAGACTGCTCACGTATCACCCTGTATGTAGCCAACCGCTTTACCCTCGATTGGGTACGCGCCCAATACGCAGGCCGCATTGCCGCCTTGTTGCAAGATTTGCAGGGTGACCAACCCATTGCCCTAGAACTTACCTTGGCGCAGCGCCCCCCCCCAGTGCGCCGTGCCGTGGCTGCTGCGGCACCTGCCAGCGCAGGTTTTACCCCGCTAGAGTCCGATGTCGCGCTACCGCTATCGGCCCCCGCTGCCTTGGCCCCAGACAGCGCCGCACAACGCAACCGGCTCAATCCGGCGCTCACCTTTGACACCCTGATTGAGGGCACCGCCAACCGCATGGCGCGCGCTGCTGCACTGCATGTGGCCAGTATGCCGGGCCAACACTACAACCCCTTGTTCATCTATGGCGGGGTCGGTTTGGGCAAAACCCACCTCATGAACGCCGTGGGCAACCACCTGCTGGCCGAACGCCCCCAAGCGCGCGTGCTGTATATCCACGCTGAGCAATTTGTCTCGGATGTGGTCAAAGCCTACCAGCGCAAAACCTTTGACGATTTCAAAGAGCGCTACCACTCTTTAGACTTGTTGCTGATTGACGACGTGCAGTTCTTTGCCAACAAAGACCGCACCCAAGAAGAATTCTTCAACGCCTTTGAGGCTTTACTGGCCAAAAAAAGCCACATCGTCATGACCAGCGACACCTACCCCAAGGGCTTGTCCGACATCCATGCCCGTTTGGTATCGCGTTTTGACTCGGGCCTGACGGTAGCGATGGAGCCGCCCGAGCTGGAAATGCGCGTGGCCATCCTCATCAACAAAGCACGCGCTGACGGCACCGAAATGGCCGAAGATGTGGCCTTCTTTGTGGCCAAAAACGTGCGCTCCAATGTGCGCGAGTTGGAGGGTGCTTTGCGTAAAGTGATGGCCTATGCGCGCTTTAACCGCAAAGAAATTTCTATCCAACTGGCGCGCGAAGCATTGCGCGACTTGTTGTCGATTCAAAACCGGCAAATCAGCGTGGACAACATCCAAAAAACGGTGGCCGACTTTTACAAAATCAAGATGGCCGACATGTACAGCAAAAAGCGCCCGGCCAGCATTGCCCGGCCCCGCCAGATTGCCATGTACTTGGCCAAAGAGCTAACACAAAAAAGCCTGCCCGAAATTGGCGAACTGTTCGGGGGCCGTGACCACACCACCGTATTGCACGCAGTACGCAAAATTACCGCCGAGCGCCAACAAGTCACCGAACTGAACCAACAGCTGCATGTGCTAGAGCAGACGCTCAAAGGTTGAGCATCTCACTCCCATGCTTTTCGCTACCAACGCTGCAAGCGGGCAAAATGGCGGGTTTGGCTGGGCCGCGCTCCTGCCCCTGTTGTCCGTTCTAGCAGCGGCCCCCTCTATCATCCAAAGGTTTATCCATGATTGTCCTCAAAGCTCCCCAAGACAAATTACTGGCCGTATTGCAGTCGGTAGCGGGCATTGTCGAACGCCGCAACACCCTGCCTATTTTGGCCAATGTGTTGCTGCGTAAAACGGGCAACGCCTTGCAACTGACCACCAGCGACCTAGAAATCCAAATTCGTACTACGGCAGAGCTGGGCGGCGACACCGGTGACTTTGCCACCACCGTGAATGCGCGCAAGCTGATTGACATTTTGCGTACCATGCCCAACGACCAAACCGTGGCCATTGAGAACAGCCAAAGCAAGCTGCTACTCAAAGGCGGTAAAAGCCGTTTTACCTTGCAGACCTTGCCCGCCGAGGATTTTCCGGTAGTGCAAGAGGCGGCCAGCTTTGGCCCCACCTTTAGCGTGCCACAAAAAACCCTCAAAAACCTGCTGGGTCAAGTCGCCTTTGCAATGGCCGTGCAAGACATTCGCTACTACCTGAATGGTATTTTGTTTGTTGCCGAAGGCAAACAGCTTAGTTTGGTAGCCACCGACGGCCACCGCTTGGCCTTTGCCAGCGCCACGCTGGACATAGAAGTGCCCAAACAAGAAGTGATTTTGCCGCGCAAAACGGTGCTGGAGTTGCAGCGCCTGCTCAGCGACACCGACACCCCCTTGCAGATGTGCTTTGCCCACAACCAAGCCAAGTTCAATTTGGGCGCGATGGAGTTTGTTACCAAACTGGTCGAAGGCAAGTTCCCAGATTACAACCGCGTTATTCCGCGCAACCACAAAAACGAGGTCACGCTAGGCCGCGCCCCGCTGTTGGCCTGCTTGCAACGCACCGCCATCATGACCAGCGAGAAGTTCAAGGGCGTGCGCCTGAACTTAGACCCCGGCGTGTTGCGCGTAGCCAGCAACAACGCCGAGCAAGAAGAAGCCGTCGATGAGCTTGATATTGATTACCACGGCGACAGCATCGAAATTGGCTTCAACGTCACCTACCTGATTGATGCCTTGGCCAGCATGGGCCAAGACATGATTAAGCTGCAATTACAAGACGGCAACAGTTCGGCACTGCTGACCATCCCCGAAAACGACAGTTTCAAATACGTAGTGATGCCAATGCGTATTTAAGCTGCTGGCGCTGCCGCTGGGCAGCGCCTTGATTTTTTTGTGTATTTTCCGGTTTCCCCCGCATTGCCAAGGCTTGACTCCATGACCGCTGCTGAACATTCCCTGCCCGAAGACAACGGCAACACCCCCGCGCCCGTGACCAAAATTGATGCCCACCAGGCAGGGGCCAGTGAGGGCTATGGAGAGGGGGCGATTACTATTTTGGAAGGCTTAGAGGCGGTACGCAAGCGCCCCGGCATGTACATCGGCGACACCTCCGACGGCACCGGCCTGCACCATCTGGTGTTTGAGGTGGTGGACAACTCCATCGACGAAGCCTTGGCCGGGCACTGCGACGACATCGTGGTTACCATCCACTCCGACAATTCCATCAGCGTAACCGATAACGGGCGCGGCATCCCCACTGGCGTGAAGATGGACGACAAGCACGAGCCTAAGCGCAGTGCCGCCGAAATCGCCCTGACCGAACTGCACGCGGGTGGCAAGTTCAACCAAAACAGCTACAAAGTCTCGGGCGGCTTGCACGGTGTGGGCGTGAGTTGCGTCAATGCCCTGAGCAAAAAACTGCGCCTGACAGTGCGCCGCGAAGGCAAAGTACACGTATTAGACTTTAGCCGGGGCTTTGTGCAAAACCGCTTGCTAGAGTCGGCCAACGGTATAGAAGTCTCGCCCATGAAGGTGCTGGGTGACACCGACAAGCGCGGCACCGAAGTGCATTTTTTGCCCGATACCGACATCTTTAAAGAGAACAACGAGTTCCACTACGAGATTTTGGCCAAGCGCCTGCGCGAGCTGTCGTTCTTGAACAATGGTGTGCGTATCCGCCTGAAAGATGAGCGCAGCGGCAAGGAAGATGATTTTTCGGGCGCGGGCGGTGTGCGCGGCTTTGTCGAATTCATCAACAAAGGCAAGACGGTATTGCACCCCACTTCGTTTTATGCCGCTGGCGAGCGCCCGGCTGAGACCTATGGCGGCATTCCGGGCACGCACATTGGTGTCGAAGTGTCCATGCAGTGGAACAGCAGTTACACCGAGCAGGTGCTGTGCTTTACCAACAACATTCCGCAGCGCGATGGCGGCACGCACTTAACCGGCCTGCGCGCCGCGATGACGCGCGTCATCAACAAATACATCGAAGAAAACGATTTTGCCAAGAAGGCCAAGGTCGAAGTGACCGGCGACGATATGCGCGAGGGCCTGTGCTGCGTGCTAAGCGTCAAGGTGCCCGAGCCTAAGTTCAGCAGCCAAACCAAAGACAAGTTGGTCAGTAGCGAAGTGCGCGCCCCGGTAGAAGACATTGTGGGCAAACTGCTCACCGATTACCTGCAAGAGCGTCCAGCCGATGCCAAAATCATCTGCGGCAAAATTGTCGAAGCCGCGCGCGCCCGCGAAGCAGCACGCAAAGCGCGCGAGATGACGCGCCGCAAGGGCGTGTTGGACGGCATGGGCCTGCCGGGCAAGCTGGCCGATTGCCAAGAAAAAGACCCGGCGCTGTGCGAAATTTATATCGTTGAGGGTGACTCTGCCGGTGGCTCGGCCAAACAGGGCCGCGACCGCAAGTTTCAAGCCATTTTGCCCTTGCGCGGCAAAATTTTGAACGTAGAAAAAGCGCGCTACGAAAAGCTGCTCACCAGCAATGAAATCCTGACGCTGATTACCG
Organism: uncultured Simplicispira sp.; assembly: GCA_964388325.1. Classification (GTDB taxonomy): domain Bacteria; phylum Pseudomonadota; class Gammaproteobacteria; order Burkholderiales; family Burkholderiaceae_C; genus Simplicispira. Next base: position 27,612 of record CAYMAC010000020.1, on the reverse strand, counting down.
CGCTGGGCACCGGCATTGGTAAAACTGCCAGCGAAGGCATGGAAGGCAGCAAGGCTGGGGCCGATGACTTTAATATCGACAAACTGCGCTACCATCGCATCATAATAATGACAGATGCGGACGTTGACGGAGCGCACATACGCACACTTTTGCTCACATTCTTCTACCGCCAAATGCCCGAACTGGTCGAGCGCGGTCACATCTATATTGCCCAGCCACCGCTGTACAAAGTCAAGGCGGGCAAAGAAGAGCTGTATTTGAAAGATGCCGCCGCGCTAGACAGCTTTTTGCTGCGTATTGCGCTCAAAGATGCCAGCGTCACCACCGGCGGTGCAGCACCGCAAACCCTCAGCGGTGATACCTTGGCCGAGTTGGCACGCCAGCACCAAGTAGCCGAGGGCGTGATTGCCCGCCTGTCTGGTTTTATGGATGCCGAAGCGCTGCGCGCCGTGGCCGATGGCGTGGCACTCAATTTAGACACCTTGGCCGAGGCTGAAACCAGCGCCACCGCGCTAGAGGCCAAACTGCGCGAACTCAACACTTCCGGTACCCCAGCCACGGTGGCAGGCGAGTTTGACGTGCGTACCGACAAACCGCTGCTACGCATCAGCCGCCAGCACCACGGCAACGTCAAAAGCAGCATCATCACGCAAGATTTCGTCTTGGGGGCCGACTACGCCGCACTGGCCGAGGCGGCGGCTACCTTCCGGGGCCTGCTGGGCGACGGGGCCAAGGTGCTACGCGGCGAGGGCGAACGGCAAAAAGAAGAAAAAGTGGCCGATTTCCGCCAAGCCATGCGCTGGCTGATTTCAGAAGCCGAGCGCACCACAGCGCGCCAGCGTTACAAAGGCTTGGGCGAAATGAACCCCGCGCAGCTGTGGGAAACAACGATGGACCCACAGGTGCGCCGCCTGCTGCGTGTGCAAATCGAAGATGCCATCGAGGCCGACCGCGTGTTCACCATGCTGATGGGCGATGAAGTAGAGCCACGGCGCGACTTTATTGAAGCCAACGCCCTGCGCGCCGGCAATATCGACGTTTAAGGCACTAGCGCCAGCACTGGCAGGAACCTTGGTTCCGGTAGAGAATCCAAGGTACAAGCCTATTTCTCTACTCTCCAAAGGTTCCTATCATGGCCTCTCTTGCTTCCATCGGCAGTTCTGGTATGCAGGCGGCACAAATGCGCCTAGATGCCTCGGCCAACAATGTGGCCAATGCCAACACCCCTAACTACAAGCGCGTAGCCGTAGAACAAGAGGCTGCACCCGACGACGCTGGCACCCGTGCGCGCATGGAACGCCAAAGCAATGAGCAGGTGCGGCTAGAAAAAGAGGCGGTAGAGCAAATTTCGGCCACCTACTCTTTTGCCGCTAACTTGCTGTCGGTTAAAACCGAAAGCCGCATGATGGGCACGCTGCTAGACGAGCGCGCCTAAATACACAGCAGCGCCTTCGGGCGCTATCATGGCAGCTTACCCTTTGAGCCCCTTGGGAGTGCCACCATGTCCGCCTTGCCGCAAACCAAAGCCAGCTTCAGTGCCGATGATTATTTGGTCTGGGAGGCCACCCAAACCGAGCGCCATGAGTTTGTCGATGGCGAAATTTTTGCTATGGCCGGTGCCGAAGACCGGCATGTGACGGTCACTGGAAATGTTTATATGGCCTTGCGCCAGCATCTGCGCGGCACACCCTGCCGCACTTTCATGGCCGATATGAAGGTGCAAGCCGATGCCGCCAGCAGTTATTTTTACCCCGACATTGTCGTTACCTGCAGTGCTGCCGATGCCCAAAGCCGCCAAATCAAGCGTGAGCCACTGCTGATTGTCGAAGTGCTATCGCCCGGCACCGAAGCCTATGACCGGGGCGAAAAATTTCAACGTTACCGCCAAATCACCAGCTTGGCGGAGTATGCGCTGGTCGATATAGAACGCCGCCGGGTAGATGTGTTTCGCAAGCGTCCCGATGGGCTGTGGGTTTTACACCCCTTTGAAGCCGCAGAGTCTTTGATTTTGGCCAGCGTTGATTTAACGCTAGATGCCGAAACACTCTATGCCGAGATTGATATTTAACGAACAAGCCTGAGCGCGTAGCAGCGCCTTCGGGCGCTATGATGCTGGCTACTCGTTTTCTATTTCCCACCCTTTGAGCCCCTCGGGAGCAAGCATGGCCTCCTTCTTCGACGTTTTTAAGAGCGATTTTGTCAAGAAACAGTTCATTGACATCCTTCAATGGACAGAAGAAAGCAACGGCACACTGGCCTGGCGCTATCCGATGCTGGACATGGAAATCCAGAACGGTGGCACGCTGGTAGTGCGTGAGTCACAAATGGCAGTGTTCGTCAACGAAGGGCAGGTGGCCGATGTGTTCGGCCCCGGCACCTACAAGCTGACCACGCAAACCCTGCCGGTACTGACCTACCTGAAAAACTGGGACAAGCTGTTTGAGTCGCCCTTCAAAAGCGATGTCTATTTTTTCAGCACGCGCCAGCAAATTGACCAAAAATGGGGCACGCCACAACCCATCACTATCCGCGATAAAGATTTTGGTGCCGTGCGCCTGCGCGCCTTTGGCAACTACGCCTACCGCGTGGCCGACCCTAAACTGTTCCACACAGAAATCTCGGGCACGCGCGAGGCTTACACCGTGGCCGAAGTCGATGGCCAATTGCGTGGCTTGGTCTTGCAAAACATCAGCAACGCCATTGCCAGCAGTGGCGTGCCGTTTTTAGACTTGGCTGCCAACCAGATGATGTTTGCCAGCGCCTTGACCAAAGAGCTGGAACCCGCCTTTGCCAAAATTGGCCTCAAACTAGAAACCCTGACGGTACAAAACCTGTCGCTGCCCGAAGAGCTGCAAAAAATCCTCGACCAAAAAATTGGTATGGGCATGGTGGGCAACGACATGGCCAAGTTCATGCAGTACCAAACCGCACAGGCTATTCCACAGTTTGCTGCCGCAGCCGGAGAGGCTGGTGGTGGTGGCGGAGGCAGCATTGCCGGTGATGCAATGGGCTTGGGCGCAGGCATGGCGATGGGCCAGATGCTGGCGCAGAATATGCAAGCAGGTTTGGCTGGTATGCACGCCCCAGCCGCAGCCCAAGCTGCCCCAGTGGCAGCCGCCCCGGCCCCCGCCATCGCTCCGGTGGGCATCTCGCCCGATGAGGTGATGTCCACGCTCGAAAAACTGGCCGACCTCAAAGCCAAAGGCATCCTGACGCAAGAAGAGTTCGACAGCAAAAAAGCCGAGCTGCTGAAAAAACTGGTTTAAGCGGCCCGGATGGCCACCGACACCCCCCAGCGCAGCTACCGTGCGCCCTGCCCCGGCTGTGGCGCACCGGTAGAGTTTAAGAGCGCCCAATCCACGCACGCCGTTTGCGGCTACTGCCAAAGCACCGTGGTACGTAACGGCGAGGTGCTGCAACGCTTGGGCAAAATGGCCGAGCTGTTTGACGACCACAGCCCCTTGCAGCTCAACGCTAGCGGGCGTATTCAGCTCAATGGCCAGCACCTGCCCTTCACACTGATTGGCCGCCTGCAATACAAAGCCGATACCGGCACTTGGACCGAGTGGGTAGCCTTTTTGCAAGATGGCAGCATGGCCACCTTGGGCGAAGACAACGGCGCTTACGTCTTTACCCGCCCTGTGGATGCGGGCCGCCAATTGCCAGCAGCCAGCCAGTTCCGCATTGGCATGACCACCGCCATCAATGGCAAACCGTACAGCGTGGCCGCCAATGTGCAGGCGGCGCTGATGTCGGCCCAAGGCGAGCTGCCCAAACTCCCGGCGCTGGGCGACAAATTCAGCGTCGTGGAGTTGCGTAGCGAAGATGGCGAGGTGCTGTCCATCGACTACGGTAGCCAGCCGCCCAAGGTAGAGCGGGGCCGGGCCATTCAGCTAGAAGACTTGCATTTGCAGGGCCTGAAAGAAGAATCGGTCAAAGAGGAAAAGGGCCGCCAGTTCAATTGCCCGCACTGCGGTGCGCCGATTACCGTCCAACTCAGCACCACCAAAAGCCTGACCTGCCCGTCGTGTGCCAGCATCATCACCCTAGACAGTGGTGTAGGCGGCGAGTTGCGCCACGCCCTGCAAAAGGAGCCGGTGCAACCGCTGATTCCCTTGGGCAGCTTGGGCCAATTAGAGGGCGTGCAGTGGCAAGTGGTAGGCTTTCAGCACCGCATGGGCCAAGAACCCGGCGACGATGAACAGTTTGGCTGGAGCGAATACCTGCTGTTCCATCGCAAACGCGGTTTTTGCTTTTTGGTGGATGCCGAAGACGGCTGGAGCCTGGTACGCCCCACCACCGGCGCGCCCAAACTGGCCGGTGGCGGCAAAACTGCCAGCTACTTAGGCCAAAACTACCAACTGCAATACAGCTACAAGGCCGAAACCACCTATGTGCTGGGCGAGTTTTACTGGCCAGTAGAGCGCGGCCAAAAAACCTTTAACCGTGATTTTGCTGGCCCCAAGGGCTTGCTGTCGATGGAGCAAACGCCGCAAGAAGTCACTTGGTCGCACGGCAACAAAATTACCAGCGACAAGGTAGCGGCGGCTTTTAAGCTCGATGCCAACAAAAATCTGTTCAAGCGCCAAGATGCGGCCCCGCTGTCGAGTAGCTCTGGCATCGGCTGTGGCACCCTGATTTTGATAGCCTTTGTTATTTTGATTATTTTGGTGCTGCTGAGTACCTGCTCGGACAATTCCAGCGGCGGTTCGGGCGGCGGTGGCAGCTACCGCAGTTCAGGCGGCTCGTTTGGTGGCTTTTCCACCGGCGGTGGTCATAAGTAAACGTTTCTCCGGAGAATCATCATGATGGGACTTGAATGGCTGCGTCCAGCCGCATTTTTGGGCTCAATACTGTTTGCCTTGATTGGCGTACTGGTATTTTGGATTAGCTTTATCATCATCGACAAACTCACCCCCTACGATTTGTGGGGCGAGATTGTCGAAAAACACAACAAGGCGCTGGCGCTGGTCGTAGCGGCCATGTGCTTGGGTATCAGCATCATCGTAGCGGCGGCTATCCACGGCGGTTAGGCGCGCCCAGTCGGTGCCTGTGCGGCCTTTTCAAAACTCTGCTTGTTCTTCTACGTATGTCCACACCTCCTATTCCTGCCACGTCCGAATCTGAAACCCTGCAATGGAGCGATGCTTTTTTATTGGGTTTTGGGCCTATGGACGAGATTCACCACGAGTTTGTTGAACTGGTAGGCCAATTGCAAACCGCCCCCGAGGCCCAATTGCCAGCTTTGTTAGAAGCCTTTATCGTCCATGCACAAAAGCATTTTGACGAAGAAAAGGCGTGGATGGTAGAGACCGAATTCCCAGCGCGCGACTGCCACATCGACGAACATGCCGCCGTGATGAACTCGGTGCTAGAAGTGCGTAGCCTGCTGGCCCAAGGCAACAGCACCATTTGCCGCGAACTGGCCGATGAGCTGGCGCGCTGGTTTCCGGGCCATGCCGATTATTTAGACTCGGCCTTATCGCATTGGATGTGCCAAAAGCGCTTGGGCGGCAAGCCGGTAGTGTTGCGGCGCAATGTGGCCTCGGCGGCTTGAATGGGTCAGCCTTAGTCGGGGCGCTCGGGGCGCGGCACATCCATCAGCACGGCACCGGCCTGGTTCAAGCCCAGCACCTCTACGGTGCAGCCGTGGTGGCGTAGGCGCTCTACCACTTTGTCCAGTGCTGCCAGCGCAGTGATGTCCCAAAAATGCGCCCTTGAGACATCAATACACACTTGGCGCTGTTGGGCGCTGCGAATATCAAATGCCTCAACAAACGCATCGGCAGAAGCAAAAAACACCTGCCCCGTAACCAGCCAAGTGCGCGTACCGGTGGCCGCGTCATCGGTGCAGCGCACTTGCAACATGCGCGACACCTTAAAAGCAAAAAACACCCCACTGAGCACCACGCCCACCGTGACCCCAGCGGCCAGATTGTGGGTGGCGATGGTTACAACCACCGTGGCCAGCATGACAGCACTGGACAGGCGCGGATGGTGTAGCAGCGCACGCCCTGATTTCCAATCGAAGGTCTCTACCGATACCATCACCATGATGGCTACCAGTGCAATCACCGGCACCTGTGACACCCAAGGCTTGAGCAGCACCATCAGAATCAGCAAAAACACCCCAGCAAACAGCGTGGACAGCCGCCCACGGCCTCCATACTTCACATTGCCCACCGCCTGACCAATCATGCCGCAACCAGCAATGCCACCAAAACAACTGGCGGCAATGTTGGCCAGCCCCAAGCCGGTGCATTCGCGGTTTTTGTTGCTGGGGGTGTCGGTCAGTTCATCGACGACGGCAGCGGTGAGTACCGATTCAAGCAAGCCGACAAAGGCAATCGCCAAAGCAGGTAAGGCAATAATGCGTAGTGTTTGCCAATCCCAAGGCACTTGGGGCAGGGCGAAGAAAGGTAAGCTCTCGGGCAGTTGGCCCAAATCGGCCACCGTGGCTAGGGGCAGGCCCAGCGTGCTAGACAACAAGGTCAGTAGCAGCACACACACCAAAGGCGGCGGAATGAGCGTCAAAGCCCGCCAGCCGAGCCAAGCTGCCAAGCGCGGCAAGCAATAAATCAGCAGCAAGCCCAGCGCCAGCATCGCCAAGGTAGCGGCGTTGGCTCCGCCCAAATGCGGCCACTGTGCAGCAAAAATCAACACCGCCAGCGCATTGACAAAGCCGGTGCGTACCGAGCTAGAAACAAAGCGCATCAACACGCCCAGTTTGAGCACGCCAAACAGCACCTGCACCAGCCCGGCCAATAGCCCAGCAGCCAGCAAATAGCCCAAACCATGCGACTGCATCAACGGGGCAGCCACCAGCGCCACCGAACCCGCTGCCGCCGACACCATGGCCGGACGGCCACCAAAAAAGGCAATTACCACGCTGATGACAAATGAGGCAAACAAGCCCACCGAGGGGTCTACCCCAGCGACAAACGAAAAAGCGATAACCTCAGGGATGAGGGCAAAAGTGGCTACGGCCCCGGCCAATAATTCGCGTGGAATGCCGTTGGGGGCCCATTCGATGTGCCAACGCACAGAACTCCATAGTTTCATGAACAAAAATGACCGACTCTAAAGCATTCCATCCCTCAAACCAATTTATGCTTGGGCAATGACAACACCTTCCATTTCCGCCGTTTCACAGCCGCGCAACCCACTGCACGGCATCACGCTAGAGGCGATGGTGCTGGCGCTGTCTGAACATTACGGTTGGTCGGACCTGGGCCAGCGCATTCCAGTACGCTGCTTCCAAAGTGACCCCAGTGTGGCATCGAGCCTGAAGTTCTTACGCAAAACGCCTTGGGCGCGTGAGAAGGTCGAGGGCTTGTATTTGTTTATGCTGCGTGAGCAGCGGCGCAGTGGCTTTTAGCCCCATGCACGCACCAGCCGCCCCCGCCCCCCGCCCTGCGGCTCCTGCGCCCGCAGCACCCCTTAGTGGCCCACAAAAAGCCCTGCGTAAACTGGGCTTGGTACGCCCGATAAATTTGGCCTTGCATTTGCCACTGCGCTACGAAGACGAAACGCGCATCACCCCACTACGCAACACGCGCGAGGGCCAAACGGTGCAAATTGAAGCCACCGTTACCGCCTGCGAGGTGGTCTTGCAACCGCGCCGCCAATTGCGCGTGTTGGTAGAAGATGGTACTGGCAGTTGTGAATTGCGCTTTTTTAGTTTTTACCCTTCGCAACAAAAAAGCATGGCAGTGGGTACTCGCTTGCGTGTTCGCGGCGAAGTTAAAGGTGGGTTTTGGGGCCGCCAAATGCTGCACCCAGCCTTCCGTTTGGCCGAAGGTGAACTGCCAGCCGCTTTAACGCCGGTTTATCCGGCCTCTGCCGGTTTGCCGCAGCCTTATTTACGCCGCGCCATCGTTACGGCGCTGGGGCGGGTGGATTTATCCGAAACCCTGCCACCCGGCAGCCCCCCGCCGCCTTTGCAGTGGCACGCCCCCAGTGGCGGCCCCAGCCTGTGGACTTTGCACGAAGCGCTGATGTTTTTGCACCATCCCGCGCCCGATGTGGCCTTATCCACGCTAGAAAACCACAGCCACCCAGCTTGGCAACGCCTCAAAGCCGAAGAACTGCTGGCGCAACAGCTCTCGCAAGCGCAATCGCGGCACGAGCGCTTGCAGCGGCGCGCTCCAGTGCTAACTACCCAGCACCAGCCGCAGGGGGGGCTGTCACTGCCCGAGCAATTGCTGGCAGTGTTGCCCTTTGCCCTGACTGCTGCCCAACGCCGCGTGGGTGCAGAAATTGCCCACGATTTGGCACGCCCACAACCCATGCACCGGCTGCTGCAAGGCGATGTCGGCTCGGGCAAAACCATCGTTGCTGCTTTGGCCGCCACCATCGCCATCGATGCGGGTTGGCAATGCGCCCTGATGGCCCCCACAGAAATTTTGGCCCAGCAGCACTTTACCAAGCTGATAGACTGGTTAGAGCCGCTGCTGGCAGCGCGGGGTCAATCGGTGGCTTGGCTGGTGGGTGGGCAAAAGAAAAAAGAACGCAGCGCCATGCTAGAGCGCATCGAAAACGGCCAAGCAGCGCTGGTGGTCGGCACCCATGCCGTCATTCAGGAGCAGGTGCGCTTCAAAAATTTGGCGCTGGCGCTAATTGACGAGCAGCACCGCTTTGGTGTCGCCCAACGCTTGGCCCTGCGGCAAAAGCTGGCCGCACACGGCATGGAACCGCATTTGCTGATGATGACAGCCACGCCCATTCCACGCACCTTGGCCATGAGCTATTACGCCGATTTGGATGTCTCGGTGATTGACGAGCTGCCGCCGGGGCGCACCCCGGTAGTGACCAAAACCATCAGCGACAGCCGCCGCGATGAACTCATCGCCCGCTTGAAAGTGCAAATTGACGCTGGCCGCCAAGCCTACTGGGTCTGCCCACTGATTGAAGAAAGCGAAGCGCTAGACCTGTCCAACGCCACCGCCACCCATACCGATTTATGCGCTGCCCTGCCGGGAGTGCAAATTGGCCTGCTGCATTCGCGACTGCCCAGCGCCGAAAAAAAAGCCGTAATGGCCGCCTTCAGTGCTGGAGAACTGGGCGTGTTGGTCAGCACCACAGTGATTGAAGTGGGCGTAGATGTGCCCAACGCCAGCCTGATGGTGATTGAACACGCCGAGCGCTTTGGCCTGAGCCAGTTGCACCAATTGCGTGGCCGTGTCGGACGCGGGGCTGTGGCATCGGCCTGCGTGCTGCTCTACTCGACGGGTGACAATGGCCGCTTGGGCGAGATAGCACGCGAACGCCTACAAGCAATGGTCGAGACCAACGATGGCTTTGAAATTGCCCGGCGTGATTTAGAAATTCGCGGCCCCGGCGAGTTTTTGGGCGCGCGCCAATCGGGCGATGCCATGCTGCGCTTTGCCGATTTGAACACCGATGGCCTGCTACTCGATTGGGCCAAAGCACTGGCCCCGCAAATGCTAGCGCAACACCCCGAACTAGCCGAGCGCCACATGGCGCGCTGGTTGGGTGGCAAGGCCGAGTTTTTGAAAGCGTGAAGCCCTGGCAGGGCAGACAACAAAAAGCCCCAACTGCAAGCAGCTGGGGCTTTTAATTTGGTGGCCTGGGACGGAATCGAACCGCCGACACAAGGATTTTCAATCCTCTGCTCTACCGACTGAGCTACCGGGCCTAAGCCTTGAATTATAGCAGAAAAATTTCAGCCAACTGCCAATTTATCTGCAAATTTAATGACGCTTGCCACGCCCCAAGTCCACACCCAACTGACGCAGCTTGCGGTACAAGTGGGTGCGCTCTAGGCCGGTCTTTTCGGCCACTCTGGTCATAGAGCCGCCCTCGCGCGCCAAATGAAACTCAAAATAGGCTTTTTCAAAGCCATCACGCGCTTCGCGCAAGGGACGGTCTAAATCAAAATCTTGGTAGGGTGACAAGCTGGCCCCCATATCCTCGGTGGTGACACCCAAGCCCGCACCACTAGCCGCTAGCGGCTGCCCGGCCACGGCGGCCAAGGGGGCTGCCGCAGCGGGCGCGGCGGTACGTGCTTGGTTGCGTGCCAGCCCCGTTTCTACTGCTTTGAGCAGCTTTTGCAGGGTGATGGGCTTTTCTAAAAAAGAAAAGGCTCCAATGCGTGTGGCCTCTACCGCCGTGTCGATGGTGGCGTGACCGCTCATCATGATGACGGGCATACTCAATAAGCCATTGGCCGCCCATTCTTTGAGCAAGGTGACCCCATCGGTGTCGGGCATCCAAATGTCCAACAACACCAAATCGTAAGGCCCGGCCAAGCGTGCCGCACGCGCTTGGGTGGCGTTTTCGGCCAAATCCACGCTATGCCCCTCGTCGTTGAGGATTTCTGACAGCAAATCACGGATGCCGTGCTCGTCATCGACCACCAAAATATTTGCCATGTCTGTGAAGTGCTTTCCAACTGCGGTACACGCGCTGCCCTTAGACGGCCTGCGCGTGCTCGGTAATGAATGATAGCGATACTTGGGCACCCAGCACTTTGCCGTCTTCGAGGCGATTGGCCAGCTCAATGCGGGCACCGTGTTCGTCGGCAATTTTTTTCACCACGGCCAGCCCCAAGCCAGTACCTCGGGCCTTGGTAGTGACATAAGGCTCAAAGGCGCGCTGCAAAATATGCGCTGGAAAACCACCGCCAGAGTCGCTAACCACCAAGCGTACCCGCCGGGCGGTGCGGCTCCAGTGGGTGCTGATAGAAACCGCCGGCAGGGCATCGGCTTGCTCGCTGCGCGCTTGTTCGGTGGCATCTTGGGCATTTTGCAGCAGATTGTGAATCACTTGGCGCAATTGCTGGGCGTCGCCTGCAATCGGTGGGCATTGTGCATCCAATTGCACCTGCACGGGCACTCTGGCTTGGTCTGACTCATACAGATGCAACACATCTGTCACCAAGGCATTGAGCTGCAAAGGCTGCAACTCTGCCGCTGGCAAACGGGCATAGTCACGAAACTCATTGACTAGCCGCTGCATGGCATCGACTTGCTGCACGATGGTACGTACCGACTTGGTGAGCAGCGCCTGCTCGGTAGCGGGTAATTTGCCCGAAAGTTTCATCTCTAGCCGCTCGGCTGATAGCTGGATGGGGGTGAGCGGGTTTTTAATTTCATGCGCCAAGCGCCGGGCTACATCGCCCCATGCTTGCACGCGCTGGGCAGAGACAATTTCAGAAATATCATCAAACACCAGCAGGCGCGCTGCATCGGGCAATTGTGCGCCACGGGCCACCAAACTGGTGGCATGGTGGCCGGTGCTGGTAGTGGCGGCGTGCAGTTCAAAAGCATGTTCCCAATGGTCGGGGCCGTGTCCATCGCGCTGCTCTAAAAAGGCAGCAAATTGTTGCTGCACTTGGGCGGCAAACCCTTCTAGCCCCGGCACTTGGGCCAAGGGCCGCTCACGGTAGGCGGCCAGCGGAGCGCGCAAAATGCGCGTGGCGCTGGGGTTAGAAGAGCGAATGCAGCCCTGCCCATCCAACACCACCACACCAGCGGTCAGGTTGTCCAAAATAGTCTGTAAACGGGCGCGCGCAGTATCGAGCGCGCCCATGCTGCGCTCGGCGGTTTCGCGGGCATCGGCCAGTTGCTGCGTCATCAGGGCAAAAGAGCGCGTCAGGCCATCAAGCTCATCGTTGCCTTGCAAGACGGCTTTCGGACTGAGGTTGCCAGCTGCCACTTCGCGCACGCCTTCGGCCAGCACGAGCAGGGGGCGCGCCAATTGGTTGCCTAGCAAAATGGCCAATAACAGCGCCGTAAACACTGCCAGAAACAAACTCAGGGTCAGGGTGCCGATGTACATACGGCGCAAGCCCTCGCGTGCCAGTGCGCGCTCTTGGTATTCACGGTTGGCGTTTTGCACGGCCAAGGCATTGGCCAGTAGCACTGGGGCCAGCGGTAGCGTCACTTGCAGAAAGCGCTGCTCAGTGAGTAGGCCCACGCGCGCGTTCTGCACCAAAGCCACGGCCTTGATGTGTACGATGCCACGCAAAGCAGAAGGTTCGAAGAACTCATCTAACCCTTCAATCTGTGCCAGCACCCGCTGCTCGCGCACCGCGCGCAATTGCTGTGCTGATGGCCGCTCGGGGTGTAGCTGAAAACTGGCCGGCCCGGCACTGGCCAAAAGCTGACCAGAGGCACTCCAGAGTAAAACATCGGTAGCGCCTAGCTCGTCACGAATACGCTCTAAGGCCAAGCCAGCGGTGGCGGCGGGCACTTCGGCCACTTGGCTAGTGGCTTGGCGCACCCGTGCGGCGGCTTCGGTCACTTGGGTATCGAGTGTGGCTCTGGCCAAACTGACCCCGGCCACCAGTGCGCCCTCGACTTTGACATCAAACCAGCTCTCTATGGAGCGCGAAACAAACTGGTACGAAACAACGTAAATCAGCACCCCCGGTGCCAGCCCGACCAAGGCAAAAATGGCCGCCAGCTTGACCAGCAAACGGCTACCAAAACGCCCCCGGCGCAAACGCACCACCAAACGCCAAACCACCCACACCAGCAAGCCCAGCAAAAATACCGCTACGGCCACGTTGGTGGCAAACAACCAAAGATAATTGCGCTCGTACAACATGCGGTTGTTGGTGGCCAGCAGCAACAAAAACAACAGCAACAAACCAATGCCCACCATGACGACGGTGCCCACACCCAGCACCCAGCGTACTGCGCGCGATTTGGTGTTCGGGTCGATATGAAAGGCAGTGGTCATGGTGCGCCAGGCTCCCACAATACGGCTTGGCTGCCCTGCAAGGCTAAATTCCAACTAGAGCGTCCCCACAGCCCCACCTGCAAGGTGCGCGGCAGTTGTGCGCTATCTAAACGAAAATGCAGTTGCACGTTATACGAAGTGCCCGCCTCTAAGGCCGGGGCATCGGCAATTTTCCAGTGGGCAATGCGCGTCATGGCAGCCAAAGCCTCGGGCAGACTTTCGTGCTGCTTGCCCGGCACGGCCACCCCCAAACCACTGCGGTCAATCGGCATAGGCGAGACGGCCAAACGCCAGCGCCTCGTTAGGGGTTGGTAACTTAGGCGCATATAGCGCTGGGTTTGCGCCACGGTTTGCGCGGTCCAATACCAGCGCTCGCGCAGCACTTGGGCCTCGGCCACAAAAAACAGCGGAATACCCTGTAACAAAGCATCTTGCAATGCCACGGGCAGCTCTAGCGGCAGCGCGGCACTCAGGTACAAGCCCTCGGCACTGCTATCGACCTCCAGCGCCAGCGCCGTTGCCTCGGTGGCCGGTTGCGCCCGCACTGGTACAGCACCCAACAGCAGCGCAGCGCACAGCCCTAGCCACCACAGCCAGCCAAGGCTCCAGCGCCAGCTGCATAGCTGCCACACAGGCCGCTTAGGCACTGGTTTTTTGCAGCAGGGCGTAAAAAAATCCGTCGTGTTCACCGGCAGCATGGTCTTGAACGTTGGCCCCAACAGGCGCAATGCCGGGCAATAAATGGCCGGGCGATGGCAAATGGCAGGCATTGCTATGGCGTGCAAGAAACGCCCGCACCTGCCCTGCCCCCTCCGCCTTAAACACCGAGCAGGTGCAATAGAGCAAACGCCCGCCCGGTTGCAACAGCGGCCACAGGGTATCGAGCAAGCGCGCCTGAATTTGCGCTAGTTGGGCCACATCGCTCTCGCGGCGCAGCCAAGGTACATCTGGGTGGCGGCGCACAATGCCCGAGGCTGTGCAAGGCGCATCAAGCAAAATGGCATCAAACAAGGCCCCAGCGCCATGCTGCTGCCACCAATCTTGCGGACGGCTGGCATCGGCCACCACCACTTGGGCTTGGGCCTGTACACCCAGCCGCTCTAGTGTGCCGTGAATACGCTGGGCGCGTTGCGGGTCAATCTCTAGTGCCGTGACTCTCAAGGGTGACTCAGCCCCGGCATATTCCAATAGATGGGCAGTTTTGCCACCGGGCGCGGCGCAGGCATCCAACACGCGCAAGGGCTGTGATACATCCAACCCAGCCAACAGCAAGGGAGCCGCCAACTGGGCCGCTGCATCTTGCACCGACACCCAACCCTGCTCAAAGCCGGGCAGCTGCTGCACCGGCACGGCACGCTGCAAAATCAGGCCCACCGCGCCCACAGGCCATGCCGCAATCCCAGCCGCCGCCAAGGCTTGGATATACGCTGGCACGGTGGTTTTTTGTACGTTCACGCGCAACACCATCGGTGCTTGCTGGTGGTTGGCTTGCAAAATTGGCTGCCAATGCTCGGGGTGGTCTTGGCGCAGGCGCTGCACCCACCAAAGCGGATGGTTCCAGCGTGCCTGTTCATCGTGCTGTACCTGTGCCAGCAAGGTGGCTGATTCGCGCAGAAAGCGGCGCAAGCAGGCATTCAAAAACCCAGCTTGGGCGCGCGTGCTGGCATCTTGCTTGGCAGCCTCCACCGTTTGGTTGACCAAAGTGAAAGGCTCGTACAAGGGCTGCTCGGGGTCAGCACACAAAGCCAAGGCCACGCACAGCAAAGCATCTACCGCTGGCGCTGGCTTGCGCGGCGCTAATTGCCGCGCCAAGGCTTGGGCTATGCCGCGCTGGCGCAGCGCTTGGAACAGCAAAGCCTGCACCCCCGGACGCAAAGCCGCAGGCACCAACTCCAGCACTGCCGTGCCCGAACGTCCTTGACCAATCCCCTGCCAAGCCTGCGCTACTGCACGCAACTGGCGCGATAAAGCCACACCCACCACCGCTGGCGCTGGCATCGACATAGATGAAGAAGCTGATTTTTTCATAAAACAGTGGCCGCCCGAAAACCAAAAGAACGCGCCAACACCCAAGCTGGAAATTGGGCAATGGCCTCGTTGTATTGCACCACCGCATGGTTAAACTGCTCGATAGCCAAGGCATTTTGCACCGCGTGCTGTTGCCAGCGTTGCGCCCACGGCTCCCACACCTCTGGGGCCACATCAGGCCCCGCCAGCAAAGCAGCCCAAGCCGCCTCTAGGGCCTGGCGTGCGGCCAGCAACTGTGCGGCCACTTCGGGCTGCAAGGGCCGCGCGCGTGCCAGCGCTAAACAGGCCGAAAAACGGTTCATGGCGGCCAGCCATTCTGGCCGCCCAGCCACAATCACCCGCCCTGCCGTCACTTGGGCAGCATCGCACTCGCTCAACATAGCCAACATACGCACCCAATGGGCATCCAAGCCCCCAAAAGCCTGCAAGGCAGCTGAGCGCAGGCGCACGATGCGATGGTAAGCCCCCACCGCCCAAAAGACCATCATGGCCAGAACACCCCAAAAAACCGACGAAGACAACATTACCCATCCAAGGCTTGGCACCAGAAAAAATCCCGGTCTGTCGCCAAAGCAACAGACCGGGAACACACTTTACACGCTATAGGCTAAAGCCAGCGCTTAGTCAGCAGCCGCGTCGTGGGTATCGGCAGCACTGTCAGACATATCCAAGCTGGCCATTTCTGCCGCTTCAGCATCGGCAATGGCGCGGCGCTCGGCATCGTCCATCGCATCTTTGACTTTGCGTGCTTGGTGGTAGGCCATGCCCGTGCCCGCAGGAATCAAACGCCCCACAATGACGTTTTCTTTCAGGCCGCGCAACTCGTCGCGCTTGCCCATGATGGCCGCTTCGGTCAACACGCGGGTGGTTTCTTGGAAAGAAGCCGCCGAAATAAACGAATCGGTGGACAGCGAAGCCTTGGTAATACCCAGCAGCAAATTGCTGTAGGTAGATGGCAGCTTGCCTTCTTCTTGCAGTGCATCGTTGGTGTTCAGAATTTCAGAGCGCTCTACCTGCTCACCAGCAATATAGTTGGAGTCGCCCGAGTTCTCTACCACCACACGGCGCAGCATTTGGCGCACAATCACTTCAATGTGCTTGTCGTTGATTTTCACGCCCTGCAAGCGGTACACGTCCTGCACTTCATCGACGATGTAGCGCGAGAGTTCTTCAATACCCAGCAGGCGCAAAATATCTTGCGGGTCTGCGGGGCCATCAACGATGTGCTCGCCCTTGTTGACCACTTGGCCTTCGTGTACCAAGATGTTCTTTTCCTTGGGAATCAGCTCTTCCCAAACCTTGCCGTCTGGGTCAGTGATTTGCAGGCGAATCTTGCCCTTGGTTTCTTTACCGAAGGAGATGGTACCGGTAGCTTCAGCCAGCGTGCCCTTGTCTTTGGGGGTACGGGCTTCAAACAACTCGGCCACACGCGGCAAACCGCCGGTAATGTCACGGGTTTTTTGGCCTTCGATGGGGATACGCGCCAGCACTTCGCCGGGGCCTACGTCTTGGCCGTCACGCACCTGAATCAGCGCGCCCACTTGGAAGCCAATAGTTACCGAGTGGTCGGTGCCCGGAATCTTGACTTCGTTGCCATTGGCATCAATCAGCTTGACTTGGGGTTTGACCACCTTGGTAGAACCACGGCGTTTCGGGTCAATCACCACCAGCGTGGACAGGCCGGTGACATCGTCCACCTGCTTGGCCACCGTCAGGCCCTCTTCCACGTTCTCGAACTTGGCCTGACCGGCAAACTCGGTAATGATGGGGCGGGTCAGTGGGTCCCAGTTGGCCAAAATGGTACCGGCCTTGATGGTTTGGTCGGGCTTGATGCTCAAGATAGCACCGTAAGGCACCTTGTGGCGCTCGCGCTCGCGGCCATGTTCGTCTTGAATGACAATTTCGCCAGAACGCGAAATCACCACCAATTCACCCTTGGTGTTGGTCACGTAGCGCATCGTGGCATTAAAGCCAATGATACCGTTGGACTTGGCTTCGACACTGGAAGCAATCGCCGCACGCGAGGCCGCACCACCAATGTGGAAGGTACGCATGGTCAACTGCGTGCCGGGTTCACCGATAGACTGGGCGGCAATCACCCCCACGGCTTCGCCCAAGTTAATCAGGCCACCACGACCCAAGTCACGGCCATAGCACTTAGCGCACAGGCCAAAGCGGGTTTCGCAGTTCAGCGCAGTGCGTACCTTGACTTCATCGACACCGGCAGCTTCCAGCTCTTCAATCAGGTCTTCTTCCAGCATCTGGCCCGGTTGTACCAGCACAGCGCGGGTTTCGGGGTGCAGCACTTCTTCAGCAGCAGTGCGGCCCAAAATACGCTCGCGCAGTGATTCAATCACCTCACCGCCTTCGACGATAGCGCGCATCAAAGCGCCGTTGGCGGTGCCGCAATCTTCTTCGGTCACCACCAAGTCTTGGGTTACGTCCACCAAACGGCGCGTCAGGTAACCCGAGTTGGCCGTCTTGAGCGCCGTATCCGCCAGACCCTTACGCGCACCGTGGGTGGAGATAAAGTACTGCAACACGTTCAGACCTTCACGGAAGTTGGCCGTGATGGGGGTCTCAATGATGGAGCCATCGGGCTTGGCCATCAGGCCGCGCATACCCGAGAGCTGGCGAATCTGCGCCGCAGAACCGCGCGCGCCTGAGTCGGCCATCATGTAAATCGAGTTGAACGATTCTTGATCGACTTGGTTGCCGTGGCGGTCGATGGTTTTTTCCTTTTTCAGGTTGTCCATCATCACCTTGGAGATGTCATCACCGGCCTTGCCCCAGATGTCCACCACCTTGTTGTAGCGCTCGCCCGATGTCACCAAACCCGAAGCGTACTGCTGGGCAATCTCTTTTACCTCGGCCTCGGCACGGGTAATGATTTTGGACTTCTCGGCCGGCACCAACATGTCGTCAATGGCAATCGAGATACCAGCGCGCGTCGCCAGACGGAAGCCGTTTTGCAGCAGCTTGTCGGCAAAGACGACGGTTTCTTTCAAACCGCACTTGCGGAACGAGACGTTGATGAGCTTGGAGATTTCTTTCTTCTTCAGCGCCTTGTTGATGTTCTCAAACGGCAGGCCCTTAGGCAAAATCTCTGACAACAACGCACGGCCCACGGTAGTGGGCACCAAAGAGGTAGCAGGCACAAACTCGCCCGTGACTTTGTCTTTAGTCCACTGGGTCAGGCGCACCGTTACTTTGGTGTTCAGTTCTACTTCGCCGGCATCCAAGGCGCGCTGCACTTCGCCGGTATCGGCAAACACCAAGCCTTCGCCCTTACCGTTGATTTTGTCGCGCGTGGCATGGTACAGGCCCAGCACCACGTCTTGCGAGGGCACAATCGAAGGCTCGCCAGAGGCCGGGAACAGCACGTTGTTGGAAGCCAGCATCAGGGTGCGCGCTTCCATTTGTGCCTCAACCGACAACGGTACGTGGACCGCCATTTGGTCACCGTCAAAGTCGGCGTTAAAAGCCGAGCAGACCAGCGGGTGCAGTTGAATCGCCTTGCCTTCAATCAAGATAGGCTCAAAGGCTTGGATACCCAAACGGTGCAGCGTAGGCGCACGATTGAGCATCACCGGGTGTTCTTTAATCACCTCTTCCAAGATGTCCCAGACCACTGGCGTGCCCGATTCCACTTCCTTCTTGGCCGCCTTGATGGTGGTGGCAATGCCACGCTGCTCCAACTGGGCAAAGATGAAGGGTTTGAACAGCTCCAAGGCCATCAGCTTGGGCAGACCGCACTGGTGCAGCTTGAGCGTAGGGCCGACGGTAATCACCGAACGGCCCGAATAGTCCACGCGCTTACCCAGCAAGTTCTGACGGAAACGACCGCTCTTGCCCTTAATCATGTCGGCCAAGGACTTGAGGGCGCGCTTGTTAGCGCCGGTCATGGCCTTGCCACGGCGACCGTTGTCCAACAAGCTGTCCACGGCTTCTTGCAACATGCGCTTTTCGTTGCGCGCAATGATTTCTGGGGCTTTTAGCTCCAGCAAACGGCGCAGACGGCTGTTGCGGTTGATAACGCGGCGGTACAAGTCGTTCAAGTCGGAAGTGGCAAAACGGCCACCGTCCAGTGGCACCAGCGGACGCAAGTCCGGTGGCAGCACGGGCAGCACTTCTAGCACCATCCACTCGGGCTTGATGCCCGATTTTTTGAATGCTTCCAATACTTTCAGGCGCTTGGCATTTTTCTTGACCTTGACTTCAGAGCCGGTCAAGTCGCCGCGCAGGCGCTCAGTTTCGCTTTCGATGTCGATGGATTCGAGCAGGTCTTTGATGCCTTCGGCGCCCATTTTGGCGACGAATTCATCGCCGTATTCTTTCACCTTGGCATCGTAGTCGTCTTCGGTCATGATGCTGAACTTCTTCAGCGGGGTCATGCCGGGGTCGGTAACGACGTAGGCTTCAAAATACAGCACGCGCTCAATGTCGCGCAGTGTCATGTCCAGCACCATGCCCAAGCGCGAAGGCAAGGACTTGAGGAACCAAATATGCGCGCAAGGCGCAGCCAAGTCGATATGGCCCATGCGCTCACGGCGCACTTTGGTTTGCGTGACTTCTACGCCGCACTTTTCACAAATCACACCACGGTGCTTGAGGCGCTTGTACTTGCCGCACAGGCATTCATAGTCTTTGATGGGGCCAAAAATTTTGGCGCAAAACAGACCATCGCGCTCAGGTTTGAAAGTGCGGTAGTTGATGGTTTCGGGCTTTTTCACCTCGCCGAAAGACCACGAACGAATTTTTTCGGGCGAAGCCATGCCGATGCGGATGGCATCAAAATGCTCATCGGGTGTAAATTGCTTGAACAGGTCGAGTAGCGATTTCATAGGACTCTTTCCTTTTTCAATTACGAGCGCTCAAGCTCAATGTCTAGACCCAAGGAACGAATTTCCTTGACCAGCACATTGAACGATTCGGGCATACCGGCTTCGATGGCGTGCTCGCCCTTAACGATGCTCTCGTACACCTTGGTGCGGCCCACCACGTCGTCGGATTTGACGGTGAGCATTTCTTGCAGCACGTAAGAAGCACCGTAGGCTTCCAGCGCCCACACTTCCATTTCACCAAAGCGCTGGCCACCAAACTGGGCCTTGCCGCCCAAAGGCTGCTGCGTGACTAGCGAGTACGGGCCAGTGGAACGGGCGTGCATCTTGTCATCGACCAAGTGGTGCAGCTTGAGGTAGTGCATGTAGCCGATGGTGGTGGGGCGCTCAAACTGCTCGCCGGTGCGGCCATCAATCAGGTAAGCCTGTGTACGCGCCTCGGTCAGACCCTTGCGGACCTTCAGGTCTTCAGGGTAGGCCAGCTTGAGCATGTCCTTGATTTCCTGCTCGTTGGCACCGTCAAACACCGGCGTGGCATAAGGCACGCCGCTGGTCAAGTTGCCTGCCATCGCCAAGACCTGTTCATCCGTCAGTTGCGACAAATCTTCTTGGCGACCACGCGAGTTATAGACCTCTTCGAGGAATTTACGCATCTCGGCGGCCTTGGCTTCTTGGCGCAGCATTTCGTCAATGCGTTGACCAATACCCTTACCAGCCCAGCCCAAGTGAACCTCTAGCACCTGCCCAATGTTCATCCGCGAAGGCACGCCCAAGGGGTTGAGCACGATGTCCACGGGTGTGCCATCGGCCATGTGCGGCATGTCTTCCACCGGCACAATCTTGGAGACTACACCCTTGTTACCGTGGCGACCGGCCATCTTGTCACCGGGCTGCAAGCGGCGCTTGACGGCCAGATAAACCTTGACCATCTTGAGCACGCCAGCGGGCAGCTCATCGCCTTGGGTGAGCTTTTTGCGCTTTTCTTCAAACGACAAATCGAAGCTGTGGCGCGTTTGCTCCAAAGCATTTTTGATGCTTTCGAGCTGTCCGGCCACATTTTCATCGGCGGGGCGAATATCAAACCAGTGGAACTTGTCCACCGAGTTCAAATAAGCCTTGTCGATTTTGGTGCCCTTGGCCAGCTTTTGCGGGCCGCCATTGGCTACCTTGCCATCGAGCAGTTTTTCGATACGGTCAAAGGCATCGGCTTCAACGATACGCAGCTGGTCGTTCAAATCCAAGCGGTAGCGCTTGAGTTCATCGTCAATAATTTGCTGGGCGCGCTTGTCGCGTTGAATGCCTTCGCGGGTGAAGACTTGCACGTCAATCACCACACCCTGCGAGCCTTGGCTAACGCGCAGCGAGGTGTCTTTCACGTCGCTGGCTTTTTCGCCAAAAATGGCGCGCAACAGCTTTTCTTCGGGCGTGAGCGTGGTTTCACCCTTGGGCGTGACCTTGCCGACCAGCGTATCGCCGGGCTGCACTTCAGCACCCACGTAGATGATGCCGGACTCGTCCAGACGGTTGAGCTGCTGTTCCGACAGGTTTGGAATATCGCGGGTGATTTCTTCTGCGCCCAACTTGGTGTCGCGCGCCATCACCACCAGTTCCTCGATGTGAATCGAGGTGTAGCGGTCTTCAGCCACCACGCGCTCAGAAATCAAAATCGAGTCTTCAAAGTTGTAACCGTTCCAAGGCATGAAAGCAATCAGCATGTTCTGACCGATGGCGATTTCGCCCAAATCGGTAGAAGCGCCGTCGGCAATCACGTCACCCTTGGCCAACACATCACCACGCTTGACGATGGGGCGCTGGTGGATGTTGGTGTTCTGGTTGGAGCGTTGGTATTTGATGAGGTTGTAGATGTCCACACCCACTTCACCAGCTACTGCCTCTGCATCATTAACACGGATAACAATCCGGGTGGCATCGACATAATCGACCACACCACCTCGGCTGGCCGTTACCACGGTGCCCGAGTCCACAGCTGCCACGCGCTCAATGCCAGTACCGACCAGCGGCTTTTCTGGACGCAACACAGGCACGGCTTGGCGCGACATGTTGGCACCCATCAAGGCGCGGTTCGCGTCATCGTGCTCCAAGAACGGCACCAGCGATGCCGCCACCGAGACAATCTGCGCGGGTGACACGTCCATGTATTGGATACGCTCTGCACCCACCAAAATGGACTCGCCCTTTTCACGCGCCGAGACCAGCTCACCGGTCAGACGGCCCTCCTTGTCCAGCGTGGCATTGGCCTGGGCGATGACGTACTTGCCTTCTTCGATGGCTGACAGGTAGTCAATGTCCATCGTCACCTTGCCATCGACCACGCGGCGGTAGGGGGTTTCGATAAAGCCATACTCGTTCAGGCGCGCGTACAAGGCCAGCGAGTTAATCAGACCGATGTTCGGGCCTTCAGGCGTTTCGATAGGGCAAACACGCCCGTAGTGGGTAACGTGCACGTCACGCACTTCAAAGCCAGCACGCTCGCGGGTCAAGCCACCGGGGCCGAGGGCAGAAACACGGCGCTTGTGCGTGATTTCGGCCAGCGGGTTGGTTTGGTCCATGAACTGCGACAACTGCGACGCGCCAAAGAACTCTTTCAGCGCCGCAGAAATGGGCTTGGAGTTAATCAGGTCGTGCGGCATCAGCGGGTCTTGCTCAGCTTGACCCAGACGCTCCTTCACGGCCTTTTCAATCCGGGCCAAGCCGGTGCGGTACTGGTTCTCGGCCAGTTCACCCACGCAGCGCACACGGCGGTTGCCCAAGTGGTCAATATCGTCCACTTCGCCCTTGCCGTTGCGTAAGTCCACCAAAATTTTGACCACCGCCAAAATGTCCTCGTTGGTCAAGACCATCGGGCCGGTAGAGCCTTCCATGCCCACCTTGGCATTGAACTTCATGCGGCCAACACGCGACAAATCGTAGGTGTCGGGGTTGTAGAACAAGCGCTGGAACAGAGCCTGCACCGCATCTTCGGTGGGTGGCTCGCCGGGGCGCATCATGCGGTAGATGGCAACGCGGGCTTGGAACTCGTCGGTGGTTTCATCAATCCGCAGGGTTTGGCTGATGTAAGCGCCCTGGTCTAGCTCGTTGGTGTAGATGCACTGCAAATCGCGCACACCCGAGGAGCGCAGCTTTTTCAGCAAGGCTTCGGTCAGCTCTTCATTGGCTTTGGCCAAAATTTCGCCGGTATCGGGGTCCACCACAGCACGGGCTACCACGCGACCCAACAAGAAGTCTTCGGGCACGGTGATATGGGTAGTGCCAGATTGCTCCAAATCGCGCGTGTGGCGAGCGGTAACGCGCTTGTCTTTGGCCACCACCACCTTGCCGGATTTATCGGTGATGTCAAAACGGGCCACTTCACCACGCAGGCGCTCGGCCACGTATTCCATCTGGGCACCATTGTCCATCAGACGGAAATTGTCGTTGACGAAGAAGTTGGCGAGAATGGACTCGGGGTTCAGGCCAATGGCCTTGAGCAAAATCGTGACCGGCATCTTGCGGCGGCGGTCCACGCGGAAATACAAAATGTCTTTCGGGTCGAACTCAAAATCGAGCCACGAACCACGGTAAGGGATGATGCGTGCCGAGAACAGCAACTTGCCTGAGCTGTGCGTCTTGCCCTTATCGTGTTCAAAAAACACGCCAGGCGAGCGGTGCAGCTGCGACACAATCACACGCTCGGTGCCATTGATGATGAACGAGCCTTTGGTGGTCATGAGCGGCACTTCGCCCATGTACACTTCTTGCTCTTTCACTTCCTTGACCACTTTTGACTGTGAAGTCGAAGACTCGCGGTCATAAATGATGAGCTGCACTTTGGCGCGCACTGCCGAGGCAAAAGTCAAACCACGGGTCTGGCATTCGCGCACATCAAAGGCCGGCTTGGCTAGGTTGTATTCGAGAAATTTCATCTCGACAAAACCGTTGTGCGACACAATCGGGAAAGCGGCATTGAATGCTGCCTGCAAACCTTCATTGGTACGCTTTTTGGGCGAAACATCGGCTTGCAAAAAGGCGGTATACGCATCTTTTTGCATTTGCAGCAGATAAGGAACCTCCAGCACGCTGTCGCGGCTGCCGAAACTTTTGCGAATTCGCTTGCGTTCGGTGTAGGAATAGGCCATGAGATCTCCGGGAAAAAACTTGAGTCCAGGGTCTGCGACGACGGACCCGTGGGCAGCACACCCTGCGGGCTTGGCGGTTGGCCACTACCAACCATGGCGGACGGCGATGCCTTGCACATCGCCCGAACCAAGGCATCTTCTGCTGTCGGGTGGTCAGAAGACACTAAAAAATAGCTGTTTTTTGCTACTTTTTGGTGTTCTCTGTAAAGAACTCCATAAGCG
Organism: uncultured Simplicispira sp.; assembly: GCA_964388325.1. GTDB lineage: Bacteria > Pseudomonadota > Gammaproteobacteria > Burkholderiales > Burkholderiaceae_C > Simplicispira. Next base: position 3,677 of record CAYMAC010000020.1, on the reverse strand, counting down.
CCAAAGGCTGGGGCCTCTTTTAGGAGCGCCCCAGCCTCAAGGAAAAACCGATTACTTCAGTTCAACCTTAGCACCGGCTTCTTCCAGCTTCTTCTTAGCAGCTTCAGCGTCAGCCTTAGACAGACCTTCCTTGATGGCCTTAGGAGCGCCGTCCACGGCATCCTTGGCTTCTTTCAGGCCCAGACCGGTGATTTCACGCACGGCCTTAATCACCGATACCTTGTTGGCACCAGCTTCGGTCAGAATGACGTTGAATTCGGTTTGCTCTTCAACGGCAGCAGCAGCGGCACCACCACCAGCAGCAGGAGCGGCCATAGCGGCAGCGCTCACGCCAAACTTCTCTTCAATGGCCTTCACCAGGTCATTGAGTTCCAGAACCGTCATGCTGTCCAGCGCGGTCAAAAATGCGTCTTTATCGAATGCCATTTTGATTTCCTAACAATATTGCTTACTACGAGTGGGCGGCAATTACGCTGCCACAGCCTCTGCGGGTGCAGCTTCTGCTGCGCCAGCGCCACGTTGCTCTGCCAGTGCGGCCAACACACGGGCCGTACGGGAGATGGGGGATTGCATCAAGCCCAACAGCTGTGCCAGCAACACTTCCTTGGAAGGGATGTTGGCCAGTTGCTTCACGCCGTCGATGTCCAATGCCTTGCCTGCAAACGCACCACCGCGAATCACCAACTTGTCGTTGGTTTTCGCGAAGTCAGCCACCACCTTAGCGGCAGCCACTGCGTCTTCAGAGAAACCATAGATCAGCGGGCCAGTCATCTGGTCAGCCAACACATCAAAACCGCTACCGGCCACAGCACGGCGTGCCAGAGTGTTCTTCAGAACATTCAGGGTCACACCCTTGCTGCGGGCATCGACGCGCAGTTTGGTCATGTCAGCCACCGTGATGCCACGGTATTCCGCAATCACCAGCGTTTGAGCTTTAGCGGCGAGGCTGGTCACTTCGTTGATGACCGCTTCTTTCTCACTGCGATTAAGACTCAAGGTCTACTCCTTAAATTGTGGGGTTGAGCGCAATGCCCTAACCCACGCTCTTGTTGCAGCGACCAACTGTTTTGGAAAATTTCCATCTGCAGCGGGATCGCCATCTGCGTTGGCTTATGGATTTAAGTGCCTTTTGACAGACACACCAACGGTCTTGGATAGCCTGCGGCTTGTTGCCAAGCCACAGCCCACCACATCAGGCTACCTTGGCAGGCAGCCCAAAGATTTTTTGCAATTACGCTGCGATGGATTGCGTATCCACGCGGACACCCAAGCCCATCGTGGAAGAAACCGCCACCTTACGCAGGTACAAACCCTTGCTGGTAGCTGGTTTAGCCTTGTTCAGGGCCTCAATCAGTGCAGCCAAGTTGCCTTGCAGCTTATCGTCGCCAAACGAACGGCGACCAATGGTGCTGTGGATAATGCCAGCCTTGTCCACACGGAACTGCACCTGACCAGCCTTGGCGTTTTTCACGGCCGTAGCGACATCGGGGGTCACAGTACCCACTTTGGGGTTAGGCATCAGACCACGTGGGCCCAAAATTTGACCCAGTGTACCGACCACGCGCATGGCGTCAGGGGCAGCAATTACCACGTCAAAAGGCATATCACCGGCCTTGACCATAGCGGCCAAGTCGTCCATACCAACGATGTCAGCACCGGCGGCTTTGGCTTCTTCAGCCTTTGCACCTTGGGCAAACACGGCCACGCGGGTGGTCTTGCCAGTACCATTGGGTAGCACCACAGCGCCACGCACCACTTGGTCAGACTTTTTGGCATCTACGCCCAGTTGCACCGCCACGTCGATGGACTCGTCAAATTTGGCCGTAGCGGCTTCTTTCACGATGACCAGCGCTTCAGCGATAGGATACAACTTGGTGCTATCAACCTTGCCTTGCAGGGCTTTTTGTTTCTTGGTCAACTTGGCCATTTACACACCCTCCACAGCCACGCCCATCGAGCGAGCAGAACCAGCGATTGTACGCACAGCAGCATCCAAGCTGGCGGCGTTCATGTCTTTCATCTTGGTTTTGGCGATTTCTTCCAGCTGTTCGCGGGTGATTTTGCCGACCTTGGTGCTCAGAGGATTGGGCGAACCCTTGTCCAACTTGATGGCCTTCTTAATCAGCACGGTAGCTGGAGGTGTCTTGATGATAAAAGTGAAGCTCTTATCAGCAAAGGCGGTAATCACCACGGGCAGTGGCAGGCCGGGCTCTACACCTTGGGTCTGGGCATTGAATGCCTTGCAGAATTCCATGATGTTGAGACCGCGTTGGCCCAAAGCGGGACCAATGGGTGGGGATGGATTGGCTTTACCAGCTGGCACTTGCAGCTTGATGAAGCCGACGATTTTTTTCGCCATGATGACTCCTTGCGGGTAAACGCCTGACGTTTGACGCAGGCTCCCCGGGGTTAACGACTCAATTTATCAACCAGGCACTGAGTCGGGAAGTGCCAACAACCACACCAGAAAAAATCAGGTCTTTTCTACTTGGCTAAATTCAAGCTCTACTGGCGTAGAGCGGCCAAAAATCATGACCGACACCCGGACACGACTCTTCTCGTAATTGACATCTTCCACCGAGCCATTGAAATCGGTGAACGGGCCTTCTTTGACGCGCACCAACTCGCCCACCATAAATTCAACTTTGTGGCGTGGCTTGTCGGTGCCCTCTTGCATCTGACTGACAATTTTTTGCACTTCGTCTTCAGAAATGGGCGCAGGGCGATTTTTAGCTCCACCCACAAAGCCAGTGACTTTGCTGGTGTGCTTGACCAAATGCCAAGTTTCGTCGTCCATGACCATCTCAACAAAGACGTAGCCGGGAAAAAGACGGCGCTCAGTGGTTTTGCGCTGGCCGTTCTTCATTTCGACCACTTCTTCGGTGGGCACCAACACGCGGCCAAATTTGGCCGTCATCCCAGAACGCACTACACGCTCGGCAATGTTGCGCTCTACCGCTTTTTCCATGCCCGAGTAGGCATGGACAATGTACCAACGCAAATCAGGGTGCAAAGACGAAGCAACAGCCGACGCAGCCGAGGATTCCACTTCAACGGAAGCTGTCATTTATTTTCTCCAACCAAGAATAAGGTCATAAAACACCCATTCCAAAGTTTTGTCTGTCAGCCACAAAAACAGCGCCATGACTACCACAAAACCAAACACGTACAGGGTCATTTGCACGGCCTCCTTGCGGGAGGGCCAGACCACTTTTTTGGCTTCACGCCAAGCGTCACGCCCAAAGGCCGTAAATTGACGCCCAGGCTCCGAAATCAAAAAAACAGCCACAGCAGCCACCAAACCGACCAACAGGGCGGCCCACTGTACCAACGGGCCTTGCTTGCCCAAGGCGTAAAAAGCAGCCACAGCGGCAACCACTAATACAGCCACAGCAGCCAGTTTGGCTTTGTCTGCACCGGTGTTCACTGTTTCAACCTGCGAAGTAGTCATTCTTTGTCCTGTATCGCTACGCCATTGCAGACAGCGAAGCCCGCCAGAGACTGGCGGGCTTTGTTTTTGCCATTGTTAGGTGGCAGGGGCAGTAGGAATCGAACCTACAACCTTCGGTTTTGGAGACCGACGCTCTGCCAATTGAGCTATACCCCTTTAAAGAAAAATTAGGCGATGATTTTGGCAACCACGCCAGCGCCGACGGTACGGCCACCTTCGCGGATAG
>CAYMAC010000019.1:0-67534 GCA_964388325.1 uncultured Simplicispira sp. | reverse complement strand
CTCTTGCATGCCATGCAAGCGCTCTCCCAGCTGAGCTATACCCCCACATTAAGCAATAAACATTTGTTTACTGCTGTTTAACTGAGACTTGAATTATAGAACGATTTTTTAGCGTTTTTGCAAACGTGCCAAAACTTTTTCTTTTCCGACCAGTTCCAGCACGGCATCAACGGAAGGGGTGTGGGCGGTGCCCACCGTCAACACACGCACCGGCATAGCCAGTTGCGGCATTTTAAGCCCTTGCGCCGTCAGTACCTGCTTGAAGGTGGCGGCAATGGCCGATTTTTCCCAATCGCAGGATTGGAAGGCGGCAGCCAAGGCATCCAAAGCCGGGGCAATGGCGGCGGTGACGTGCTTTTCCAACTCTTCGGCGCTGGGGCTGATGGCATCTGCATAAAACACATAGGCCCAATCGGCCAAGGCAACGGTGGTGTCGCAGCGGTCTTTGAACAGGGCACAGATGCGTGGCAGGCGGCCATCGGCCAGATCGGCAGCAGCGATGCCGCGCTTTTCGAGTTGCGGGGCCACCAAAGCGGCCAGTGCCTCATCGCTCATTGCCTTGAGGTGTTGGGCATTGACCCAGCGCAGCTTGGCATCGTCAAACTGGGCGGCGCTGCGACCTAGATGGTCGAGGTCGAACCACTCTAGGAACTGTTGGCGGCTAAAAATTTCGTCGTCGCCGTGGCTCCAGCCCAAGCGGGCCAGATAGTTAATCATGGCTTCGGGCAGGTAGCCTTCATCGCGGTATTGCGTGACGGGCTTGGCACCGTTGCGCTTGCTCATCTTCTCGCCTTGCTCATTGAGCACGGTAGGCAGGTGGGCATAGACCGGCGGCTGTTGGCCCAAGGCTTGGAAGATGTTGATTTGGCGTGGCGTGTTGTTGACGTGGTCATCGCCGCGAATGACATGGGTGATGGCCATATCCATATCGTCCACCACAACGCAGAAGTTGTAGGTGGGCGTGCCATCGGGGCGGGCAATCACCAAATCGTCTAGCTCGTCGTTGCGGATTTCAATGCGGCCTTTGACCTTGTCGTCCCAAGCGACTACGCCATCTTTGGGGTTTTTGAAGCGCAACACCGGCTGCACGCCTTCGGGCACTGGGGGCAGCACCTTGCCCGGTTCGGGCCGCCACGTACCGTTGTAGCGCGGTTTTTCTTTGGCGGCCATTTGGCGCTCGCGCAGGGCATCCAGCTCGGCCACACTGGTGTAGCAAGGGTAAACATGACCGGCGGCTTGCAATTGGGCCAGCACTTCTTTGTAGCGCGCCATGCGCTGCATTTGGTAGAACGGGCCTTCGTCGGGGTTCATGCCCAGCCAGTCCATGCCTTCCAGAATGACATCGACAGCCGCTTGGCTGGAGCGCTCTAAGTCGGTGTCTTCAATGCGTAGGATGAAGTCACCACCCGCAGCACGGGCAAAGGCCCAAGGGTAGAGGGCCGAGCGGATATTGCCCAAGTGGATAAAGCCGGTGGGCGAGGGTGCAAAGCGGGTACGCACCCGACGGGCGGGGGTGGAGGGTGTCTGTTCAGTCATGGCAGGGTGTCCAGGCCGCGCGCAAGGTCGGCCTTCAAGTCGTCAATATGTTCTAAACCCACCGCCACGCGAATCAGCCCTTGGCCCAAACCCGCCGCTTGGCGTTGGGCTTCGGTCAGGCGGCCATGCGAGGTGCTGGCGGGGTGGGTGATGGTGGTTTTGGTGTCGCCCAAATTGGCGGTGATGCTGCACACTTGGGTGTGGTCAATGACGTGGAAGGCACGGGTGCGGCCTTCTTCGGGGCTATTGGCGCGCACATCAAACGAGAGCACGGCACCGCCCAGCCCCGATTGCTGGCGCATGGCCAAATCGTGTTGTGGATGCGATGCCAGTCCGGGGTAATACACCCGCGCGACTTGGGGCTGCTGTTCTAGCCACTGCGCCAGCGCCAGTGCATTGGCGCTTTGTGCCTTAACGCGCAAAGACAAGGTTTCCATGCCCTTGAGCACCACCCACGCATTGAACGGCGACAGGTTCATGCCCGCACTGCGAATCAGTGGGGCCAGTTTGTCCTCAATCAAGGCGCGGGGGCCGCAGACGGCACCGGCCATCACCCGGCCTTGGCCGTCCAAAAATTTGGTGCCGGAGTGGATGACCAAATCAGCGCCCAGTTTGGCCGGTTGCTGCAAGGCTGGCGAGGCAAAGCAGTTGTCCACCGCCAGCAAGACTCCAGCGGCATGGGCAATATCGGCCAAGGCTTGGATGTCGCACAAATCCGTCAGGGGATTGGTGGGGGTTTCGGCAAACATCAGCCGGGTTTCTGGCCGCAGGGCGGCCTGCCAAGCGGCGGCATCGGTTTGGGCGACAAAGCTCGATTGCACGCCAAAGCGGGCCAGCTCTTTACCAATCAGGTTGATGGTGGAGCCAAACATGGATTGCGAGCAAATCACATGGTCACCCGCCTTGAGCAGGGCCATGCACATCAGCAAAATGGCCGACATACCGCTGGCGGTGCCAATGGCGCTTTCGGTGCCCTCTAGGGCGGCCAAACGGCGCTCAAAGCTGCTGACGGTGGGGTTGGAGGTGCGCGAGTAGGTGTAGCCTTCTTCTTCGCCCGCAAAACGACGCGCTGCCGTGGCCGCATCGGGTTGCACGAAGCTGCTGGTCAGGTAGAGCGCCTCGGAATGTTCTCCGTAGGCACTGCGCGGCATGGCTTGGCGCACGGCCAAGGTGTCCGGGTGCAGGGTAGCAAGTAATTCAGGAGTCATTTTCAGGGCCTGATGGCAAACCATTCAAAAACGCCATCAGCCATGCCGAGCATTGGGCAAGGCGAGGCGTGAGGTGTCTTCTTCGTCTTCTTGTGCGTTGGGGCGCTCGTCGTTCATGCGCTCAATATCGGCCAAGGTGATGTCGCCAGTGACATACACGCCATCAAAACAAGAGGCATCAAAACCATCCAAATCGGGGCGCAAGCTGCCTACGGCCTGTTTCATGGCATCGACATCTTGGTAGATAAGTGCGTCGCAGCCAATGAGGTCGCGTATTTCTTCAATCGTGCGGTCATGGGCGACTAGCTCGCTGCTGGTGGGCATGTCGATGCCATAGACATTGGGGTAGCGCACGGGCGGCGCAGCACTGGCCATATAGACCTTGTTGGCCCCAGCTTCGCGCGCCATTTGTACGATTTCGCGGCTGGTGGTGCCACGCACAATCGAATCATCGACCAGCAGCACATTGCGGCCTTTGAACTCGCTGCCAATCACATTGAGCTTTTGGCGCACCGATTTTTTGCGTACCCCTTGCCCCGGCATGATGAAGGTACGGCCGACATAGCGATTTTTGACAAAGCCTTCGCGGTAGGGCAGGCCGAGCAACTGCGCCAACTGCATGGCGCTGGGGCGGCTGGACTCTGGAATGGGGATAACGACATCAATTTGGCTAGGCGGTACGGCAGACACCACGCGCTTGGCCAAGGTTTCGCCCAAGTTGAGACGGGCCTGATAGACCGAGATGCCATCGAGTACCGAATCGGGCCGTGCTAGATAGACAAACTCAAAAATGCAGGGGTGCAAACGCGGCGTTTGCGCGCATTGTTGGGCGCTGATGTTGCCGGCCAAATCAATAAATACGGCCTCGCCGGGAGCGATGTCGCGGTCCAAGACATGGCCGGAGCCTTCTAAAACCACAGATTCGCTGGCCAGCATGATGGTGCCGTCGGTATTGCGCCCCAGACACAGCGGACGAATGCCATACGGGTCACGGAAAGCCAGCAAGCCATGTCCGGCAATCAAGGCGATGACCGCATAAGAACCACGGATGCGTTTATGCACAGCGGCCACGGCAGCGAATACATCGGGCACGGCCAAGGCTTTGCCACGGGTGGCTTTGTCCAATTCATCGGCCAACACATTGAGCAACACTTCGGAGTCGCTTTCGGTGTTGATATGGCGGTGGTCAGTATTGAACAACTCCGAGCGCAGGGCTTGGGCGTTGGTCAGGTTGCCGTTGTGTACCAGCACCAAGCCAAAAGGGGCATTGACGTAGAAGGGCTGGGCTTCTTCCTCGCTAAAGGCATTGCCAGCGGTGGGGTAGCGCACTTGGCCTAAACCACAGTTGCCCGGTAAGGCGCGCATATTGCGTGTGCGAAACACGTCTTTGACCATACCTTTGGCTTTGTGCATAAAGAACTTGCGTTCTTGTTGCGTAACGATACCTGCCGCATCTTGGCCCCGGTGCTGCAACAGCAGCAAGGAGTCATAAATTAGTTGATTGACAGGGGCGTTGCTGATAACGCCGACGATTCCACACATAGTTGACTTTCTTTACCAAGATAGGTTTTGCAGCAGTTCTAGTGGCAACACGGGTGCCACGGTCTGTAAGGCCAGTGATAGCCAAGGGGCGCTGAATGAATCTTGCCACCAAGGTTGTTGTTGTAACGCCAACCATTGCAGCACCAGTGTCGCTACCAGCAATAGCAGCGCTGCCCGTACTGCACCAAACAAGCCCCCTAGAACCCGGTCTACTGGGCGCAAACCCACGACCTGCACCAGTTGACGGCCTAAGGTAGCCACCCAACCACACAAAAAAGCCGCCGTAATAAACACCACGACAAAACTGGCGGCATAGCGGCTGCCCCCTTGTAGTGGCCCCAGTGGCAAATGCAAGGCGGCATCGGCGGCGAAACTGCGCGCCAGCAGTAGCGCAGCGCCCCAAGCCAGCAAAGACAGCACTTCAAACACCAGGCCACGCCAAGCGCCGAGCAGCATAGAGCCCAGCAGCAGCGTAAGGACACAGCCATCCAAGACAGTCATGGTGGGCGGGGATGTATAACTTAGGAGCCGGTAATGACCGCCGGTAATCCTAGCCCTCGGGTGCGCTCGGCAGCCTTATCGGCCTCGGCACGCCCATTGAATGGCCCCACCCGCACCCGCGTGCGCTTGCCGTCTTTGGTGTCAATCACTTGGGTGTAGGCTTTAAGGCCAGCACTTTCGAGTTTTTGGCGCACTTCTAGGGCTTTGTCACCGTCGGCAAAAGCACCAATTTGAACGGTAAAGCGCTTGCCCTCATCGACAGCACGGGCGGGTGCCGCCGCTGCCGGGGGTTCAAAGTTGCGCCCTTCCAATAAAGCGCGTGCGCGTGCCGCTTCATCGACGCGGGCGGGTTTAGGCTCAGGCTTGGGCTCTGGCTTAGGCGGCGGCTCGGGTTTGGGTTCTGGTTTGGGTGGCTTGGGCTCTGGTTTTGGCTCGGGCTTGGGCGGTTTTACTTCTGGTTTAGGCTCAGGCTTGGGTTCTGGTTTGATGGACGATTGAACAGGTGCAGCAGCCATACCTGGCAGCCCTGGCAAAGCGGGTGCCATAGGGTTGGGGGCTAACACCTGCTCGCCAGCCCCTAAGCCAGCGGCAGCGTTGGTAGCCACGGCAGTGCCCTCGGGGGCACCATCGGCGGGCACCACCAACGGAGCGACCTTGTTACGGTCTGGCATTTCAATCGGGATATCGACCGGAATAGGCCGGGGCTGGGTGTCAAACAGCATCGGAAAACCAATCACACCCAACAATACCAGCACCGCAGCGCCAATCAGGCGGTGCCGGGCGCGCCGACGCATGACCTCGATGCTCTCAGCCCGGGGCGCACGCGAAGGGCGCATGGCCGTGTCACTGGGAGCAGCAGAGGCGGAGGAGGTGGGCCACCGAAACTTGAAAAATGCCATGAATAAGCAACCACGGGGCGGACGTTAAGTGTCCAGATGTTTGGCTTGCAAACGGGGAGTACCATTTTGCAACACAGCACCGACCGTATAGAAGGAGCCAAAGACGACGATTCTATCAGCCGGGTCTGCCACGGCCACGGCGGCCTCTAGGGCAGCCTGTGGATTGGTATAGATGTTGGTGGACACTTCGCGTCGGCCACCAGCGACGATTTGCAGCGCATTCCATTTTTGTTGCAAGTTGGCGGCAGAATCGGCGCGCGGCGTGGGTAAATCGGTGAAATACCAGCGGTCAATCAGTGGCCCCACTTTGGCCAGCATGGGGGCCAAGTCTTTATCGGCCATTGCCCCAAACACCGCGTGGGTGGTGGGAAAGTAGCCCATGGCATCCAAATTGGCCGTGAGGGCGGCTACCGAATGCGGGTTGTGTGCCACATCTAACACCAAGGTAGGCTGGCCCGGCACAATCTGAAAACGCCCCGGCAAAGCCACCATCGATAAGCCATTGCGTACCGCTTGCGCCGTGATGGGCAGACGTTGGCGCAGTGCTTCTAAAGCCGCCAAGACCCCAGAAGCATTCATCAACTGATTGGCACCGCGCAGCGCTGGATAGGCCAGCCCGGCATAGCGGCGCCCGCGCCCACTCCAAGCCCACTGTTGCTTGTCGCCGGAATAATTGAAATCGTGGCCGAAGCGCCACAGGTCAGCGCCGATTTCGCGTGCGTGGTCTATCACGCTTTGCGGTGGCACCGGGTCACTGACGATGACTGGGCGGCCAGTACGCATGATGCCGGCCTTTTCGCGCCCAATGCTTTCGCGGTCGGGGCCGAGGTATTCGGTGTGGTCTATGTCAATGCTGGTGATGATGGCGCAGTCGGTATCAATGATATTGGTGGCATCGAGCCGCCCACCCAAGCCTACTTCTAAGATGGCCACATCGAGCAATGAGTGGCTCATTAAACGCAAAATAGCCAGCGTGGTGAATTCAAAGTAGCTCAGTGAGACATCGTTGCCATTTTGTGTGCGCGCGGCTTCTACCGCCTCAAAGTGGGGCAAAAGCGCTTCGGCTTGGACAATGTCGCCGTGGATGCGGCAGCGCTCTTCAAAATGCACCAAATGCGGCGAGGTATAAACCCCCGTGCGCCAGCCCGCTTGCAGGGCTACGGCCTCTAGCATGGCGCAGGTAGAGCCTTTGCCATTGGTGCCAGCCACGGTAATCACTGGGCAGTCAAAGCGCAGGCCCAAACGGCGCGATACTTCGCGCACGCGCTCTAGGCCCATGTCGATAGCTTGGGGGTGCAGGCGCTCGCAATGTGCCAGCCAGCCGCTGAGGGTGTGGATTTTGGTGTGCATACAGGCAGCTATTGTCGCCTAGGCGACTGTGGCGCATGATGGCAGCTATGAGTACCACTACCAACATTACCGTGTATGGCATTGCCAACTGCGACAGCGTAAAAAAGGCGCGTGCTTGGCTAACAGCGCAAGGCTTGCCCTACCAGTTTTATGATTTCAAAAAGCAGGGCGTACCTGCCCAGCGCCTAGCCGCTTGGATGGCCGCTGTGGGCTGGGAGCGCTTGCTCAACCGCCAAGGCACGACTTGGCGCAAATTAGACCCGGCCTTGCAAAGCAAGGTGTGCGATGCCGCCAGCGCCAGTGCCCTGCTGCTAGAACACAGCAGCGCCATCAAGCGCCCCGTGGTGGAATGGCAACGCGGCGATAGCCTTGTCATTACCGTGGGTTTTGATGCGCTGCAATGGGCACAGCAGCAGGCTTAGGCGATTTTTACCCACCGCTGGTAACCGCTGCCGCCGTTGGAACGTTAAAGATATTCCATGCCTCAAAGGCTTATTGAAAGGAATTTTTATGCAAAAAATGCTACTGCTGGCGGGTCTGTGGAGCGTGGCCGCACTGGCCAGCGCGCAAGAGCAGGCGCGCGTTATTTCCTCTACCCCCATCTTGCAGCAGGTGGCAGTGCCGCAGCAGGTGTGCCAAGACCAAACCATTGTCACCGCCCCACGCACCAGCGGCGGTGGTGCTTTGCTAGGGGCCATTGCTGGCGGTGCCGCTGGTAATGCCATTGGCGGTGGCAGTGGCCGGGCAGCTGCTACTGCTTTGGGCGTGATTGGCGGCGCTTTGTTGGGCGACCAAGTAGAAGGCCAAGGCCGCCCACCCCACTACCAAGATGTGCAGCGCTGCACCACCGAAACTTTTTACGAAAACCGCACCGTAGGCTACAACGTGGTTTATGAGTACGCTGGCCGCCAATACACCACCCGCACCGAGCGCGACCCCGGCGGCTGGCTGCCCGTGAGTGTGCAGCCCGTGGCCGATAAGCGGCATGGGCGGGTGTATTCCACCGCACAGCCAGAATACATTGAGCAAGGCCGGGTAGTCTCTGGCGCACGCCGCGAGGCTTTGCCCCCGCCGCCAGCGGTGTATATCAATCCGCCAGTGACGGTGATTGAATACAACCGCCAGCGCGATTACTACCCACCACCGCCGCCACACCCGCGCCACTATCGCCACCACCGGGATGAGTGGCGCTAATTTTGCCCTGCTGGCGCTGGGGCTGCCCATGCGGCGGCCTAAAATTGCCGGTTTACCTTTGGAGCTATTTTGCCCATGACCACCGAAAAAATTGACGGCGTTTCCGTTGCCACCCAAGCCAATGTTTATTTTGATGGCAAATGCGTCAGCCACAGCATTACCTACCCCGATGGCACGCAAAAATCCGTCGGTGTGGTGCTGCCTGCCACCCTGACTTTTAACACTGGTGCCCCCGAAATTATGGAATGCGTGGCCGGCAGCTGCGAATACAAACTGGCGGGCACCGATGCTTGGTTGCAAAGCACAGCAGGCGACAAGTTCAGCGTGCCGGGCAACTCCAGCTTTGAGATTCGCGTCACTGAGGCGTACCACTACATTTGCCATTTCGGCTAAACCCTTTTACATCGACAAAATTCAAGCCTATGGCCACCATCCTGCAAAACCTTCCCGTCGGCCAAAAGGTCGGCATTGCCTTTTCTGGCGGCTTAGATACCAGCGCCGCGCTGCACTGGATGAAGCTCAAGGGCGCGCTGCCCTACGCCTACACCGCCAACTTGGGCCAGCCCGACGAGCCAGACTACAACGAAATTCCGCGCAAGGCGATGGAATACGGGGCAGAAAAAGCGCGCCTGATTGACTGCCGCACGCAACTGGCCCACGAAGGCATTGCTGCGTTGCAAGCGGGCGCTTTCCATATCAGCACCGCTGGTATCACCTACTTCAACACCACACCGCTGGGCCGCGCTGTGACCGGCACCATGCTGGTGGCCGCGATGAAGGAAGATGATGTGCATATCTGGGGCGATGGCTCCACCTTCAAGGGCAACGACATTGAGCGCTTTTACCGCTATGGCCTGCTCACCAACCCGGCCCTCAAAATTTACAAGCCTTGGCTAGACCAGTTGTTTATTGACGAGTTGGGTGGCCGCGCCGAAATGTCTGCGTTCATGACGCAGCATGGCTTTGGCTACAAAATGAGCGCAGAAAAAGCTTACTCCACCGACAGCAATATGCTGGGCGCTACGCACGAAGCCAAAGACTTGGAGTTCTTGAACAGCGGTATCCGCATCGTCAACCCCATCATGGGCGTGGCCTTCTGGAAAGACGACGTGGTGGTCAAGGCCGAAGAAGTCTCGGTGCGCTTTGAAGAAGGCCAGCCCGTGGCCCTCAACGGTGTCGAGTTCAATGACCCGGTAGAGCTGATTTTGGAAGCCAACCGCATCGGTGGCCGCCACGGTTTGGGCATGAGTGACCAAATCGAAAACCGCATCATCGAGGCCAAGAGCCGTGGCATCTACGAAGCCCCCGGTTTGGCGCTGCTGCACATTGCTTATGAGCGTTTGGTGACGGGCATCCACAACGAAGACACCATCGAACAATACCGCATGAATGGCCTCAAACTGGGCCGCCTGCTGTACCAAGGCCGCTGGTTTGACCCGCAAGCCATCATGCTGCGCGAAACGGCACAACGCTGGGTGGCCCGTGCTGTCACTGGCACCGTGACGCTAGAACTGCGCCGGGGCAACGATTACTCGATTTTGAACACCGAGTCGCCCAACTTGACCTACCACCCCGAGCGCCTGAGCATGGAAAAGGTAGAAGATGCGCCGTTCTCGCCGCTAGACCGCATTGGCCAACTGACCATGCGTAACCTCGACATTGTGGATACGCGCGCCAAGCTGGGCATTTATGCCCAATCGGGCTTGCTGTCTTTGGGTGGCAATGCGGCACTGGCACAATTGGGCAGCAGTGATGCCAAATAAACCAGTCTAGCGTTGACTGTTCAGAAGCCACCGCCAGCGGTGGCTTTTTTTTTCTATCGCCCATGACCGTTACCCTGAACAAAGCAGAAATTCTGCACCGCGCCTACGCCTTTGCCAAAGACTACGCCAGCGCCAGCTACGAAATGGGCCAAGCGCAAAACTTTATCCGCGATTTGTGCGAGGTGTTCGGCTTTTCGGCCAAGCGCTTGGTCAGTTTTGAGCAGCGGGTTAAAAAATCCGGTGGCAGCAGTGGGCGCATGGATGGGTTTTACCCCGGCAAGCTGCTCATTGAGATGAAATCGCGCGGCGCAGATTTGCAAGCCGCCTACCAGCAAGCCTTGGACTACCTGCCCGGCCTGCAAGATGCCGAGTTGCCCGCTTACATCTTGGTCAGTGATTTTGAACATCTGCACCTGTACCGGCGCGGCGATGGCAGCGCGCCGCTGTGCCATACGCTGGCCGATTTTCCGCAGCAGATAGATGCCTATTTGTTCTTGGCGGGTTTTGAAACCCAAGCGCGTGCCGAGCAAATTGCCGTCAATGAAAGCGCGGCGCGCAACATTGCCCAGTTGCACGATGCCATGCGTGATGGCGGCTACTACGGGGCCGATTTAGAGCGCTACTTGGTGCGCCTGCTGTTTTGCTTGTTTGCCGAAGACACGGCCATTTTTGACAGCTCCGGCGCGTTCAGCCGTTATTTGCGCCAACACACGCGCGAGGATGGCAGCGACTTGGATGGCGCGCTGCAAAACTTGTTTGACACCCTGAACCGCGCCCCGGATAAGCGGCCCAAAAACTTGCCGCACGAGTTGCGCGGTTTTCCGTATATCAATGGCAGCGTGTTTGCTGGGCGGCTGGAGCCTTGCTACTTTGACAGCACGGCGCGCAGCGTGCTGCTTAACTGTGCCGAACAGTTTGATTGGTCACAAATTAGCCCGGCTATTTTTGGCTCCTTGTTCCAAGCGGTGATTCACCACGACGACGAGGGTGTCACGGCCAAGAGCAGCAAGCGGCGCGAGTTGGGCGCGCACTACACCAGCGAAATCAATATCCTGCGCGTGATTGGCCCATTGTTTTTGCACGCTTTGCAAGCCGATTTGAAAGCCGCACGCGGCAGCAAAGTACGGCTGAAGGCGTTTTTAGAGCGTCTGCGCGGCCTGCATTTTTTCGACCCCGCCTGCGGTTGTGGCAATTTTTTGGTATTGGCTTACCGCGAAATTCGGCGTTTGGAGTTAGATGCTGTGGAGGCTTTGCTAGAGCTAGAGCAGCGCCAACGCACCGTCAGTGGCACGCTAGACGCGAAGGAGTTTGAGCAAATTCAGTGCGATGTGCACCAGTGCCACGGCATTGAGATTGAGGCCAGCGCGGCGCATATTGCCACGGTGGCGCTGTGGTTGACCGACCACCAAGAGAATCTGCGCGCCAGCCGGGCGCTGGGCGGCCACTTTAACCGCCTGCCTTTGGTGCGTAAGGCCAACATTGTGCAGGGGAATGCTTTAACGCTGGATTGGGCTGAGGTGTTGCCGCCAGCGCAGTGCAGCTATGTGATTGGCAACCCGCCGTTTGTGGGGGCCAAGTTTATGAGCGATGCCCAGCGTGAAGACACGCGCCGGGTGTTGGCAGATGTCAACAACGCCGGTTTGCTGGATTTTGTGGCCGCTTGGTATGTGAAGGCGGCACGCTATATGCGCGGTGAGAGTTCTATGGGCGCCACGGCCAGCGCGGCGGTGCAGCTGGGGCAGATGCCGAGCGCTCATAAGGAGCCTACGGCTCCCAAATCGCTTTCGACACCTGCCCCAGCTACACCGGGTAAGGTGCGTTGTGCGTTTGTTTCGACCAATAGCATCACGCAGGGCGAGCAGGTGGGGGTGTTATGGGGTTGGATGTTGGCCCAAGGGGTGAAAATTCAGTTTGCCCACCGCACTTTTCAATGGAGCAACGATGCCAAGGGCGTAGCCGCCGTGCATTGTGTGATTGTGGGTTTTGGCTTGGAGGAGCGCAGCGATAAGCTGATTTACCACTACCCGGATATTCGGGGTGAACCCGTGGCTGTGCCAGCGCAGAATATCAATCCTTATTTGGTGGATGCGCCTGATGTGGTGTTGCCACGCCGTAACACGCCACTTTGTAACGTGCCCGGAATAAGTAAAGGGAATCAACCAACTGACGGGGGCAATCTCATACTTAGCAAAGCTGAAAAAGAAGAATTTCTCAAACAACATCCTGAAGCAAATAAACTCATCAAACGCTTGATAGGAGCTAAAGAGTTCTTACAAGGCGGGGAACGGTATTGCTTGTGGCTAGTGGGGGTCAGCCCAACTGTAATTCGCAAATATAAATTCGTTTATAACAGAGTAGAAGCATGTAGGAAGTGGCGGCAAGAAGAAGGTATTGCTACGGATACTATAGCACTTGCATCAAAGCCAACACTGTTCAGAGAAACTAGAAACCCGGATAGTTATGTTGTAGTTCCAAGTGTTTCCTCAGAACGACGTGTGTATATTCCTTTTGGCTTTGAGTCTATTGAAACAATAGCAACCAATCTGTGTCTTGTAATAGAAAATGCCCAAAAATACCACTTTGGCATTTTGTCTAGCACTATGCACAACGCTTGGGTACGCGCCACCTGTGGCCGCCTAAAAAGCGATTACCGCTACTCCAAAGACATCGTTTACAACAACTTCCCTTGGCCCGATTTGCCAGAAGACACCCCGCAGCAGCCAGCACCGGCCCCGGTGCAAAAACGCCGCCAAGCCATCGCCACTGCCACCCAAGCCGTGCTGGATGCCCGCGCCCAATTTCCCGATAGCACCTTGGCCGACCTGTACGACCCACTAACCATGCCGGTGCAACTCATCAAAGCCCACCAGCAACTGGATAAAGCCGTAGATGCCGCCTATGGCTACAAAGGCCAGCCCGACGATACCGCCCGCGTGGCCTTTTTGTTTGCCCGTTACCAAGCCTTAACAGCAGCCACCGCCCCAGTGCTTCCAGCCAAACCGACACGGCGGCGCAAGGCGGATTAATTGTTATCTGACCCCCAATTTATTTTATTTAGGGATATTTCAATGCCTATCCATCAGTTAATTTACATCAGTCAAGCCACGAAAAAAATGTCCAACGAGGATTTGCTTGAAATTTTAAAAGTGTCCAAAAGGAATAATCAAAAAATTAATGTCACAGGCAGCTTATTTTATAATAGTGGTTGGTTTTTACAGGTTTTAGAGGGTGTGCCGAGTACCATCAATGATATTTATAATAGAATTGAAAAAGACGCACGCCATAAAAATGCCTGTATTTTGTATAACGAGCCTACAAAATCCCGCACATTTTTAAATTGGAGTATGAGCATAACCAATTTAGATGATAAAGATTCTGATAAATATGAGCAATTAATTGAAATCATGGATGCAGCAAAAAGCCAGCGGAAAATTGGCACTACCTCACCCGCAGTGACTTTGCTCAAAATATTTACCAAAGATTAATTGTTATCTGACCCCAATTTTATCCCAAGCCCTGACGGCAGCCACCGCCCCGGTGCTTACGGTTAAGCCGAGCAGGCGGCGCAGCGCGTAATTTGGCATTCCGCATGTAACCAACATGCATTGGTGTAAATAACAAATTTGTTATTATTGGGCGTATGCCATACGCTATTGAGTTTTATGATGCTGCCGTCCAAGGGCAAGTGCTGGCCCTACCTTCTACGCTGCTGGCCCGTTACATTGCCTTGGCTGATCGCATGGTGGATTACGGCCCTCATCTAGGCTTGCCGCACACCAAGGCTCTGGGCGATGGTTTGCTAGAACTACGCCTCAAAGGCGCTGAGGGTATCGCCCGTGTGCTGTACTGCACTTTGGTCGGGCAGCGCATCGTGGTGTTGCACAGTTTCATTAAAAAAACCGACAAAATCCCAGCCAAGGAATTGGCGGTGGCCCACAAACGCTTAAAGGAGATTAAAGATGCTCACCCATGAACAACTCAAGGCCCAAGCACTGCAAAATCCAGCCGTCCGTGCAGAGTACGAACGCCTGCAACGCGAAGAAATGCCCATGCTCGATGTCATTCTGAAAGCCCGGCACGAGGCTGGCCTCACGCAAGCCCAAGTGGCAGAGCGCATGGGCACCAAGGCCCCTGCTGTGGCCCGTTTGGAGGCCTCGCTGGTCAGTGGCAAGCATTCGCCATCATTGGCTACGCTGCAAAAGTATGCGGCTGCATTGGGTAAACGGGTGCAGGTTCAATTGGTTTAGTTGTTATCTGACCCCGATTTTTGGTGGCCCTCATTACAAACAGATTTGTGTTCCTCAAAAACCGGCAGCCACAGCATGTGGAAGGTATTCACCCAAAAGCCCAAGGGGCAGCACATCGGGTGAGCCCAAGAGCGAGGGGCTGTACGCATAAAAGCGCCCTTCGCCAAGGTGATACCCAAGATAGGTTTGAGTGCTGGGGTAAAAGCGCACTTCAAACGGGGCTATCGTCATAGGCTGCATCCCGGCCACCGGAAAAAGATGGGGATGGGCTGCTTGTAACCAGTTCATTACCCGCCCCCAGCCGCCCTGACCCGGATTTGCGGCCCCGGTCAGAAGTGTTGTCATATCAACGCCGCTTTCCAGCGGAAACAGGTCTGTTTGCGACAAGCGCCCGCGAATGACACGTTCTCCGGAATCCCCCCCTAAGCTCCAGTCCGCAACGGCCTTGAAAAGATGTTCAATGCTGGTGCGCCCTTCGATGTGCGGGGTGACCTGCACACGGCTTGAAAGCACCTCAATTTCACGCGCGGGGAAAAGCTCACCATACACCCCACCGCGCACAGGTTCACCAATTACAAAAAACAGATTGCCCTCACCATGATCGGTGCCTTGATCGCCATTACTGCGGATTTGCCGGCCAAACTCGCCCCCAATAATCAGCACGGTTTGACTTCGAGCAGCTGGGTTCATATGGCGAAATAGCAAATCCAAGCCTTGATCGGCACCAAAAAGGCTGCTCAGGAGTGGCTCAATATCCCGTTTCTGGAATTTATGGGTATCAAATCCCCCAAGACCCAGCGAGGCCACCCTCATGTTCAGCAGTCCGCCGATGTGGTTCAAAAGGTCGTGCAACGTGCTGATTTGCCGATGAAAATCGCGGCTAAGCCGCAATGCGCTCATCGCCTCGGGTAAGGGATTGCTCCCTAAAACGTCATTGAGGGCTGTCGATAGTGCGCGCAACTCGCGCTCATGATCCAGTAAAAGGTGCAACGAAGAGGGCACCCCGCCCCGGTCATTTTGCAAGCTGGTGTAGTAGCTGCTGTTGGCACGCGCTGCAATGACCCGAATATCCCGTTCCCATGTGTTCATGAGACGGTAGTCGTTCAGGCCCGATGCACGGGAGTTTGTCAGCGTCAAGAAGGTATCGGTACGCGCACGACGGTCAAGGTCTGCTGTATCCGGTGCAAAACAGAAACGGCGTGGGGTGCCCGTCAGTGACAACACCCGCCCTCCGGAATGGGCGGCTGCAAGCCGTCCTCCCCAACCTGAACCCAAAAGTTCATTGGACTGTGTTTGCGAACGCCCGTAATCCAGCGCCAGCAGGGAATGGACATGGTCGCGTGAGCGCGAACCCATCGTATTGGCCATGAGGGCCACCCGACCGGCCTGAATTTCGGCTTTAAGCCAAGCGGCCTGCTTGAGCACCCCAAAAACATGCCCATCAAACGAAATCGGGTTATAGGCTTCTTGCCAGCGCGTCTGAATGGCGGTTTGTGTGGCACTGCCAAGCCCTTGTGCGGTGGCATGGTTTGCCCAAAAAGTGCGGCCAAAAGGGGAGCTAGGGTCTGGTGTAATCAAATGCCGAAAATCGGGCCCGCCATCAAGGGTAATCTGCACGACTTGCCGCTGTGCAACCGGCGCAGCGATGGCCTTTTGGTGCATCAAGGCCCCAAAGGCCAGCGCGCTCCCAGAAGCGGCCAATCGGGCCGAGAATCCAGCACCCAGGGTTTGTTTTAAAAAAGCACGCCGCTCCATCACCGTCCCTCCTGGAAAAAAGCATAAGGGGTAGTCAT
Source organism: uncultured Simplicispira sp. (assembly GCA_964388325.1). Taxonomy (GTDB): domain Bacteria; phylum Pseudomonadota; class Gammaproteobacteria; order Burkholderiales; family Burkholderiaceae_C; genus Simplicispira. The sequence goes on along the minus strand of CAYMAC010000019.1, from coordinate 51,501 downwards.
GATGAAATTGACCGCTTGCCCCATGTGGTAAGTCAGATTTTTAATGTGGTCTGCCGTCTCTGTTTGGATACAGGCATCGGCTTGATGGCGGAAATAATTTTTGAGGCTGCCCTCGGTCAGTTCTTGCCGAGTGAGGGCAGTATCGTACTGAACCCCACCGATATTGGCCTCCTTCCAGTTATAAGTGGCGTCAAGCCCGCTGTTGAGCATCGAATAGACTTGGACCCGTTCCAAAGGGCCAAACTGTTTGAGGCCATCGGCAATAAAGCGCTGCCAGAGCCATTCACCCAAGACTTCGGCCGTTAGGCAGCTAAAGCCTGCACGGGCCGGGGGCAGAAACGAGCGCCACTCTTTGGTCCAAATCACCGTTTCGTTTTCTTTGGCTTCGTGCTTACGCAAATTTCCAATCCCATTCCAGTCGGAATGGGCATTGAGGGTACGCATGAAGTAGTCACTGCTGCCATACGCATCCAGCCCGGTTTGGCCACCAAATACATCGTGATGTGGCCTAAAAACCCCAAACCCCGACTGGCTTATCTGGTATTGGGGTTTGTAGTGCTCCCGCAGGGCATCCTCGACATCCGTGACCATCCGGTTAGAGAGAATCAACCAGCGGTCAAAACTGGTGTAGTACTTCACACGCTCGGGCGTGTGAAAATCCGTGCTAATGGCATACGCTTTCAAAAACGCCATCAGGTTTTTGACGGGCATCCCCTGCCAGTGGGCGCGCAGGCGCTCCTTTCGCTGGGGATAGTCCGATAGTTTGTCATCGGCAAGCGACTGCACAATAAGAACCGGCAGATTATTCAAGCTATCGGGGTGCGAGATGGCATGGGGTGCCAGTGCAATAAGGCGCTCAGCGGCATTGGCGCCGTGAATGGTTTGCCGAATCACCTCCGATGGGCTGCCCGTTTTGTAGGTGTCAAACACCATTTCGGTGGAGGCTTGTCCGTTTCGGTCACGCGGATACATCTCGGTCAGCAGGTACGACATGTTGGGGATGGTGACATTTTCGTGATAGCCCGCTTCGCCTTGATAATCGGACAAAATGCCAAAGAAAAGCTGAAAATACTCGCGTGCAAAATCCTGATTGACCCGGTAGTTTCCATTGACGAATCGGTTTTGGCGGTGGTTGTATTGAACCGCAACAGCCGCACTGCCGGCCCCTGCGGAGAGCACCAACTCAAAAGGGTAATTGGCCGCCAGAAGGCCCATTGCCGTGTCGTAGTGGGCCGCAATCTGGTAGCGATTCACGCCGGCATCTTCATTGACCGCCATATGGTAATTGGTCAGGTAAAGCCCGATTTTCTGGCGCACGGGATTGAGTCCGGGGGTGTGGGCGGCCAGTGTCCAAATCCGCTCTGGCGCACGCCATGTCTCCAGCGACATATTCTTGCGGGCGGTCTCGCCCATGATGGGGTTGGTCGGGTCATTGCTCGACCAAAACTGGCTCAAACCCAGAAGCGTTCCGGTGCCATTGTGCACCGTCCGCCCATAGCGGTTCAGCGTCCCGTCCAGCTTGGGGTGGAATGGCCCCACATCCAGTATTTCCTCAATGGCCTGCGCCGGTGGCATTGCGGCCCATGTACCGATTTGGGCATCGGAAGCATGGCTGCCAAACGCAAACGTATGTAATACCTTTCGCACGGCCGTTTCATCCCACTGAGCCGGGTCGACAGGGGCCAACTGGGCCTGTACCCCAACGGGGGCAAGGCACAGCGCAAAGGCCGTGAGTGCAAAGCGCCAGCGGCGCAGATGAAAGCGGCGAAAGGGCATGGGCTTGTCTTGATGTTTTAAGTAAGATTTTGCTGTCTAGCTGGCTTCTTGACTAGTGGTCTCAGTGGCAGCATCTTCTGGCGGCACCGGGGTCAGGCCGGATAAATGGGCCAGCCGCTGCGCCGCCTTGTAGCCTTGCTCTACAGCGCGGCGCAAATCGCTTAGGCGCGCCAGCCAGTCATAGACTACCCCCACATCTACCCCGCCACCTGCACCTGCGTGTAGCAGTGCGGCTTTGGCGGCTTGGTAGTTGTCTTCAAACTGCTCGCGTGCCTCGCTTAGTAGCCAAGTGTTGCCGGGGCTGGGTTGCTCAGCTTCGGGGTCAGCAGCGGCAAAAAATGCTTGGGCAGCGCAAAATACGGGCACCACACAGGCGATAAGGTCGCTGTCGGGCGTATGGGCAGGCTCGGTAGGGGTGGCTGAAGCGGCTGCACCGGGAATCAAAATATGCTGCAAAGCATCGGGCAAAATCAGCAAGGAAGGGCCGGTCGATTGCGGCTCTGGCCGGGGCATGTGCCAGCCTTGCAGCCCTACATGGTGCATCACACGCGCTAGGGTATCAAAATGGGTGGCAATGCGGAGCAATTCGGGCAGTTGGCTCGATACATCCAAGGCCATCGGTTGGCGGCTCAGTTCACCCACAAACTGACCGATAGCGCGTTGCAGGTGGCCCACCGTTTCTAGCTCGCGCGCCAATTGCTGGTCGGCATGGTCGGGCGCTGGGGCCAAAGGCAGCTTGCAGGGGTTGAGGCGCACGGCATTACCCGCCAATTGCACAGACAAATGGCCCATGCGCGCCAACTCGCGCCGCAGTGCTTGCAAGGCCAGCACCGGCACCGCCGTGACGTTGCGGTCTAGGTAAAGCGGACGCGCCAAATCTTCGTGGGCGTTGGCAAAGCGCGCCAGCAAAAAGCGCGCTAACCAACGTGATAGCGGCCACATCAGTAGCACGCCCAGTACGTTAAAGGCGGTATGAAAAATCACCAATTGTGTGACGACATCGGTACTGCCCACGGCTTCTACGCTGATGGTGTCAATCAGCCACAGCAAGGGCGATAACAGGGCCATTGCCACCACTGCCGTGACTACATTGAACAGCACATGCGCGGCGGCTAAACGCTTGGCGTTGGCGGTGGCCCCAATAGCAGCCAAAATACCCGTGAGCGTGGTGCCCACGTTGGCCCCAATCACCACGGCAGCGCCTACCTCTACCGACATCATGCCGCCGGCCACAGCCGTTAGCACCAGCGTCAGGGTGGCCGAGGAGGCTTGCAGCACAATCGTTAGAGCTAAACCAATCAGCACGGCCAAACCCAAGCCTTGCCAATCATTGCCCAGTTGCGGCAGCGCTTCTGGCCCCAGACCAGCAAAACCATCTTTGAGCATATCAATGCCCAAAAACAGCACGCCAAAGCCTGCCAATGCCATGCCGAAAGCAGCCCGGCGCGTACCAGCTCCGGTTAATTTAAGCGCCATGCCCACGCCAATAAACGGCAAGGCGAAGGCATCAATTTTCATTTTGAAGCCAATGGCCGCTACCAGCCAGCCGGTGACGGACGAGCCTAAATTAGAGCCAAACACCACCCACAGCGCCGAAGAAAAGGTGAGCAGCCCGGCATTGACAAAACCAATCGCGGCCACCGTCATGGCGGTGGACGATTGCACCAAGGCAGTTAAAGCAATGCCGGTAATCAGGCCATGCAAGGGGGTGCGCGTCCATGCGGCCAAAATGCGCTCTAGCGCCCGGCCAGCGGCCAGCTTCAGGCCGTCGGTAAGCATGGTCATGCCCAACAAAAACAAGCCTATACCCCCCAGCAGGGCAATCAGCATCATGGTGGGTGAAGGGGTCTCAGCGCTCATGGCACATCCTCCTGCAAATGGCCCTAAAGGGGGAAAATAAGCCCGGCAATGATGTCAGGGGCGGTGGGGGAACGGGCGTACCCGTGCTGCACTTTGGCAGGCGCGGCGAAAGCGGCGCAGGGTTTGTTCGGCCAAGGCCATCACGCTGCCGGGGGCGGCGGTGCTAGGGTGGCCCTCGATGCCGGGGGCTTGGCCAGTGAGCAAGGCAATGCCATCGCGCACATGGCTGGCGGTATAGACATGAAAGCGCCCCTCGGCCACGGCCTGTACGATGGGTGGCGCTAACATCAGGTGGTGGCGGTTGCGTGCCGGAATCAACACGCCTTGTTGCCCATCCAAACCGGCGGCTTGGCAGGTATAAAACCAGCCTTCAATTTTTTCATTGATACCGCCCACGGGCAGCACTTCGCCATGTTGGTTGAGCGCTCCAGTCACGGCAATCCCTTGGGCCAAGGGCAGGCCGGACAAGGCCGATAGCAGGGTGTACAGTTCGGCGCAAGAGGCCGAATCGCCTTCCACGCCGCTGTATTCTTGCTCAAACACAATCGAGGCATTCAGCGCCAGCGGGGCAATGTGGCCGAACAAAGCCATGAGGTAGCTGTGCAAAATCAACACCCCTTTGTCGTGGATGGGGCCGGACATTTCCACTTCGCGCTCGATATTGAGCAAGCCTTCGTGGCCCGCAAACACCCGCGCCGTAATGCGTACCGGAAAGCCAAAACGGTAGTCGCCCAAGTCAATTTGCGTCAGGGCATTGATTTGGCCGATATGGCTGCCGCTGACGCTGAGCAGGCGTTCGCCATCGGCAATGGATTCGTGCAGGCGCTGCTCGGGGTAGTTGTGGCGCAGTTTGCGCGCTTGCAGCGCGGCTTCGATGTCGCAAGGTTCTACCAAGTGGGCTTGGCGGGCGCTGCACTGGGCGGCGCTTTCAATGGCCAGCGCTTCGGTTTGGGCGAACAGGGCGCTTTGGCGCGTTTGGTCATCGGCCTCGCGGTGGCTTTGCTCTAGCAGGCGGGCCACCGCAGCGGCAGAAAAATGCGCCAAGCCACGTTTACGCACCGTCTGCGCGACAAACACTGCCGTGTTGTGCCGGGTTTGTTCGGTGGCGCGGAAGGATTCGGCAAAATCTACCTTCACGCGGAAGCGCCGCGCCACTTCGGGGTCGGCCTCTTGCAGGGCGTAGTATTCGTCCACCGAGCCAATCAGCACGATTTTGACTTCTATTGACAGTGCTTCGGGTTGCAAGGCTACGGTGGCCAGTGGGCCGTGGGCGCTGGCGGCAGGTTCTTCAATTTGCAGGCGGTTGCAGCGCAAAAAGCGGCGCAGGCGTTCCCACAAGCCTTCGTCTTCTAGCAGGTCGCGCAGGTGCAGCAGTAAAAAACCACCGTGCGCGCGCAACAGGCTACCGGCATGGATGCAGGAAAAATCGGCCAGCAGCACATCGTCTTGGGCTTGGTATTCGATGCTGCCCAACAGACTACGCGCTTGGGGGTTGTCTTCGATGATGACCGGGGCGCAGTTCAGACCGGCGTTGTCCACCACCAAATTGATATGGCAGCGGGCCAGCAGTTGCTCTAGCGCGTCTTTGCGCTCGTCTTCGGCGCTCTCGTTGCTTGCATCGCCAGCGGGACTGAACAGGGCCAAATGGTCTAGCACCTGTTTTTCTATCTGTTCCCACCACTGGGCCAGCCGGATTTGGTCCGGCTCGGTGGCCGTTTGTAGGCTGTCGCGCAGGGTTTGCAGGCTTTGCGCCAGCAGGGGTTGGGCGGTTTGGCGGCGCAATTGCTCTAGCGCTTGGTCGCGGGTGCGCTCTAGTGGCCGGGTGGATTCTAAAAATTGGCCAATCGCTTGGCGCAGTTGTTGTTCTGCAATGTCGATTTCGGCGCGCCGTTCGCGTGGCAGGGCTTGGGCTTCTTTTTCGGTTAGGGGGTGGCCTTTGGCCCCGAGGAGGGTAAAAACCATGTGGCCGTTGTCGCGCGTGAGGCGAAAGTGCAAGCCTTCGGCCAAGGCATCTAATGCAGCGAAGGCGGCGCTTTCTTCGGTTTGGTAGTTTTTTTCGATGCGCTCGGCCTCGGCCCGAAAATCGGCCCCTTCTAGCCGTTTGGGCAGTTCGGTTTGCAGGCTGCGCGTGAATTGCTCCATGCCTTGGCGCAAGGCCCGGCCTTGACCGGCGGGCAGGCGCAGGGCGCGTGGGCGCTCGGGGGTGTCAAAGTTGTGCAGGTAGCAGACATCGGGCGGCACCGGGCGCGTTTGGGCGGCGGCCTGCATGGCTTGGCGCAGCAAAGAGGTGCGGCCACTGCCGACCTCGCCCAAGACAAACAGGTGGTAGTCGGGTTGCTGCAGCTTTAGACCAAACTCGGCAGCGGCTTGCGCCCGCTCTTGGCCTATCCAAGGCACGGGCAGGCCCTGTAACTCTGCGGTGCTGGCAAAACCCAAGCGGGCAGGCTCAAGGCAAAGGCGCAATTGCGCGGGCGCAAGGGACGTAGCGGGCATAACGGCGTGGGGTCTCCAAAAAAATGTGAAAAGAGGGAATGGACAGTTTTAGTCTGCCCTAGTCTGCCATTGGGCAGCGGCCTTGTGGCGCTCCACCGGCCAAGGCTACGGCCTGTGCTTGCGCCAAGGCGGCTCTGTCAGGGGCTTGGGTGGGCCAACCGGACAGGTGCTGGCGTGCAATCTGGCTCAGGGCGTGAATCCACTGTGGGCTGTCGTTTAGGCAGGGGATGTAGTGGAACTCTTTGCCGCCTGCGTGCAAAAAGGCTTCGCGCGCTTCTTGGTTGATTTCTTCCAGCGTTTCTAGGCAATCGCTGGTAAAACCGGGGCAGATGACATCGACGCGCCCGGTACCTGCTTGGGCCAGTTGCACCAAGGTGGGTTCGGTGTAGGGTTGCAGCCATTTGGCCTTGCCAAAACGCGACTGAAAGGTGACTTGGTAGTCGTCCTTTTGCAAGCCCATGCGCTCGGCCAGTAGGCGGGCGGTTTTGTGGCTTTCGCAGTGGTAGGGGTCGCCCAGATGCAACGTGCGTTCGGGCACACCATGAAAGCTCATCACCAGTTTGTCGGGCGGGCCGTGGTGTTTCCAGTGGTTTTTCAGGCTGGCGGCCAAGGCATCGATGTAGAGGGCTTCGTCGTGGTAGCGGTGGACAAAGCGCAGCTCGGGGATGTTGCGTGTGCGCGCTGCCCAAGCATAAACCGCATCGCAGACGCTGCCTGTGGTGGCGCTGCAATACTGCGGATAGAGCGGCAAAATCAGGATACGCGTGGCCCCTTCGGCCTTGAGGGCATCGAGTTGGCTGGCAATGGAAGGGTTGCCGTAGCGCATAGCGTGGCGCACTAGCACCTGTTGGCCGGCATCGTCTAGGGTATCGCGCAACAAAGTGGCTTGTTTGGCCGTCCACACCGCCAAGGGGGAGCCTTCGGGCGTCCAGACGCTGGCGTATTTAGCGGCAGACTTGCGCGGGCGGGTGCGTAAGATGATGCCGTGCAAAATCAGCCACCACAGCAGCTTGGGGATTTCAACCACGCGCTGGTCAGATAAAAATTGCCCTAAATAACGGCGCAAGGCCGAAGCGGTGGGGGCATCGGGCGTGCCCAAATTGCACAGCAAAATAGCCGTGCGCGGCGCTTGGCCGTGGGTGTAGGCGGGTTCGGGGCGAAAAGGCATCGGCATTAATCCAGAGAACCCACTAGGCGTACTGCCAGCGGGGTGGTTTTGGGTAAATCGCTCGTGGCGTCGCCAGTTTGTAAATCTACCGCCCAGCCCAGCAGGGGCAACAAGGTGCTGCCGCCTTGGCCGGTACGGTTTTGCGAGATGTTCGAATAATCGTATTGGTTGCTTTGGCTATGGCGAATGGTGGGCGTGGAAGTCCAATGCAAACCGGCAGGTGCTTGCGGAAACAGCTCTGGATGCAAGCCGGGCGGCTTGCCGTATTTTTCTACCAGATGGCGTAACTCGGTTAGGCGCGGCACACGCCAATGGATGCCACCAGATTGGCTGCGTGCGTGCGCCAGTTCTACGGCATCGGCATAGACAAAGCGCATTGGCAGGCCAACGCAATTGCTGCCCGTCCAGCGCATACCCTCGGCGCAACGTGGCCAAATTAGCCGGGCGCGCAGGTCTAGCACATAAGCCCCATCGTCTGAGACCACCAAATGCGCGGGCACTGGCGTAGTGCTGGCAGCGTCCTCGGTTTGGGCTTGGGGGTGGGCGGGTGTAATCGTCACGCTGATGCCGCCAGCAGGCGCTTGGGCGGCGCTGGGCATGGTGACCAGCGCCAGCAGCCAAGGCAACAGCGCAGCAGCGCGCACAGACAAAGGCAAGTTGCCAGACATGGATGCCCCGTTGGGTGTCAGTGGGCTTTGTGGTGTTGCTGCTCCCAGCGTGATTTGCAGGCAACGCAGTGCTGGGTTTGTGGCTCAATTTTCAGGCGCTCGAATGGAATTTGGCAGCCACACTCGGCGCATTGGCCGTAGCTGCCGTCTTCCATCGTTTTCAGGGCGTGGTCAATGCGTTGGAGGTCGGCGGCTTCGATGTCGGTCAGGGCTTGCTCTACTTCGCGCGCTACGTTGCGTTGCACCACGCCGCCTTCATCGGCAGAGGGCGGCGCGAGGTTTTCGCGTTTTTGGGCAATTTGCACCAGCAGCTCGCTGCGGTGGGCCAGCAGCAGGGCTTTGAGTTCTTCGCGTTGGCTGGCGGTAAGCGTATGGGGCATAGTCATTCTCCGGTCAGAAAAAGGCTAAGCATACAGGCCAGTAAGGCCCTTAGAACCCCAAATGGTGCAAATCCTTACTGGCTACTATTGTCAGTGCCAGTGCTCTCGGAGGTAACTGGCGCTGCTGCTTGGGCTACTGGCGGTGGCAGCAACCAGCTATTGGCCTGTTGCACGGTGCCGAGGCGGTCGGCACCGGCCAAAGATTGCAGGCGCAGTTGCGAGACCAAATACAGGTAGCGTGCTTGGGCCAAATCGCGCAGGGCCAAGGTTTTTTGTTGCTCGGCGTTGAGCACATCAATGGTGGTACGCACGCCAGCTTCAAATGAGCGCCGGTTCGATTGCACCGCCTGTTGCGCCGAGCGCACGGCTTGCTCTAGGGCTTGGATACGCAACACGCCTTCGGTCACGCCGCGAAACTCACGGTGAACGCGCACGCCCAAATCGCGCCGGGTGGCTTCTAACATCTCTTGGGCGCGTTCTTGGGCGGCCAAGGCTTGGCGCACCGTAGAGTTGACCTGCCCACCGGCATACAGCGGAATCGACAATTGCAGGCCGATGCTTTTGTTGTCGTAGCGGGTGTTGACGCTGGTGACGTTATCGCTGTTGGTACGTGACCATTGCGCCACGGCATCGAGGGTGGGCAAGTGGCCAGCGCGGCCTTTGCTCACTTCTTGCTTGGCTGCCTCTAATTGGGCGCGCAGGGCGCTCAACTCTGGGCTGTGGGCTTCGGCTTGTTCCATCCACGCCTCTACCGAAGCGGGCACCGGCGCACTGGCCTGAAAGCGCTCTACATCCAAACGCGCCAGTTCATTCATGGATTGGCCGGTCAGTACCTCGATGCGGTGGCGTGTGAACACCATGTTTTGCCGCGCTTCTAGCTCTTGCGCTACTGTCATGTCGAGGCGGGCTTGCGCTTCGTCGATGTCGGTGCGCGTGCCGGTGCCCGCGTCAAAGCCTTTACGCGCTGCATCCAGTTGCGTGCTGTAAGTGGTTTTTTGCGCCAAGATGAGCGCCAATTGGTCTTCAGCCAACAGGGCATCAAAATAGGCTTCACCGACACGAATCACCAAGTTTTGCTCATCGCGCTCTAGGGTGGCATCGGCATCGGCCACTTGGGCATGGGCTTGGCGCACCTGCGCCCATTGGTAGGGGCGATAGAGTGGCTGGCGCACCGAGAGCGCTTGGTTGCTAGAGTAGTAATGCGTCTCGCTGGTCACTGGGGCACCCAGCAGGCCGCGCCCGGTGGTGGTCAGGTCGTTGTAATTGCGCCCCATGTTGATGGCGATATTGGGCCGCAATTGGGCTTTGGCTTGCGGCAGGCGCTCGCGCGTGGCCTCGGCACCGGCGCGGGCGGCGCGCACTTGGGCATCGTTGGTTTGCGCGGCCTCGTAGGCTTGGCGCAAATCCATCGCACCAGCAGTACCTGCGGCACTAGAAAAAATGGTGGCTATGGCCAAGGCCAAAAACTGTGGGCGTGCGTGCATCATCAGGTTGAGCATGGCTTATTCTTCTTTCATGGCCGCAGAGATGCGCTTGGTAAGCGGGTGCAGCAGGTAGGTCAGCATAGAGCGCTCGCCGGTCTTAAAAATCACTTCTACTGGCATACCGGGTTGCAATTGCCGACTGCCCAGCACTTTCATGCCTTCGGGGGTGACTTGCACGCGCGCCAAGTAGTAGCTCATGTTGGTTTGTGGCTCGGTGAGCAAATCTGCTGAGATAGACACCACTTGGCCATCGACCACCAATTGGGGCGAATGGGCAAACGAGGAGAAACGCACATCTACCGGCAAACCAGCTTTTACGCGGTCAATCAGGTGCGGGGCGACTTGGGCTTCTAGCAGCAAGGGTTCTTTCTCGGGCACGATATCCATCAGTTTTTGGCCCGGTTGCACAATGCCGCCCACGGTTTGGATGGCTAAACCGACTACCTGCCCCGAAGCTGGGGCCTTGATGTCGATACGGCCTAAATCGTCAGTAACCGCTTTGAATTTTTGCTCTTCGGCCAGCACATCGCGACTGACATCGGCCAGTTGGGTTTCTACCTCGCGGCGGTAATCTTGCTGGCGCGACATGGCACGCTGGCGCAATTCACCAATGCTGCGCTGGGCGCGGATGGTGTTGCCTTGCAAATCTGCAAGGGCCGAGCCAGATTCGGCCACCATGCGTTCTAACTCTAACTGGCGGTTGCGCGGTGCGTAGCCCTCTTTGACCAAGCCGCGAATTTGCCCCAGCTCTTCATTGAGCAAGGCTTGTTGATTTTGGCGGTTGAGCAAAATGCTTTGGTAGCTTTGCAACATGCCTTGTTGGCCTTGGATGCTTTCTTCAATTGATTGCAAATCGGAGCGCAACAGGCTGCGCCGCGTCATGAACAACTGCTCTTGGGTGAGCATTTGTTGGCGAATCAGCGGGTCGCTGGACGCTTGTTCTAAATCGGGGTGGTAGCTGATGCTGGCTTGGCCGGTTTGCTCGGCTTGCAAACGCCCTTGCATGGCGCGCAGGCCCAAATAACGCTGGCGCACGCCTTCGTAATTGGCGCGCGACACCGCCTCATCCAAACGAATCAGCAATTGGCCTTCTTTGACCACATCACCCTCGCGCACCAGCACCTCTTTAACGATGCCGCCGCTTAAATGTTGCACTGCCTTGCGTTTGGTGTCGATGGCTACCATGCCTTGGCTGGGCACGCCCTCATCCAAGGGGGCCAAACCGGCCCAAAGCAAGAAGCCGCCAAAACCGATGCCCAAGGCCCACAGGCCCATGCGCCCAATGCGCCGTGCATCACCCGATGCAGGGGCATCGGCGGCGCTGTTAGATGAACTTAAATTTACATTAGCCATGTGAAAAAACTCAACCGTATTTGGAATAAGGAAAAAAAGCGCGGGAGGCTTAGGCGGGCTGTACCGTCATGGCCGTGCCGGGTTGGGGGGCTGCGGCGCGCAAGGCGGCCAATACTTGGTCGCGTGGGCCATCGGCTTGGACTTGGCCATCGCGCAAAATCAGCAGTCGGTCGGCCACGGCCAAAATGCCGGGGCGGTGGGTAATCAAGAACACCGTGCGCCCTGCTTGCTTGAGACCCTGCACGGTGCGTACCAGTGCGGCCTCGCCCACATCGTCCAAGTTGGCGTTGGGTTCGTCCAAAACCACCAGCACCGGGTCGCCATAAATGGCGCGTGCCAAACCGACGCGCTGGCGCTGCCCACCCGAGAGCAGGCCACCGGCCTCGCCAATCGGGGTGTCGTAGCCCTTGGGGAAGCGCAAAATCATGTCGTGCAAACCAGCGCTACGGGCAGCGGCAATCACTTTGTCGGAATCTACCTTGCCAAAGCGGGCGATGTTTTCGGCAATCGTGCCTTCAAACAGCTCAATGTCTTGCGGCAGATAGCCCAGGTACGGCCCCAACTCGGTACGTTCCCAGCCGTCGATGGGCAGGCCATCGAGCAGCACCTCACCTGCTACATCGGGCCAAATACCCACCATGCAGCGCGCCAGCGTGGATTTACCCGAACCCGATGGCCCTAACACCACGGTAACGGTGCCTGCTTCTACCGAGGTGCTGATGCCCTTGAGAATCGGGGTTTTGCGTCCGGGGGCGCTGGCCACCACATCGCGCAAGGTCACGGCACCCTTGGGGGCGACGCGCGACAAAGCCGGGTCGCGTTCGGGGTAGTCACGCAGTAGCACTTCGAGGCGCTCAAAAGAGGCTTTGGCACTGATGAAGGCGCGCCAAGTGCCTACCATCATGTCGATGGGCGCTAAAGCGCGCGTCATCAGGACGTTGGCGGCAATCATGGCACCGGGGGAAATTTGGCCATCAATCACCAACAAAGCACCCGCGCCCAAAGACAGCGATTGCTGTGTGTAGCGAATAAATTTGCTCCATGCCGTGATGCGGTGCGTGAGCGATTGGGCGTGCGATTGCAAGGCCAGCGCCTTTTGGTGGCGCTGCGCCCAATGGGGGTTCAGGTTGTGTACCATGCCCATAGACTCCAACACCTCGGCGTTGCGTAGCTTGCTTTGCAAGTAAGTGCTGGTCTCAGAGGTGGCCTTAGAGGCTTCCTCGGATGGCTCTACCATGCGCCGGTGGCCAAACCAAGCCAAGGCCATCTGCACCAAGGCAAAGCCAATCGCCAGCCAGCCCAGCATGGGGTGCAAGAAGAACAGCACGGCAATGTAGATGGGTGCCCAAGGGGCATCAAAGAAGGCAAAAATGCCATTGCCAGTGATAAATTGCCGAATTTGAATCAAATCGTTAAAGGCGCGTGCCGGGCCGCTGCTGGCTTGGCCCAAATACGATTCAAAACTGGCATTGAACACGCGCGTGCCCAAGGCGGTATCGAGTTGCACCCCAGCACGCACCAACACGCGCGAGCGCATCCATTCGGCAAACGCCATCACGCCAAACAAAAACAGCGTAATCAAAGACATGGCCAGCAGCGTCAGTTCACTGCGGCTCATCATCACCCGGTCATACACCTGCAACATGTAGAGCGTGGGCGAGAGCATCAGCAGATTGGCCACCATGCTAAAAATGCCCACGGTGAGGAACTCGCGGCGAAAGCTCCACAGCACCTGCGTCAGTTCGCTGCGCTGGAAAAAAGAAGGCTTGCTCATAAAATTGTTTCCATTGCCATCACTTAGGCCGCTGTAACCACGGCGTTGGCCGGGCGCGCTTGCGCTGGGGCTTGCTGTTGCTGGGCGGCTTTTTGCAGTGCGGCCAGCACGTCATCGCGTGGGCCAAAGGCTTGCACCTGGCCGTCGCGCAGTATCAACATTTTGTCGGCCACCGCCAGCACGCTGGTGCGGTGCGTCATGACGACAAAGGTGGTGCCACGCGCTTTGAGGCCCGCAATGGCACGCGCCAAGGCGGCATCGCCTTCTTCGTCTAGGCTAGAGTTAGGCTCATCGAGCACCACAAACACCGGGTCGCCATAAATGGCGCGTGCCAAACCCACGCGCTGGCGCTGGCCGCCCGAGAGCATGGCCCCTTCGCGCCCCACCGGGCTGTCGTAGCCTTGGGGCAGTGCCATGATGAATTCATGCAGACCCACAGCGCGGGCAGCAGCTTCTACCTTGGCCATATCCACCGTGCCAAAACGGGCAATGTTTTCGGCCAAAGAGCCATCAAACAGTTCGATGCCTTGGGGCAGGTAGCCTACATGGGGGCCAAGCTCGGTCTTGTCCCAAGCAAACACATCCACACCATCTAAGCGCACCTTGCCCATTGCCGCCGGCCACAGCCCGACCAGCAAACGCGCCAGCGTGGTTTTGCCTGAAGCCGAGGGGCCTACTACGGCCAGCACCTCGCCGGGGGCCAAGGCGAAAGCCACGCCTTTAAGGATGCTGTTATTGCCCGTGCCCGGCGCACCGGCCATGAGCTGCTCTACTTGCAACAGGCCACGCGGGGCGGGCAAAGCCATGTTTTCGGGGCGCGCTGGGATGGCTTCTAGCAGTTGCTCTAGGCGCTCCCAAGCGGCGCGCACATTCACCACGCTTTGCCACTGTGTGACCACTTGCACCAGCGGGGCCAAGACCCGGCCACCCAGTACCGAGGCAATAATCAACATGGCATCGCCACCGTTGAGGCTGTTGTGCAGCAGCAACCAGCAGGCCAAACCGAGCAACATGGAGCTAAGGACGTTTTGCAACATCTTAGAGACGGCTTGATAGCCACCAGCGCTTTCTGAGGCTTTGGCTTGCAAATTAAGAAATTCGCGCTGCTTGCTCATCCAACGGGCGTGGATGTCGCGCAACATACCCATAGACTCAATCACTTGGGCGTTACGCAAAGAGCCATCGGCGTATTGCTGTGCAGCCATCGCACTGCGGTTGGCGGCCATCAGCGGCGGTTTGGTGCTGCGCTCGTTCATCCAGCCCACCAAGGTGAGCACCACCGAAAAGGCCACCGACGACCAACCTAGCACCGGGCTAATCAAAAACAGCAACACCAAAAAGACGATAGATACCGGCGCTTCCATCATCGCCAGCAGTGCCGGGGAGTACAAAAACTCACGCACCTGCTTAAAGTCATTAAAGGGTTGCTGGTTGCCCCCCGGAATGCGCTTGAGGTTGGCCTCGAACACGGCACGAAAGATGCGCCCGGACAGGCGCTGGTCTAGCTCGACACTGGCGGCGCGTAGCATCTCGGCGCGCGCCCACTCCAGCACCTCCATCACCACATAAAGGCCCACCACCAGCAACGTGAGCATCCACAGCGTCATGTGGCTGCGGCTGTTGACCACGCGCTCATAGACTTCGAGCATGTAGCCCGATGGAGCCAACACCAGCAGACTCGACAGCAGGCTAAACCAGCCAGCGCGGACAAAATAGGGGCGTAAATCGGCCAAAGCCTTACGCAATTCAGATGGGGGTTTGTTGGGGTTCATTAGCTTGCTCGACCATCACATATTCAGGAATTTCGGCATCCATGCTCGCCGAAGCGGCATGGGCAGAGGTGGCAGGTTCTTCGGGGTTGCCCAGCACAAAAGACAGCTCATAAATGCCATCGGTGCGGCGCGCCAGCACAATCTCGCGCAACTTGTGGGCATGAAAAGCCGCTTCGTCTTCGGGGCGCAAGGCCAATTGAAAGCGCATTCGGCCATCGAGGGTAAACATCGACAATTGCCCAGCCTTGAGGCTCAGGGTATGGCGGTCAAAGTACACCGGGCAGGTATCGGCAAAACGCAGCAGCGGCAAGGGCTTATCGCCCAGACGGTTCAAATGGAACGGGCTGCTGGGGTGCTGAAACACCAACCGACAACTGCGCGAGACCGAGTAGATAGCGTTGCACACCATCTGCGAGCCCATTTCTGGAAAACGCGCGCGCAGTTGCCGGTAGGCCAAGTGGTGCAGCGCCACCCGGTTCCAGATGCGGGTTTGCTGCACCAGCGGTGCCAAGGCATTGCACACCTGGGCAAAACCTTGCTGTAAGGCTTGCAGGCGCAGCACTTGGTCGGGCGAGGCGTTGAGCGGAACACGCAAAGTGGAATTCATATAGGAAGCGAAGTATAGCTACTTCCTATATGAATTTCATATAAGAGACGAATAAAGTTTTCCAGTTGTACCCAAAAACTGTGGATAACTCTGTGGGCAACCCCCTATCGATAGCGCACAAACCCGCACCAATGCTAGCGCGCTACACTTTGCCTAAAAAAAAGGCAGTGGGCTGCCAATACAACTTTCGCACAGCGGGGCTATAATTTTGACCCCCTGTCCTAGTCCAGTTTTGGCAGTATGGTCTGTTTTAAGTTGGGGCTTGGGCTTGAAAACGGCCACTGAGCAGCTCACTCAAGCGCTCTACCCCCATACGAAAGCCACAGGCTTGGGCGTGGCCACCGCCGCCCATGCTCTCGGCCAGCGGGATGCAGTCAAACTCACTGCGCGAGCGCAAACCCACTTTCACGCCCTTTTCTCCGGCGCTCCACATCAGGGCAAAGGTGCCCGACTTGCGCGCCAAGATGTCGCCCACCAAGCTATGGAACATGCCCGGCACGTTGACCATCAGGCCGCTGATGCCGTTAAAAACGATGGGTTGGGCGTTTTCGGCCAAATCGGCGCACAGCTTGCGGTATTTTTCATCCATTGCCGTGCCACGGGCCACAAAGGCGGCTTGCTGGGCCGCATCAAACTTGGCAATTTCTTGCCAGCGCTCGAAGGTTTGCGGCTCCATGTCCAAGGCAGACAAAAAGGCGGCACTTTCGGGAAACTCCCATTTCCAGATGTCGCGGTCTTCGATGTAGCGCAGTAAATCTGGAATCGGCTTGTCGGGGTGAAAGAACTCCCATGCCAAGCGCGCGCCAGACTTGTGCATGTCAAAGTGAACCACGCCACAGCGGCAAGCAAAGCCGGTGAGTTTCTCTGCGGCGCTTTTGTGGTGGTCTAACAGTACCAACTTGGCGGCTTGCTCCTCAATGCCACGCAAAATCTCGGTGCTAAAAGAAAAATCAAGGATATACACTGCCCGCCCGGCCACTGGGGGCAAATCGGCCAAGCTTTGTACGTCGCCGTGGTCTAGCCCGACGAGTTCGGCTTGACCGCCGTAGTACAGCCAAGCCGCCAAGGCCGCGCCCAAGCCATCGGGGCAGCGGCGGCCGTGGTAAAGGATTAAAGGGCGGGGGTCATCCAGCGCCGGAGCCACCAACAGTTGTAGAGGAAGAATTGGTTTTTTCATGGTGCGCCATTGTCGCCCCGTGCGCCCGTGTTGGCGCAGACAGCAGCGTGCCGCAGTGCTGGCAATACTGGGCGTGCAGGCTGTGGTCACGGCTGCCGCAATCGGGGCAGGGGGTTTGCAAGCCCGGTACCTCGTGGGCGCGCCGCTGCCAGCTCATCTCTGCCGTCACAATGCCGGTGGGCACCGCCAGCGTGCCCCAGCCCAGCAACATCATCAGCGAGGCAATAAAACGCCCCAAATCGGTTTTGGGGGTGATGTCGCCAAAGCCCACGGTGGTCATGGTGGTGATGGCCCAATAGATAGCGGTAGGAATGTTGGTAAAGCCATTTTTGGGGCCTTCCACCACGTACATCAGCGTGCCCATGACCAGCACAATCATCAGCACTACCGACAAGAACACCATGATTTTGCGCCAACTGGCCCCCAGCGCCCCGCCCAAGGCTTGGTATTCGGTGATGAAAGCGGTGAGCTTGAAGATACGAAATACGCGCAGCAAGCGCAGTATGCGTACATCAATCAGCACGTGTACGCCCGGAAAAAACACCGCCAAGTAGGTGGGCAAGATGGAGAGAAAATCAATGATGCCAAAAAAACTGCGCGCATAGCGCCCCGGACGGCGCACACACAGCAGCCGGGCAATGTATTCGAGCGTGAACAGGGCAGTAAACACCAACTCGGCCCGTGCCAGTGCTTGGTGCAGCCACGCGGGCAGAGTTTCCATGCTTTCAATCACCACCACCAAGACGCTGGTGATGATGAGAAAAATCAAAATTTTGTCAAACCACAGCCCTGCTGGGGTGTCAGAGCGAAACACCACGGTATGCAGGCTTTTGCGCCAGCCCGCATCGGGCACGCCAAACTTTTCGCCATAAGACTCGGGGGTTGGCGTAGCGCCATCAACGCGGTCAGAAGATACAGAAGCAACAGACATAGTTAGCGAAGATACCGCATCCTTGCCCAGCGCAACAGGCACTTTACGCATACCATTGCAGCTTCAGGTCCGCTTCCGAGACCGTTACGGAGAAAAAGATGGCTAAAGGACAGACGCACAACAACAAAATGGCCAAAAAGCCCAAAAAAGATACTTCACTGCCTAAAGCGCCTTCAGGCTCAGACCGGCCGATGCCACCAGTCACTACGGTGATGCCACGCGGCAAGGATAAGAACAAGTAAGCTTTTTAGGTACAGGTAGTTTCAGGCTGCTTCAGGGGTTTTGCGCCCCTTTTTCTTGCTGGCGCGGGCTTGCTTTTTGGCCTCGCGCTCGGCATCTTGCACGGCGGCAGCGGCGCGCCATGCTTCAAACTCTGGCGGCGTCTCTAGCGTAATGCGGCCCAAAATGGCGGTTCTAAAATCCGTCAATACAATTTCGGCGGCTTTTTGCAGGTTGACCCGGCCACCGCCCAGCATGGCGCCACGTTTACGGCCTATGGCCTCTAGCAGTTCATCATCGCGCATGGCGGCCACCGTGGCATCGGGCAGGGCCAGTTTGTAGCGCGCTTGCAGCAGTGGCCCATAGTGGGCTTGCAAGCGGCGCAGCAGCTCTAGTACCACCAATTCTTCATCGTAGGCATTGCGCCCCACGGCACCGCTGGCCGCTAGGTTGTAGCCGCTCTCGGCCACGCTAATGCGCGGCCACAACATGCCGGGCGTGTCCCAGAGGTAAAAATCATCGGCCAGCGTAATGCGTTGCTCTAATTTAGTGATGCCCGCTTCGTCGCCGGTTTTGGCTTGGCGTTTGTTGCTCAGGGTGTTAATCAGGGTAGATTTGCCCACATTGGGCACGCCGCAAATGAGCACGCGCATCGGTTTGGCCATGCCGCCCCGGTGGGGGGCTAAACGGTGGCAGGCATCAATCAGCTTGCGCGCTGGGGCCGGGTCAGAGGCATCTAGCGGCACGGCAGCGGTGTCGTTTTGGGCGTTGTACCAGTCTAGCCACAGGGCGGTGCGTGCGGGGTCGGCCACGTCTTGCTTGTTCAGCACCTTGAGGGTGGGTTTGTGGCCCGTTAGCTCGGCCAGCAGGGGGTTGGCGCTGGAGCCGGGCAGGCGGGCATCCAGCACTTCAATCACCACATCAATATCTTTGATACGCTCGGCAATCGCCTTGCGCGTCAGGTGCATGTGACCGGGAAACCATTGGATAGACATAGGATGAAGCCTTCAAAAAAAGGGAGTGGTAGGTGCGGGCCGCCATTGTCGGGCGGTACAAACTCAAGGCGCTGTCCAGTACAAGCCCGCTGCCAAGGCCAAGCCGTGCAGTACCGCAGCGGCAATGCCCAGCACCAAGGCCGGGCGCAAGCGTGCAGGCTGGCTGCCATAACGCCCTAATTGCACAGCAGCACCCAGCGCCAATGGTGCCGCCAACAAGGCGGCGGCGGCCTCTAGCGGTAGCTGTTGTAGCAGCACCAGCGTTAGCAGGCCCGCATGGGCCAGTAAAGCCAGCACCCCATACAGCCGGGCTGTAGTGCGCCAGCCCCAACGCACCGCCAGCGTGCGTTTGCCTACCAGTGCATCAGCCGCTGCATCGGGAAAGGCGTTGCCCACCAAGATATTGGCAATCAGCAGCCCATAACCCAGCGAGGCCCACACCGGCAAAACGGCAAAATGGCCGCGCTGCACATAATCTGCCCCCAACACCATCAGCGCCCAAGCCAGCGCCACCGCCAACTCGCCCAAGCCACGGCACATCAGCGCCAGCGGTGGGGCAGAATAGGCCCAGCCTAAAAATACCCCGGCCAAGCCCAGCACCAATAAGCCCGCCCCACTGTGGTAAGCCAGCCACAAGCCGCCCGGCACCAGCAACGCCAGCAGCCACAGCGCCAAGTGGCGCGTGTCTTGCAGCTGCACCACCCCGGTTTGAATCAGGCGCGAACCACCGGTAAACGGAAACAAACCTTGGGTATTGGCCGCATCGGCCCCGTTGCGCGCGTCTTCGTGGTCATTGAGGACATTGGCCCCCGCATGGGCCAGCAAGGCCAGCAACAAGGTGGCCCAAGCCTTGTTTGCCGACAGCGCCACCCCCGAATGCGCCGCCGAGGCCAGCCCCAGCACACAGGCTACCGCCGTAATCACCAAAAAACCGGGGCGTACCATACGCAAACACAGGCCCACATTGGCCAAGCCAGCCACACGAAACAAAGACATAGACGATACAAGGCCGCCACAGACAGCCCCAAAATGCAACATAGTCCGAATTGTGCTGCACTGCCTGCCAGTCAGCTATTTTTTAGCGGATGTTCGGGATAATCACGCCATGAACCAGCCTTTGCCTCTTGACTCTGACACCTTGCACCCGTCCAGCCCTTGGGAGCGCATGTTGCAGAGTTTGCTGGTACCTTCCCTGATGGCGTTGGTGTGTTGGCTGGCAGCAGATGTCAATTACCTGTTGTCCCATGCGCTGGCCGAGCTGTTCTCTATCGTTATTGGCGCTGTGGCGATGGTGGTGGCAGCTACCTCACTGCGTTTTACGCGCAACCATTTTGTTGTTTATGTGGCTGTGGGCATAGGCTGGTGTGGGGCGATTGATTTGGCCCATCTGCTGGCCTTTAAGGGAATGCAGCTCTTGCCGGTGGACAGTGCCAACCCTGCCACCCAACTGTGGCTGGCAGCGCGTGGCTTGCAAGCGCTGGTACTACTGACAGCGCCTCTGTTGTTGCTACGCAGTGTGGGCGTGGTGTGGCTGCATTTGGGTTTTGGCAGTGCGGCCATGCTGTTGATGCTGCTGGTGGCCAGTGGCTATTTTCCAGACGCCTACATCGACGGCCAAGGCTTGACAGCGTTCAAAATTTATACCGAGTACGCCATCATCGCTGTGATGGCCGTGGCTATGGCCCTGTTTTGGCGTTATCGCCGTTTTATGTCACAGCCGCTCTTGACCAACTTGCTCTTGGCTATAGGGTTGCTGATAGCGGCAGAATTTGCTTTTACCCGCTATGTCAGCGTCTATGCCAATGCCAACTTGATGGGGCATCTGCTTAAAATTTTTGCCTATTGGCATGTTTATTGGGCGCTGGTACACACCACCCTGCGTGAACCATTTAGCGCATTGGCGCGCGCCGCCAGCACCTACGATGCGGTGCCCGACCCCACTTTGGTGATTGACAGCCAAGGGCAGATTCGGCAAGCCAATCAGGCCGCTGCGCGTTATTGCCAGCAAAGTGCAGCAGCTTTGGTGGGCCAGTCTAGCCATACACTGTTCCACGATGCCAGTGTGGCCGCTTCAGATTGTCCGGTGTGCCAGCGCCTAGCAGCCAAACCAGAAAATTTGCATATCGAGTTGGCCTGTGGTGCGGGTGTGCAGCGGCGCTTATTAGAGTGCAGCTTGGCAGCGCTGCGTTTTCCGGGTGATAGCCAACAAGGCTATGTCCAAGTGGTGCGTGACATCACCGAGCGCCAGCACCTCATGGCTGAGCGCGAAGCCTTGGTGTTTACTTTGGGCGAACGCGTCAAAGAACTGCGTTGCCTGCACGCCATTGCCCAACTGATAGAAACCCCCGGCCTGCAACTGGCCCAAATGCTCGACGGGGTGGCCCAATTGTTACCAGCGGCTTTTTTGCACCCACAGCAGATACAGGTCAGCATAGAAAGCGCTTGGGGAAATTTTGGTAGCCCTCTGCCCACGCCCTTACCCGCTGTGCAACAAGTACGCAAGCTGCATGTCAATGGCCAAAATCAAGGCCACTTGTGGGTTTGGTACCCTGCACCCACCCAACAGGGTACGGCGCAACCGCATTTTCTGGACGAAGAAAAACCGCTGCTCGACAGCGTGGTGCAGCAAATAGTCGATTGCATCGAGCGCATTCAAACCGCCGAGAAGGTGCAGCGCCTGTCTAATCTGTACGAGTTACTCAGCACCACCAACCGCGCGGTGGTTTATTCGCAAAACCGCGATGAGCTACTAGAGCGCCTCTACCAAGGCTTGATTGCCCACGGCACCTTCCCGATGCTATTTTTGGCACTGCATCCGGCAGCGGGCCAGCCACTGCAATTGGTTCGCACCCACGGCATACCATCTGACTTGCTACCCATCCTGCAACAGGTGATAGCACAGCCCGACAGCACCATTCAAAGCCTGCTACCGGGTTTGGTCGATGGGCAAATACGGGTTTATGACGTACCCGTTGCAACCGATGCTTGGCTGCGCTTTTTACACCAGCAACACATTTGGCAACGGGCACTGCTGCCGCTGTTTTACGATGGCCAATTGCTGGGCGTGTTTGGCCTGTATGCCAGCCAAAAAAACCTGTTTGAGCACGATGAAATGCTGCTGCTCAACGAGATGGCCTCGGATTTATCTTTTGCCTTGCGTAATTTCAGCAATGCCCAGCACCTGCGCGCCGCCCAAGAGCAAGCCAGCCAATCCGAACACCGCTTTAGCGAGCTGTTTAATGCCTCGCCCTCGCCGATGCAAATTTACAGCTTGGCTACTGGGCAGTTACGCACCCTGAACCAAGCCTTTCAGCAGTGGTTAGGTTATGCGCCGCAAGACATCCCCAATGTAGAGGCTTGGTTTGAGCAAGCCTACCCCGATTCAGCCACCCGCCAGCAGCTGCGCCAGCACTGGGAGCAGGGTTTAAAACTGGCTGACCCAGGCAGCGTGCTTGAATCACCCGAGTTGGTATTGCGCTGCAAAGATGGTAGCGCCCGCATCGCTCGAGGCACCATGGCCCAAGTGGGCGACGAAGCCATCATCGCTTGGACAGATTTGACCGACATCCGCAGGAGTCAGCGCACCTTGCTAGAAAGCGAAACCCGCTTTCGCAACATGATTGAGCAAACCATCAGCGGCATTTACGTGCGCCGGGGTGGCTGCATTATTTACGTCAACCCCAGCTACTGCGAAATGATAGGCTGGAGCGCGCAAGAATTGTTGGGCAATGACATTCTGAATTTCACCACCGACGATGCAGGCAACAGGGCGCGCATCCAAGCTGCATGGCAGCGCTTAGAAGCTGGCGAGCGCAACGTTACCTACAGCGTACCCATGCGGCGCAAAGATGGCAGCATCATCCAGTTGGGCTTGAATGCCAACCAAATTATTTGGGACGATGGCCAAGAAGCCACCATCGTCATGGCCCAAGATGAGACGGAGCGCCAACGCGCCGAAGCGCAAATTGCCAGCTATGTGCGCCAGTTGGAAGACTCCATGAAGGCCACGCTGCAGGCGGTATCGAACATGGTAGAACTGCGCGACCCCTACACCGCCGGGCACGAGCGGCGTGTGGGCCTGATTGCCGGAGCCATTGCCCGGCATTTGGGCTGGGAGGAAGAGCGCTGCGCCATGCTAGAGCTGGTGGGTTTGGTGCATGACATCGGCAAAATTGCCGTACCTGCCGAAATTTTGACCAAGCCCAGCCGCCTGAGCGACTTGGAGATGGAAATCGTCAAATGCCACGCCCAAACTGGCTACGAGATTTTGAAGGATGTGCATTTTCCGCTGCCGGTGGCCGACATCATTCGCCAGCACCACGAGCGCATGGACGGCACCGGCTACCCGCAGGGCCTGCGCGGCGACGAAATCATGCCCGAGGCGCGCGTGCTGGCAGTAGCTGACGTACTCGAATCAATGGCTGCCGACCGGCCTTATCGCCCGGCCTTGGGTTTGGATGTGGCTTTGGCCGAAATTGTGCGTGGCCGGGGCAGTATTTATGACCCAGTAGTCGCCGATGCTTTGGTGCAGATGGTGCAAGAGCAGGGCTATACCCTGCCCCAATAAGCATCCGTTTGGTAGTTAGCCAAGTTCGCTGGGGGCCATGTAGCGTTGGCGCCAATCCTCAAACGACAAGGTGTCGGCGGCTTCTAGCGCTTTTTGCGCGGCCAGCGATTCGTTGGCCAGCGCTACAAAATGCGCTTGTTGTTGCTCAGACCAAGGCTGGGCCAAAATGGCATCCCGCGCAGCAATGGACTGCTGCAAGGAAAACGCACTAAAGCTGTTACTTGCGCTTTGGGCTATCGCTTGCAACACCCGCGCTGAGGGCGTTTGTGCTGACTGCTTGAATTGTTGGCCTGCCACCTCTAGGGCGGCGCTGTAATCTTGTGTGCCGTGGGCGGCATCCAGTGCTTGGGCTACGGGGGCACATTCGGCCAAAATCTCTGCGGCCCAATCGCTCAAAGCCACTGGTTGGCCCATACGCTCCAACTGCAAGCCCGGTTCGCGCCCTTGCTCGGCGGTGCGGTGTTGGTTGCGCTTGAGCTGCTCGATTTCGTCGGGTGTATCGGGTGGGCTGTCGGTTAGCAGGCAGTGCAGCAAAAAGATGTCTAAAAAGCGCATGGTGGATGCGGCAATGCCTACCGGCTCAAACGGGTCTAAATCCATCAAGCGCACTTCTACATACTCCACGCCGCGCTCGCGCAGGGCGTGCAGGGGGCGCTCGCCGCTGTGTACAGTGCGCTTGGGGCGGATGGTGCCGTAAAACTCGTTCTCAATCTGCAATAAACTGGTGCCCAGTTGGTTGTAATCGCCACCGGGGTTGCGGATGCCCACAGTTTCATAGGCGGGGTAGGGTTGGGTTAGGGCTGCGTGTAGGCTGTTGGCATAGCCCTCTAAGCCGTTGTAACTCACCGCCAACGAGGCTTGGGCATCGCTTTGGTAGCCCAGCCGCCCCATACGCAAAGAGGTAGCGTAAGGCAGGTACAAAGATTGCCCACTCTCGCCCAAAGCCTGTAAACGGTGCTCGCGCCCTTGCACAAAGCATGGGCATACCGCTGGCGATGCGCCAAACAGATACAGCAGCACAAACGCATGGCGGCGAAAATTGCGAATCAGCGCAAAATATTCTTCGCTGCTTACCCCCGGTAGCGACCAGTTGTAATGCAGCCCCGAAATGGTTTGCATCCGGCGGCCATAACGGTGCCCCAGCCCCATACGATAGACACTTTTGGCCCGCCCCACGTTAGAGCTGCCAAAGCGCGCCAACGGAATGGTCTCATCGGTGGGCAGGCCGCAGGGCATACTCGATACCCAAAGCATCTCGCCGCCTTCGGCTTGCAGGGTACGCAGCACAAACTGGTGGATGTGGCTTAGTTCATCCAAGCATTCTTGCACGCCTAAATAGGCTCCGGTAATCAATTCGATTTGTGATTCGCTGTAATCGGTGGTGATGTGCGGATGCGTCAGGGTGGCCCCTAGCGTGAGCGGGTGCGGTGTCAGGGCCAAATTGCCGCTGGGCAGTACGCGCAAACCCTCTTTTTCCATCCCCCGACGGATGCCAGTCAAACGGGCCACAGATTGCTGACCGATGCGTTCTTGTAGTGTGCTCATGTGCTTGAAATTTTTCTGAAGACGGTTGGAACTTAGCACGTCTGGGCTAGTTTGCTGTGGCCGTTAGTGCTTAACCACTGGTGTGCAGCGTTAAAATACATCCTTTTTGGGCCAGACCTGTTGTACTGTGCTGGCCCACCGTGCGGCGCTGCCGCATCGCATGTTCTTTGGGGCATTGTTTGGGCTACTATGGCCCCAGTGTCCGCGCTTGGGGCCTGCGTTGCGCCACGCCCCCAGCAGCGGCCTAGCAACGAAAGCCCCCCATGAACACCCCCCTGACTCCCGTACCCATCTCGCCGGTACAAGACATCGTCGCCGAAATGCGCGCCGGACGCATGGTTATTTTGGTCGATGAAGAAGACCGCGAAAACGAAGGCGATTTGGTATTGGCAGCAGACCATGTCACCCCTGAGGCCATCAACTTTATGGCCCGTTTTGGCCGGGGTTTGATTTGCCTAACCTTAACACGCGAACGCTGCGAGTTTCTGAACCTGCCGCCGATGGCCGCGCGCAATGGCACTGTCTATAGCACCGCTTTTACCGTGTCGATTGAGGCGGCAGAAGGCGTGACCACCGGCATTTCTGCTGCCGACCGCGCCCGCACGGTGCAAGTGGCCGTGGCCAAAACCAGCCAGCCCACCGATTTGGTGCAGCCCGGCCATATCTTCCCGCTGCAAGCGGTAGATGGCGGCGTGCTAATGCGCGCAGGCCATACCGAAGCCGGTTGCGACTTGGCAGCAATGGCCGGTTGCAGCCCCAGCGCCGTGATTTGCGAAATCATGAAAGACGATGGCACGATGGCCCGTCTGCCCGATTTGCAACTGTTTGCCGCCGAGCATGGCCTGAAAATTGGCACGATTGCCGATTTAATCGAATACCGTAGCCGCAATGAATCATTGGTAGAAAAAATGGGTACGCGCAAGCTGCAAACCGCCTTTGGCGAGTTCACGGCCCATGCCTACCGCGACCAGCCCAGCCAATCTGTGCATTTGGCTTTGGTCAAAGGCCAGTGGGCTGCCGATGATGTGGTGCCGGTGCGCGTGCATGAGCCGCTGTCGGTGCTCGATGCGCTGGAAGTCAACCGCTCCATGCACTCTTGGGGTTTAGACACCAGCTTGGCCTATTTGCACCAGCAGGGCAAGGGCGTGGCCGTGTTGCTCAATTGCGGCGAAAGTGCCAACCAACTGCTGGCCCAGTTTGAAGGCACCGCGCGCTCGGCCCAAGCGCCAGAGCGTGGGCGCATGGACTTACGCACCTACGGCATTGGCGCGCAAATTTTGCGCGAATGTGGTGTCCACAAAATGAAACTCATGGGCCAGCCCCGGCGCTTGCCCAGCATGACCGGCTACGGCCTCGAAATTATCGGCTACATCCCCAAGGAATAAACCATGTTGAACGCAGACAAAGGCAGCGCACCGCGCTTAAACGGCAGCAAGCTGCACATTGGTATTGTGCAAGCGCGCTTTAATGAAGGCATTACCAACGCCTTGGCCGCCGCTTGCCGCGCTGAATTGCTGGCGCTGGGCGTGGCCGCAGAAAATATCACCCAAGTGTCGGTGCCCGGTGCCTTAGAAGTGCCCTTGGCCTTGCAAGCCTTGGCCGACCGCGAAGAGTTTGATGCCCTGATTGCCTTGGGCTGCATCATTCGCGGTGAAACCTACCATTTTGAATTGGTGGCCAATGAGTCTGGCGCAGGCGTGACCCGTGTGTCACAAGACTACCACCTGCCGATTGCCAACGCCATTCTCACCACCGAAAATTTGGAGCAAGCCATCGCCCGTCAAACCGAAAAGGGCAGCGATGCGGCGCGCGTGGCCGTAGAAATGGCTTGTTTACTGGAGGATTTGGCATGAGCGACACCGCCCAAAAAACCACGCCACGGCCCACACGCACGGCCCCCGGTGCGCGCAAAACTACCTCTAAGTCGGGCCGTAGCCGGGCGCGCGAGTTTGCTTTGCAGGCGCTGTACCAGCATTTGGTGGGTGGCAACGCTGCCGAGGCCATTGATACCTTCACGCGCGATTTGTCGGGTTTTCACAAGGCCGATGCAGCCCATTACAGTGCCTTGCTGCACGGTTGCATCACCACAGCAGCAGATTTAGATGCCTTGATAATCCCACTGCTAGACCGCAAACTGGCCGAAATATCGCCCATTGAACATGCGGTGATGTGGATTGGTGCCTACGAGTTCCAACACTGCACCGATGTGCCGTGGCGCGTGGTGATTAACGAGTGCATTGAGTTGGCCAAAGAATTTGGCGGCACCGATGGGCATAAATATGTCAATGGCGTGCTCAGTGGACTGGCTCCGCAACTGCGCGCTGCCGAAGTAGCGGCAGACAGCGCCGCAGGCCACGGCCGCAAAACGGCTACTGCTGCCGCCCCTGCACCCAGCACAGACCACGGATTGGCAACCTAGCACATCGGCACTGTATGGCTACTGCATTTCAGCTGCCCATTCGCATCTACTGGGAAGACACCGATGCCGGGGGCATTGTCTTTCATGCCAACTACCTGAAATTCTTTGAGCGGGCGCGCACCGAATGGCTGCGTAGCTTGGGCATTGAGCAACAAGCCCTGCGTGAGAAAATCGGTGGCCTGTTTGTTGTGAGCGAGATGCAATTGCGCTATGTGGCCCCAGCACGGCTAGATGATGCCTTGCTAGTGACGGCCCAACTGCAAGCAGCCGGGCGTGCCTCTTTAACCCTGTTGCAAGAAGCCTTCTTGTTTGGTAGCACGCCCGATGCGCCTGCCCAGCTGCTCAGTGCTGCCACGGTGCGTATTGGCTGGGTCAATGCCCAGACACTGCGCCCCGCCAGAATCCCCGGCCCCCTTCTGGAAAAAATTTCATTATGAACTCCCAAGATATGTCCATCCTCAATCTGGTGCTTCATGCCAGTTGGGTGGTGCAACTGGTCATGCTGCTGCTGCTGACGGTGTCGGTGGCCAGTTGGGCGGCCATCTTTCGCAAGCTGTTTGCCTTAAAACGGGTTAAAACGCTGAACGAAGATTTTGAGCGCGATTTTTGGTCTGGCACCAGCTTGAACGATTTGTTCGCCAGCGCCGCGCAAAATGCCAAACACGGCGGCCCGATGGAGCGCATTTTTGCCAGCGGGATGCGCGAGTTCCAAAAACTGCGCGAGCGCCGCATCACAGACCCCGGCGTGCTGCTTGATGGTGCGCGCCGCGCCATGCGCGCCAGCTTTCAGCGCGAGATGGATGTGGTAGAAGCCAGTTTGTCGTTTTTAGGCTCGGTGGCTTCGGTATCGCCTTACGTGGGGTTGTTTGGCACGGTTTGGGGCATCATGCACGCCTTTACTGGCTTTGCCAGCATGGAGCAGGTCACGCTGGCCACTGTGGCCCCCGGCATTGCCGAGGCGTTGGTGGCCACGGCGATTGGCCTGTTTGCCGCCATTCCGGCGGTGGTGGCCTACAACCGTTTTGCCCACGATTGCGACCGGGTAGCCAACCAATTAGAAACCTTTATCGAGGAGTTCTCTAACATTTTGCAGCGCAATTTAGGGGCGCAGCCCGCGCCTTCGGCCTCGGGCCATTAAGCCAAGGGAACACGCTATGCCTGCCATTGCTTCGCGCGGACGTGGCCGCCGCACCATGAACGAAATCAACATGGTGCCGTTTATTGATGTGATGTTGGTGCTGCTCATCATTTTTATGGTCACCGCCCCCATGTTGACCCCCGGCATGGTGGATGTGCCCACGGTGGGCAAAGCCAATAAGCAGCCCGTCAAGTTTGCCACCGTCATCGTGGGCAAAGATGGACTGTTGCAACTGTCCACCGAGGGCAACACCCGCACCGTGACTGAAAAAGAAGCCGCCGCTGCTGCCTTAGCGTGGCAACAAAGCCAACCCGAGGGCAGCGCCGCCGTCATCATTGCCGCTGAAAAAACCGTCTCTTACGAGGCCGTGGTCAAAGCCATGAGCGCCTTGCAAAAAGCCGGGGTGCAGCGCGTGGGTCTGTCGGTTAAACAAAGTGGCAGTTAAACGCTGTCGCTGCATCCACTTTCTGCGCCACCATGCCTATGCACCACCCCGAGCGTGAGCAGTTTGCCCCGCCTAAGCCACCGGGGCGACTGCGCGCCATTGCCTTGGCCGTGTTGGCCCACGGCGTGTTGGTCGCCGCCTTAACTTGGGGCGTGAATTGGAAAGCCAGCGAAGAAGACAGCGGCTCAGTGCAGGCCGAATTGTGGGCGGCCTTGCCCCAGCAGGCCGCACCGGCTTTACCCCCGCCCCCTCCAGCCCCCACACCCATAGAACTTCCTGCCCCAGCACCTTTGCCCCCCGCACTGCCGCCACCACCGGCCCCCACTTTGCCGCCGCCACCGCCGCCCCGTGCTGCCGTGGCCGATAGCCGCGAGGCCGACATCGCCATCGAACGCGAGAAAAAGCGCCTAGAAAAAGAAAAGAAAGAACAAGAACGCCAACAGCAAATCGAGCGTGAGCGTGAGCGCGAAAAAGAACGCGAGAAGGAAAAAGCCAAAGAACGCGAAAAAGAGCGCAAAGAAAAAGAAGCGGCTGAACGCCAAGAGCGCCTAGAAAAGGAAAAGCGCCTGCAAAAAGAGAAAGAAAAAGAGAAGGCAGAACAAGAAGCCAAAGAAAAAGCACAAAAAACCGCGCGTGAGAAAGAACGTGAAAAACAGCGCGAGAAAGAACGCAAAGAAAAAGAAGCAGCTGAGCGCCAAGAACGAGAAAAAGCAGAAAAAGAACGCCGCGAGCAGCAAGAAAAACAAAAACAGGCCGAAGAAAAGAAACGCCAAGCCCAAGAACAGGCGCAAGCCAAAGCCGCCGAAGCACGCCGCCAAGAAAACCTGCGCCGTATGCAAGCCTTGGCCGGGGCCAGTGGAGGCGACGATGCCCAAGGCAACGCCCAACGCAGTGGCGGCCCCAACACCGGCGGCAGTGGCAGCGGTGGTCGCGGTGGTAACAGCAGCGGTGCCGGTGGCCCTTCGGCCAGCTATGGCGGCAAGGTGGCCGCCAAGGTCAAGCCCAACATTGTCTATCCAGACGATGTGGCGGGCAACCCGCGCGCCGTGGTCGAGGTACGCGCCGCCCCCGATGGCACCATCGTGTCCAGCAAACTCATCCAATCCAGCGGCGACAAGGCTTGGGATACGGCGGTGCTGCGCGCACTGCAAAAAACCGAAAGCCTACCGCGCGACATCGATGGTCGGGTGCCACCTACGCTAGAAATTGGCTTTCGGCCCAAAGACTGAATAAAAAAGCCGCAACCCCTTCTATAACGAGGGTATTGCGGCGGCTTGGCTGCTTGCTGGTTCGGCCCACAGAGGTAAGCCGAACGAGCACCAAAGCGATTAAGAAGAACCGACCAAATCGCGCACTTGTTGCAGCACAGCGGGGTCTTCCATCGTGGTCAAATCGCCTGGGTCGCGTTTTTCGGCCACCGCTTGCAGGGCGCGGCGCAACAGCTTGCCGCTGCGCGTTTTGGGCAGCAAGCCCACCAGATACACACGCGAAGGCCGTGCCACTGCGCCCAGCTTATGGTCTACCAACTGCATAATTTCAGTTTCTAGGGCTTTGCGCGCCGCATCATCGCCCAAACTGCTGGCATCGCGTGGCACGGCAAATGCCAAAGCCACTTGGCCCTTGAGGTTGTCGGCCACACCTACCACGGCCACTTCGGCCACGTTGGAATGCGAGGCAATGCACTCTTCAATCTCGCGCGTGCCCAAGCGGTGGCCGGCCACGTTAATCACGTCATCGGTGCGGCCTAAAATGAAGTGGTAACCGTCGGCATCGCGGATGCCCCAGTCAAAGGTGCTGTAAATCAGGCGGCCCGGAATGCTCTTCCAGTAGGTGTTGACGAAACGGTCATCGTCGCGCCAGACGGTTTGCATACAACCGGGAGGCAGTGGGCCTTCAATCGCCACCACGCCTTTTTGGTTCGGGGTGGTGAGTTCTTCACCCGTGGATTCATCAATCAGCTTGACGTTGTAGCCATAGACGGCCTTGCCGGGGCTGCCAAAGCGGGTGATTTGTTGCTCGACACCGTTGCACAGCGAGAGAATCGGCCAGCCGGTTTCGGTTTGCCAGTAGTTGTCAATGATGGGTACGTTGAGCGAGTTGCTAATCCATTGGGCGGTAGGCTCGTCCAGTGGCTCACCAGCCAGCCACAGGGCTTTGAGGCTAGAGACATCGTATTTGGCCAGATAGGCCGGGTCTTGCTTTTTGAGCACGCGCACGGCGGTGGGGGCCGAGAACATGTGCGTGACTTTGTATTTTTCGACAATGCTCCACCAGATGCCTGCGTCGGGGCGGGTGGGCAAGCCCTCGTACATGATGGTGGCCATGCCCGCAATCAGGGGGCCATAGATGATGTAACTGTGGCCCACCACCCAGCCGATGTCGCTGGTGGCAAAGAAGGTTTGACCGGCTTCGGCACCAAAAATGTGCTTCATGCTGGCAGCCAGTGCTACGGTGTAGCCGCCGGTGTCGCGCTGCACGCCTTTGGGCTTGCCCGTGGTGCCGCTGGTGTACAGGGTGTAGCTGGGTTCGGTGGAATCCAACCATTCGCAAGGCACTTGGGCGTTCAGGTGCTGCTCGCGCAGGCTGGCCCAATCTTGGTCGCGGCCTTCTACCCATTCCATTGGTGACAAACCCCGGTTGACCATCAACACGGCTTGGGGTTTGTGGCTAGACAGGGTGATGGCTTCGTCCAGCAGGGGTTTGTAAGGTACCACTTTGCCACCGCGCGAACCGGCATCGGCACTGACCACGGCCACGGGTTGGGCATCTTCAATGCGCGAAGCCAAGGAGCCAGCGGCAAAGCCACCAAACACCACCGAATGCAGGGCACCAATACGCACGCAGGCCAGCATGGCAAAGGCGGCTTCGGCAATCATGGGCATGTAAATCAGGACGCGGTCGCCTTTTTTCACCCCCAAGGCTTGCAGGCTGGCGGCCATGCGTTGCACCTCGGCGTGCAACTCGGCAAAGCTGTAGCTGCGTTCGGTGTTGGTTTCGGTAGAAATCGCTACCAATGCGGCTTGGTCAGCGCGTGTGGCCAAGTGGCGGTCAACGGCGTTGTGGCACAGGTTGGTGGTGCCACCGACAAACCAGCGCGCAAAGGGCGGGTTGCTGTAATCGCAAATTTGCTGGGGTGGCGTTTGCCAATCAACCAGACGGGCCTGCTCGGCCCAAAAGGTGTCCCGTTCAGTGATGGAGCGTTGGTGAAAGTCGGCGTAACTGGTCATGCGGTGTCTCCGAGGGGCGCGCACAGATGTGGCAATTTTGAATTCATAATTATCGTTCTTCTGTGCTTGCGGGAAGCTGACGCGATTTGCCCGTGGAACCCCTAATTTCTGACTTAGATTAGGGGCTAAAGCGACGCTGTCGGTTGTAACAAGGCTTGGCGCTCCTTCACGATTTCGCGCAAAAATCCCCATACCGCTTGGATGCGCGCCAGATGCTTGCACTCAGCGGGCATACTCATCCAGAAGGTACGGGTAAAGCGGGCTTCTTCGGGCAATACGCGCATCAACAAGGGGTCACGGTCGGCTAGAAAAGCGGGCAGTACCGCTAACCCGGCCCCGGCACGCACGGCCTCGTGCTGTGCGGTGATGCTGGTGCTGCGAAAGGCAAAGCGCTCGGGTTGGTGCAGGGCATCCAAAAATTGCAATTCTTTGGTAAACAGCAAATCATCGACATAACTGACAAAAGCGTGGTGGCGCAAATCTTCGCGCTGCTTGACCAAGGGGCGGCGCGCTAAGTATTCGCGCTGGCCGTACAGGTGCAGCACATAGTCGGCCAGCTTGCTCACAATCACTGGGCCACGCCGGGGGCGCTCTAAGGAAATCACAATATCCGCCTCGCGCCGCGACAATTGCACCATGCGCGGCAGCGCCAGCAAGTCAATCGACAACTGCGGATGGCGCTGTGTCAGCTGTGCCAGTTGGGGGGCCAAAATCAGCGTACCAAAGCCCTCGGTGGCTCCGACGCGCACCAAGCCCGCCGGGCCACTGCCACTGCTGGGGGCTACGCGCTCCACCCCCAATACCGCTGCTTCCATCGCCTCTACGGCAGGCAACAATTGCCGCCCCAGCTCCGTCAGGCGGTGGCCGCCGGCCTCGCGGGCAAACAGCGCGGCCCCCATTTGTTTTTCTAACGCCTGAATGCGCCGCGCTACCGTGGTGTGGTCCACCCCCAAATGCCGCGCTGCCCCCACCAAAGTGCCAGCGCGGGCCAGTTGCAGAAAGTGGCGCAGGTGGTTCCAGTCCATAAGCTTGGAGCAAGTGGTAAAGCTGTGCATTTTTGCACATCCATTGCGCGTAATTGCCTATTGTGAGAGTAAAAGCGCACAGCTACGATGCAAGCTCTCGGGCGTATAGACCCATTTTCAGGAGACTTCATCCATGACTGCACCTTCCGTCAAACTGCTGATTAACGGCCAATTTGTCGAATCCCAGACCACCCAATGGCGCGATGTGGTCAATCCAGCCACGCAACAAGTGTTGGCCCGCGTGCCCTTTGCCACGCCCGCAGAAATTGACGCTGCCGTTGCAGCCGCCAAGGAAGCCTTCAAAACGTGGAAGAAAACCCCCATCGGCGCCCGCGCCCGCATCTTCCTCAAGCTGCAACAACTCATCCGCGAAAACATGGGTGAACTGGCCGCCCTGCTCACCGCAGAGCAAGGCAAAACCCTGCCCGATGCCGAAGGCGATGTGTTCCGTGGTTTAGAAGTGGTGGAGCACGCCGCCAGCATTGGCAACCTGCAACTGGGCGAGCTGGCCAACAACGTGGCCAGTGGTGTCGATACCTACACCCTGCTGCAACCGCTGGGGGTGTGCGCGGGCATTACGCCGTTCAACTTCCCAGCCATGATTCCGCTGTGGATGTTCCCGATGGCCATTGCCACCGGCAATACCTTCGTGCTCAAGCCCTCTGAGCAAGACCCACTGGTCACCATGCGTTTGGTCGAGTTGGCGTTGGAAGCGGGCATTCCTGCCGGTGTGCTCAACGTCATTCACGGTGGTGAAGATGCCGTGAACGCCATTTGCGACCACCCAGACATCAAAGCGGTATCGTTTGTCGGCTCTACCAAAGTCGGCACGCACGTCTATAACCGCGCCACGCTGGCCGGCAAGCGCGCCCAGTGCATGATGGGTGCCAAAAACCACGCCATCGTGTTGCCCGATGCCAACAAAGAACAAACCCTCAACGCCATTGCCGGTGCATCGTTTGGTGCCGCTGGCCAACGCTGCATGGCCCTGCCGGTGGTGATTATGGTGGGCGAGGCCCAGCAATGGGTGCCCGATTTGGTGGCCAAGGCGCAAACCCTCAAGGTCAGTGGCGGCACGGAAAAAGGCACCGATGTTGGCCCCGTTATTTCGCGCGGTGCGCTAACCCGCATTGAAGGCTTGATTGAGCGCGGCGTGGCCGATGGCGCTACCCTAGAACTGGATGGCCGTAAGCCCACCGTGCCCGGTTATGAAGATGGCAACTTTGTTGGCCCTACCATTTTCTCGGGCGTGCAGCCCGGCATGGCCATTTACGACCAAGAAATCTTTGGCCCCGTGCTCAGCTTGGTGGCCGCCAAAGATTTGGACGAAGCCATCGAATTTATCAACGCCAACCCCAACGGCAACGGCACCGCTATCTTTACCCAGTCGGGTGCGGCAGCGCGCAAATTCCAAGAAGAAATCGACGTGGGCCAAGTGGGCATCAACGTGCCCGTGCCTGTGCCCGTGCCGTTGTTTTCGTTCACCGGCTCGCGCGCTTCTAAGCTGGGCGATTTGGGTCCCTATGGCAAGCAGGTCATCATGTTCTATACCCAAACCAAGACCGTCACGGCGCGCTGGTTTGATGACAGCACAGCAGGCCAAGGGGTCAACACCACCATCAGCCTGAAGTAACAAGGCCCACGGGGCAGCCTGCTGCCCCCCCACCATCTTGCAACCTCCCAGAACCCTGCTGGAGACCTTTGTCTATGGATTTTGAGCTGACCGAAGAACAACGGGCTTTCGCGCAGACAGCACGCGATTTTGCCCAAGCCGAGCTGGCCCCCCATGCCGCGCACTGGGATGCTGAAGGCATCTTCCCGCGTGAAGCGATTGCCAAAGCGGGCGAGTTGGGCTTTTGTGGCCTCTATACCCCCGAGAACGCGGGTGGTTTGGCCCTACCCCGCCTCGATGCCACGATGGTGTTTGAAGAACTGGCGGCGGTTGACCCCTCTACCACCGCCTTTATCACCATCCACAACATGGCTACGTGGATGCTGGGCACTTGGGCCACCGATGCCGTGCGCGCTACCTGGGGCGAAGCACTGACCACCGGCCAAAAGTTGGCCAGCTACTGCCTGACCGAACCCGGTGCCGGTTCCGATGCTGGTTCTATCAAAACCCGCGCCCAACGTACCGATGATGGCTATCTGATTAACGGGGCCAAGGCGTTTATCTCCGGTGCGGGCAGTACCGAAGTATTGATTTTGATGGCGCGAACCGGTAGCACTGAAGATGGCGCTAAAGGCATTTCTGCCTTTGTCGTGCCAGCCGATACCCCCGGCATCAGCTACGGCAAGAAAGAAGAAAAAATGGGCTGGAACAGCCAGCCCACGCGCACCATCAGCTTTGATAACGTCTGCATTCCCCACGACCACCTGCTCGGCCAAGAGGGCGAAGGCTTCAAAATCGCCATGAAGGGCTTGGATGGCGGACGCATCAACATTGCCACCTGTTCCGTTGGCGCTGCCCAAGGCGCACTAACCCAAGCGCAAAGTTATATGCAAGAGCGCAAGCAGTTTGGCAAAACCTTGGCCAGCTTCCAAGCTTTGCAATTCAAGCTGGCCGATATGGCCACCGAACTGGTAGCAGCGCGGCAAATGGTGCGTCTGGCGGCCAGCAAACTTGATGCCGGTGCCCCCGATGCCAGCACCTACTGCGCGATGGCCAAGCGCTTTGCTACCGATGCGGGTTTTACCGTCTGCAACGAGGCGCTGCAACTGCATGGCGGCTATGGCTACATCCGTGAATACCCGCTAGAGCGCCTGCTGCGCGATGCCCGTGTGCATCAAATTTTGGAAGGCACCAACGAAATCATGCGCGTCATTATTGGCCGTCGCATGTTGGACGCAGATGCCCCAGACGCTATCCGCTGAAATTACTTCACCCTATAACAACACACTGGAGACATTATGAATATCGCATTTATTGGTTTGGGCAACATGGGCGGCCCAATGGCCCTGAATCTGCACAAAGCCGGTCATGCCGTCAAAGCATTTGACCTGTCCAGCGCTGCCTGCGACAAACTGGCCGCCGAAGGCATCACCATTGCTACCGATACCGCCACGGCGGTGCAGGGCGCTGAAGTAGTCATTAGCATGTTGCCCGCCAGCGCCCATGTTGAAGGGCTGTTTTTAGGCACCAGCAGCCAAGCTGGCATCTTGCCCCTGTTGCCCGCCGGTACTTTGGTGATTGATTGCTCCACCATTGCCGCCGCCAGCGCGCGCAAAGTGGCCGACGCCGCGCAAGCCCAAGGCGTGCAATTTATCGATGCCCCAGTGTCGGGTGGCACCGGCGGAGCCATTGCCGGTACGTTGACCTTTATGGTGGGTGGCGATGCTGCCGTGCTGGAACGCGCCCGCCCACTGTTGGAAAAAATGGGTGCCAATATCTTCCATGCTGGCAGCGTGGGGGCTGGCCAAACCGCCAAAATCTGCAACAACATGCTGCTGGGTATTTTGATGGTGGGCACTTCCGAGGCCATCGCTTTGGGTGTTGCCAACGGTTTAGACCCGAAGGTACTGTCGGAAATCATGCGCCGCAGTTCGGGTGGCAACTGGGCGCTAGAAAAATACAACCCCTGCCCCGGTGTGCATGAAAACGCCCCAGCCAGCAAGGGTTACGCCGGTGGTTTTGGCACCGATTTAATGCTCAAAGATTTGGGCCTGTCGCAAGAGGCAGCCACGGCCGTCAAGGCATCCACGCCGCTGGGCGGCATGGCGCGCAACCTCTACGCCATGCACAGCATTGCGGGCAATGGCGGGCTGGATTTTTCTAGCATCATCCAGTTGGTGGGCAAAAAAGGCTAAATCTGGGGTGAGTGCGGCGCAGCTGGGTCAATGTCCTACAAACACCGGCTTGCGCCGCTCGGCAAATGCGCGACGGCCTTCGGCAAAGTCTTCACTTTCTGAGGTTAGGGCTTCGCGTTCACGCATCGCGGGCCAGTTAGGCTGGCCGGTGGCAATCTCGTTAATCGATTGCTTGGTAGCGCGCACTGCCAGCGGTGCTAAGGCAGATACATCTTGCACTAACTCTGCCACGGTGGTCTGCATCCCAGCACTATCGGGCACCACAGCCTCTAGGCAGCCGGTATTCCACAGCATTTGTGCCGTAAAGGGCCGGGCGGTTAAAAAAGCACGTTTGGCCGCCGAAACCCCCAGCCGCGCCACATAGCGCTGCAAGCCGCTGGGGTAATAGTGCAAGCCTAGCGCGGTAGCGGGCATACGAAACTCAATGCCATCCAAAGCCACGCGCAAGTCACAGGCTAAAACCAAATCAGTGGCACCGCCATAAACGCTGCCATTGAGGGCGCAAATAGTCACGGGATGCAGCACCGCCAAAGCATCGGCGACGCGCTCAAACAGGGCCGAACCGCTTTCATCTTCGGTGCCAAAACCGCCAATATGGTAGCCCGCACAAAACACCGGCTTGGGCTGGGCTGTGGTGTTGGCCGTGAGTACCACCACGCGAATGCTGGGGTCGGCATCTATCTGGGTAAACAGGTGCAGCAGGGCTTTGAGGTCGGCGTTTTCTAGCCGATTGCGGTGTGCTGGGCGGTTGAGGGTGATGGTGGCTACGCCGCCTTCGGCCACCGTGAACACGGGTGTAGAAGGGCTAGAAAAGAGAGTATCGAGAGTGTCAGGCATAAAACAAAGCGGTGAAGAAGGTTCTTGGTCAACAGGCAGCTTGCCACACCTGCAAGGCTTGGACGGTTTCGCGCACATCATGCACGCGCACAATGCGCGCACCGCGCTCCACGGCCAGCAGGGCGGCGGCCACGCTGGGCACCATGCGCTGGCCTACTTCTAAGCCGGTTACGGCACCAATCGAAGATTTGCGCGACCAGCCAGCCAGCAGCGGGTAACCCAGCGCCAACAGCGCTTGTTGCTGTGCCAGCAAAGCGAAATTTTGTTCTACGGTTTTGCCAAAACCAATGCCATAGTCCAACACGATGCGCTGCGCTTGTACCCCTTGGGCTTGCAGAGCTTGGGCGTGGTGCGCCAGAAAATCTACCACTGTCGCCACCACATCGCCCTGCATAGGGGCTGCCTGCATAGTTTGCGGGTTGCGGTGCATGTGCATCAGGCAGATGCCACAGCTGGGGTGCTGTGCTATCACTTGCGCGGCCCCCGGTTGGCGCAAAGCCCAAATATCGTTGATGATGTCCGCGCCCAAATCCAACACTGCCTGCATCACTTGGGGCTTGTAGGTATCTACCGATACGGGCACGCCCAAGCGCACCGCCTCACGCACCACGGGCAGCACGCGCTCCAGTTCTTGCGCTAAGGGTACTGCTGGGCTGCCGGGCCGGGTAGATTCTCCGCCAATATCCAAAATATGCGCCCCATCGCGCAGCAACTGCTCAGCATGGCGCAGGGCAGCTGCTGTATGGGCGTGCTGGCCACCGTCCGAGAACGAATCGGGGGTGACATTGACAATCCCCATGATTTGCGGGGCGGTCAGGTCAATGGTGAAGCGGGTGGTTTGCCAAAACATACGCAGAAAGGCGATAAAAAAACGGGGTGCCAAGCACCCCGTTAAAGCAAGCAGCAATCGGTATCAGACTACCGTTGGTGTGGCTGGGGCTGCTGGCGTAGCAGGGCCAGCCACTATGGCATCCGTAGCAACGCTGGGCAGGCCACCGCTACCACTGTCGCCACCCGAAGAGGTGGGCGGGGTGCGCGGTGTCCAGTCTTTGGGTGGGCGTGGTGCCTTGCCCGCCATGATGTCATCCAATTGCTCGGTATCGATGGTTTCCCACTCTAGCAGGGCTTTGGCCATCGCGTGCATTTTGTCGCTGTGTTCTTCAATCAGGCCACGCGCCAGCGCGTATTGCTCATCGATGATGCGGCGCACTTCAGCATCGACCTTTTGCATGGTCTCTTCGCTGATGTTGGTGGTTTTGGTCACTGAGCGGCCCAAAAACACTTCACCTTCGTTCTCGGCATAGACCATTGGCCCCAAGGCTTGGGTCATGCCGTAGCGCATCACCATATCGCGGGCGATGTGCGTAGCGCGCTCAAAATCGTTGCTGGCCCCGGTGGTCATTTGGTGCATGAACACTTCTTCGGCAATACGGCCACCAAACAACATGCTGATTTGGTTCAGCATGTAGTCTTTGTCGTAGCTGTAACGGTCTTGTGCTGGCAGACTCATGGTCACACCCAAGGCACGGCCACGCGGAATGATGGTGACTTTATGCACCGGGTCACATTTGGGCAGCAGCTTGCCAATGAGGGCATGACCGGCCTCATGGTAGGCGGTGTTGCGGCGCTCTTCTTCGGGCATCACCATGCTCTTGCGCTCTGGCCCCATCAAGATTTTGTCTTTGGCTTTTTCAAAATCTTGCATTTCTACCGTGCGCGCATTGCGACGCGCGGCCATCAGGGCGGCTTCGTTGCACAGGTTGGCCAAATCAGCGCCCGACATACCGGGTGTGCCACGCGCAATGATGCTGGGGTTGACATCTTGGCCTACCGGGATTTTTCGCATGTGGACGTTGAGGATTTGCTCGCGGCCGCGAATGTCGGGCAGCGTGACATACACCTGACGGTCAAAACGGCCCGGACGCAACAGGGCGGCATCCAAAATATCAGGGCGGTTGGTGGCAGCCACCACAATCACGCCCAAGTTGGTTTCAAAGCCGTCCATCTCAACCAGCATCTGGTTGAGGGTTTGTTCGCGCTCATCATTGCCACCGCCCAAGCCTGCGCCACGCTGGCGGCCTACGGCGTCAATTTCATCGATAAAGATGATGCAGGGGGCGTTCTTTTTGGCGTTCTCGAACATGTCGCGCACGCGGGCTGCACCTACGCCGACAAACATTTCGACAAAATCAGAACCGGAAATGCTGAAGAACGGTACTTTGGCTTCACCGGCAATCGATTTGGCCAGCAGGGTTTTGCCGGTGCCCGGAGGGCCAACCAGCAACAAACCACGCGGAATACGACCACCCAACTTTTGAAATTTTTGTGGGTCTTTCAGGAAGTCCACCACTTCCTTGACTTCTTCTTTGGCCTCGTCGCAGCCAGCTACATCGGCAAAAGTCACGCTGTTGTTGTTTTCATCCAACATACGCGCCTTGCTTTTACCAAAGCTGAAAGCACCGCCCTTGCCGCCACCTTGCATCTGGCGCATGAAATACACCCAAACGCCAATCAGCAGCAGCATTGGCCCCCAACTGACCAGCAGCGTCATGAGCAAGGAGCCTTCTTCGCGTGGCTTGACGTCAAACTTGACGTTGTTGTTGACCAAATCGCCCACCAAACCCCGGTCTAGGTAGGTAGCGGTGGTGCGGATGCGGCGCTCATCGTTGGTAATGGCGATGATTTCGGTACCGCCGGGGCCTTCTTGGATGGTGGCGCTTTTGATGCGGCTGTTGCGAACTTCGTCCAGAAATTCTGAGTACCCAATGTAGCCCGCAGCTACACCCACCCGCGTATCAAACTGTTTGAATACGGTGAACAGCACCATGGCAACGACCAGCCAAACGGCGACTTTTGAAAACCACTGATTATTCAAGCGGGGCTCCAGAGAGAGTGCAAACAGCAAGATGAAGAGGGAAGAAGGCCGATTTTAGACTTTTCGGGCACCGCCGGAACAACAATAGCCCCAGACAGCCCCAATTAGGGCGTGGATTTGACCCGCCATCGCCTAGCGTATCGCTTTAGCCTTGGTTTTTAAGACCGATGCCAACCAAAAAGGTTTCAGAAGATTTGTCGCGCGATGCCTTGGGTTTGACTGGCTTGACGACGCGAAAGGTGTCTTTGAACAAAGCCACCGATGGCGTATAAGCGCCGCCATGAAACAGCTTGACCACCAGCGCACCTTCTGGGTGAAGATGCTGGCGGGCAAAATCTACCGCCAGCTCGACCAGCAGCTCAATGCGTGCGGCATCGGTGTCGGCAATGCCTGATAAATTGGGTGCCATGTCGGACACCACCACATTGACCGCCCGTCCTTGCACAGCGGCTTCGAGTTGCGCCAGCACGTCGGCCTCGCGAAAATCACCGTTGATGTAATGCACACCTTCAATCGGCTCCATCGGCAAAATATCCAAGGCAATGATGCTGCCATCTAAAGTGCCAGT
Organism: uncultured Simplicispira sp.; assembly: GCA_964388325.1. GTDB lineage: Bacteria > Pseudomonadota > Gammaproteobacteria > Burkholderiales > Burkholderiaceae_C > Simplicispira. The sequence goes on along the minus strand of CAYMAC010000019.1, from coordinate 10,391 downwards.
GGCGGCACCGTGGGGCGACAGGCGACGGCGCACATACTGGCTCCAAGCGCCAGGCGTGCTGCCCAAGTCCACCACCACTTGGCCGGGGCGAATCAGACCAAACTGCTCGTCAATTTCTTTGAGTTTGTAGGCGGCGCGCGCGCGGTAGCCCTCTTTGTGTGCCAATTTGACGTAGGTGTCATTGACGTGGTCGTTCAACCAAGCCTTGTTCACCTTCTTACTTTGTGTTTTAACCTTCATGATGCTCCTGTCCTGCCTCGATAATACGGCCCATGCCCCAAATTGAACTTACTCCGGCCGAGCGCCGCGAACAACGCGCCCAAGCACACCACCTCAACCCCGTGGTGCAAATTGGCAACGATGGCCTGACCCCTGGCGTACGCAAAGAAATCGATGCCGCCCTGAATGCCCACGGCCTGATTAAAATCCGCGTCTTTAATGATGACCGTGCTGCCCGCGAACTGATGTACCAAGAGCTGGCCGCCGAGCTGAACGCCGCGCCCATCCAGCACATTGGTAAGCTGCTGGTGCTGTGGCGGCCCATGCCCGACAAAGAACGCAGCATCGACGAAGACCGGATGCCCGGCCCCAAAGATGTCAAAGTGCTCAAATACAGCAAACGCGGCGGCCAGCGCCCCGAAATTAAAACCTTGCGCGTGCTGGGCAACCAGCGTTTAACGCCCGGCGGTCAAATTAAACGGGCCAAAAAGCGCAAGCCCACTTCGGTCAAAAAACGCCAATCTGACTAAAACGATGTCTGCCAGCGCACCCCAACGCCACATTGTCTGCATGAAGTGGGGCACCAAGTACGGGCCAGAATACGTCAACCGCCTGTACGCGATGGTGCGCCGCCATTTGCGTGGCAATTTTAATTTTGTCTGCCTGACCGATAACCCCAACGGCATTCGGCCCGAAGTGCAGTGCTTACCCATTCCGCCACTGGATTTGCCTGCGGGCATTCCAGAGCGTGGCTGGACGAAGTTGGCCACCTTTAGCGCTGATTTGCACGGCTTGTGTGGCACGGCGCTGTTTTTGGATGTGGATGTGGTGATTACCGGCAGTTTGGATGATTTTTTTACCCAGCCGGGCGAGTTTCTTATCATCCACGACTACAAACGGCCTTGGCGCATCACCGGCAATTCGTCGGTGTACCGCTTTGAGCTGGGCGCACACCCCGATGTACTGGAATACTTTCGCGGCCATTTTGAGCAAATTCGGCGCAAGTTTCGCAACGAGCAAGCCTACCTGTCGGATTTTTTGCACAGCCAAGGCAAACTGGCCTATTGGCCCAAAGACTGGTGCCCAAGCTTTAAGTACCACGGCATTCCACGCTGGCCCACCAACTACTGGAAGCCGCCGTTTGTGCCCGCTGGGGCGCGCATTGTGATTTTTCATGGCGAATGCAACCCACCCGATGCCTTGGCCGGGCGGCGCAACCGGCGTTTTCGTTTTATTCAGCCAGCCACTTGGGTGGCGGAACATTGGCGCGAATAGCGCATAGGCAGGCCGCAGCCGTTTAACCGTTTAGCGTTTGGCTGAAACCCGCCACAGCACCCACGCCGCGCACAGCCACTGTGCCACATACATGGCCGTGCCGACGCTGTGCCATAGGCGCAAGTCTTGGCGCGCCACAATGCGTGGCGCTATGCCAAACTGCACCAGCAGCGCCAGCAACATGCCGCCCAAAATAAAGGCCAAAGTGGCACCAGCCCACGGTGCCAAGGTGGTGCTGCCACGCGGGCGCGACAGCAACAACAGGCCCAAGCAGCAGGCCACCGAAAGCCAAGTTTGCGCGGCAAACAAACGCGCCGCCATATTGCCTGCCAGCGCCGGGCTGGGCAGATGGGCAAACAGCAGCGGCACGGCCATAAAGCCAATGGCCCCCAAGCTGCCCCACCACAGGGCGGCTACCAATACCGGAAGACGTTGCTGCATGGCGCTTTGGTTGTTGTGCGCTTAGAGGTAGCGCACGCCCACCACTTCGTAGCGCCGAATGCCGCTGGGGGCTTGCACTTCGGCGGTGTCGCCTTCTTCTTTGCCAATGAGAGCGCGGGCAATCGGGCTGCTGATGTTAATCAGCCCCAGTTTCAGGTCGGCCTCGTCTTCACCCACAATTTGGTAGGTGACGGCATCGCCGCTGTCTTCGTCTTCTAAATCTACCGTGGCACCAAATACCACGCGCCCTCCAGCATCCAGTGCCGATGGGTCGATGATTTGCGCTACCGACAGTTTGCCTTCGACTTCTTGAATGCGCCCTTCGATAAAGCCTTGGCGGTCTTTGGCAGCTTCGTATTCGGCGTTTTCGCTTAAATCGCCTTGCGCGCGTGCCTCGGCAATCGCGGCAATCACGGCGGGACGGTCCACGGTTTTAAGGCGGTGCAACTCGGCCTTGAGCTGCTCGGCACCGCGCTTGGTGATGGGAAGGGTGGTCATTGTGTTCTCCAAAAACAAACCGCCGATCGTTACCGGTCGGCGGTGTGTGCATAAGGGGATTAATTATGCCCCAAGCAGCTTGCGACTCCAACAGGTGTTACACCTCTTGCAGCAGTGCATAAGGCAAACTGGCTAAGGCCAACGGCACTCCTTGAGCGCCAGCACCCACTTGCAATACACCTTGCGCGGCAGCAGCAATTTGCACGGAAACGATGGCTTCCCACCCTCCAGCCGGGGCTGGTGCCACCTGTACCACGAGGCCGCAGGGCTGCTCTGCATCGTTGGGGGTAAATACTTCAGCCCCCACGGCAATTTCCGCGGCGGCATGGGTCAGATAGGCGCGGCGCTTGAGCGTGCCACGAAATTGGCTACGTGCCACCACTTCTTGGCCGGGATAGCAGCCTTTTTTAAAATTCACGCCGCCCACCGATTCGTAATTGAGCATTTGCGGCACCAGCTTATCGACCAGTGGTGCGCTCAGGGTGGCAACGCCGCTACGCACTTCGCTCCAAGCCCACAGCGACGTCTCTAAGGCCGGGCCTACTGGGGCAGGAGCACTGGCAGGGGTGATGAGCAGCGCGCGCGGTTGGCCATCGGCGGGGTAGATGTGAATCAGGCTGGTATCGCCTTGGTCGGTTTTGCTCCACGGCGCTTGCGCGCTAGCTGCTAAGGCGGCTACGCTGTCGCCCGCTACCCCATACAGAGCAAATTCTGCCGAGGCATCGCTCAATTTGGCTTTGGCACGCAGCACAAACATGCTCAGGCGTTTGAGGGTGGGGGCCAACAGGTCGCGGCTGCATAGCAATAGCACCTCGGTGGCACTGCGTTTGAAGCCGATAAAGCTGGCCTGCATTCGGCCTTGGGCAGATAAGAAGGCCGCTAGGCGTGCCTGCTCCATGCCCAGCAGGGCAAAATCGTTGCTTAATTGGCCGTGCAAAAATTTGACGGCATCCTCACCTTGGGCGCGGATAACGCCCAGATGGCTTAGGGGGGTAATTCCATTCAAATCAGGGGTCATAGTGCTCAATTATGATGGCGGGTTGTTTTTTTCACAGGGTAGGCAGTAGTGGCTCGTTTGCTGAAATGGTTGTTGCTGCTGGCGCTGGCTTGGTGCGGGGCTGCTGCATGGTGGTTGTACCAGCCGCTAGAGTTGCACCACAGCCCGTTAGAACTCGAAATTGAACACGGCACTACGCCGCGCGGCGTGGCCCAAGAGGCAGTGGCCGCTGGCGTACGTACCGATGCCCGGTTGCTGTATTGGTGGTTTCGCTTGTCGGGGCAAGACCGGCAAATCAAGGCGGGCAATTACGAATTAGAACGTGGCCTGACACCTTACAGCCTATTACAAAAATTGGCCCGTGGTGAAGAATCGCTCCAAGCCCTGACACTGGTAGAAGGCTGGAACTGGCGCCAAGTGCGCGCAGCACTGGCCCGAGAGCAGGGTTTGCGCCAAGACAGCGCCCGCTTGAGCGATGCCGCCTTGATGGAGCAGTTAGGCCGCCCCGGCGTTGCGCCAGAGGGGCGTTTCTTCCCAGATACCTACACCTACGCCAAAGGCAGCAGCGACTTGGCCCTGCTACGACGCGCCTTGCACGCCATGGACAGACACTTAGAAGCCACTTGGGCGCAGCGTGCCAGCGATACACCACTGAAATCAGCGGAGCAAGCCCTGATTTTGGCCAGCATTGTCGAAAAAGAAACCGGCCGCGCCAGCGACCGGGCGCAAATTGCCGGCGTGTTCAGCAACCGCCTACGCATAGGCATGTTGTTGCAAACCGACCCCACTGTCATCTATGGTTTGGGCGAGAAGTTTGATGGCAATTTGCGTAAAAAAGACCTGCAAACCGATACCCCGTGGAACACCTACACCCGCCCCGGTTTACCGCCCACCCCCATCGCTATGCCCGGTAAAGCGGCCTTGATGGCCGCTGTGCAGCCCGAAAGCACCAAGGCGCTGTATTTTGTTGCCAAGGGCGATGGCGGTAGCCATTTCAGTGCCTCGCTAGACGAGCACAACCGCGCCGTCAACCGTTACCAACGCGGACGTTGATGGCTGGCTGCTGGCACCCACTGATGCCCACTTATTTTCAGGATGTTTGCTGTGATGGCCTCTGGTTTTTTTATTTCGTTTGAAGGCATTGATGGTGCGGGCAAATCCTCGCACATCGTCCCCTTGGCCGATGCCCTGCGCGCCCAAGGCCACACCGTTGCCGTAACGCGCGAGCCAGGCGGCACCGCGTTGGCCGAAAAACTGCGCGCCATGCTTTTGCATGACGACATGGATGCCCTGACCGAGGCTTTGTTGGTATTTGCCGCCCGCCGTGACCATCTGCGCTGCGTGATAGAGCCAGCCTTAACACGCGGCGAGGTGGTGCTGTGCGACCGCTTTACCGATGCCACCTTTGCCTACCAAGGCGCTGGGCGTGGCTTTCATCCGCACATTTTGGCCCTGCTAGAGCAGTGGGTGCAGGCATCGGCCAGCCTGCCCGAGGGCCAACTGCGCCAGCCCGACATCACCCTCTGGTTTGATTTGCCCCCACAGACAGCCGCCGCCCGACTGGCCGATGCCCGACAACCCGACCGCTTTGAGGCATTGAACCAAGACTTTTTTACCCGCGTCGCCCAAGGCTACGCCGAGCGCGCAGCCCAAGCCCCTGGCCGCTTTGTGCGCCTCGATGCCGCGCAAACGCCACAGGCCGTCTGGCAACAGCTTACGGCAGCACTGGCAGGTCGTGGCTGGCTGGCTGGGGCGCAGCAAGCATGAGCCAAGCGCAGGCAAACCCTGCAACCGTGCCTCCCTTGGCACCGTGGCTGGCCGCCCAGCGCGATGCCTTGTTGGCCCAACGTGGCCATGCTTGGCTATTGCAAGGGCCGTCGGGCTTGGGGCAATTTGCTTTGGCGCTAGAGTTGGTGCGCGCGTGGTTGTGCGATGCACCCAGCGCCCACGGCGCTTGTGGCCGTTGTGCCAGTTGCCACGCCATTGAGGTGCATACCCACGCTGATTTGTGCGTGCTGATGCCTGAAACCGAACTGCTGGCGCGTGGCTGGCCGTTGTCCGAAAAAGCCCAGTCCGAGATTGACGAAAAAAAACGCAAGCCCAGCCGAGAAATCCGCGTCGAGGCCATGCGTAGCACGGTAGAGTTCTCCCAACGCACCAGCGCCCGCAATCGGGGCAAGGCCGTATTGGTCTATCCGGCAGAGCAAATGAACACCATCACCGCCAACGCACTGCTCAAAACATTGGAAGAGCCACCTGGCGACGTGCGTTTTGTGCTGGCCAGCGAGGCCGCGCACCAACTGCTGCCCACCATTCGCAGCCGTTGTTTGGGCCACACCATGACTTGGCCCACAGCCGCGCAAATGCTGCCTTGGCTAGCGCAGCAAGGCATACCCGCCCACACCGCCACCGCCCTGCTACGCATGGCCGGAGGCCGCCCCGATGACGCGCTGGCGCTATCCCATGCCGAACACAGCCCCCAAGCATGGGCACAACTGCCACAGGCACTCTTGCGCGGCCATGCTAACGCCCTCCATGCCTACACCCCGGCACAGGCGATTGCCGCGCTGCAAAAAATCTGCCACGATTTGCTGGCACTGCGCGTAGGCGCAGCCCCGCGTTACTTTGAGGCTACGGATTTACCTGCGCCCCCGCCGCTGCCCGCCTTAACGCAATGGGGCAAAACACTCATGCAAGCGGCGCGCAGCGCAGAACACCCCTTTAATGCCAGCCTGATGCTCGAAGCCTTGGCCGCGCAAGCACGAAACGTTCTAAACTCGCATCCATCCCCTGTTTAACGCCCTTGCCCTACCATGCTGACCAGTAGCCCCTCTACCGCGCCCCGCCCCAGCGTCATGCAGTTGGCCATCAAGGAAAAAGCTGCTTTGCACGCCGCCTATATTCCATTTTTTGCCGATGGTGGTATTTTTGTCCCAACACCGCGTGAATACCGTTTGGGCGATGATGTCTATGTGCTGCTCACCCTGCCCGAAGACACCCAGCGCTACCCGGTGGCGGGGCGGGTGGCTTGGGTTACGCCAGCGCGTGCCGGTGGCAACCGGGTGCAAGGGGTAGGGGTGCAATTTCCCAAAGACGAAAAGGCGCGCCAGCTCAAGGCCAAAATTGAAGCCATCTTGGGCACGGCCTTGGGCTCCGACAAGCCCACGCAAACCATTTAACAACGTGTTTACCGATTCCCACTGCCACCTTAATTTTCCTGAACTCAGCAGCCAGTTGCCCGCCATCCGTGCGGCCATGCAGCAAGCGCAAGTCAGCCGCGCTTTGTGCATCTGCACCACGATGGAAGAGTTCCCAGCCGTTCACGCACTGGCCACCGGATACGATAATTTTTGGGCCACCGTTGGCGTACACCCCGACAACGAGGGCGTGCAAGAGCCGTCCGAGCAAACGCTATTGGCCCATGCCGCCTTGCCGCGTGTGGTGGCCATTGGCGAGACTGGCCTCGATTACTACGGCATGGAAGACCGCAAAGGCGGGCGCAGCATTGCCGATTTAGAGTGGCAGCGCCAACGCTTTCGCACCCATATCCGCGCTGCTCGTGCTTGTGGCAAGCCACTCATCATCCACACGCGCAGCGCCGCCGACGATACCTTGGCCATTTTGCGCGAAGAGGGCGAAAACGGCAGCGACAACCGCGCTGGTGGCGTGTTCCACTGCTTTACCGAATCGGCAGAAGTGGCGCGGGCCGTGCTAGATTTGGGTTATTACCTCTCGTTCTCGGGCATCATCACCTTCAAAAGCGCACAAGCCTTGCGCGACGTGGTGGCCTTGGTGCCATTAGAGCGTTTGCTGATTGAAACTGACAGCCCTTATTTAGCCCCGGTACCGTATCGGGGCAAGGTCAATAGCCCGGCCTATGTGCCTTTTGTGGCACAACAAATCGCCAGCACCAAAGGTGTCACCCTAGAAGCCGTGGCCGAGGCCACCAACCGTAACTTTGACACCCTGTTTGCTGGGGTACGGCCATGAAGATGATGGCACGCCGTAGCTTTTTGGCCGCTACCGGCGCGGCTGGTGTTCTGTGGGCTTGGCGCGCCCACGCCGGGGCACATGAAGATTTTTTCACCGCCATCCACCGCGACAATGCCGATGCCCTGCAAACCTTGTTGCGCCAAGGCCTAGACCCGCACACGCGCAACGACAAAGGCCAAACCGGCCTGATTTTGGCGCTGCAACTGGGTTCACTGCGCGCCTTTGCTGCCCTGCTGGCGCTGCCAACCTTGAATGTGGAAGTTCGCAATGCCCACGGCGAAAGCCCGTTGATGATGGCCGCCCTCAAAGGCCATTTGCAGGCAGCACGCACGCTGATAGAGCGCGGCGCGGACGTGAATAAAACCGGCTGGACACCATTGCACTACGCCGCTTCTAGCAACCAGCCGGGGCAAGAAGACATCGTGGCCTTGCTGTTAGAACACCATGCGTACATTGATGCGGCCTCACCCAACGGCACAACGCCCTTGATGATGTCGGCACAATACGGCAGCATTGCCTGCACCCAAAGGCTGTTGGATGAAGGGGCAGACCCGATGTTAAAAAATCAACTCGGCTTGCGTGCCATAGATTTTGCCGCCCGTGCCCAACGCCCGGATACCATCACTTTGTTGCAATTGGCCATGCGCCAACGCCAGCCACAACGTGGGCAGTGGTAAGCGCTGGGCCACTTAAACCCAGTCAGTATCGCTGTCCGCCACATAGGGTTGCAAGGCCAAAGGGCGCTGAAAATGCAAACTTAAATCGGCCATGCGCTGCTTAACTAAGATGGGTGGCACCTCAAAGCGCTGGGCCACGTCGTCCAGTTGGGCCATTGGTTGGTTTTCTAGCAGTTGTGCTAACGCTGGGGCGGGCAAGAGTAAAGCCAAGGCAAACTGATTGGCCTCTAGTTCAGTGCGGTTGTTGGCATCTACGCCAAAATTGTCAGCCATATCAATCAGCCGCTGGTGTCCGGGCCGCAGGTGGTGCAGGGCGACGTGGCCAATAGCATGGGCTACGCCATAGCGCTGGCGCTGCACGCTTTGCTGCTTGCCAATGGTGATGCGGGCTTTGTTTTGCGGGCTAATGTCTAGCAGCGCGCAGGCTTGCAGGCTATCGCTGAGGCGGATAGCAATCTCCATGCGCCGGGCAATGCGCGCCAAATTAACGGGCACCAATTGGTCCCAGTGAAGTTTTAGAACGCCTTCCGCAAACATGGCCATAGGGCTGGATTATCCCAGCCCCGGCCCTGTAAAAACCTTAGGACGGAATCGATAGCTTCACTTGGTAGCTGGGGTCGTTCTTGGGGTGGCTTTGGTTGGTAAACACCGTGCGGTCGTTCTTGAGCACCATAATTTCAAAGAAGGGGCGGAAACGCTCTTCTGAGACACCAAAGGCTTGCAGGAACTTGCCAAACAGCACTTGTTCTTCGGGCTCAGGCTGACCATCAACCAAAGAAGAATCAATCAAATTGACCAACATGCACATTTTTTGGGCATCGCTGAGCAGCGGGGTAGCTTCTTGCAAGAAGGTGTCAATCGAATTTTTGCGGCGGTATTTCACGGCGTTATCAAGCAAGGCTTGGTTTTGTGCGCCTACGCCCACCGTGCCATTGCCTTGGTCTGCGCCGCCCAACACCGACAGCAGGTGGCCGATTTCTTCATGGTCAATCTCGCCATCGGCAGACATCATGTAAATCAGGCTGGTGGCAAAAGCCAAGTGGGGCGTCATTTTGTCACCCGAATCGCTCTTGAACATGTCAAACAGACCCATTGCGTTTACTCCTTGAAAGAACAAGCTGACCAAAAAAAACCGTACCGCAAACCACGGTGCCGGGGTGTGTGGCAGTGTACCTAAGCGCACTACCCATTTAAACGGAAGCCCTGCAAGTTGCAGGAGATTTATCCCCAAACTGGATGGACTGAAGGTACGTTAAGGCGTTGGCAGTCTTCGGTACACTTTGCACTGCTAGAAAATGGCGCAGGCTGGAGGTGGCCCGGTTGTTGGACTAGGCCATAAGACAAGGAATATTCATGCAAAACACAAGCACACCCTATCGCTCTGGCGCGCGGCTGCAATCGGGCCTACTCCATCGACTTTGGTGGAGTTTGTGCGTGTCTTTGTTATACGTTGGCGCGGGTAAGGTGCTGGCTGCTGATGTGCAAATACCAGCGCCCAGTGATTTTCGGGTCATTAAGGCACAGCGCCAGCATGTGCAACTGTTGCATCAAGGCGGCTTGGTGCTGTACATGCGCCACGGCCCCACCAACGCACGCATTCCAGACCAAATTCCGGTCAATCTTGATGATTGCGCCAGCCAGCGCCCCCTGACGGATGCAGGTCGGGCGCAACTGGACAAAATAGCGGGCTTTGTGCGCCAATTGCGTATTCCGTACCATCAGGTTATTAGCAGTCCATTTTGCCGGGCGCAAGAAAGCGCGCGCCGTGTTTTTGCCAGTCCGGTACAAATAGATGCCGATTTGCGCTACACCGCTGCTATGCCCGAAGCTGAGAAGAAACCTGCCATAGCGCGCACCCGCTACTGGCTGTCAGAAAAAGTGCTCACCCCGCGTAGCAACCGCGTAGTGGTGGCCCACGGCCCCAACATGGCCGAGCTGATAGATTATTTGCCCCCCGAGGCCAGCTTGGTACTCTTTCGGCCACTGGGCAATGGCGCTACCCCCAGTTTTGAATACATTGCCAGCATAGAGCCTAGCCACTGGCCCGAGTTGCTGGCCAGCTTGGGTGCGCCATGAACACCGGGCGCCGATTACAGCTATTTTTAATGGGGCCAATGGCCTTGTTGGTCTGTGTAGCCTTGCTGGTGTTGTATAGCTCTTTGCACAGTGTGCGCCAACAATTTGAGTTGGCCAGCAAAGCGCAACAGCAAGACTTGCAAGTGATGCAAGATGCTGCGTGTTGTGGTTCAATGAAATCGGACACGGAGATAAGGCAAGAAGCCCCACCCCGA
>CAYMAC010000018.1:0-69333 GCA_964388325.1 uncultured Simplicispira sp. | reverse complement strand
GGCTGGCCCCCTCGTTGCAACACCGGGTGGATACCTGCATGGCATGGGTGCGACGCATCCAACGCTGGGCACCGGTCAGTGCTATCAATAGCGAGTTGGTGCGCTTTGATATGCAAGCCTTACAAAACCCGGAAATCTCCGGTGTTGAATACCAACAAGGCACCTTGTTCGGCTACGAATTGCGCGAATATCTTTTAGAAAAATGGAACCGCCAGTGCGCCTACTGCGATGCCCAAGACCTGCCGTTGCAAGTGGAACATATCCGCCCCAAAGCGCAAGGCGGCAGCAACCGGGCTTCTAATCTCGCGCTCGCCTGCCAGCGCTGCAACCAGAAAAAAGCAGCGCGCAGCATTGAAGAATTCCTAGCTAAAGACCCAAAGCGTCTAGCCAAAATACTGGCCGAGGCGAAGAAGCCTTTGCGCGATGCAGCAGCAGTCAACGCCACGCGCTGGGCGCTGGCCAATGTCCTCAAAGCCACCGGCCTGCCGGTCGAACTGGCCTCCGGTGGTCAAACCAAATTTAACCGCTGCACCTTGGGTATCCCAAAAACACACGCACTCGATGCCGCTTGCGTAGGAACCATAGCCGCCATCGGAAACTGGCAACGTCCCACATTGACCCTTAAAGCCACAGGCCGGGGCAGCTACCAGCGCACCCGCTTGGACAAATTCGGCTTTCCACACGGCTACCTGATGCGTAATAAACGGGTGCATGGCTTTGGCTCCGGCGATATGGTGCGCGCTGAGGTGCCATCGGGAGTCAAGGCTGGCACCCACATCGGACGAGTGGCGATTCGAGCCAGCGGTTCTTTTAACATTCAAAGCTACCAAGACGGTAAAGCCGTCGTGGTGCAAGGTATCAGCCACAAACATTGCCGCGTGATGCAGCGCGCTGATGGTTATGGCTATTTCTTCAACCAGGCCAACAACACAAGACGTGAACAGGTAAGGCCCAAAGCAAGGAACGCTGCGCGTTCCGCGCTCTACCTCCCCGGCATGAATGCCGAGGTTTCACGCGCAAACTGATGACACCCTCTGCCACCACCCCCTATGGCACCCTGCCCCCGTCATCGCCGCTGCCCCAGCGGCGCCCGGTCAGTTTGCCGCGCCTACAACAAATGCGCGAAGCGGGCGACAAAATCACCATGCTTACTGCCTACGATGCCACTTTTGCCGCTGTGGCCGATGCCGCTGGCGTAGAGTGCTTGTTGGTGGGCGACTCTCTCGGTATGGTGTGCCAAGGCTTGGCCAGCACCGTGGGCGTTACCCTAGAGACCATGATTTACCACACCCACAGCGTGGCCCGTGGCCTGCGCCGGGTGCAGGGCACAGCATGGGTGGTCAGTGATTTGCCCTTTGGCAGTTACCACGAATCCAAAGAGCAGGCCATGCGTAGCGCCTCGGCCCTGATGCACGCAGGCGCGCACATGGTCAAACTAGAAGGCGGCGGGTGGACGACCGAGACGGTGCGCTTTTTGGTCGAGCGTGGCATACCCGTCTGCGCCCACTTGGGCCTAACACCACAAACCGTCCATGCCTTGGGTGGCTACCGCGTGCAAGGCAAGGGCGAGCAAGCCGCACAAGTTTTGCGTCACCATGCCCACGAGCTGCAAGACGCTGGGGCCAGTATGCTGGTGTTAGAGATGGTGCCAGCGCAGCTAGCGGCAGAACTGACACAAGAGCTACAACATTGCCACACCATTGGCATTGGTGCAGGCAACGGCACTGCTGGCCAAGTGCTGGTGCTGCACGATATGTTGGGCATGAACTTGGGCAAGATGGCCAAGTTTGTGCACAACTTTATGCAGGAGGCTGGCAGCGTGCGCGGGGCGATGGAGGCGTATGTGCGCGCCGTCAAAGACGGCAGCTTCCCCAACAACGCGCAGCACGCTTGGTAAGTCCCCCCAGCACCGGGTTTTGCTTTGGCGGAATAATCCGCCTTTTGTTTTTTAGGCTTTTGGGCTTTTTTATGCACATCGCTCGCACCATTCCCGAACTGCGCGCCGCTTTGGCGGCTTACCGCCAGCCCGCATTTGTCCCGACGATGGGCAACCTGCACGAAGGCCACCTCTCTTTGGTGCGCCAAGCCAAACCACTGGGCGATGCCACCGTGGTAAGCATCTTTGTCAACCGCTTGCAATTTTTGCCACACGAAGACTTTGACAGCTACCCACGCACTTGGGAGGCCGATTGCGCCAAACTGCAAACCGCCGGTTGCGACGTGGTATTTGCCCCGCGTGAGCGGGATTTATACCCCGAGCCACAAACCTTCAAAGTGCAACCTGACCCCCTGTTGGCGGATATTTTGGAAGGCCAATTTCGCCCCGGCTTTTTTACCGGCGTATGTACCGTGGTGATGAAATTGTTCAGTGCGGTGTTTGCGGGCAAAGCCCAAGGTGCGGCGGTGTTTGGGCAAAAAGACTACCAGCAACTGATGGTGTTGCGCCGCATGGTGCAACAGTTTGCCTTGCCGATTAACGTGATAGCCGGGCAAACGCAACGCGCTGCCGATGCCTTGGCACTCAGTTCACGCAATGGCTACCTGAGCGAGGCCGAACGCTCCGAGGCGGTGCAGCTCTCGCTGGCGCTGCAAGCCTTGGGCCATGCTGCGCTGGCCGCTGCCAATAACTTACCCACGCAAACCCCGGCCTTAGAAACCCAAGCCCTGCAAGCGCTGCAAGCACGCGGCTGGCAGCCCGATTACCTGACGGTGCGCCGCCGCACCGATTTGCAAGCGCCCCAAGCAGGCGATGGCGCTGGAAGTTTGGTGGTCTTAGGGGCTGCCCGCTTGGGCAACACGCGCCTAATTGATAACTTCGAGATTTAAGCGTAACCACTTGCATCCAAGGGGCGCTGGCGCAAAGCCAGCGCCCTTTTTTTGTTCTCCATACCAGTGTCACAAATAACGGCTACCTTCAAAGGCTATAGCAGATTTGATTGGAGTCTTCCATGGCAAAAACCATCATGATCGTTGATGATTCGGCCTCCTTGCGCCAAGTGGTACGCATCGCCTTGCGCGGAGCCGGTTTTGAGGTGCTAGAAGCCAGCGACGGCCAAGAAGCCTTAGAGCATCTGGATGGTAAAAAAATTCATCTGGTGATTAGCGATGTGAACATGCCGCGCATGGATGGCATCACCTTTGTCAAGGCAGCCAAGCAAATTCCGGCCTACAAATTCACCCCGGTAGTCATGCTGACCACCGAATCGAGTGATAGCTCGAAAGAAAAAGGCCGCGCTGCCGGGGCCAAAGCATGGATGAACAAACCCTTTCAGCCCGCGCAAATGTTGTCGGTGGTGGCGCGTTTGGTCACCCCTTGAGGGCGATGGAGCGCCATGAACCTCGATGAGATTTTGCAGACTTTCATCGTCGAAAGTCGTGAATTACTAGAAAGCATGGAGCAGGCGCTGCTGCAACTAGAGCAGGCTCCTGCCGATGCTGAATTGCTCAACGCCATCTTTCGTGCTGCCCACACCATCAAAGGTTCAGCGGGATTGTTTGGGCTAGAGCATTTGGTGGCCTTTACCCACCATGCCGAAAACGTGCTCGACCAAGTGCGTGGCGGTGAGGTGCAACTGTCGCGCGATTTGGTGGCACTGTTGCTGCAAGTGCGTGACCATCTGGCCGTGTTGATTGACCATATAGAGGCGGGCACCACCCCCGATGCCGGCGTTCATGCCCAAAGCCACCAGCTGATGCAGGCGCTGCAAGCCTGTAGCCCGTCAGCAGCGCCCGAATCTCTGGCCGCTGCCGTGCCAGCACCCGCCAGCCCCAAGGCCGCTATACCCCAGATGCCCTTGGATGGCTTACCCGCCGCTGCAACCAGCGACTGGCACATCAGCCTGTACGCTGGCCCCGATTTGCTACGCGACGGCATGGAACCACTGGCCTTGCTGCATTGTTTGGCGAGCATGGGGCGCATTGTGGGTTTGGCAACCATCAGCCATGCACTGCCCGACGTGGCGGACATGGACGCCGAGACTTGCTATCTCGGCTTTGCCCTGCGCTACCAAAGCGATTTAAGCGCCCAAGCCATCGAGGGCATTTTTGAGTTTGTGCGCGACTGTGCCCAAGTGTGCATTCTGCCGCCGCACAGCCCCTTGCAGCAGTACCGCCAAGCGCTACCCCCAGAGCAAAACCAATCCCACGCCCATGCAGCATGGATGCAAGCCTTGCAAGATTGCGGCAGCCTGACTGCACAAGAGCTGGCGCTGTTGTGGCCGTCTCCGTCCCAGCCTCAGCCAGCCGCTACCAGCGCACCCGCCACACCAACGCCCGCAGCACCTGCATCGCCAGTGCCCGCAGCCCTTAAAGCCCCTGCTGCCCCGGCGGCTAAAACCACCGAGACCGCCGTTATCCGTGTGCAGGCCGATACCCTCGATGCCCACATCAACCTGATTGGCGAACTGATTATCGCCAGCGCCGGGCTGCATCTGGCCGTGACCAGCAGTGGCCTGCCGCAGTTGCAAGAAGCCGCTTCGGTGGTAGCGCGCTTGGTTGAATCGGTGCGCGGCTCGGCTTTGCAGTTGCGTATGGTGCAAATTGGGGCCACCTTCAACAAGTTTCAGCGCGTGGTGCGCGAGGTGTCGCAAGAAATTGGCAAAGACATCGCTCTAGACATTAGCGGTGCCGACACCGAGTTAGACAAAACCGTCATTGAAAAAATTGGCGACCCCCTCACCCATTTGGTGCGTAACGCCATAGACCACGGCATTGAACCCGTGGCGGTGCGCGTGGCCCGTGGCAAACCAGCCCAAGGGCGGGTGCGCTTGCACGCTTGCCACGATGCCGGCAGCATCCTGATTGAAGTCTCGGACGATGGCGGCGGTTTGTCGTCAGAGCGTATTTTGGCCAAAGCCATCGAACGCGGCTTGGTGCGCCCCGACCAAACTTTAAGCGCCCACGACATCCAGCAGCTGATTTTTGAGCCGGGCTTCTCTACCGCCGAGCAGGTCAACAACCTGTCAGGCCGGGGGGTTGGTATGGACGTGGTGCGGCGCAACATTGCCGCCTTGCGTGGCAGCATCGAAATTCAAAGCGCCGAGGGCCAAGGCACCCGCATTCGTATCCGCCTGCCCCTGACGCTGGCGATTATTGACGGCTTCTTGGTCACGGTGGGTGATTCCTCTTTGGTCATCCCCTTAGACATGGTGCAAGAGTGCATCGAGTTGACCCCAGAAACCGCGCAACAAACCAAGGGCCACGACGTATTCCCGCTGCGCGATGAGCTGCTGCCCATGATTGGTTTACGCCAACTGTTTGGCCTGCCCGAGCTGTCCAGTGTGGCCGTTGAGTCAGAACCACAGGCCAGAGAAAACCTGGTAGTGGTGCGCTGTGGCGAGCAGCGTGCTGGCCTGCTGGTCGATGCCTTGCAAGGCGAATACCAAACCGTGATTCGCCCCTTGGGGCCGGTGTTTCACGGGCTGCCCGGCATGAGCGGCTTCACCATTTTGGGCACCGGCCGGGTCGCCCTGATTGTGGATATACCCCAATTACTGGCCACCGTGGCCAGCCGCCACACCCTCAGTGACGGTGCTGCCCCAGTGCAGCACGATGCAATCACCGCCTAAAAACAGTTCAACCCAGAAAGCACCATCATCATGTTCGGAAACTTCAAAATCGGAACGCGGCTTGGGCTAGGTTTTGCCACCGCCTTGGCTTTGATGCTAGCCATTGTGGCCGTGGGCATCAGCCGTATTGGCTCTATCAGCCACGATGTTCATGCCCTGTCCAATCAGCATTTGACCGAAGTGGTGTTGGCCAACGAGATAGTGGACCAAATCAACCTGCATACCAACGCGCTCAATGGTGCCATCATGTACGCCATGCTGCGCGGCGATACCGATACGCAAAATCAGTTAGAGAAATTATCCATATTTAGCGAAAAAATAACCAATCGCTATCAAGAGTTAGAGGCGCTACTGACCCAGCCCAAAGCGGTACAGCAACTGGCCAAAGTGGCCGATGCACGCAAAACCTACCGCGAAGCGCTCAAAGGGGTGGTCATTCTGCTACGTAGCAACAAGCCCGAAGAAGCAGCCGTAGAGGCGCTAGGCCCACTGTTAGAAGCGCAAAACACCTACGTGCAAAGCGTGAATACTTTGATTGCCCTGCTCAGTCAAAATGCACAGCAAATTGGCACCCAAGCGGTTCAACAAGCCCAAGATACCCACTGGCTGATGATTGGCTTGGGTGCATTGGCAGCACTGCTCAGCGTATTGTTCGGCGTGCTGATTACGCGCAGTATTACCGTGCCCACACGCCAATTGCTGCACAGCGTTGAGCAAATGGCCCAAGGTGACTTTAGCCACCGCATCACCTTGCAGCGCCAAGACGAAATTGGCCAACTGGCCCAAGCGATGCGCGCTTTGCACAGCGCCGTGCATGGCATGACCGCCGATGCACAACTGCTAGTGAAAGCCGCCGTAGAGGGCAAACTCTCTACACGCGCCGACGAAACCCGCCACCAAGGTGATTTCCGCACCATTGTCCAAGGTGTCAACCACACCCTAGATGCCGTGATTGGCCCGCTGAACGTAGCCGCTGGGTATGTGCAACGCATTGCCAAAGGCGATATTCCGCCGCACATCAACGACAACTACCAAGGCGACTTTAACGCCCTGAAAAACAACCTCAACACCTGCATTGATGCCGTGCAAGCGCTGGTGGCCGATGCCAAACTGCTCTCGCAGGCAGCAGTAGAGGGCAAACTGGCCACACGCGCCGATGCCAGCCGCCACCAAGGCGATTTCGGCAAAATTGTGCAGGGTGTCAACCACACACTCGATGCGGTGATTGGCCCCCTGAATGTGGCTGCCAAGTATATGGACGACATCTCACGCGGGGCCATTCCAGCCAAAATCACCGACCCCTACCAAGGTGATTTCAACACCATCAAAAACAACCTGAACACCTGCATTGAGGCCATCAATGCCTTGGTGGATGATGCCACCATGCTGGCCGATGCTGCCGCCCAAGGCCAACTGGCCACGCGCGCCGATGCCAGCCGCCACCAAGGCGATTTCCGCAAAATTGTCCAAGGCATCAACCAAACCCTCGACGGCATTGTGTTGCCCGTCAATGAGGCGGTGGGCGTGCTCAAAGAGATGGAACGCGGCAACCTAACGCGCAAAATCAAGGGCAACTACCGGGGCGATTTGGGCGATTTCAAAGACGTGGTGAATAACACGGTCGATAAGCTGTCACAGGCGATTTTGGAAGTCAACACCACCGCCTCTAACTTGGTCTCGGCCACAGCGCAGGTGTCGGCCACCTCTCAATCTTTGGCCCAAGCCTCTAGCGAGCAGGCCGCCTCGGTAGAGCAGACTTCGGCCTCTATCAGCCAGATGGCCGCCTCCATCCAGCAAAACACCGACAACGCCAAAATTGCCGATGGCATGTCGGCCCAAGGCAGCCAGCGCGCCACCGAAGGCGGCCAAGCCGTCAGCGAAACCGTGGGTGCGATGCAGCAAATTGCACGCAAAATTGGCATCGTCAACGACATTGCCTACCAAACCAACCTGCTGGCCCTCAATGCCGCGATTGAGGCCGCCCGTGCCGGTGAGCATGGGCGTGGCTTTGCCGTGGTAGCTGCCGAGGTCCGCAAGCTGGCCGAGCGCAGCCAAGTGGCGGCGCAAGAAATCAGCCAATTGGCCCTCAACAGCGTGGGCATGGCTGAGCGCGCCGGTGCCTTGCTAGACCAAATTGTGCCGGGCGCACAAAAAACGGCTGATTTGGTGCAAGAAATTGCCGCCGCCTCGCAAGAGCAAAGCACCAGTGCCAGCCAAATCACCGTGGCGATTGGTCAACTCAACCAAATCACCCAACAAAACGCCAGCGCCTCCGAAGAATTGGCGGCTACGGCAGAAGAAATGTCTTCTCAGGCCGCCAATTTGCAAGAAGTGATGGCCTTTTTCTCGGTGGAAGGGCAAGAGCGCAACGTGGGCCGGTGGCACCATGCCGCCGCGCCGCAGCCAGCGCCACGTTTGCCTAACCATGCACTCATGGCTACGGCCCCTGCTTTGGCAGGCAAGCCCTTGGCCGCCCATGCCAACGAAGACGATTTTGTTTCGTTCTAAGTCCGCCCCAAAAAATGCAAGTAACCGCCGCCCCTATTGCAGCAGACCTTGCAGCCGCGCCTGCAGAATCTGTACCCACCGATTTGCAACAACAGTGCCTGACGGTGCAGGTGGGCGAAGAAATGTTCGCCCTGGGCATCGAGGCCATTTGCGAGATTTTGGAATACCGCGACCTCACCATCGTGCCCTTGGTGCCGCCGCTGATTCGGGGTGTCATTAACTTGCGTGGGGCCGTGGTGCCGGTGATTGATTTGGCCGTGCGTTTGGGGCGTGCGTCCAGCCCCGTTACCGAGCGCAGCTGCATCGTGATTGTGGAGCTGCCCCACAGCAGCCACCTGCCGCGCGGCTACAAACTGGGCTTGGTGGTAGATGCTGTCTCGCAAGTGCGCGCACTGCCGGCCACCGACCAAGTGCCAACCCCCGAGTTTGGCACCCATCTGCGCCAAGACTTTATCCGAGCGATGGCCCGAATAGAAGGCCGTTTTATGGCCTTGCTCGATGTGGAGCGCGTTTTGTGGCTGCCCGAGCTGGCACTGACCAAAACAGCACTTTGATACAGAAGGGCTGCCTATGATTGCTTTGCCCGTTCTACCAGCGCTGGCAACGCGGCTATCGCGCAAAGAGTTTGCTGCTTTTCAGACGCTGATTTTTCAGATGACCGGCATCAGCCTGTCAGAGGCCAAGCAAAACCTGCTGGTGGGCCGCTTGGCGCGGCGCGTGCAGGCGCTGGGTTGCGAAAGTTTTGCCGATTATTTTGCCTACCTGAGCAAGCGCAAAAACGCCGGTGAGCTACAGGCGATGATTAACTTAGTCACCACCAACGAAACCTATTTTTTCCGCGAACCCAAGCATTTTGATTTTTTGCAACGCCAAGCCAAGCGCCACCCGCGCAGCGAGGGCATTTTTCGCAGTTGGAGCGCTGCTGCCTCTAGCGGCGAGGAAGCTTACACCATGGCGATGGTGCTAGCCGAGACACTGGGGCGCCATCCTTGGCAGGTGGTAGGCACCGACATCAGCACCAAAGTGCTGGCCACAGCCCAAGGTGGGCATTATCCACTGACACGCACCGAGGGCATTCCGCTGCCATTATTAAAAAAATATTGTCGTAAAGGCATACGCCAACAAGATGGCACATTGCTAGTGGCGCGAGAATTGCGCGAGCGGGTGCAATTTTTGCATGGCAACTTGCTTAGCCCACCGCAAGGATTAGGCCAATTTAATATCATATTTTTACGCAATTTATTGATTTACTTCAACCAAGAAACGCGCAAAAAAGTGATTGCCAATGTATTGCCTTTTTTAAAACAAGGCGGCCACCTTATTGTGGGCCATTCTGAATCTTTAAAAGGAATGCACCCGGCCTTGGTGCAAGAGCTGCCCAGTATTTACCGGCACTCTCGTTAAGGCTGTTGGCCTGTGGGTGCTGCACTGGCCAAAGTGCTTTTTGACCAGTGAGGGGGCGTACTATTAAGCGGCGTTGGGCTGGCTAGCTTGGGCAGCAGCAGCCAATACATTGGCTTGGGCTGCATCGGTGGCTTGGCTAACGACTTGCTGCAAAGCCCCCATCGCTTGATTGGCCGAGGCCAGGCTGTTTTTCATGCTGGCAGTCAGGGTTTGGGCGGTTACGGGCATGTTTTTCAGCATGGTGTTGAGGTTGCCTTGTACTTTGGCCCACTGCGTTTGCACATCGCCGAACTGGGTTTGGCTATGGCTGCTCCACTCTTGGCCCAAGTTGTTGGCAATTTGGTACAACTCTTGCCCATAGTGGCTGGCTTGGTTGGCCAGTGGTTGCACCAACCCGGCTTGCAAGGTGGTCAGCTCGTCTAGGCGCTGCACCTTGAGCAGTTGGTTCCAGTGTTGCGTTTGGGCATTCAGAACCGATTGTGCTGTTTGCACATTCAGGCTCAACATCTGTGCTAAACCTTCGCTGGTCTTGCGCGTCAGGTGCTGAAAAAAGTTGATGGACTCGGTGGCAGCGGCAAACGGGCGTACAGTGTTTGACATGGTGATGCGTGGTAAGTGACTAAGGGAAACTTACTCTAAGCACGAAATATGACACCGGTGTGAATGGTAGACTGTATATGTTGCGCTGCAACATAAGGTAAGAATGCTGCTAGAATCGCATCAAAGTTTGCATAAACGTATCATTTTCATCAGCATGAAGCATCGCAAGGAGTCACAATGATTGCCATCAAAAAAGCGCAAAAAATCATTCAGCGGGAGATGGACTCTGCTGCCGCCTCCATTTTTTCTGAATTGGTATTGGCCTTAGAAAAAAATACCGACTTCGCCCTGCACCGGCTTTATGAGCTTGATTACAAAAATTTTGAAATCGCCGTTGAAGTGATTAAAGAATGGCGCCTAGACCGTTACTATGCCAGCAAAGTCAAGTTGTTGGCCAGCGCCATATACGTCGAAGAGTTGCAGGCCAGCTAAGTACGTGGCCTGCGCCAGCAGTGGGGGGCCTAGCGCACCCCTTCTTCTTTTGGGTCACGCCCCATCAACATGGACACAGCATCCGATGATTGCAGCTGTCCGTCCAGCAGGGCTACCACGCCCTCACTAATGGGCATTTCTACCCCCAAATGGCGGGCGCGTTGCACTACGGTGCGTGCGCTATAAACACCCTCGGCCACATGGCCTAAAGAGGCCACTGCCTGCTGCAAACTTTGCCCTTGGGCCAGCAATTGGCCCACGCGGCGGTTGCGCGATAAATCGCCCGTGGCCGTTAGCACCAAATCACCCAGACCCGACAGGCCCATAAAGGTCTCGGCCTTGGCACCCAAGGCGATGCCTAGGCGCGTCATTTCGGCCAGCCCACGGGTGATGAGAGCGGCACGGGCATTCAAACCCAGCGCCAAACCGTCGCACAGCCCGGTGGCAATAGCCAACACGTTTTTTACCGCACCACCCACTTCTACGCCCACGATGTCCTCGTTGGCATAGACGCGCAGGCTGGGGCTGTGCAGCGCCTGCACCAAAGCTTCGCGCACGCTGGCATGTTGGCTGGCAGCCACCAAGGCGGTGGGTTGGCCGCGTGCTACTTCTTGGGCAAAGCTGGGGCCACTGAGCGCACCAGACCGCAACTGGGGGGCTACTTGGGCGCACACTTCATGGGCCAACAGGCCAAAAGCATTCGAGCCTGCCGGTGCCGCTTCAAACCCCTTGCACAGCCAAGCCACTGGGGCAGGGCAGTGTTGCAACAGGGTTAAAAACTCGCGCAAGGCAGCGGTGGGTGTGGCCACAATCACCACATCGGCACGCGCAGCCAGTTGCACGGGCACCGCCCCACTCACCAAGGCCAAAGACGGCGGCAGCGCCCTATCGGGCAGATAGCGCGCATTGCAGCGCGTGGCCTGCATAGCGGCGCACTGCTGGGCATTGCGCGTCCACAGCGTAACGCCATGAGCGGCAGGATGTTGTGCCGCGCTGATGGCTACGGCGGTGCCCCAAGCACCGGCACCAAGGACAAGAATGTTCATCAGGGCAAAAAATGGCTACCTCAGTGGCTATGCCACCAGTAGCCAAGAGAAAAATTACTGTGGCAGCAGGGTAGAGGGCGCTTGGCCTTCGACTTGGGCTTGCTGTTGTTGCTCGTACATGGCTTGGAAGTTGATTTCGGCCAGATGCACTGGCGGGAAGCCCGCACGGGTAATCAGGTCGGCCACGTTGCCGCGCAGATAGGGGTAAACAATCTGTGGGCAGGCAATGCCCATGATGGGGCCCATTTGCTCTTCAGGGATGTTGCGGATTTCAAAAATACCCGCTTGCTTGGCTTCTACCAAAAACACCGTGCGGTCTTTGACCTTGGTTTGCACGGTGGCCGTCACGGCTACTTCAAACATGCCCTCGGCTACCGGGGTGGCCTCTACACCCAGTTGGATGTCCACGGTAGGCTGCTCTTGCTCTAGCAAAATGGCGGGCGAATTAGGTTGCTCTAGCGAAGCATCTTTCAGATAGACGCGCTGAATTTGGAACACGGGGTTTGCAGCTTGGTCGGACATAGCAAAAATAGCTTTCTTCAAGAGAGGTAGCGTAAAAAGGCCGCTGGAGATGATGCCACCCCACAGCGGACACAAGGCAGGCCAATTATGCAGTGCCTAGCAAGGGCAGCAGGCCACCCTTGCTGTCGAGGGCTATCAAATCATCGCAACCGCCTACATGGGTGCTGCCGATAAAAATTTGCGGCACCGTGCGCCGCCCGGTGGTCTCCATCATCAACTGGCGCGCTGCTGGGTCTTGGTCAATGCGGATTTCTTCAATCTGCGCTACCCCTCGGCTTTTGAGCAGCTGCTTGGCGCGGATGCAATAGGGACAGACAGCGGTGGTGTACATCTTCACGGCTTGCATGGGGCTTTTCCTTTCAGGGGGTGCAGGAACGAGGGCAAAGAGCTTAGGATTTTTTCTCTACGGGCAAGCCGGCTTCTTGCCACGCTTTTAAGCCCCCAGCCAGCACCTGGGCATTGCTATAACCCAATTTTTGCGCCATCATGGCGGCGCGTTGGGCGCGGCTGCCTCGGGCGCACACCAGCACCAGCGGCAGCGCCTTGTTTTTTACTACCGCTGGCAGGCGGGTTTCTAGTTCGGGCAGCGGTACATTTTTGGCCCCCACAGCGTGGCAGGCGGCATACTCCTCGGCACCACACACATCAATCAACACGCCTTTTTCGCGGTTAATCAGTTGCACGGCGGCAGCAGTGGTCAAGCCGCTGGCCCCCGCTTGCAGGGCAGGCAGCAGCAACATAGCGCCGGAAACCACGGCCAGCAGCATCAAATACCAGTTTTCGACAATGAAATTCACGATAGTCCTTGGGTTGGCAAACAGCGACAATTTTAGAATGTACGGTTTTGACCCGTTACCTCTAGGGAAACCATGCAC
Source organism: uncultured Simplicispira sp. (assembly GCA_964388325.1). Classification (GTDB taxonomy): domain Bacteria; phylum Pseudomonadota; class Gammaproteobacteria; order Burkholderiales; family Burkholderiaceae_C; genus Simplicispira. The sequence continues at coordinate 56,379 of CAYMAC010000018.1, read as the reverse complement.
AAACTCGTTCTGATTCGCCACGGCGAATCCACCTGGAATCTGGAAAACCGCTTTACCGGCTGGACGGATGTCGATTTGACCCCCACCGGGGTTTCACAAGCCATGTCGGCAGGCAAACTGCTCAAGGCCGAAGGCTACGAGTTTGATTTGGCCTACACCAGCGTGCTCAAGCGTGCCATCCATACCCTATGGTATGCCTTAGACGAAATGGACTGCACTTGGTTGCCAGTGCAAAAAAGCTGGCGCCTCAACGAGCGCCACTACGGCGCTTTGCAGGGCCTGAACAAAGCCGATATGGCGCAGCAGTTTGGCGATGAGCAGGTGCTGATTTGGCGCCGCAGCTACGATACCCCCCCACCGGCTCTTGAGGCCCACGACCCACGCGGCCAGCGCGATGACCGCCGTTATGCCGCCTTGTCACCCGAACAAATCCCCCTGACCGAGTGCCTCAAAGACACCGTAGCCCGTGTGCTGCCGTTCTGGAACGAGGTGATGGCCCCAGCCATCCAAAGCGGCCAGCGCGTGGTGGTGGCGGCGCATGGCAACTCGATTCGCGCTTTGGTCAAGTATTTGGACAACATCTCCGAGCAAGACATTGTGGGCCTGAACATTCCCAACGGTATCCCGCTGGTATATGAACTGGACGATAAGCTCAAGCCGATTCGCAACTACTATCTGGGTGATGCCGAGGCCGCAGCAGCCGCTGCCGCAGCGGTGGCTTCGCAAGGCAAAGCGTAAAAAAACCGCTTGTCTTTCACGGCAACGCCCTGCATAAAGCATATAAGTAAAGTGCCCGCGCCGGGAACTGGTGCGGGCGCGGCCCCTCCAAGGGAATAATTGAAATGGTAAAGGTGTGTTCTATGGGCCACAAACTCAAAATTGCAGGGTGGGTGTCGATAGGCGTGGTGGCCGGAGCGCTCACCACGGTGTCGTTGCAAACCGTGGCGCGCAGTGCCATGTCGCCGCTGCCGCTGGAAGAAATTCAGCAGCTGTCGGCGGTGTTTGGCTTGGTCAAAACCGACTATGTAGAGCCGGTGGACGACAAAAAGCTGATTACCGATGCCATCTCGGGCATGGTAGCCAGCCTAGACCCGCATTCGCAGTATTTCGATAAAAAATCGTTTGCTGAATTTCGTGAAGGCACCACGGGCAAGTTTGTGGGTGTGGGCATCGAAATCACCCAAGAAGACGGCCTCATCAAAGTGGTCTCGCCCATCGAAGGCTCGCCCGCGTTCCGTGCCGGTCTCAAAACCAACGATTTGATTACCAAAATTGACGACACCGCCGTCAAAGGCTTGTCGCTCAATGATGCCGTGAAAAAAATGCGCGGCCAGCCACGCACCAAAGTCACGCTGATGATTTTGCGTAAAGACGAGGGCCGCACCTTCCCGGTCACCATCGTGCGCGAAGAAATCAAGACCCAATCGGTCAAGGCCAAAATGATTGAGCCAGGTTATGGCTGGATTCGCCTAAGCCAGTTCCAAGAACGCACCGTCGATGATTTTGTGCGTAAGCTTGAAGAGCTGTACAAAGAAGACCCCAAGCTCAAGGGCTTGGTGCTAGATTTGCGTAATGACCCCGGCGGCCTGCTCGATGCGGCGGTGGCGGTATCGGCAGCGTTTTTGCCTTCGGATGTCACGGTGGTCTCTACCAATGGCCAATTGGCCGAAAGCAAGGCGGTCTATAAAGCTTCGCCCGAGTTTTATGCCCGCCGTGGCAGTGGTGACCCGCTCAAGCGCCTGCCCGTGGCCCTCAAAACCGTGCCGCTGGTGGTGCTGGTCAACGAGGGTTCAGCTTCGGCCAGCGAGATTGTGGCCGGTGCTTTGCAAGACTACAAACGCGCCACCATCATGGGCAGCCAAACCTTTGGCAAAGGCTCGGTGCAAACCGTGCGCCCGCTTGGCCCCGACACGGGTATCAAACTAACCACCGCGCGCTACTACACCCCCAATGGCAAGGCCATCCAAGCCAAGGGTATCGTGCCAGACATCATGTTGGATGAAACCGCCGAGGGCGATTTATTTGCTGCCTTGCGCGTGCGCGAGACCGATTTAGAAAAACACTTGGGCAACGGCCAAGGTGCTGAACAAAAAGACGAAGCGCGCGAGCAGGCACGCGAAGAAGCACGCAAACGCCTAGAAGAAGAATCCAAAAAGCCCTTGGCCGAACGCAAGCTGCCCGAGTTTGGCTCAGACAAAGACTTCCAACTGAGCCAAGCCATCAACCAGCTCAAGGGCCAGCCGGTGTTGGCCAGCAAAACCCAAAGCGAGCGCAAGGACGAGAAAAAAGCCACGCCATGACCGATGAGCAGTTGTTGCGCTATTCGCGCCACATCTTGCTGGATGAATTGGGCATCGAGGGCCAAGAGCGCCTATTGCAGGCCCATGCGCTGGTGATTGGTGCGGGGGGCTTGGGTTCACCGGCGGCGCTGTATTTGGCCTCGGCAGGGGTGGGGTGTATCACCCTCATCGATGATGATGTGGTGGATTTAACCAACCTGCAACGCCAAATTGCCCACACCACAGCGCGCATTGGCCAGCCCAAGGTGGCCTCCATCGCGCAAGCGCTGCACGACATCAACCCCCAAGTGCAAGTCACTACGCTGCAAACCCGCGCCGATGCTGCTTTGCTGGCGCAGCAGGTAGCCGCCGCTGATGTGGTGTTGGATTGCACGGACAACTACGCTACGCGCCATGCCATCAATGCCGCCTGTGTGCGCCAGCAGGTGCCCTTGGTAGCGGGGGCGGCCAGCCGCTGGCAAGGGCAACTGATAGTGGTAGATGCACGCCAAGAGGCCGCGCCTTGCTATGCCTGCCTGTTTGCCCCCAATGAGCAGTTTGCTGACTTGCGTTGTGCCACCATGGGCGTGCTAGCCCCCTTGGTGGGCATCATCGGGGCGATGCAAGCGGCTGAAGCCCTCAAAATATTGTCCGGGGTGGGCGCTTCCTTGCTGGGACAGTTATTCATGCTGGATGCCCAGACCATGCAAACGCGCAGTTTGGCGATACCACGCAACCCCGAATGTGAAGTTTGCGGCACAGACCACAGCTGAAATGATGGTAGGCTTATCCCTCTGGACACAGAGAAGGAACGCCTGTATGCCCATTTCAACCCGTGTACTGATTGCCGAAGACAGCAAGGTGCAAGCCGACATGCTGTGCAACTTGCTGCTGGAGGCGGGCTACCAAGTCCGGGTGGCGCACGATGGCGCGCAAGCCTTGCACATGGCGCGTGAACAGCGCCCCGATTTGTTGCTCAGTGATGTCTCTATGCCCATCATGGATGGCTTTGAGCTGTGCCGCCATATTCGCCAAGATGTTGCTTTGCGCTCTTTGCCGGTGATTTTGCTCACCTCCATGACTGGGGTCAAAGACATCATTTGTGGCTTAAACGCCGGGGCCGACAACTACGTTACCAAACCTTTTGACAGCACTATGCTACTAGCGCGGGTGCAAGATACCCTGCACCACCCTAGCCAAGCATTCCGCGAGGAAAAATTAGCTTTAGAGGCCACCTCAGACGGGCGGCGCTTCCAAGTCCATGCGGGGCCGCAGCAAATGCTCAATTTGCTGCTTTCTACTTACCACAACGCACTAGAACAAAACCGGCTGCTGCACGCTACGCAAATCAAGCTAACGCAGCTCAATAGCCAGTTGAAAGAAGAGGTGGCGCGCCAATCCAAAGCCTTGATTGAGGAAGAACGCAAGCTCAGTGCCGAGCGCGAGTTGCTGCTCAAGCAGCGCTCGGCGCACCACGAGCAAATGCACACCAGCCTAGTCGAGTCCATCCGTGCGATTGCTGCCACGATTGAAGTGCGTGACCCCTACACCTCGGGCCACCAGCGGCGCGTGGCCGATTTGTCAGTACTGTTGGGCCAAGAGCTGGCGTTAGATGCTTTTGAGCTAGAGGGCTTGCACATTGCCGCCTCGGTACACGATATTGGCAAAATTCGGATTCCGGCAGAAATTTTGACCAAACCGGGCCGCCTAGACCCGGCAGAGTTTGAGCTTATCAAGCTGCACGCCGTGGCCAGCTTTGATATTTTGAAGAATATCCAATTCCCGTGGCCGATTGCCAACATTGTGTTGCAACACCACGAGCGTTTGGATGGCTCGGGCTACCCGCATGGCCTAAAAAACACCGAAATTTTGCCCGAAGCGATGATTATTGCCGTGGCCGATGTGGTTGAATCGATGGCTACGGCACGCCCCTACCGTAAATCTTTGGGCATCCAAGCAGCTATCGAAGAAATTGACCGTGGCCGAGGCACTAAGTTTTCAGCCGACGTAGTGGATGCGTTTATCCGCATCCACGAGGGGCAACGTTGGTCACCCGAGAGCTAAACCGCGCTAAACCAAGGTGCTGGGGCGCAGTTTGTCGTTGAGGCGTTGCTGTACCCCGGCCGAGACAAACTGGGCGGTGTCGCCGCGCAGCATGGCAATCTCGCGCACCAAGGTGCTGCTGATGTGTTGGTATGGGGTGCTAGGCGTAAGAAAGACGCTTTCAATCTCGGGGCGCAGGGCGCGGTTCATGCCCGCGAGTTGAAATTCATAATCAAAATCAGTGCCCGAGCGCAGGCCGCGCACCATCACCTGTGCGCCTTGGGTGGCGGCAAACTCTGTGACCAGCCCTTCAAATGGCTCGACTTGGATATGCGCGTAGTCTTTGACGGCTTCACGCACCATGTCGAGGCGCTCTTCCAGCGTGAACAGGGTTTTCTTGTGGTGGGCAATGGCCACTGCCACCGTGATGCGGCCAAACATGCGGGCAGCACGGTGCAACATGTCTTCGTGGCCCAAAGTAATCGGGTCAAAGGTGCCGGGGTAGATGGCCAGAATATCGTTTGCCATAAAAATTTATCTCCTGTGGGGGTTTAGGCTTGCTGGTGCAGTACCAGCAAATGGGCATGAACCGCCCCAGCCTTGAGGTGCCGGTGTAGCGCCAAGCCCAGCGGTGCAAGGGTGGCGGCATCCCAAGCCGTGGGGGCTTCTAGGTAAATATAGCCTTGTGGCTTGAGCGTGGGCACCGCCGCTTGCAGCGCGGGCAGGAATACATCGCTGTCAAACGGAGGGTCTAACAGCACCAAATCTAAGCTGCCTGCCGGGCATTGGCGCAGTTGCGCGATGCCATCACCCCGGCGCAGTTGCACCATCTGGGCTTGTAGGCGCTGGCACAGGCGTTGCAGTTGGGCCACCAAAGCGGCATCTTGCTCTACCAGTTGCACTTGGGCGGCCCCGCGTGAGGCGGCTTCTAGCCCCAGTGCGCCGGTGCCTGCAAAGGCATCCAAGCAGTGCCAGCCGCTTAAATCTTGGCCCAGCCAGTTGAACAGGGTCTCGCGCACCCGGTCTGGGGTGGGGCGCAAACCGGGTTTATGGGCTACTGGCAGGCGGGTGCGCCGCCACTGGCCGCCAATGATGCGGATTTCTCCGGCCCCGGCGGGGGTGGGCGGTACTGGCTTGGGCGGTTTGGCTGGTTTGGCCGATACAGCGGCACTAACGCTGGCTGCGCTGGGAGCGCGCAAGGCCGCTTGCATTTGGGCGGGGGTGAGGCGGTGGCGGCTCATGGGTGAAGGTGCAATCTGCTGGTCGTTTGGGGGGTTGCATTGTCTCTGAAGGAGGGGCGCGCTGCTTTGGCTTGCCTTATGGACTTAACACCACGGGGTGGGTGGCGGCCAGTTGGGCCAGTACGCCCTGCATATCGTCCAAAATCCGGATAAAAATAGTTGTCGTGTTCATAAATGTTTTTGTCCGGGAACTCTAAGGCAATGCCTGCCGGAAACACCATCACATCAGGCAGCGGTTGGGCATCCACCAGTTTGGCGCGGCGGGCTACTTCGCTGAACATCTCTTCGCACAGGGTTAGCAGCAGCACTCAATGAATCTAATCAAATCTACGCTAATCTATCCATTATGAACAGATTAATAAGCATAGGAGAAGCAGCAAAGGCGTTAGGTGTGTCCATAACAACCTTGCGCCGCTGGGAGGCGGCTGGTCGATGATGTAAAAAAGGCTGTGGCAGAATCTGCTAAACCTTAACCCCATGCTGATCGCCCACAAAATCACGCTCGATTTGAACAACTGCCAAGCCACCTACATGGCACGGGCAGCGGGTACAGGACGCTTTGCTTACAACTGGGCGCTGGCCGAGTGGACGCGCCAGTATGAGGCTTGGAAGTTGGACAACACACTGCCCAAGCCCTCAACACACTGCCCAAGCCCTCACAAGCTGCCCTGCGCCGCCAACTCAATGCTATCAAGCATGAGCAGTTTCCGTGGATGCTCGAAGTGACTAAAAACGCGCCGCAAATGGCCATCATCCAGTTGGGCGATGCGTTTAAAAACTTCTTTGCTGGTCCTGCCAAATACCCGCAGTTTCGCAAAAAAGGCCAGCATGACCGTTTTTCACTGACCAACGATCAATTCAGCATTGACGGTTCTCGCATACGCATCCCCAATTTAGGCTGGGTGCGTATGCGTGAGGCGTTGCGCTTTACGGGCAAAGTCATGTCGGCCACCATCTCGCGGGTGGCTGATAAATGGCTGGTCAGTATCACTGTAGAAGTCCCAGACAATTCCCATCTGCCCCCAGCCAAAAACCAAGGCACGGTCGGTGTGGATTTAGGGGTTGCGGCATTGGCAACGCTCTCGACTGGAGAAAGCATCCCCGGCCCTAAGCCGTACAAAGCACTTTTAGGCCGATTGCAGCGTTTGTCACGTTCCTTGAGCCGCAAGCTTAAAGGTAGCGCGAACCGCAAAAAAGCGAAAGAGAAGCTGGCACGCTTGCACGCAAAAATCAGCAACATTCGCAAGGATGCACTGCACCAATTGACCACCGCGCTCACGCGCAGCTTTCACACTATTGGTATTGAAGACTTAAACGTCAAAGGCATGGTCAAAAACCGTTGCTTGTCGCGTTCTATCTCCGACATGGGATTTTTTGAATTTCGGCGGCAACTGCACTACAAAGCAGCCATGCGTGGTGGGCAAGTGGTGGTGGCAGATCGCTGGTTTGCCAGCAGCAAGACCTGCTCGGCTTGTGGGCACAAGCTGGATATTTTGCCGCTATCGGCAAGACAATGGACGTGCCCCGAATGTGGTGTCCACCATGACCGCGACGTGAACGCGGCGATGAATTTGAAACAAGTGGCCGAGAGTTCGGCTGGCGACTGCCAGCACATACAGTCTATGACTGAATGTTCGGTGACAGCCTGTGGAGAGGAAGGCGCTGGCTTGGGTCGTAAGACCCGAGTGAAACCGGCCTCTGTGAAGCAGGAAGCAAGCGGTAGATTTAGTCAGAAATGATTAGATTTGCGTAGGTATTGCAGAACGGTTTGCGCTTGTTTCAGAATCACCCAATGGGCCGCATCGCGGGCCAGACGGGTGCGTTCGGCTTCGGTAGGTTGTAGCTCTTCAGGCAGGTCTTCCACTGCCTCGTTGATGTCGGGGCGCAGACGGCTGGCCAACACCTGCACGATGATTTTGTAGTCTTCTTCTTCCGCTTGCGGCAAGGCACGCAAGGCAGCCAGTGCCTCACGCGCCAAGGCGTTGCAGTCGGTAACGATTTGGATTTCTTCGTTGTAGCTGGTTTGCGTGGTTAGCTCGGTGTGGCGCTCGATGTCTTTGATGCGGTTGAGGGCTGCTTTCACCGCCATGACACGCAAATTGCCGGTGTCCAGCGCCAGCCTAGATTTACCTTGGAACGTTAAAGGTACCCGAAAGGCCGCTGGCTGGGCACTGGTCGTCATAGGAGGCACTATCACTTGCAAATCGGCCACGTCTTGCAAACCCAGTTGCAGCAGTAAGGGCTTGGGTATGACGGCACCGCTGTCAAAAAACCACTGCACAATAGCGCAGGTTTGCGCCCGTGTGGGCTGGCCCTCCCTTTTTTTGGCTTGTTTCGATTTCATTCAGGAAGCTCCTCCTATGCCCGTGAATTTGTCTGCCCCTGTGGCCTCTGAACTGCTGCCGGTGGCCGGTGTGCGTATTGGCGTTGCCGAAGCGGGTGTCCGCAAGGTCAACCGCAAAGACCTGACCGTGTTTTTGCTGGACGAAGGCGCCAGCGTAGCTGGTGTGTTCACACAAAACCGTTTTTGCGCCGCGCCGGTGCAGGTCAGCCGCGAGCATCTGGCGGCAGGCCAAGGCATCCGCGCGATGGTGATTAACACGGGCAATGCCAATGCAGGCACCGGCGCACAAGGGCTAGAGAACGCCCGCGCCACTTGCACCGCACTGGCAGCCACTTTGGGCGTGGCACCTGCACAAATTTTGCCGTTCTCTACCGGTGTCATCATGGAGCAGCTGCCGGTAGAGCGCATCACCGCGGCCTTGCCTGCCGCCTTGGCCGATGCCCAAGCCAACCATTGGGGCCGTGCTGCCGAAGGCATCATGACCACCGACACCCTGCCCAAAGCCTACAGCCATCAGGTAGAAATTGCGGGCAAAACCATCACCATCACCGGCATCAGCAAGGGGGCGGGCATGATTCGCCCCAACATGGCTACCATGTTGGGCTTCTTGGCCACCGATGCGGCGATTGACCCGGCGCTGGTACAACCCTTGGTGAAAGCTTTGGCCGATGGCTCGTTCAACCGTGTGACGATTGATGGCGACACCTCCACCAATGACTCGTTTGTGTTGGTGGCGACGCACCAAGCAGGCAATGCCCCCATCACCAGCTTGAGCAGCGCCGAAGGCCAAGCCCTGCAAGCAGCCCTGCTGGACGTAGCGCAAAAGCTGGCCCAAGCCATTGTGCGCGATGGCGAAGGAGCTACCAAATTCATCACCGTGCGCGTCGAAGGCGGCCAAACAGCAGAAGAGTGCCGCCAAGTAGCCTACGCCATTGCCCATTCGCCGCTGGTCAAAACGGCTTTTTACGCCAGCGACCCCAACTTGGGTCGCATTCTGGCCGCCGTCGGCTACGCTGGCATTGCCGATTTAGACCAAACCAAAATTGACCTGTATCTGGATGAGGTGCATGTGGCCATCAACGGTGGCCGCAACCCCGCCTACCAAGAAGAAGACGGCCAGCGCGTGATGAAGCAGCAGGAAATCACCGTGCGCGTGCTGTTGGGCCGGGGCGAGGCGCAAGACACGGTTTGGACTTGCGACTTCAGCCACGAATACGTCACCATCAACGCCGATTACCGCTCCTAAGCGCTCCCCCATCTGCCGGGGACTTTTGTTGCCATGACTTCTCCTTTTGAGACTTTAATGTCCCGCGCCGAGCAACTGCTGGCGCGCATTGAAACCATGCTACCGCAGCCGCTGTCAGCCCCACCCGACTGGTCGGTGGCTGTGGCGTGGCGCTACCGCAAGCGCAGCAGTGGCCACGCCACGCTGGAGCCGGTGCGCCATATCAGTGGCATGGCGCTGCACGAGCTGAAAGAAATCGATGTGCAGAAGGAAAAAATCGAGCGCAACACCCGGCAGTTTGTGGCCGGGCGCACGGCCAACAATGTGCTACTGACCGGCGCACGCGGCACCGGAAAATCCTCGCTGATTAAAGCCTGCCTGAACGCCTTTGCGCCACAAGGCTTGCGCTTGATTGAAGTGGACAAGGTTGATTTGGTCGATTTGCCCGATATTGTGGATGTCGTCTGCAACCGCCCGGAAAAATTCATCATCTTCTGTGATGATTTGAGCTTTGAAGATGGTGAGCCGGGTTACAAAGCACTGAAATCGATTTTGGATGGCTCGGTGGCGGCGGCCACGCCCAATGTGTTGATTTATGCCACCAGCAACCGGCGGCATCTGTTGCCCGAATACATGTCAGAAAACCTAAGCTACCAGCACACGCCCGATGGCGAAGTGCATCCGGGCGAAGGTATCGAAGAAAAAATCTCCCTGTCGGAGCGCTTTGGCCTGTGGGTGAGCTTTTACCCCTTCAGCCAAGACGAGTATCTGGCCATTGTGGCGCAGTGGCTATCTTCTTTGGGCTTGGATGAGGCCGCCATTGCCGCAGCCCGCCCCGAGGCGCTGATTTGGGCGCTAGAGCGCGGCTCACGCAGTGGCCGCGTGGCCTACCAGTTTGCCCGTGATTATGCTGGGCGCGCAGAAGCGCAAAGCACCAGCCCACGCCAACATACCGAAGTAGCCGTAGGCGTATTACTGCGCCCCGATGGCGCGCTGCTGCTCTCGACCCGGCCAGCGGGCAAAGCCTATGCGGGCTACTGGGAGTTTCCGGGCGGCAAAATTGAAGCCGGTGAAAGCGTAGAACAAGCCCTGCGCCGCGAATTGATAGAAGAACTGGGCATCACCATTGGCCCGGCTACCGTCTGGAAAGTGACCGAACACGACTATCCCCATGCCTTGGTGCGCCTGCACTGGTGCAAGGTGTGGGATTGGACGGGTGAGTTGGAGATGCGCGAAGGCCAGCAAATGGCTTGGCAGCAGTGGCCGCTGCAAGTGCGTCCGGTGTTGCCCGGTGCTTTGCCAGTATTGGAATGGCTGGCCCAAGAGCGCGGCCAGCCGTTTGACCCGGCTTGTTTTCAGGCGGGATAAATGGCACCCAACACGCGCAAGCCGCGCGCACCAGTCACGCTGGGCAGGTTGCCCGGTGCGCCTTGCAAGGCTTGGCGCGCCAGCCACGCAAAGGCAGCTGCTTCTACTTGCTGGGCGGGCAGGCCATGCGCGTCACTGCGCTGCACCTTCAAGGCAGGTAATAGGGCTTGCAGCCGCGCCATCAGGTGCCGATTAAAAGCACCACCACCGCAGACCACCAATACATCACTGTGCAGGCCGTAGTGTTGCACGGCATCGGCGCAGACGCGCGCCGTGAACTCGGTCAGGGTGGCCTGCACATCGGGTGCCGCTGCATCGGCCACATCGGCCAAGCCTTCGAGCTTTGCCGCTAGCCAATCAGCATTGAATAAGTCGCGCCCAGTGCTTTTGGGGGGTAGTTGCTGTAAAAAGGGTTCGGCCAGCAAGCGCTGCAATAAGGCGGGCAACACCTGCCCGCTGGCCGCCCAAGCGCCAGCCGCATCAAAGGGCTGGCCGGTATGGCGCTGGCACCAGCTGTCCATGAGGGCATTGCCGGGGCCGCAATCAAACCCCAACACCGAGCCATCGGCAGCCAAAACGCTCAAATTAGCAATGCCACCTAAGTTCAGCACCAGCGTATCTTGCCCTGGCCTGCCAAACACCTGCTGATGAAAAGCCGGTACCAAGGGCGCACCTTGGCCACCAGCGGCCACATCACGGCTACGCAAATCGGCCACTACGGTAATACCGGTGAGTTCGGCCAACAAGGCTGGGCTATTGAGTTGCAAGGTGTAGCCGGTGCCATCGTAGAGCTTGGGGCGATGGCGCACGGTTTGGCCGTGGGCACCGATAGCGCGGATGGCGTAGGCGGGCAAATCACTGTCGGCCAACAAAGCGCGCACCACTTGGGCATAAACACGCACCAAGGCATTGGCCGCCAGTGCGGCGCGGTGCAGCTCATCGGGGCCGCTGCTGTTCAAGGCCAGCAGTTCAGCGCGCAAAGCTGGGTCAAACGGGGCGCTTTGGTGGTGGCTAATGGTGCAGCGCGAACCGTCTAATTCGGCCAGCACGCCATCGACCCCATCGAGTGAGGTGCCCGACATCAAACCAATATAGCGCTCCATAGCGCTGGCTTATTGGGCGCTGGCTTGTTGTACCGATTCTGCGGCATTCAATTGCAGGCGCATGGAAGCGGCCATCTGCTTGAATGCGGCACGGTGCGCGGCGGCCACTGGGGCAGCGGCTTCGCTTTGCTTAGCGATAACCATCGGGTCTTGGTGTACACCATTGACGCGGAACTCAAAATGCAAATGTGGCCCGGTGGCCCAACCGGTAGAACCGACCGTGCCCACCAAATCGCCTTGGGCGATAGTTTGGCCTTTTTTCACATCAATGCGGTCTAGGTGGGCATAGGCAGTGACGTGCTGATTGCGGTGCTTGACAATGACGATGTTGCCATAGCCGCTTTGGGTGCCAGCAAAATCGACCACGCCATCGCCCACGGTACGCACCGGGGTGCCGGTAGGTGCGCCAAAATCAGTGCCCAAATGGGCGCGCCAAGTTTTGTGGATGGGATGGAAACGCATGGCAAAGCCGCTGGTAACGCGCGAAAATTCTAGCGGTGAGCTAAGGTAAGCGCGGCGCAGGCTTTCCCCTTCTAGGTTGAAATAAGCGCCCTTGTCTGCCCCCGGTGCTTGGAACCATACGGCTTGGTGCGTTTTGCCATTGTTGCGAAATTCTGCACTGAGCACCCGGCCACTGCGTAGCGGTTCGCCATCGGCTTCTAGGGTTTCATACACCACCGAGAAGCGGTCACCCTTGCGTAAGGCACGGCGAAAATCAATTTCGCTGGAGAAAATCTCGGCCACTTGGGTGGCTACATTGTCAGGAATGTTGGCATCGTCGGTGGCGGCAAACAAAGAGCTGTGAATCACACCACCCACCAAGCGGGTAGAAGTGGTGAGTTCTGCTGTTTCTAGGCGCGAGGTCAATTTGCCATCGGCATCTTTTTCTACCACCAAGCGGTTAAACAGGCCATTGTCTTCGTGCGCCCAACGCGCTACCAAGCGCACTAGGCGATGGTCATCGGTGGTTTCGGCGCGCACTACCCGGCCATTGCGGCCCAATAAATTTTGTTGCGTGTTGCTATCACGGCGCAAGAAAGCAGCGGCTGCTGGGTCTGCAATGCCCATACGGCGCAACAGAGATTCAGCGGTATCGGTGTGGCGCACATTGTCGGCGCGGTACAAAGAGAAACCAGCCCCGTCGGTCAAATCGGCCAGCGTGGCCCCACTGGCCAACGAGGGCACGGTTTGCTCTACCAAGCGCACGGGCAAATCTGCTGGGTCTGGCCCCAAGGCGGCTACCGCAAAAGCACCACCGCCGCCGGTAAGCAGCACGGCGGCCAAGATGGCCGTGACACGTTTAGGGTGTTGCTGAAGACTGTCAGAGAGTCGCGAAAGCAGTGCCGTGCTGGCGGTGGTGAAGCCGTTGTTCAAAATTTTCTTCCCAAGGTGAGTGTGTGTCCGGGGCAAAAATTGGCCCCAAGGGCCAAGTGCTGCGGAGCGCACAGACTGACGGGCTGCAGCGTCTCAGGCGGGTCTGAAAAGGCGGGCCACTTAGAATCCGCCACTGCAAGGTGGGCGAAGTATAGCCAAGCCGACATTTAAAGTTGTAAGAAATAGCATATGCAAGACTCTTTTTTGACACCGCCCGCTGTATCAGACCGGGTACGCCAAGCCCTAGAAGTTTCTTTGCGCGGCACGCAAGAGCTATTGCCGCAAGAAGAATGGCTGAAAAAATTGCAGCGTTCCGAGGCCACTGGCCAGCCCTTGCGTATCAAATTGGGCCTAGACCCCACGGCCCCCGACATCCATATCGGCCATACCGTGGTGCTGAACAAAATGCGCCAATTGCAAGACTTGGGCCACCAAGTCATCTTTTTGATTGGTGACTTCACCAGCCTGATTGGCGACCCTTCCGGGCGCAACAGCACGCGGCCACCGCTCACGCCCGAGCAAATCAAGCTCAATGCCGAAACTTACTACCAGCAAGCCAGCTTGGTGCTAGACCCAGCGCGCACCGAAATCCGCTACAACAGCGAATGGTGTGAGCCTTTGGGGGCCAGCGGCATGATTCAGTTGGCAGCCAAATACACCGTAGCGCGCATGATGGAGCGCGATGATTTCCATAAGCGCTTCCACAGCGGCCAGTCCATCAGCGTGCATGAGTTTTTGTACCCGCTGATGCAGGGCTACGATTCAGTGGCGCTCAAATCTGATTTAGAACTGGGCGGTACCGACCAAAAATTTAACCTGTTGATGGGCCGCCATTTGCAGGAAGAATACGGCCAAGAGCCGCAGTGCGTACTCACCATGCCGCTGCTGGTGGGCTTGGATGGCGTGGACAAAATGTCCAAGTCCAAGAATAACTACATCGGCATTACCGAGGATGCCAACAGCATGTTTGCCAAGGTGCTGTCTATCTCCGACACGCTCATGTGGGACTGGTACACCCTGCTGTCGTTCAAGAGCTTGGCCGAGATTGCCGCGCTCAAGGCCGAGGTAGCGGGCGGGCGCAATCCCAAAGAAGCCAAAGTGATGTTGGCCAAAGAGATTACGGCGCGTTTTCACAGCGCGGCTGCTGCCGATGCCGCCGAACAAGACTTTATCAACCGCAGCAAGGGCGGCGTGCCCGATGACATCCCAGAAGTCAACCTGTCGGGTGCGCCCTTGGGCATTGGCGCGCTGCTCAAGCAGGCCAACTTGGCACCCTCCACCAGCGAGGCCAATCGCTTGATTGATGGCGGCGGAGTGCGCGTCGATGGCAGCGTGGTCAGTGACCGGGGCCTGAAGCTGGCGGCTGGCACCTATGTGGTGCAGGTGGGCAAACGCAAGTTTGCCCGTGTAGCACTGGCTTAAAGCTGCGGCTTAAGCGGCCAAGTTTTGCTGGGCACGGAAAAACGGCAAATAAGAGCGGTCTACCTTGCAGATATGGTGAATGAGCCACTCTTTGAGAAATCCCAAAGTCTCAAAGGTCACTTCTTCGCCGTCTTCAAAGCGCAGCAGCAAATTCATGGCCTTGCCGGTAAAGCCATCGTGTTCGGCCTTGTGCGCCGGGGTTTCGGGGTACTCATGGTGCTGGAACATCACCTCCTCCACAATAAAGTGGTTGTGGGTGTAATCTACCAAGCCCTCTAGCACCTCGCCCACGGCTTCGCGCCGGGGTTGTGGCTGAGACAATTCATTGTGCAGCTGGTTGGTCAGGTGTACCAGCCAACGGTGCTGGCCATCGATTTCTTCAAAACCCAATTCCAGCTCGGGGGTCCACGGCATGAAGCTCATCGGTGTTCTCCTGTAGATGTTTGGCAAAAGCATTCAGCAAAAACCTTGCCTGTGTGGGCGTGAAAACCCTAGCGCTTCAGGGCTTTTAGATTTTTGTTTGATTTACATCAAAAAATAATTGCTCCATCCGCAACAAAAGCACAGATTTTTTTGCATCCTATCGTTCTACCCACGAAAAATTTATGACAACCGCACTGGATATCCTCATCATGGCAGCGGGCAAAGGCACGCGCATGAAAAGCCGCCGCCCCAAAGTGTTGCACCGTCTGGCAGGGCGTGCCTTGTTGCAGCATGTGCTGGATACAGCAGCGCAGTTGCAGCCACGCAGCGCCATCGTCATCACTGGCCACGAAGCAGCTACCGTAGAAGCAGCCATCAGCGGCGCGCACCATGCTGATGCCCCCTTCGCACTAAAATTTGCCCGCCAAGAGCCGCAATTGGGCACCGGCCATGCGGTGCAGCAGGCAGTGCCTTTGCTGGCCGGTGATGGCACCGTGTTGGTGCTATCGGGCGATGTACCGCTGACCCAGTTTGAAACCCTGCGAGACTTGATTGCCGCCGCGCAAGCCGTGGCCGGTGGTGCGCTGGCGCTACTCACCGTCACTTTGCCCGACCCCACCGGCTATGGACGCATCGTGCGCGCGGCCAATGGTGCCGTGCAGGGCATTGTGGAACACAAAGATGCTACCCCGGCACAACGTGCCATTACCGAGGTGTATAGCGGCATCATGGCCGTGCCTGCACAGTGGCTGGCGGGTTGGTTAGCGCGCCTCAGCAACGATAACGCCCAAGGCGAGTATTACCTGACCGACATCGTGGCAATGGCAGTGCAAGACGGCCTACCCGTGGTGGGCCACTGCATTGACGATGCTTTGCAGGTAGCCGGTGTCAACAGCCCCTTGCAACTAGCTGAGTTAGAACGCGCCCACCAATGGAGCCAAGCGCGTATCCTGATGGAGCAAGGCGTGCGCTTGGCAGACCCAGCACGCTTTGACCTGCGCGACGATGTGCGTTCTGGTGCCAAGGCCGCGTTGGTATGCGGCCAAGATGTAGAAATTGATGTCGGCTGTATCTTTACCGGGCACGTAGAGTTGGGCGAAGGCGTACAAATTGGCGCGCACTGCTGCATTGCCAATGCGCGCATTGCCGCTGGGGCCATCATCCACCCCTATACCCATATCGATGGCGAAAAACTCGGTGCCAGTGTAGGTGAGGGCGCTTTGATTGGCCCGTTTGCCCGCTTGCGCCCCGGTGCCCAACTGGGCCAAGAGGTGCATATTGGTAACTTCGTCGAAGTGAAAAACAGCACGCTGGCAGCTGGGGCCAAGGCCAACCATCTGGCCTATCTGGGCGATGCCACGGTGGGCGAGCGCGTCAACTACGGCGCAGGCAGCATCACCGCCAACTACGACGGGGCCAACAAGCACCGCACCATCATTGAGGCCGATGTGCATGTCGGCAGCAATTGCGTTTTGGTGGCCCCTATCACCATTGGTGCCGGTGGCACCGTGGGCGCAGGCAGCACCCTAAGCAAAGATGCCCCACCCGGTGCCCTGAGTGTGGCCCGTGGCAAGACCATCAGCATTGCCAAATGGCAGCGCCCAGCCAAGCAAGCCAAAAAAACACCATGACCACCCCGGAAGAGGTAGCGCAACTGCGCGCCCAGTTAGCACAGCGCGAACGCCAACTGGCCGAGTTGGCCCCAGCCTACGAGGATTTTTTGCGCGCCATATCGCACGACTTGCGCGCCCCACTGCGCCATGTCACCGCCTATGGCAAACTGTTGCAAGAAGTGCTGCACGAAGCTGGTTTGCAAGGGCAGGCACAAGAAGAAGCCGATGAGTTTTTGGCCACCATGAACCAATCGGCCCAACGCATGGGCCAGATGCTCGATGGCTTGTTGGCGCTGTCGCGCATTGTGCGTGCCCCGCTACACCTGCAACCCGTGCCACTGGCGCAGCTACTGGCCCAAGTGCAGACAGAACTGGCCGGCCCTATAGGGCAGCGCACCGTGGTGTGGCGCTTAGATTTGCAACGGCCACAGGTGCAAGCCGATGCCGCTTTGCTGCACCAGCTGCTGCTGCACCTGCTGGGCAATGCCCTCAAATTTACCCAGCCGCGCACCAGCGCAGAAATTGCCGTGGCCTGCTGGCAAAGCGTCGATGGTCAAGTGCATCTGCGCGTGCAAGACAACGGGGTCGGTTTTAACCCGGCCCAATCTGCCGGGCTGTTTGGTTTGTTCCAGCGCCTGCACCGCGAGGGCGAGTTTGAAGGCGTAGGCGCTGGTTTGGCCGCTGTGCGCGCCATTGCCCAACGCCACGGCGGCCAAGTGCAGGCCAGTGCTCAACTGGGGCAAGGCTGCACCATCACGGTGATTTGGCCAGGCTAAGTCGGCCCACGCCGCTAGCGCACAATCACCGGCATGAGCAAACACACCCCCGCCCCCACCGAATTTGAACCAGAATTTATCGCTGGCCTGAAAGAAATTTTTGAGCAGCGCATCGTTTTTAACCAGATGCTGGGCTTAAAAATCGTCACGCTGCTGCCCGAGCGCGTGGTGGCGCGCATCGACATGAAGCCCGAATTGGTCGGCCACTTTGCCTACAACCGGGTGCATGGTGGCGTAATTAGCGCTGGCTTAGATGCCACCGGCGCACTGGCCGTGATGGCCGCCACCGGGGCCAAGCACATGGATGAATCCCCGGCACGGCGCCTAGAGCGCTTTCACAAACTGGGCACGATAGACCTGCGCGTGGACTACCTGCGCCCCGGCATCGGCACGCATTTTGAGCTACACGCCCAAGTGTTGCGCTTAGGCTCGCGCGTGGCCAGCACGCGCATGGAGTTTTTAGGGCCAGAGGGCCAATTGATGTCGGCAGGCGCGGCGGCTTACATCGTCTCCTGAACGTCTCTTAAAGCGCTGGCGCACTTAGCAAGCTTGCGGCAAGGGACGCGGGCGGCCTTCGTGGTCAATCGCCACATAGGTTAGTTTGGCCTCGGTCACCTTCACATAGCGGCCTTGGTCGGTAAAGCACTCGGCAAACACCTCGACCAGCACCGTGATGGAGGTGTTGCCAATACGCACCACCTTCGAGTAAAACGACAACAAATCGCCCACGCGCACCGGCTGCTTAAAAATAAACTCGTTCACCGCCACTGTGGCCATGCGCCCGCGTGCATAGCGGTTGGGCAAAATAGAGCCTGCCACATCGACTTGGGCCATCACCCAGCCGCCAAAAATATCGCCATTCACATTGCAATCGGCGGGCATGGGCACCACTTTGAGCACCAATTCCATATCGGTGGGCAGTTGCACATTGGGCAGGCGGGTGGGGGCCACCGTACAAGTAGAAGACATAGGCACAATCTCGATTAACAATAACTTGAAGCATTGTCCACTATGCGCCACCACGGCCACAGCACACCCCCGGCTCCTACCGACACCACTGCCCCAGCACGCTCCGATTGGGCCACGCTTTCGCGCCTGCTGCCTTATCTGTGGGAATACAAATGGCGCGTGTTGGCAGCGATTGTTTTTATGCTGGCCGCCAAGGTGGCCAATGTCGGCGTGCCGGTGCTGCTGAAAAATTTGGTCGATACCATGTCCATCCAGCCCGGCCAGACCGCCGCTTTGCTGGTGGTGCCGGTGGGGCTGCTACTGGCCTATGGCGGGCTGCGCCTGTCCACTTCGTTTTTTACCGAACTGCGCGAACTGGTATTTTCTAAAGCCACGCAGGGCGCAGCGCGCGCTATTGCCCTGCAAACCTTTGAGCATTTGCACGCCCTGAGTTTGCGCTTTCACTTAGAGCGCCAAACCGGCGGCATGACGCGCGACATCGAGCGCGGCGTGCGCGGCATCGAGTCTTTGGTGTCGTTCTCTTTGTTCAATATTGGCGCAACCCTGATTGAAGTGCTGCTGGTGCTGTCGGTGTTGGGGGTGAAGTTTGACCTGTGGTTTGCCGGCATTACCTTGGCTGCGCTGGTGTGCTACATCGCTTTTACGGTGTGGGTGACAGAGTGGCGCACCCAGTTTCGCCGCCAAGCCAACGAGTTCGATTCTGCCGCGCACAGCAAAGCGATTGATTCGCTGCTGAACTACGAAACGGTGAAATACTTCAACAACGAAAGTTTTGAAGCCCAACGCTACGACGAAAGCCTGCAACGCCTGCGCGAAGCGCGCCTGAAGGCGCAAACCACGCTGTCGATGCTCAATGCCGGGCAACAAATCATCATTGCCGTGGGCTTGGTAGCCATGCTCTGGCGCGCTACCGAGGGCGTGGCCGCTGGCCGCATGACGCTGGGCGATTTGGTGATGGTGAACGCCTTCATGATTCAGCTCTACATTCCGCTCAACTTTTTGGGCGTGATGTACCGCGAAATCAAACAAAGCCTGACCGACTTGGACAAAATGTTCACCCTGATGGACCGCGAGCGCGAAGTGGCCGATGCTCCCAGCGCACAAGCCTTGGTGGTGCCGCCCGAAGGTGCCGCCGTGCGCTTTGAAAACGTCCACTTTGCCTATGACCCGGCCCGCCCTATCCTCAAGGGCATCAGCTTTGAGGTGCCCGCCGGTAAAACCGTGGCGGTGGTCGGGCCGTCTGGCTCGGGCAAATCGACCTTGGCGCGCTTACTGTTTCGGTTTTACGACATCCAACAAGGCAGCATTACCTTGGCCGGGCAAGAGCTGCGCCACATCACCCAAGCCAGCGTCAGACTGGCCATTGGCATCGTGCCGCAAGATACGGTACTGTTTAACGACACCATCGAATACAACATTGCCTATGGTCGCCCCGGAGCCAGCCATACCGAGGTAGAAGAAGCCGCACGCGCAGCGCGCATCCACGACTTTATCGCCAGCACCCCCAAAGGCTACGCCACGATGGTGGGCGAGCGTGGCCTGAAACTCTCAGGTGGTGAAAAGCAGCGCGTGGCCATTGCCCGCACCCTGCTCAAAAACCCGCCGATTTTGATTTTTGACGAAGCCACCAGCGCGCTGGATTCGGCCAACGAGCGCGCCATTCAGGCCGAATTGAACAACGTGGCACAAAATAAGACCGCGCTGGTGATAGCGCACCGCCTATCCACGGTGGTCGATGCCCACGAAATTTTGGTGATGGAAGCGGGCCATATCATTGAGCGCGGCACCCATGCCCAACTGCTGGCCGCCAATGGCCGTTATGCCACCATGTGGGCCTTGCAACAAAGCGGCGAGGCAGCCTAAAACCTCGCCGCGCCTGTGCTATACCACAGCGTTTTCCTGTCTAATTTTGTAAAGAAGAACCATGAGCGCCCTCAAAGATACCGTGATTTATGGCACCGAAGATGTGCTGGTCAGCCTGTGCAACTCGGTCACGCGCGTGCTGAACGTGGCCACGCAAACGCAAATTAGCTACTCGGGCATGGTGCAGCGCATCAGCAAAACTTGCCTCAAGCCCGATATTGGCTGCTTTGTGCTGTTCGATGGCGGCTTTTCGGGCTTGGTCATCATTAATTTCTCGGGCGCAGCGGCGATGGAAATTTACGAGAGCTACATGCTCAGCATGGGCATGTCGAAAAAAGAGCTGGCCAGCTCCTTCACCTCGGACGAAGTGAGCAACGTGATGGGCGAGTTAATGAACCAAGTGGTGGGTGACTTTACTGGCAAGGTGCGCCGCGAGCTGCAAACGCACATCACACAAAACCAGCCCAAAATGCTGGTGCTGAACAAAGAAGTGGTGTTAAACGTCGATGCCAACCTAGACCAGCCCGAAGCGCGCCGCGTGACGTTTTACACCGCATCGAACAACATCTTTTACCTAGAGATGGCCATTGACCGCACCGAGTTCATCAAGCTCTACGATTTTGAAGCCCAAGCCGCGCCTGACCCCGACACCCTGATGGCCCAGACGCGCGAGGCCAGCCAAGCAGCTGCCAGCGCCCCCATTGCGCCAGCAGCCTTGAGTGAAACCGACGAGCTGCTCAAGTCACTGGGGATGTAACGCGCCGGACAGGTGCGGTTTACTTTTTGCGCGCCGCGATGTCTTTTTCTGCTTGGGCTACCAAATCAGCCCCAATCTGGCCCTTCCACTTCTCTACCACTGGGCGAGTGGCTTGGACAAAGGCATTGCGCTCAGCGGCGCTCAGTTCCGTCACGGTGACACCATTAGCGGCCAGCTGCTTGACCAAGGGCTTATCGGCTTCTACCAAGCCTTTGCGGGCAATGGCAATTTGCTCTTTGCCCGCATCGATAGCCGCTTGCTTGACAATCTCGCGGTCGGCAGGAGTCCAAGAATTCCAAATGTCTTTGTTGACCACAAACACCAGCGGGTCATTCATGTAGCCCCACAGGGTGATGTATTTTTGCGCCACCGTGTGCAGCTTGGCCGCTTGATAGACCGACAGCGGGTTTTCTTGGCCATCGACGGCACCGCTGGCCATGGCGGGTTGGGCATCGGCCCAGCTCATTTGCGTGGGGTTAGCGCCCAGCGCGGTAAAAGTGTCCAAGAACAGCGGCGAACCCACCACACGAATTTTCATACCCTTGAGGTCTGCGGGCGATTTGATGGGCTTTTTGGAGTTGGTAATTTCGCGGTAGCCGTTCTCGCCCCAAGCCAGCGGCACCACACCAGCTTTGTCCAAAATTTGGAACAGGCTCTTGCCCACGGCCCCTTGGGTCAGGGCATCGGTGGCGGCATAGTCGGGCATCAAGAAGGGCAGAGAGAACAAATTGAGCTGCTTGACCTGCGGCGACCAGTTGATAGTCGAACCAATCGCCATGTCAATCACGCCTTGGCGCAGCGCAGAAAATTCGCGCGTCTGGTCACCTTGAATCAGCGAGACACCGGGATAGAGTTTGATGTTGATACGGCCTTGGGTACGCTCGCGCACCTTGTTGGCCCACAACTCGCCGCCCTTGCCCCACGGAAAGGCGGTGCCCAAGACCAGCGACATACGGTATTCGCTCTTGTAAGCGGCCTGCTGGGCCAGCGCTGCCGGGGCGGTAAAGGCCAAAGTGGCGGCAGCGGCCACGGTGCTGAGCAAAAAGGTACGCAATTTCATGGGGTCATCTCCTTACGGTTTTTTAATAGCCCAAACGGGCCGGAAGCCACAGCGCCAGTGACGGAAAAGCAATCACCAACACCATGACCAAGAACATGGCCAGCAACATCGGGCCAACCCAGCGCACGGTGGACTCCATACGCACGCCAGCAATGCGGCACGAGACCATCAAATTGACCGCCAGCGGCGGCGTAAACTGGCCCAGTGCCACTTTGAGCGTCAAAATCACGCCAAACCAAACGGGGTCCCAGCCATAGTGCTGCATGATAGGCAACAGCAGGGGCACAAAAATCAAAAAGATGGAAATACCATCCAAAAACATGCCCACCGTCACCAGCAGCAAAATCAGCAGCGCCAGCACGCCATATTCGCCCAAACCAGAGTTCACAATTGCTTTGGCCACTGGGTCAATCACCCCCAAGGTAGAGAGCGAATAGGCGAAAATACCCGCCAGCGACACCACCAGCAAAATCACTGCCGACAGCTCGCCAGATTCGCGCAAAATGGGGTACAAATCACGCACGCTGATGGTGCGGTGAATCACCATACCGACAAACAGGCCATAAAACACGGCCACCACGGCGGCCTCGGTGGGCGTAAACCAGCCAGCGCGCATACCGCCCAAAATGAGCACGGGTGCCGCCAAGCCCCAAGCAGCGTCGCGCAGGCTTTGCCAAAACGGCGGGCGGGGCAATTCGGCTTCTAGCGCGCCCATTTGGTGGCGGCGTGCCATCCACACGGCGGGCACAATCAAGGCCAAACCTGCCAAAATGCCCGGCACCATGCCCGCCGCAAACAGGGCCGGCACCGAAGCGCCCGGCACCAGCACCGAATAAATAATAAAAGCCACCGAAGGCGGAATCAAAATATCCGTGGCCGCTGCCGCCCCGACCACACTGGCCGAAAACGAAGCTGGATAGCCCGCCCGCGACATGGCGGCAATCATCACCCCGCCCACCGCCGCTGCATTGGCCGGGCCAGACCCCGAAATTCCGCCCAAAAACATGGCCACTGCAATAGCCACCAGCGGCAACATGCCGGGGCCACGCCCGACAATGGCCACCGCAAAATTGACCAAGCGCAGCGCCACACCCGAGCGGTCAAAAATCGAACCCACCAGCACAAACATCGGAATAGCCAGCAGCGGGTATTTGCCCAACCCGGCATAAAAGTTTTGTGGCACTGCCAGCAGGCCAAACCATTGGCTGTCTAAGTTGGCCAAAGCAATGGCAGCAGCCCCGGCCAGCCCCAAGGCAGCCCCAATCGGCACGCCCGCCAGCATCATCAACAAAAAGGCACTAAACAGCAGGGTAGCAATCATGGTTGACGCTCCGGCAAAAACTCCACATCGGGCTGTTTGCCACGCCGGATAAACAAGCCTATCGCCCGCACAGTGATAAGCGCCGACAAGATGGGCAACCAGATTGAATACCACCATTGCGGCACGCCAATACCGGGCGAGGTTTCTTCAAAGCGGTAGTCATCCCAAACCACGCGCACGCTCAACACGGCAATCAGCGCAAACAGCAGGGCGACCATCAGCGCACCAAAACGGGCCAAAAAGCGCCGCCGCGCACCCGAGCCACTCTCGGCAAAGTATTCGATACGGATATGCCGGTCACGCGCCACCGCCGCCGAGCCGCCCACCAGTGCCAGTGCAATCATCAGAAAAACAGAAATCTCCTCCGTCCAAGCAATCGAACTGTTGGTGAAGTAACGCGCCAGCACATTGGCGAGCGTAATCAAGGCCAAAGCGGACATGATGCCCACGGTGAGGCTATCTTCGAGGCGCAAAGTGCGCGGTTCAGCGCTGGGAGGAGGTGACGAGACAGAAGACGTAGCAGCAACTGAATCAGCAGCCGCGTTGGAATCAGACTGGGCAGGGCAAGACATGAGAAAAAACAAACAGAGAGCGGCAAAGGGAGTGCTTCTATTATGCGGCCCCAGCCCTGCACCCCCGGCAGCGCAAGGACTGCACCGATAATCGGCCCATGGAAACCAAGTGGCTTGAAGACTTTGTTAGTCTGGCAGAAACGCGCAGCTTCAGCCGGTCGGCGCAGTTGCGCCATGTAACGCAACCGGCATTCTCGCGCCGCATTCAGGCGCTAGAGGCTTGGGCGGGCACCGATTTGGTGGACCGCAGCTCTTACCCCACGCGCCTGACCGCCGCCGGTAAAACCCTGTACGACCAAGCGCTAGAGATGTTGCAGGCACTGCACAACACACGCAGCACCTTGCGCGCGCATGGCAGCTCCAGCCAAGATATGATGGAGTTTGCCGTGCCGCACACGCTGGCGTTTACTTTTTTTCCGGCTTGGGTCTCTAGCCTGCGCGCACAGTTTGGGCCATTCAAAAGCCGCCTGATTGCCCTGAATGTGCATGATGCCGTGATGCGGCTGGTAGAGGGCAGTTGCGATTTGCTCATCACCTACCACCACGCCTCGCAGCCGGTGCAGTTAGATGCCCAACGTTACGACATGCTGGTGCTAGGCCAAGAAGTGCTGGCCCCTTACAGCAAGCCCGATGCCCAAGGCCAGCCCCTGCACACCCTGCCGGGCCGCGTCGCCCAGCCCTTGCCTTATTTGGGCTACGCACCGGGGGCTTATTTGGGTGGCCTGACCGACCTCCTGCTCAAACAAGCGGCCAGCACCATCCACCTAGACCGGGTTTATGAAACCGACATGGCCGAAGGGCTCAAGGCGATGGCCTTAGAAGGGCATGGTTTGGCCTTCTTACCCTTCAGCGCCGTGGAGCGGGATATAGGCAAGGGCCGCTTGGTACGCGCCGAGCCTGCGGGTATGCCCGCACTGGAACTGACCATGGACATCCGCGCCTGCCGCGACAAGCCATCGGCCAAAGACACAGGGCGTGAAAATAGCAAAAGTGCGGCCCAAGCGCTATGGAATTTCTTGCAAAATGCAGCGTACAACCCAACCATCGGCCACAATGGGGCCACCTAGGCAAGCATCTTGCTAAGGTTGTTACGTATGGACACATCGCTGTCCAGTTGCTACCCTCCCTTCACGTACAAGGAGTGCATTTCATGAAAAAACACCTATTGGCTTTGGCCCTTACCAGCTTGGCAGCCACTGCCGTTGTCGCTCAGACCAGCGACACGCTGGCCAAAATCAAATCTTCGGGCAGCGTGACGTTGGGCGTGCGCGAGTCCTCGGGCTTGGGCTACACCTTGGGCAATGGCAAATATGTGGGTTTTCATACCGAAATGGGCGAGCGCGTACTGGCCGATATCCAAAAACAGCTGGGTCTGACCAAATTAGAGGTTAAATACCAGCCTATCACTTCGCAAAACCGCATCCCGCTGATTACCAACGGCACGGTAGATTTGGAGTGTGGCTCTACCACCAACAACGCCGCGCGCCAAAGAGATGTCGCCTTTGCCATCACCACCTATGTCGAAGAAGTACGTATGGCCGTCAAGGCCAATTCGGGCATTCAAAATATTAAAGACTTGAATGGCAAAAGCGTAGCCGTCACCACCGGCACCACTTCGGTGCAGCATTTGCGTAAACACGAGCGCGCTGGCGGCATTGACTTCAAGGAAGTCATGGGTAAAGACCATGCCGATAGCTTCTTGCTGCTAGAAACTGGCCGTGCCGATGCCTTTGTCATGGACGCTTCCATTTTGGCAGCCAACATCTCCAAAGCCAAAAACCCAGCAGATTTCAAAATTGTGGGCGAAGTCATTTCGGTTGAACCCATTGCCTGCATGTTGCGTAAAGACGATACCGCCTTCAAGAAGGCGGTGGACGACAGCATCAAGCGCCAAATTGCCGATGGTTCTTTGGCCAAACTGTACGACAAGTGGTTTATGCAGCCCGTACCGCCCACCAACACCAAAATTGGTCTGCCTATCTCTGAGGCCACCAAGGCTGCTTGGGCCAATCCCAACGACAAGCCCCTCGAAGACTACTTGAAGAAGTAAGCCAAGCAGCTTATTTCGCCCCTTCAGACCAAGGCGTTTGAGGGGGTTTTTTTGTCCGTGGCAGAAAGGAGCAGGCTATGGCTTGGGATTGGCAAGTGTTCTGCGAGGACACCCTAGAGCGCGCGCCCGTGCAGGGCTGTTTTGGCAAAGGTGGCGACATCACCTATTTGGATTGGATGCTATCGGCTTGGGGTTGGACGCTGTCGGTATCGCTACTGGCGCTGCTGCTGGCATTGTTACTGGGCACACTGGTAGGTACTTTGCGTACCTTGCCCGATAGCCCGCGCATCGTCAAACTGGGCAATGCGTGGGTAGAGTTATTCCGCAATATCCCGCTATTGGTACAAATTTTCTTGTGGTACCACGTCATACCTGGCTTTATTCCGGCCTTACAGGCCGTACCGGGCTTTGTGCTGGTAGTGCTGGCGTTGGGCTTTTTTACTTCGGCACGCATTGCCGAGCAGGTGCGCTCGGGCATTGAAACCTTGCCACGCGGCCAGCGCTATGCAGCCATGGCGATGGGTTTTACTACCTTTCAGAGTTACCGCTATGTGCTGCTGCCAGCGGCGTTTCGCATCATCGTTCCACCGCTCACCAGCGAGACGATGAACATTTTTAAGAATTCATCGGTGGCTTTTGCGGTGTCAGTGGCCGAATTGACCATGTTTGCCATGCAGGCGCAAGAAGAAACCTCGCGCGGCATTGAGGTTTATTTGGCGGTGACGGCGCTGTATGTGCTGTCGGCCTTTGCAATTAACCGCATTATGGCTTGGATTGAGCAACGGGTGCGTGTGCCGGGCTTGCAAGCGGCCAGCGCAGGAGGGCACTGAGATGCAGCAGCTCGATTTTTCTTTTTACAACTGGGCCTTGATTCACGATTTTGTGCTGAAAGGGCTAGGGTTTAGCCTGATGCTGACCGTTATTGCCACCATTGGCGGCATTTTGTTGGGCACCGTATTGGCACTAATGCGCTTATCGGGGCGCAAATGGCTAGAGGTGCCTGCCACCATTTACGTGAATGGGATGCGTAGCATTCCACTGGTGATGGTGATTTTGTGGGTATTTTTACTGGCCCCCTTGCTGATTGGCCGCCCGATTGGTGCAGAACTCTCGGCGATTGTGACTTTTGTAGCCTTTGAGGCAGCCTACTTTAGCGAAATTATGCGCGCAGGCATCCAGGCCATTCCGCGTGGTCAGGTGTTTGCTGGGCAGGCTTTGGGCATGACCTATGAACAAAATATGCGCTTGGTGGTGTTGCCGCAAGCCTTTCGCAATATGCTGCCGGTATTGCTCACCCAAACCATTATTTTGTTTCAGGATACCTCTTTGGTGTATGCGATTGGTGCTTATGACATGCTCAAGGGCTTTGAAATAGCGGGCAAAAATTTTGGTCGCCCGATAGAAGCCTATTTGGCAGCAGCCGTGCTTTACTTTATTATTTGTTATGCGCTGTCGTGGGCGGTGAAGCGCCTGCACCGCAAAATTGCCATTATCCGTTAACCTGATTATGGAAAAAAATTACCATGATTGAACTCAAAAATGTCTCTAAGTGGTATGGTAGCTACCAAGTGCTCACCGATTGCTCGGCCCGTATTGGCCGGGGAGAAGTGGTGGTGGTGTGTGGGCCGTCTGGCTCGGGCAAATCTACCCTGATTAAAACCATTAACGCACTAGAACCTATCCAATCCGGTGAAATTTGGGTGGACCGCGTGCCGCTGCACGACCCACAAACCAATCTGCCCAAACTGCGCGCCCATGTGGGCATGGTGTTCCAGCATTTTGAATTGTTTCCGCACCTGTCGGTCACAGAAAATTTAACCATTGCCCAAATCAAAGTCTTGGGGCGCACCACCGACGAGGCTAAACAACGCGGCCTGAAAATGCTAGACCGGGTGGGCCTGATGGCACACAAAGACAAGTTTCCGGGTCAGCTCTCGGGTGGCCAGCAGCAGCGCGTGGCCATTGCCCGCGCCCTGAGTATGGACCCCATTGTGATGTTGTTTGACGAGCCTACCTCGGCCCTAGACCCGGAAATGGTGGGCGAGGTGCTGGACGTGATGGTAGGACTGGCCAATGAGGGCATGACCATGATGTGCGTGACGCACGAAATGGGTTTTGCGCGCAAAGTGGCTAGCCGGGTAATTTTTATGGACGTGGGCGGCGTTATTTTGGAAGATTGCTCTAAGGATGATTTTTTTAACCACCCCGAGGCACGCCAGCCGCGCACCAAAGAGTTTTTGAACAAAATTTTGCAGCACTGAAGCGCCTTGGGATGGGGTAGGATGATGCCATTTTATCCGACTGCTGGCCTGCGTGGGGTAGTCATCTAATTCTAGTTAGATTTTCTTACATAAGTTGTGCAATCCGACAGATATAAAAGGCAAATACATGAGTGCTGCTGACTTGGACGCTTTAAAAGTTGAGTTCTCCGAACGGAGTCGGCCAATTGTTTTTTGGACGGGGGCGGGCCTCAGCGTGCCAGCGATACCGTCATGGTCAGGCTTAAGGGATTACCTACTGGAACAAATGAAGGAACGAGCCAAAAGCTTGTCCCCGCAAGATCAGCGCACCCAGCTTGCCGAACATAGTCAAATCAAAGCAGTAGCCGACATGTGGCTACAATTTGACAGAATTGAAAAGAATCTTGGGAGAGAGACGTACGTACAAAGAATCAAAGAGCGTCTGTCAATTAGTGAAAAAATTCCTGTCCCCGACGCTCACACGAAAATTTGGGAGCTAGCACCAACCGGAGTCGTAACGCTAAATCTCGACCTATTCACGCAACGAGCATCCGCAACTCATCCGAAGCAGGCAATACCTATTCCTGTTTACCCAGGAAAGTTTACAGAACACCTGAACATATTGCGCGAGCGCAGGCCCTTCATTGCCTACCCACACGGACACCTCGACAACCCAAATCTGTGGACTTTCACAAAATCTGATCTTGAAAGACGGCTCAGCGACTCAAAATACCTAGAGTGGCTGACAATTCTATTGAGGGCGAGTACGGTTATTTTCATTGGAATAACGGCAGATGATATCGCTATAGGAAGCCCTATCGAAAAGATCACATCACATCGAATCCCTCTCACAGGCCACTATTGGATAACCCCAAGGGACGATATTCATGCATCCGACTGGGCTGGCAGACATGGTGTCAACATAATAAGATATGAGAACAAAAAAGGGGACCACGCAGAACTACTCAATTTGCTCGATTCTCTAAAAGCCACCATCAGACAAGAAGATCCTCAAAAAGAAACGCCAGTTTTCCCAAAAACAACTCGGACTGTATCTGCCAACTTCCCGACACCTGAGGAGCTAGATAAGGTTCCAGACGAAGAGAAGAGACAACTGCTCAACGCCAAAGCAAAAGTAATTCTCTCCAACAAGGATGAAATCACAAGAGAAAGGGAATACAGTGATTTTCTTCAGAAATATGGCAGATCTGTATTTGGGGCATGGTACGCCTCGACCACGCCAGGGGAGAATGAATTCCTCGGCTATCGCCTCTTAAGTGAAGTTGACGGCGGTGCTTTTGGGACCGTTTACAAAGGAACCGACTCGAACGGCGAAGCGATTGCCCTGAAACTATTGAAGTCTGAAAACTTCAGGAAGCTAGGTTTTCATAGGAGCTTTCGCCGTGGAGCCAACTCGCTACGAATATTGACCGAACGCGACATCCCCGGCATTGTCAAGTATATTGATGCGGCAGAGATACCACCGACCATTGTTATGTCTTGGAGCGATGGGCAGAGCCTCCATCAACTCGTTGAATCGGGTCAAATTGAAGACTGGTCAGAACGTATTGAAATTTCTCTCCAACTTGCTTCCATCCTTCGCACTTGCCATGCTTTACCAGAACGGGTGCTTCACAGAGATTTGCGGCCTGCAAACGTCATGGTCGAAAACTGCTACGACCACATTGGTGAATGGCAAGTGAGAGTTTTGGACTTTGATCTATCTTGGCACAAAGGTGCCGAAGATCACTCTATTATGCATAGTCCTGCATTCGGATACCTTGCGCCTGAGCAGCGATCCAAGGGGAAATTTACTACACGAAGTGCACTTGTCGACTCGTACGGCTTCGGTATGAGTTTGTTCTTTATGTGCAGCAGGAAAAACCCCTTTCCAGACCAGCACCTTCATGTGAATTGGAGCGCCGATTTGTTCAGAATATTCGAGGGCAAGCGTTGCCCCGAATGGCTTAGCGTCCCTCGAAGAATTGCTAGGCTCGTTTTCAACGTTACGCAAGGTGAGCAATCAGCAAGAGCCACGATGAGCCAAATAGAGGGTGAGCTTGAATCATTGAAATGCGCACTAGATGAAAGCAAAGATATTCCACTAATCGATGTCATCACGGAAGAACTAGCCATTCGAACCGAGCATTTTCATGGATATGCATGGTCTGACACAGACTCAAGAGCTCACGTTTCATCCGCCAACGGGCTTAGCCTGACCTTGGAATCAACTCAAAGCCAACGCACAATTAAGTTTCTAGCAACATGGTC
This sequence comes from uncultured Simplicispira sp., assembly GCA_964388325.1. GTDB lineage: Bacteria > Pseudomonadota > Gammaproteobacteria > Burkholderiales > Burkholderiaceae_C > Simplicispira. The sequence goes on along the minus strand of CAYMAC010000018.1, from coordinate 26,065 downwards.
CAGCAGTGGCGCACAAGACTGGAGCCACATAGATAGAATGCTTTCACAAGCTGTTCCGAAGATACAGGAGTCCCTTAAAAAACTTTGGGAAAATGTACTAGTCAGCAAAGGAAGACGGGAGTTTTCGATCTCTGCGACAATTGAAGCAGATGAGGCTCGAAAAAATATCCTTGCTACGGCCAAGGAACTAGACAAAGCCATACAACACGCTTCGTCTATCGCAAATTTTTAAGAAAATTCTCCGAAAAATCTAACTGTCGGTTCAACGCGGACGCCAACACTGGCCATGCCTTTGGCATTTTCATGGCCAGTGCTGGTGCCCTCCGCGCTTCGCGCTCCGGCGCCGGTTAACCTGGGCGTTAGCACTTGCCCACCGTGCTGCTTATTCCACGGGCATAAAAATTCGGTTTTGTTTGCAAAACAAAAGGGCCAGGCTCGAATTATTTGTTTTAACCACTCCGAGGCACGCCAGCCGCGCACCAAAGAGTTTTTGAACAAAATTTTGCAGCACTGAAGCGCCTTGCATAGGTTTTGGAGTTGCAGGGCGAAGTAGCTATCCAGAAAAATTGAGCTTCGTAGCAACCCAACACCACTATGTCGTATCAATGAATCCGCATCCCCGGCGTAGCACCGGGCCAAGGATGCAGAATATAAATGCCGGGGTTGGCCTTTTCATCGCCGTGGCTGGCGGCCAGCACCATGCCCTCGCTGATGCCAAACTTCATTTTGCGCGGGGCCAAATTGGCCACCATCACCGTCAGTTTGCCAATCAGGTCTTGCGGTTGGTAGGCGCTGGCAATGCCACTGAACACATTGCGCGTGCGCCCTTCGCCCACGTCTAGCGTCAGGCGCAGCAGCTTGGTAGAACCTTCCACGGCCTCACAGTTCACAATTTGGGCAATACGCAGGTCAATTTTGGCAAAGTCGTCAATGCCGATGGTGGGGGCCAGTTCTTCGCCGCCGGGCACGGTTTTTTCTGGCTCGGGGGCTGCTGGCGGTTCAAACAGGGCTTCCAGCTGCTTGGCATCGACGCGCTGCATCAGATGTTGGTATAGGCCAATCGTATGGCCTTCGCCCAGCGGTTGTTGCAGGCTGGCAAAACCCATTGGTTCCACCTTCAAAAAGGCTTCTACCTGCGCGGCCAAGGCGGGCAGCACTGGCTTGAGCAAAATGGTGAGTATGCGGAAGGCTTCGATGCAGGTGGTGCAGACATCGTGCAGGCGCTCTTGCATACCTTCTTGTTTAGCAAGTTCCCACGGTTTATTCTGGTCAACGTAGGCGTTGACGCGGTCGGTCAGTAGCATGGTTTCGCGCAGGGCTTTGCCATATTCGCGTTCGGCCAGCAGTTCAATAATCGCGGGGGCGGTAGCGCGCAGGTGTTCTAACAGGGCATCGCCATCGGCAGAGACTTCGCCCAGCACACCAGCAAAGCGTTTGCTGATAAAACCGGCAGCACGGCTGGCAATGTTGACGTATTTGCCCACCAAGTCGCTGTTGGCACGAGCCATAAAATCGTCGGCATTGAAGTCGATGTCTTCGTTGCGGCTGCTCAGTTTGGCGGCCAAATAGTAGCGCAGCCATTCTGGGTTCATGCCCAAAGCCAAGTATTTGAGCGGGTCTAGCCCAGTGCCTCGGCTCTTGCTCATTTTTTCGCCGTTGTTCACGGTTAAAAAGCCGTGGACAAACACCGAATCGGGCACTTTGCGGCCACTGAATTTGAGCGTGGCGGGCCAGAACAAGGTGTGGAAGGTAACAATATCTTTGCCAATAAAGTGGTATTGCTCCAGCGCTGGGTCGGCCATATAGGCATCGTAATCTTGGCCGTGCTTATCCAACAGGTTTTTTAATGAGGCTAAATAGCCAATCGGGGCATCCAGCCAGACATAAAAATACTTGCCCGGCGCATCGGGGATTTCAATACCAAAATAGGGCGCATCGCGGCTGATGTCCCAATCGCCCAAGCCCTCGCTGGTGCTGCCGTCGGGGTTGGTACGCACCGTAAACCACTCGCGCACCTTGTTGGCTACTTCGGGTTGTAGGCGGCCATTTTGTGTCCAGTCTTCTAAAAAGGCCACGCAGCGCGGGTCAGACAGCTTAAAGAAAAAGTGTTCCGAGCTTTTGAGCACCGGCTTGGCCCCCGACAGGGCCGAATACGGCTCGATGAGGTCGGTGGGGGCATAGACGGCACCGCACACTTCGCAGTTGTCGCCGTACTGGTCTTTGGCGTGGCATTTGGGGCATTCGCCCTTGATAAATCGGTCGGGCAAAAACATGTTCTTCTCGGGGTCAAAGAACTGTTCGATGGTGCGCGTTTCAATCAGCCCATTGGCTTTCAGGGCGCGGTAAATGTCTTGCGCCAGTTGGTGGTTTTCGGGGGCATCGGTGCTGTGCCAGTTGTCAAACTGGATATGAAAGCCATCCAAATACTGTTTGCGCCCGGCAGCGATGTCGGCCACAAATTGCTGGGGGGTTTTGCCCGCTTTTTCGGCGGCAATCATGATGGGTGCGCCGTGGGTATCGTCGGCACCCACAAAATTGACCTCGTTGCCCAACATGCGGTGGGTACGCACCCAGATGTCGGCTTGGATGTATTCCATGATGTGGCCGATATGGAAGTTGCCGTTGGCGTAGGGCAGGGCAGTGGTAACAAAAATTTTGCGTGCGGACATGGTGGTAAACAAGGGGCAAGGCAGGCGCACTGTGCAGCGCGGAACCAAGCATTTTAGGCGGGCAGTCGCCCTGCTGCACGCTGGTATTGCCCCGCTTGCACAGAGGTCGAGGCAGTTGGCTAGACTAGCCCACCCCCCCACAAGAGAGAAGACAACATGGCAGTCACAGAACAAAGCCTTCTGGCGGCGCTTTCCAGCGTGCTAGACCCCCATACCGGCCAAGATTTCGTCAGTAGCCGGGCGCTACGTAACCTGAAAATCAATGGCGAGAGCATCTCGTTGGAGGTGGTATTGGGCTATCCAGCGCAAAGTTTGGCCCCACTGCTGCACAGCCAACTGACCGAAGCGGCCAAAACCGTGCCGGGTGTGCAGCAAGTTCACATCGACATCCGCAGCCAAATTACCGCCCATGCGGTGCAAAAAGGTGTGCCGCTGATACCGGGGGTGAAAAACATCATTGCCGTGGCCTCGGGCAAGGGCGGCGTGGGCAAAAGCACCACGGCAGTCAATTTGGCGTTGGCTTTGGTGGCCGAAGGCGCGCGCGTGGGCGTATTGGATGCCGATATTTATGGCCCCAGCCAGCCGATGATGTTGGGCATTGATGCCAAGCCCGAGAGCCTAGACGGCAAAACGATGGAGCCATTAGAGAACCACGGCGTGCAAGTGATGTCGATTGGCTTTTTGGTCGATGCCGACCAAGCCATGATTTGGCGTGGCCCCATGGCCACGCAAGCGCTAGAGCAACTGCTGCGCCAAACCAACTGGAAAGACTTGGATTATTTGATTGTCGATATGCCCCCCGGCACCGGCGACATCCAACTCACCTTGAGCCAGCGCGTGCCCATTACCGGGGCCATCATCGTGACCACGCCGCAAGACATTGCCCTGCTTGATGCCAAAAAGGGCATCAAAATGTTTGAAAAGGTGGGTGTGCCTATTTTGGGCTTGGTAGAAAACATGGCAGCCCATGTGTGCAGTCATTGCGGGCATGTAGAGCATATTTTTGGTACCGATGGCGGCAAAAATATGGCGGCGCAATATGGCATTGATTATTTAGGTGCGCTGCCGCTGGATATGCAAATTCGGCTGCAAGCCGACCAAGGCTGCCCCAGCGTGGTGGCGGCCCCCGATAGTGAAGTGGCCCATATTTACCGCACCGTGGCCCGTGAGGTAGCCGTAAAAATTGCCCAACAAGCCAAAGATTACTCGGCCAAGTTTCCGACCATTGCTATCAGCAAAAACACCTAAGCATCGGCCCCCGGTACCGTGGGGGTGCTATCTTGGTAGGCCACTACGCGGTTGCGCCCCTGCTGCTTGGCTTGGTACAGTGCCTCGTCGGCCTGCATAAACAGCACTTGCGCTGCTTGCGGCACGGTATCGGGTTCGGCGCAGGTGTAATTGGGCAGGGGGGCAAATACTGGCTGCACGCTGGTAACGCCCACGCTAACGGTAACGCAAGCGGCCACTTGAGAGTGGCGATGCTCTAGCGCCAATGCCTCTATGGCTGCCCGAATGCACTCGGCAGTGCGTTGGGCTTGGGCAGCATCGTTGCCGGGCAGCAGCACCGAGAACTCTTCGCCGCCATAGCGTGCCGCCAATTCGCCAGCACGGCAAGCACAAACTGCAATGGTGCTGGCTACCCGGCGCAAGCATTCATCACCGGCCACATGGCCGTAGTGGTCGTTGTAAGACTTGAAATAATCGACATCAATCATCAACAGCGACAACGGGGTGTGGTTACGCATGGCGCGGTGCCACTCTAGCAGCACATGCTCATCCAAGGCGCGCCGGTTTGGAATTTGCGTCATCGGGTCTAGGCGCACTTTTTCTTCTAGCGCGTTGCGGTAGTTGGCCAGCTCTTGTTCCGATTGTTTGCGCTCGGTAATGTCTTGGATGGTGCCAATCATGCGCGCCACTTGCTGGGGGTCTTGCCCGTTTTCGTATTCACCCCACACCTCTACCCAGCGCAGGTTTTGGTTGTCTAGGCGCTGGATGCGGTATTGCAAGCGCAAGGGGGTGCGCTCTACGATGGCTTGGCGGTGGATATCAAGCACCTGCACGCTGTCTTCGGGCACGATGGCCTGCATCCAGTCTTCCAAGGTTAAAACACCTGTATTGGACAGCCCAAAAATTTCGTTGGCCATCGAGGATGTCAAAAATTGCTTGTGCTCTAAATCAAAAGCAAAGTAACCTACCGATGCGGCTTTTTGTGCCCCTTCTAGCCAACGCATATTGCGCTGCAATTGGGTTTTAAGCTCATGCTCGCGCCGCCAAGCACGCCGCTGGCCATAGGCAAACACCAGCCCAGCCAGCAACAGCAGCAAACTGACGGGCAAGCTCAGGGCCAACATTTCGCGCAGTTGGGTGTCGGCAAAGGCTTCGGCAATGTCAATTTTGGACACCATAATCCAAGATGAATCCGACACCGCACTGACCATTGCCATGACGGGGCGGCCCCGGTAGTCTTGGCCATAGAGTACGCCGCGTGCGCCAGCAATGGCTTGCACTACGGGGTCGTCGGCTTGCAATTGTGCCAACTGAAACACGGCGGTACCGCCTTGGGGGTAGTGGCGCAGGGGGTTGAGGGTACGCACCTCGTCGCCGTGGCGGCTAAACAAGATGGATTCGGCGGTTTCGCGCGGGGTGGGCCAAGTTTGCAGCTTGGCATAAAGGTTGCTACGCACATCACTGACCAACCAGACTGCCCCCACCGCATCGGTGCCCTCAAACAGCGGCACGATGACGCTGAGAAACGGAAAGGCAAAAAACGCATCACGCCGAGGCTCTAGCACCGTGACTTCGGCCTGTGCCAAGGCGCTTTCTAGGGCTTGCAGCTCTGGGGTGGGCAGGCGGCCCGTGGTGCTGCCGTTGGGCGTAAGCCACAGGTGGCCTTGTGGGTCTAGTAAATAAACCGCCGTGTATTTGGCCTGCTCTTGCAAGATACGCAGACGCTCTTGCATTCTTTGCGTTAGCACCGTGGCTTCGGGCACTTGTAACCATTGCGCTGCCGATTGGGCAAACAGGCTGTCATCGACCAAGGCGCGGGCATCAATCAGGCGCTGCTCGCGCCAATCTAATACGCTTTGCGTTTGCAGATAATTAATGGCGTGTAGTTCACGCTCAATTTGGTGCCGGGTATGCTCTTCACGGCTTTGGTAAACCTGCGTCAGGCCCCACAGAATGCCACCCAATACCAGCAAGCCAGCCGCCAGCCACAGGCGGCGGCGCCAGGTGAGCAATAAACGCCGTAGAGAAGGCTGAAAAAGCGGCATATTGGCAGGAGAAGGCGCTAGGCAAAAAAGCAATTTCTCAAAAAATGAACCCAAAGCATCGGGCTTGCACAAAGCCGTGCATTATCCTAGCCTGCTTGTATCGGCCTGTTTGCTTCTTGTCAGGAGTTTTTTGTGTCTATTTCTCGTCGCCGCGCCTCGGCTGCTTTGTTGGCCAGCTCCTCGGCCACTTTACTGGGTTGGTCTGCACCAGAACCAGCACAGGCACAGGGCCGACGCAACCGCGTGGTGATTGGGCTGTCTTTAGAACCCAACAGCTTAGACCCCACCTCATCGCCTTCGGCCTCGATTGGCGAGGTGGTGCATTACACGGTGTTTGAGTGCCTAACACGCATTGAAGAAAGCGGCAGTGTCGCACCGTGGCTAGCCGAGTCTTGGAGCCGCAGCCCCGATGGCAAAACCTACACCTTCCGCTTGCACAAGGGGGTGCGCTTTCATGACGATACGGTGCTGGATGCCGCAGCCGTCAAGTTTTCATTTGAGCGCGCCCAAGCGCCCGACTCTAACAACAAGGCCAAGCGCACCCTGTTCAACAACATGGTGGATATTGCCACCCCGGATGTGCATACGGTGGTTATCACTTTGCAATACCCCGATGGCAATTTTTTGTTCCGCTTGGGCGAGAACACCGCCGTCATTTTGCACCCGGCCAGCACGGCCCAAGCCAGCCATTACCCCATTGGTACTGGCCCCTACCGTTTTGACTACTGGAAAAAGGGCCACAGCATCAGCCTGCGTAAGTTTGCAGGCCACCGCAATGCCAGCCATGTGGCACTAGAGCAGGCCGTGTTTCGTTTTATCAATGACCCGGTAGAGCAAGCCAAGGCGGTATTTGCCGAAGAAGTGGACTTGTTATTTAACATTGCCACGCAAAATGTGCAGCAGTTTCAGGCCAACAACCGCTATCAGGTAGTGGTGGGTGCCTCTAATGGCAAGGGCATGTTGGCCATGAACCACCGACACAAACCGCTCAACGATGTGCGCGTGCGCCGCGCCATCACCCACGCCATTGACCGCGAAGCGTTTATCCAACGCATGTTGGATGGCCGGGGGCGGGTGATTGGCAGCCATTTTTCGCCATCTGAGCCGGGCTATGTGCATTTGGCCGGGGTGTACCCTTACGACCCAGCCAAAGCCAGGGCCTTGCTCAAAGAAGCCGGGGTAAAAACACCCCTGACACTCAAATTAACGCTGCCGCCCACCCCTTATGCGCGCACCGACCGCTCTATGTTGGCCGACAATTTGTCGCAAATTGGTATTGAACTCAAGTCCGAGGATGTAACTTGGCCGCAGTGGCTAGAAGGCCCGTTCAAAGGCGATTTTGAACTGACCATGATTAACCACGTCGAGCCACTAGACTACCCCATCTACGCTGACCCTGATTATTATTTTGGCTACGACAGCCCCGCCTTTCGCGAGTTGATGGCGCGCCACGCCGCCAGCGACAACCCCCGCCAGCGCCAAATGTTGTTTGCCCAGCTGCAACGCCATCTGGCCCATGATGCCGTGAATGCTTGGATTTTTGCCTCGCAAATTACCGCCGTGGCGCGCAAGGGCCTGAAAGGCTGGTGGATGAACTACCCCATTTTTGCCCACGATATTGCCGCTATGCGCTGGGATTGAGCGCAGGCATACTGCACACTACGCCGCACCGCCTATCCAAAGTTTTTTATGTCCGAGCCAACCCGCCCTGCCTATCCGCCTGCACCAGACCTATGGGGCCACCCAGCACCCCCAGCCCCTCCTGCGGGGGCCAGCCCAGCCGCTTCAGCCCCCGGCTGGGAGCGCGAAGTCTTAGAAAAACTGGTTTTGGGTACTTTGGCCGAGCAGCGCGCCGCCCGGCGCTGGCGCACCTTTACCCGCTTGGGCTGGCTGGCTTTTGTGGCGTTTTTGGTTTGGATGATGATGTCGCAAGACATGACCGCCTCAACGCAAAGCAGCAAAACCCACACCGCTGTGGTAGCCATTAAAGGCGAAATTGCCGCCGGGGCCGATGCCAGCGCCGAGAACGTGGTGGCCGCCATGCGTACCGCGCTAGAAGACCGAGGCTCTAAGGCGCTGGTGCTGCTGATTAACTCGCCCGGCGGCAGCCCTGTGCAGGCGGGCATCATTAACGATGAAATCGTGCGCCTCAAGGCCAAGCACCGCAAGCCCATTTATGCGGTGGTAGAAGAAACCTGCGCCTCGGCAGCCTACTATATTGCCGCCGCCGCCGATGTGATTTATGTGGACAAGGCCAGCATTGTGGGTAGCATTGGCGTGCTGATGGATGGTTTTGGCTTTACTGGCACGATGGACAAACTGGGCATAGAACGCCGCCTGCTGACAGCGGGCGACAACAAAGGCTTTTTAGACCCCTTCAGCCCGCAATCTGAGCAACAACGGGCCTACGCCCAAACCATGTTAGACCATATCCACCAGCAGTTTATTGCCGTGGTGCAGGCGGGGCGTGGCGATAGGCTCAAAGCCAATGACGAGATGTTTAGTGGCCTGTTCTGGACGGGGCCACAGGCGATAGAAATGGGCTTGGCCGACCATCTGGGTAGCGTCGATTTTGTGGCGCGAGAAGTTATCAAGGCGGAAGAATTGGTGGATTACACACGCAATGCCAATGTAGCCGAACGGCTGGCCAAACGCTTTGGCGTGGCAGTGGGTGCTGGTGTGGCACAGGCTTTGCAAACGCAAGCTGCCGCGCCGCAATTGCGTTAAATTATTTTTTTTCTGAGGGCCGCTATGGACATAACAGGCTGGGTACCGCTGGTGTTGTTGGTGGCGGTGTTGTGGTGGGCTATCAAGGTTTACAACCGGCTGGTGCAACTGCACAACCGCATTGCCAATGCGTTTGGCCAAATTGATGTGCAGCTCAAGCGCCGCCATGATTTGGTGCCCAATTTGGTCGAAGTGGCACGCGGCTACCTGAAGCACGAAGCCGCCACCCTAGAGGCCGTGATTCAGGCACGCGGCCAAGCCCAAGGTGCCGCCAAAGCAGCACGCAGCCACCCCACCGATGCAGCCGCCATTGGTGCGCTGGCAGTGGCAGAAGGGGTTTTAGGCTCTAGCTTGGGCCGCCTGATGATGGTGGCCGAGAGTTACCCCGAACTCAAAGCCGATGCCACCATGGCCGCCCTGAGCGAAGAACTGACCAGCACCGAAAACCGCATCGGCTTTGCGCGCCAAGCCTACAACGACCAAGCGCTGGACTTTAACAACGTGGCCACGCAGTTTCCGGTCTTGCTGGTGGCACGGCTGACCGGTTTTACCCCGGCAGCCATGTTGCAATCGACCCAATCCGAGGCCGAACGCCAAGCACCACGGGTACAGTTCTGAACTTACTCAGGCCAAAGCGGCAGCGGGGCCAAAAAATTCGTAGTGGGTTTGGCTTTCTGGCACGCCCAAATCAGCCAAACTGCGCTTGACCAAGGCCATAAAGGGCTTGGGGCCAAGGAAGTAGGCATCCACATCGCGGTTTTTGGGCAGCCATTGGGCCAATTGCGCGGTAGTTAAATAGCCCACGGCATCGGCAGCATCGGCATCGGTGGCTTGGTCGTAGCTGTAAAAACGCTGCAATTGTGGATGTTGGGCCGCCAAGGCATCTACGGTATCGCGGAAGGCGTGAACGGCACGGTTACGCGCACAATGGATGAAATGCACGGGCCGTCCGCCGGGCAAAGCCGCTTGCAGCATGGCCAAGGTGGGGGTAATGCCCACGCCACCGCTAATCAGCACCAAAGGCTTGTCGCTGGCTTGCAGGGTGAACGGGCCAGCGGGTGGGAACACCTCTAGCACGCTGCCTTCTTGCACTTGGTCGTGCAGGTAGTTAGACACCACGCCCCCCGCCTCGCGCTTAACGCTAATCCGCAAGCCTTTGCCATCGGCAATGCTAGAGAGCGAATAATTGCGCCGCTGTTCTTCTTGGCCTGCAATCGCCAAGCGCAAACCGATGTATTGGCCGGGCAGGTAGCGCAGCACCGGGCCACCATCTTCTGGTTCTAGGTAGAACGAGGTGATTTCGGCGCTCTCGGCCACCTTGCGCGCCACGCGGAAGCGGCGCACGCCGCGCCAGCCGCCGTCACCGGCAGCGTTGGCGGCATACACCTGTTCTTCGGCCCCAATCAACATGTCGGCCAATTGTTGGTAAGCGGCACCCCAAGCAGCCAGCACCTCATCGGTGGCCACTTCGGCCCCTAGCACCTCGCGGATGGCGCGCAGCAGGCAGGTGCCGACAATGGGGTAATGTTCGGGCAGCACTTGCAAAGCCACATGCTTATGCACGATTTGCGCGGGCAGGTTGCCCAGCTTTTCTAAGTGGTCAATGTGGCGCGCATACATCAGCACGCTGTTGGCCAGCGCGCGCGGTTGGTCGCCACTGGCTTGGTGCGCTTGGTTAAACAGCGGGCGCACCTCGGCGTATTCATTGAGCATGATGCCGTAAAAATGCTGGGTCAGGGCTTCGCCGCCGGTTTCGAGCAGCGGGACGGTGGCTTTAACAATGGCGCGTTGGGCTTCGGTAAGCATGGAATCTCCAAGGGAAAAAATCATCAGCAAGGCAAAAGAGGGCCTGTTCTGCCTACGCAGCATCCATGCCAAGCAACATCCCTTGTAAAAACAAATAGTTAAATTAATAAAAGTCTTAATGACTACACTTTAATAAGTGTCATAAAGACTGCACAATAGTCAATATGACTACTACATCTACCCTGTTGGCGGCCTTGGTTCCCTTGGTGGCTGATTTATCGCAAGAACTGCCCGAGCGCGAGCGTTACCGGCGCTTGCTGCAAGCAGTGCGCGCCTTGTTTCCGTGCGATGCCGTGGCTTTGTTGCGGCTGGATGGCGAATGGCTCATTCCCTTGGCGATGGATGGCCTGAGCAGCGATGCACTGGGGCGGCGCTTTCGCGTCAGTGCCCACCCCCGCTTGCAAGCGCTGTTGCAGGCGGGCCAGCCGACGCATTTCCCGCTGGGCAGCGATTTGCCCGACCCCTACGATGGCCTGATTGAAGGCATGAGCGGGCACTTGGAAGTGCATGATTGCATGGGCTGTGCGCTGGCGGTAGAAGGCCAGCCTTGGGGGCTGTTGACTTTGGATGCGCTGGTGCCGGGCCAGTTTACGCCGGCCCATTTGGCAGCTTTGCAAGCTTTTAGCGATTTGGCAGCGGCCACGGTGGCGGCAGCCATGCGTATCAACCGGCTGGCCGCACGGGTAGAAAACGAACACCTGCGCGCCGAGCGCTACCGACTGGCTGCCAGCGGCGCTACTTCTGCCCACCAACTGATGGGGCACAGCCCGGCCATGCAGCAGTTGTTGCACGAGATAGAGGTGGTCGGCCCCAGCGATTTAACGGTGCTGATTAGCGGAGAAACCGGCGTAGGCAAAGAACTGGTAGCACGGGCGCTGCACGCACGCTCTGGCCGGGCAGAGCGGCCTTTGGTGATTGTCAATTGTGCGGCGTTGCCCGATACGCTGGTCGAGAGTGAATTGTTTGGCCATGTGCGCGGCGCTTTTACCGGGGCGGTGCAAGAGCGCCAAGGCAAGTTTGAGCTGGCCGACGGCGGCACGCTGTTTTTGGATGAAGTGGGCGAGCTGCCCTTGCCAGTGCAAGCCAAGCTGCTCCGGGTGTTGCAAAGCGGCCAATTGCAGCGTTTAGGCTCCGACCGCGAACACCATGTCGATGTGCGCCTGCTAGTCGCCAGCAACCGTGATTTGGCCGCCGAAGTGCGTGCCGGACGGATGCGCGCCGATATTTACCACCGCCTGAGTGTCTATCCCTTGCCGGTTCCAGCTTTGCGCGAGCGCGGGCGCGATGTGTTGTTACTGAGCGGGTTTTTCTTGGAAGAAAACCGTACCCGCTTGGGGCTGGGCAGCTTGCGGCTAGACCGCGAAGCCCAAGCCGCGCTGCTGGCCTACGACTGGCCGGGCAATGTGCGCGAGCTAGAGCATCTGATAGGGCGCAGCGTACTCAAGGCACTGGGCCGCCACCGACCCCGCCCGCGCATCCTTACACTTACAGCGGCTGATTTGGGTTTGCCCGAGCCGGGGCGCTCAGTGGGGCCGGTGGGCATTTTGGCCCCGATGCCGCCCGCCCCTGCCGGGCCAGCAGGGCAGGGTCTGCGCGCCAGCGTTGAAGCCTTTGAGCGCCAATTGGTGCAAGATTGCTTGCAGCGGCATGATTACCATTGGGCTGGCGCAGCGCGTGAGTTGCGTATCGACCGGGCCAATTTGGCAAGATTGGCCAAACGGCTCGGCATCCAAGCAGACAGGAGCGCAAACAGATGAAATTCTGGGACCATCAAGAAAATGCGCGTACCGAAACGCGCCGCCTGCTGCTGGCCTTTGCCGTGGCGGTGCTGTTGTTGGTGGCCGGGGTGCATGGCGCGCTGGTGTTGGCTTGGTGGCTCATGAATAGCCTGCTGCCGGTGCATTTGCCCTACCCGGCAGGGTTCATGGCCGTCAACATTGGCATGACTTTGTTTTTCATTTTGGGCGGTTGGTGGCTAGAGACAGCCAATTTGCGCGCCGGAGGTATCAAACTGGCACAACGGGTGGGCGCACGCGAAGCCCGCCCCGGCAGCTCGCACGCCGAGCAGCGCTTGTGCAATATCGTGCAAGAGCTGTGTATTGCCGCCCATATGCCGGTGCCACAGGTGATGGTGCTGGCGCGCACCCCAGCCATCAATGCTTTTGCGGCAGGTTGGGATGCGTCAGATGCCGTAGTGGCCGTGACCCAAGGGGCGCTAGATTATCTGAACCGCGAAGAATTACAAGGCATGGTGGCGCACGAGTTGTCGCACCTGCACGAGGGTGACACGCGCCTGAAAATGCGCTTGGCGGGCATGGTGTTTGGGCTGGAGTTAGTACACCATTTTGGCGATACCCTGCGCGAGCGCCGGGGGCTGGCGATGCTGTTTGGCAGCGCCATCATGGCGGTGGGCTGGTTGGGCTGGTTGGCCGGGCAGGTACTCAAGGCCGCCGTGTCGCGCCAGCGTGAACACTTGGCCGATGCACGCGCGGTGCAATGGACGCGCAGCAAGCACGGCTTGGGTGGTGTGCTACGCAAGGTGCTGGCCGAGCAACAAGCCCAGCAGGCCCAACGCCACCTGACAGAATTAGACCACCCCAGCGTGCAGCACATGCTGCTGGTAGAGCTGGCCACCGAGCGCTGGCTAGGCCGTTACTTAGACAGCCACCCCCCCTTGGCCGAGCGCGTACAGCGTATTTATGGCCGCCCTATGCCCCCATTGCCGTTAGTACGCATAGAGATGCCTCCCGAGCCACGCGCACCCAAACCCATCTTGCAACCCGGCCCGGATACCTTGGCCGCGCAGATAGACCCGTTTGCGCGCCACTTGTAAGCACTTCTTGTAGTTGCTGCCTGTTAGGGTTGGCCTGAAGAACGCGCCTGTGCTTGTCCCGCGTGTCCGGCAGGCACCAGCAGCACCAACAAAGCCCCTGCGCCGCCCTCTACTGGGCGCGCTTGCACAAAAGCCAGCACCTCTTTTTTTTGCACCAACCAAGCCTGCACGCGCCCTTTCAGCACTGGGCTTTTACCCGGCGAGCCTAAACCCTTGCCGTGGATAACACGCAAGCAGCGCAAGCCACTGCGGTGCGCTTGGCGGATAAAAGCTCCAAGGGCTTCGCGCGCCTCGTCGGTGCGTAGGCCGTGCAAATCGAGCTGGCGCTGGATGCTCCAGTGCCCGGCACGCAAGCGGCGCGTAATTTCTAGGCCAATGCCGGGGCGGCGAAAACTGAGCTGGTCATCGGTATCGAGCAAGGTACTGACATCGAAATCGTCGCTGATGGATTCTTGCAGCACGCGCTCTTCGTCTTGCCACAGTTGCAGCGGCAGCGGTTGCGGTGCGGGGTGTTTCAGGTGCAGCTTATTGCGTGGCCGCAAAGACACCACCGGCCCCACCGCCCGGCTAAATATTTGGCGCTCGGCCTCTTGGCGGGCAGCAGCTTCGCGGCGTTTTTGTGCCTCGGCAGCGGCTTGTGCTTGGGCTTGTCGCCATTGTTCGGCCACGGCGGCCAAATCTTGCAAACCATTTTCTAGGCGGGTGCTGGCGGGGCGTGGCGCTGGAGCTTGTTTGTTGCGCCGTGGGCGGGCTGCTGGGGGTGCGGATGCCGTGGCATCGGCACTGCGCTGGCTGCGTATGGCACGCGCCAGCACCGCGCTGGGGTGGGCCAAAGCGCGGCGCGCCGCGCGCGTTAGGCGTGCGGGCGCAGGGGGGTTGCTGCTGGCGGGGGCTAGGCTTGCACTGGGCTGCTGGTGTGCAGCTTCTAGCGCATGGGCCAGCGCAGAACGCAAAGCACCGGGTTCGTGACGACTCATCCGGCTTATTTTGCGGCATCCTCTGTGCTGCGGGCAGCAGGTGGTGGCAATACCCCAGCATACAGGGCTTGTAAGCGCACCACCACGGCATCGTCGGGATGTTGGTTTTGTAGCCGTTGCAACTCGGTGCGTAGGCGCTCGTGGGCGGCTAAATCGCGCAAACCGGCCAGCAAATAAATCTCGGGGCCGTGGTCAGTGGGTGGGGCGTTTTGGCGCAGGGCTTGGTAATTTTCTTCTAATTGGGCCAGTTTGCCGCTATCTGGTGGGGTATCGGGGTCTAGGGACAGGTTACGCAAGCGCACGCCCCCAATTCTTCCGGTGCTGTCGCTGTGTGGGGTGCGTGCCATTTGCTGGGCAATGGCGGTGGGCAATTGGCGCGTAGTGACTTCGGGTTGGCCGCGCAAGACAATGCTTTTAGCGCGCTCGATGCGTAGCACACCGGCTTGCTGCCATTCTTCTTGCAAGCCACTGCGGGCATACAACAGGCGCACGCTGGCCCCTGTGCCCAAGCGCAGGCGGTCGCCTTCGAGCAAACGCACCAAAGGCTCTAGGGCTTGGGGTTTATTGGCCAGCTCTAGCACCACATCGCCTTGCACGCCCAGCACCATCGCCGAAGGGGTTTGCCCCCAAGCCAAGCTGCCTACCAGTAAGCTGCTACCAAACACAGCCCAGAGTTGCCATTTTTTCTTCATGATGAAGCTTCCTTCTCGATTGCAACAATTTCAAATACCTCGGTGGGGTGGCTACGCCCACGCACGGTGATGCTGTCTGAGCGGCCCAGCACAAAACCGGGGCCGGCTGCTTGCAGGGTATCTTGGCTGGCCAGTATGACGCAGCCCATCGCTTTGGTCATGCCCTCTAGCCGCGAGGCCAAATTGACGGTATCGCCAATCGCGGTGTATTCCATGCGCTGTGCAGTGCCGATATTGCCCGAAATCGCCATCCCGGTATGGATGCCAATGCCCACGCGAAACGCTGGCAAATTGCGCCCGGCAAAACGCTGTTGCATCCAGCCAGCAAAATCTTCGGCCACATCACGCAGATGTAAGGCGGCGATTAAAGCCCGGCGGGCATGGTCGGGGTGTTTGAGCGGTGCGCCAAACTCGGCCATGATGGCATCGCCAATAAACTTGTCAATGCACGCGCCTTGCTCGGTCAAAACCGTACAGGCGACAGAAAAATAGTGGTTGAGCATTTCTACCACTTCTTCAGGGGTTAGTTGCTCGCTGATGGTGGTGAAGTTGCGGATGTCGGTAAACAGCACGGTCATCTCGCAGCGCTCGCCGCCCAGTTGGGGCATTTGCTCAGAATGGATAAGCGCTTCTACCACCCCCGGCTCTACATAGCGCGAAAACATCAGCCGAATGCGTTGGCGCTCGCGCTCGCCGTGGGTAAAGCGCCAAGCGTAAATGGCCACAAAGGCCAACAAGAGGGTGCTTTGCAAATGGCCCGTTGAGAGCAAACTTTGCTGCCCCAAAGCGCCATAACTCAGGCCAGCGGCCAACAGGCACAAGAGCGCAAACAACAGCAAACCACGCCACAGGCGCTGCTGCCACCAAAACAACGCGGCGGGCAAGACAAGCAGCAAGGCCAAGGCAATGCGCGTGCTGGTGGGGGTGGGGTCTAGCCAATGCCCTTGCAAGAGCGCCTCGACGGTTTGGGCTTGGATTTCCATGCCCAGCATCAGCGGCGTTTGGCCCAAGCCGCGCCCATAGGGGGTGATGTGGACATCGTTCATGCCGCCATAGCTGGCCCCCAAAATAGCTACTTTGCCGCGCAAGGCTTGCACTTGGGGCAAGCTCAGGGCATCGGGGCGCAATAAATCTCGCATGGATACCGCTGGCACCGTGCCCGGCGGCCCGGCATAAGACAGGCGCAGTCGCTCGCCAATGGCTACCGGGCGGCCAACAAACTGCCAGCTATTGCTTGACGCAGGCTGGCCGCTGGCGTGCAAGGCCAATAAAAAGGGTAAAGAACGCAATTGCAAGCCGGTGGCTGCATCGGTGCGCGGCACGGCGGGCGAGTAAGCACGCAGCACGCCATCGGCATCGGCTTGCAAGTCTGCGGCGCCCACAAAGCGAACAATATCGAAGTCGGGTAGCGCCACCAGATAGTCGGGGGCGGGCAGCAAGAGTTCGTCGGCGGCTTGCATTCCGGCCACCACCACGCGCCCGCTGGCTAAGGCTTGGCGCAAGGGCTGGTCAAATTGGCGTGCGGCCAGCGTGGGCACGCCGCCCAGCTTGGCCAGCCATTGCTCGGGGCTGCTGCTAAATAGCAAGTCCAAGCCTACTACCGGCACGCCAGCAGCGTGCAGGGTTCGCACCGCTTGGGCGTAATGTGGCCCCCAAAATACCAGCGGCTCATCAGGAAACTGGGCCAGCGTGGCCTCATCGAGTTTAACCAGCGCCACCCGCTCTACACTATGGCGCTGCCCCGCCAAGCGAAACCAGCTATCATTGTACCATTGGTCTATGCTTTCCAAGGCCCCTTGGTGCCAGAGAGCTTCGGACAGGGCCAGCGCCAGCAAAGTCAGCAACAGCGCGCGCAGACTACTGCGCCCAGTCATGGGTTGACCTGCTCCTTGGTAGCACGCTGCAACAAGGTGCGGCTGTAGTGCAAAAAATCACCCAAATGCTGGGTAATCACCTGCGTAACTATCGGAATGAGCAGGGCTTGGTAATCGTGAACCGCGATGTTACGAAAGCCGACCATTTTTTGCAAAGTGTGGGCCAATGGGGCTTCAATCCATCCAGCGGTATTTAACAAAATAAACACATCGCGGGAGCTTTGCGGAATGCCCAATTTTTCGCGGCGCAGTAGATACTGGCCCATATCCAAGGCGGCCTCACAGGCGCGTTGCACATTGAGGATAGCGGCATCTTGCCGAGTAAAGTCAGTGGCAAAGTGGGCACCGGCGGCGGTAAATTCTTCTTGGGCGCGGGCCACGCAGCGTTCAATGGTAGCGGCTTTGTTTAGCAGTACGTCATCGGGCATAAATGCTTCCTGTTTGGGCAATATCGGCCAGCAGCCCGGCGCGGGCAGCGTCAAAGTCTAATTTTTCATTGAGTACAAAGCACTCGAACAAGGCGGCGGCAGGTTGTTGCGCCCACAGGCATTGGCCGGTGATGAGCACTTGGTATTGCATGATGGTGCTGGCAGCACGCATATCAAGCAAATCAACTTCACAGCCTAGCGCCATAGCCAATTGTTGCGCCACGTCCCAGCGTTGTAGCGTATCGGTGTAGGTGGGTACCAAAATGGCTAAATCTAAATCGCTATCCGGACGGGCAGTGCCTTGGATGCGGCTACCAAAGGCGTAAATGGCCAGTGCCTCGGGCCAAACGGCGCGCAGTGTGCTAACAATCAGGTTCCCTGGGGCCAGCGCTTGGGTGATGTCGCTGGCAAGAGTGGTTTGAAGGCTTGCCATACTCATCGAAGATATCCCTCAAACATCTAAACCAATCCCTTTTCGGCCATCGACAACGCCGCCCCCGGTGCCACAATCACATGGTCTAGCACGCGCACATCCACCAGCGCCAGCGTGGTTTTAAGGGTTTGCGTCAGGGCGCTGTCTGCCGGACTGGGTTGCACGCTGCCGCTGGGGTGGTTGTGTGCCAGCACCACGGCAGCCGCTTGGTGGTGCAGAGCGCGCAGCACCACTTCGCGCGGATAAACACTGGTTTGTGTCAGTGTGCCCCGAAACATCTCCTCTAGCGCCAGCAGCCGGTGCTGGGCATCTAAAAACAGCACCGCAAACACTTCATGGCCTTTGTAGGCCAAATGCAGCTGTAGGTAATGCTTCACGGCGTCGGGCGAATCAAACACTTCGCCTTGTTGCAACTGTTGCGCCAAGGCACGCCGCGCCAGCTCTAGCACCGCCACCAGTTCAGCCCGTTTGGCTGGCCCCAGCCCTTTGATGCGCGCCAAATCAGCCGCACTGGTGTGCAGCAGGCCACCAATGCCGCCAAAGCCGCCGCGCAACTGGCCAGTGCTGGCATCTACCACCGGCGGGTCGAGCAGCTCTTGCGCCATTTGCAGCACGTTTTTACCAGCAATGCCAGTACGCAGCAAAATAGCCAACAATTCGGCATCGGCCAGCGCAGCAGGGCCACGCGAGAGCAGTTTTTCGCGCGGCAGGGTATCGGCGGGGCGGTCTTTGAACGACATAGTATGAGGACTTAGGGGCAACCGTAAAATGCTGCCAGTTTATAGAGGCTTCTTTTTATGGCAACCGTTCAACCGGGCTCGTTTCTGACCCTGCATTACCGTCTGGCGGGTCCCGCTGGCGACATCATCAACACCTTTGCCGACAAACCCGCCACACTCACGCTGGGCAGTGGCGAACTGACCCCAGCAGTAGAAGAGCGTCTGCTGGGCCTAGAAGAAGGCCAACGCACCACTTTCGAGCTGGCCGCAGGCGATGCCTTTGGCCAACACAACCCCGACATGCAGCAATGGGTAGCGCGCAAACTGCTCAATGATTTGGGTGACCCGGATGAGCGCTATGCCGTGGGCGAAGTGGTGGAGTTTGCCACCCCCGATGGCATGGCCACCTATGCCGGTGTGGTAGTCCAAGTGGGCAATGCCGATAGCCCCGATGCCATTTTGGTGGACTTTAACCACCCGCTGGCCGGTCAGCCCGTGACCTTTGAAGTTCATGTGATAGGTGTGCTGTGAAGCTGCCGCAAGAAATTTTGCTGGCCGAGCCGCGCGGCTTTTGTGCCGGGGTTGACCGGGCGATTGAAATCGTCGAGCGGGCGCTGCAAAAGTTTGGCGCACCCATCCATGTGCGCCACGAAATCGTCCACAACACCTATGTCGTCAATGACCTCAAAGCCAAGGGGGCCATCTTCATTGAAGACTTGGCCGACGTGCCCCCCGGTGCCACACTGGTGTTTAGCGCCCACGGCGTCAGCAAGGCGGTACAAAACGAGGCCGAGGCGCGTGGTTTTCGTGTCTTTGATGCCACCTGCCCGCTGGTCAGCAAAGTGCATGTTGAGGTAGCCAAGCTGGCGCAAGAAGGCTACGAGTTCATCATGATTGGCCACAAAGGCCATCCAGAGGTAGAAGGCACGATGGGCCAGTTAGACCACGGCATCCATCTGGTTGAAGACGTGGCCGATGTAGCGCGCGTGCAGCCCAGCCAAACCCAAAAATTGGCCGTAGTCACGCAAACTACCCTGAGTGTCGATGATGCCGCCGAGATTACCGCTGCCGTGCGCGCCCGTTTTCCTACGGTGCGCGAGCCTAAGCAGCAAGACATTTGCTACGCCACACAAAACCGCCAAGATGCCGTCAAGGTGCTGAGTGCCCAAGTCGATTTGCTGATTGTGGTCGGCAGCCCCACCAGCTCCAACAGCAACCGCCTGCGCGAACTGGCCGAAAAATTGGGCATTCCCGCCTATATGGTAGATAGCGCCGACGAACTGCGCCCCGAATGGCTTGCAGGCATGACCCGCGTTGGCTTAACCGCCGGTGCTTCCGCGCCCGAAATTTTGGTGCGCCAAGTGATAGAGCGCATCAAGGCACTGGGGGCGGTATCGGTACGCACCGTGCCGGGCATGGAAGAAACCATCAAGTTTCCGCTACCCAAGGGCCTCAAAATGGAGGCCAGCATTTAATGCGTGGTTGGGCTACGCAGTCACTCAACTCAACGCAGCACCGATGCCTGCACGTAGCCCAACACCATCGCAGCCACCTGCAACAGCACCAGCAACACCAACGGGGCAAAATCGACACCGCCCACCAAGGGAATCACCCGGCGCAGGGGGCGCAGTAGCGGCTCACTGAGCCGGTAAATAATGTCAGCAATGGGCGAGCGCGTTTGCACCCACGACAGCACCACCTGCACAATGATGATGCCCGTCATGCCTGTCAGGGCTACCTGTGCCAGCCCGCACACAGCCAGCCAAGGCAACCACAGCAAGCCCGTGCCTGCGCCCAGCAACAACCACAACAACAGGTATTGCAACAACTGCACCAGCGCTGCCGCCAACAAGCTGGCCATGTCGATACTACCCAAGGGAGGTATGATTTTGCGTAGCGGCAAAATCAACCAATCGCTCAGGGCAAACACTACCTGCCCCACCGGGTTGCCAAATGGCACGCGCTGCCACTGCATATACAAACGCAGCAAGCAAGCACCAGACAACAGGCCAGCGGCCACATCCAGCAAAAAAGAAACAATCTGGTAAAGCATGATGAGAGCAGCAAATTCTTGCGCGCGGGGTGCGCGTGGGGTGATGATAGCCCTAAGCCCATAAAATTAACGGTTTGGCTGCCAGCAGCCCCATTTTTACGTCCCGCACCGACGGCACCTATGTCTGACCATCTTCACGCCTCCCCTTCCCAAGACGAAAACCAACTCATGGCCGAGCGCCGCGACAAACTGCGCGCCTTGCGCCAATCGCTGCAAGGTAGCAACGGCGTGGCCTTTCCTAATGATTTCAAACCAGCGCACCACGCCGCCGATTTGCAGCAACAATATGCCGATACCAGCGCCGAGGAGCTAGAGGCACAAGCCGTCACCTTGTCGGTGGCGGGGCGCATGATGCTCAAGCGCGTGATGGGCAAAGCCAGCTTTGCCACGGTGCAAGATGGCTCTTTGGGCGCTACGGGTGGCCGCATTCAACTTTATGTTACGCGCGATGCACTGGGCGAAGAGCTTTATGCCGCCTTCAAACATTGGGACTTGGGCGACATCATCGGTGCCGAGGGCACGGCCTTTAAGACCAAAACCGGCGAGTTGACCATCAAAGTGACGCAACTGCGCTTGCTCACCAAGAGCCTGCGCCCCATGCCCGATAAATTTCACGG
Source organism: uncultured Simplicispira sp. (assembly GCA_964388325.1). Taxonomy (GTDB): domain Bacteria; phylum Pseudomonadota; class Gammaproteobacteria; order Burkholderiales; family Burkholderiaceae_C; genus Simplicispira. The sequence goes on along the minus strand of CAYMAC010000018.1, from coordinate 4,965 downwards.
CATCCACGACCAAGAAGTTAAATACCGCCAGCGCTATGTCGATTTAATGACCGATGAATCAGCCCGCCGCCGCTTTATTGCGCGCAGCAAGGCCGTCAGTGGTATCCGTGACTTCATGGTGCAGCACGACTTTCTGGAAGTAGAAACCCCCATGCTGCACCCCATTCCGGGTGGGGCCAATGCCAAGCCGTTTGTAACGCACCACAATGCGCTAGAGCAAGAGATGTACCTACGCATTGCGCCCGAGTTGTACCTCAAGCGCCTGTTGGTGGGTGGCTTTGAGCGCGTGTTTGAAATCAACCGCAACTTCCGCAATGAAGGCATCTCGGTACGCCACAACCCCGAGTTCACCATGATGGAGTTCTACGCCGCCTATTGGAATTACCGCGATTTGATGGACTTTACCGAAGCGCTAGTGCGCGATGCCGCCATGAAGGCCGTGGGCACTTTGGAGCTGTCCTACCAAGACCGGGCGGTCGATTTGAGCCAACCCTTCCAACGCCTCACCATCCGTGAGGCCATCATCGCGTACACCGAAGCTGGTGACAATGTGGATGATGCCGCGTGGTTGCTAGCTGCACTGCAAAAACTGGGCATGAACGAGGCCAAACATCGCCTATCGCAGCGCACACTGGCCAGCTTGCAAGTGCTGTACTTTGAAGAAACGGTAGAAGACAAGCTCTGGCAGCCCACCTTCATCATGGAGCACCCCACCGAAATCAGCCCGCTGGCGCGCGCCAATGACCAGCGCCCCGAAGTGACCGAGCGTTTTGAGCTGTACATCACGGGGCGCGAGTTTGGCAACGGCTTTAGCGAGCTCAACGATGCCGAAGACCAAGCAGCCCGCTTCCATGCCCAAGTGGACAACAAGCACGCTGGCGATGATGAGGCCATGTATTACGACCACGACTTTGTGCGCGCCTTAGAGTACGGTATGCCCCCTGCCGGTGGTTGCGGTATTGGCATTGACCGCCTAATGATGTTGCTGACCGACAGCGCCAGCATCCGCGATGTAATTTTGTTCCCAGCGCTGCGCCGCGAACTTTAATCAACATGCGGTAGCAGCATGGCCAAGCGCGCTTTGCAAAACCAATTGCCCGAATGGGCACAAGATTGGCTGGAAGTCATCATTCCGGGTGGGCAAATTTTGCTCATTTTCTTGGTGGCTTGGGTGCTGCAAAAATTGGTGGTGCGCTTGGTCGAGCGCGCTGGCGTTCACTACCAAATGCCGCTCAAGTTGACCGTGCCCATCATCGGCTTGCTACGCTGGACTATTTTGACCAGCGCCCTGCTGCTGGTGCTAGAGCGACTGGGGGTCTCGGCCACGGTGCTTTGGACCGCCTTTACTGGTTTTGCCACGGTGGGCGCGGTGGCTTTTTTTGCCGCTTGGAGCGTACTGTCCAATTTATTTTGTGCGCTACTCATTTTTACGGTGGGGCCATTCAATTTGGGCGACACCATCGAGCTACTCGATACCGCAGAAAAACCGGGCGCCAAGGGCCGGGTGATTGACATCAATCTGCTTTACACCACGCTAGAAGACAGCAGCTTGCCCGGCAGCTTCTTGCAAATTCCCAATGCTTTGATTTTTCAGCGTGTGTTGCGCCGCTGGAAAGGGGCCGAGGTACTGGCCGCCACCCCAAGCAATACGCCCACCCCGGCAGCCGAGGCCGCACCAGCCCCCACCCCAGAGCAACCCGCACCTGCCGCCGCCAGCAAAAGCTAAATCCTGCGCTGCCAAATACCATGGCGGGCTGTTAATACAGCCACGCTGGTCGTAGCAACATCACCAAGCCCAAGCCCAGCATCACCAAACCACTGAGCAACTTGAGCCAGCGGCCCCGGCGCTCATCGAGTTTGTGGCTGCTCAAGGCCCACACGGCAGACGCTACCATCAGGGCATCGTCTGCAATGTAGCCCAGAATGTAGAGTCCTAAGTAAGCGTAATGCGCTAGCGGCGACAGCCCCTGCTGCGTCAAAATGGCGGTGTACATAGCGGGCAGGCCAGCGGTACACAACAGCTCAATAAAATTGACCACCACCGCCAAACTGGCCACCCCCAACAGCGCCAACGGCAAAGAGTGCTGCTGCATTACTTGGCGCATCCGCGCATACAACCCGGGTTTGGCCGCTGCCGGAATCGACAGGCTAGGGCCGCGCAAGCCCACGGCAAAATCTTTCAGATGGAAAACCGCCATGCCAATGGCCAGCAATGCCAGCCCGGTACGCACTGCCGCCGAAAAACCTACCGCCAAAAATACGTTGAGCCAAGCAGCCATAAAGGCATAGTAAATGGCCCCGCTTACCAGCACAAACGTGCCTGCAATCCACACCATGCGTCGGCGGTCGTGCAGGTGTACCAGCAGAGACAATAAAAACAACAACACCCACATGGCACAAGGATTGAAGCCATCGAGCAAGCCCACCGCCAAAGTAAACAGCGGCAGTCCGTAGTTGTTTACGTTCAGGTTGGCCCCAAGCCCAGTTTTCGGGCTGCCCGAGACCAACGCCGCCAAGGCTGGCCCCGATTCGGCAGGGGTAGAAAATCCTACCAACAACTGACCCCGGTAGGCAAAGGTGGGTACCCCCGGCGGCCAATAGCCACTGGCTTTAGATAACTCAAGCAACTCTTGAGCCGCTTGTGGGTCGGTGTCCACCGGGCGGTATTGCAGCTGCAAACCGGGGTGTTGCTGCACCCACTGGGGTAAATAGGCTTTGGCCGCCGCGCAATGCGGACAATCGCTACGCACATAAACGCGCAACAACACCTCTTCTTCTGCCAATGCAGGCATGGCAACCATGCCAAGGCACAAGCACAGCAGGAGCCATAGCTGCCGCCATATACGAATGGTAAACAACTTAATTGGTGAGGACATACGCTTTAAGGGTTCTTGGCAATAGCGACCAATTGTCTTGCTGCTTACACTCTGGTGCTGCTGCCGGGGTCGCGGTTGCCAATGTGGCACCGTTCCTGGCAGTGCTGTCTTTGGCCCAATGGCTTTTTGTGGAGCGTGCATGTCTTGGTCTTTTGCTTTTCGTCCCCGCATTTTGGATGCTCTGCGTGGCTATGACCGTAGCCGAGCCCTGACCGACATCGGTGCCGGTGCCACGGTGGGCATTGTGGCCCTGCCCTTGGCGATGGCCTTTGCCATTGCCAGTGGCCTCAAACCCGAGGCGGGGCTATGGACGGCCATTATTGGTGGGGTATTGGTCTCACTGCTGGGCGGTACCAATGTGCAGATTGCTGGGCCAGCGGGTGCATTCATCGTTATCGTTTATGGCATTGTCGAGCGCTACGGGGTGGCCAACCTGCTCATTTCTACCGCCTGTGCCGGGGTGCTGCTGTTTGCTTTGGGGTTGTTTCGGCTGGGTAATTTGGTGCGCTTTGTGCCGGTCAGTATCGTGATTGGTTTTACCAACGGCATTGCGGTGTTGATTGCCCTGTCGCAACTCAAAGATTGGCTCGGGTTGAGCATCGAGAAAATGCCCGGCAATTTTTTCTCGCAGGTACAGGTGCTAGCCCTGCATATAGATACCGTCAACGTCTATGCGCTGGGGCTAGGGCTGGCTTGTTTGGGCGGCTTGTTTCTGTGGCCGCGTCTGTTCCTCAAAGGCTCGCCGGTGTTGCGTGTGGCCGAAGGGCATACGGTGCGCGTGTTTGCCCGTGTGCCAGCACCGGTGGTGGCGCTGGTCACGCTCACGGCACTGGCTTACCTGTTAGAGTTGCCAGTAGAAACCATTGGCAGCCGCTTTGGTGGTATTCCGCAGCAGCCGCCTAGTTTTGCGTTGCCAGCGTTCTCTTGGGAGACAGCACGCTTGCTGGCCACGCCCACCCTGACCATTGCCCTGCTGGGGGCGATTGAATCTTTACTCTGCGCGCGCGTGGCCGACCAACTGGCCACCGACCCGCACATCCGCAAGCACGACCCCAACCAAGAACTGATGGCGCAAGGCGTAGCCAATTTGGTAGTGCCGTTTTTTGGCGGTATGCCAGTAACCGGCACCATTGCCCGCACCGTCACTAACCTGCGCGCTGGGGCCACCACGCCGGTGGCTGGCATCGTCCATGCCTTGGTGTTGGCGCTGATTGTGCTGCTGGCAGCACCGCTGGCGCTGCATATTCCGCTGGCGGTGTTGGCGGGTATTTTGTTGTTTGTCGCTTGGAACATGGGCGAGTGGCACGAGTTTGTGCGCCTCAAGCATTTCAGCAACCATTACCGGCTATTGATGTTGGGCACCTTTTTCCTGACGGTAGTGTTCGATTTAACCGTGGCGGTAGAGGTAGGCTTGGCGCTGGCCTGTGTGTTGTTTGTGCGGCGTATGGGGGCATTGTTTCGCGCCGAGCTTATGCCGGCCTCCGCCCCCGAAACAGAGACAACCGCCAACAACACAGCAGCGCCAGCACGGCCTCGGCTGGTGTGGCAACTGCATGGCGCCTTATTCTTTGGCGCTATGGCCAAAATAGACCCGCTGGTGCAAGCCATTGAGTCTGGCCCCGCCGGGGCCGAGGTGGTACTAGACATGGGCGGCTTGTTTGCGCTCGACACCACAGGCTTGGATGGGCTAGAACAAATTCTCAAGGCCGTAGGCTTGCGCGGTGGGGTGTTGCACCTGTGCCAAGCCCAAGAGCAACCACGTTCCTTGATGGAGCGCTCGGGCTTTGTGCAACGGGTTACTACACAAAATGCGCTGCACGAAACTCCACAACCATAAACGCTTCACAATTTACGCCAAAAATCGACAAACCTTGCTAGCCGCTTGCATCACAGACACTGTTTGTTGGATTTTTCTTGCATTCAGTCATGTGCAACTGCGCGCTAGAACCTAGAATTTGCCAACGCGAGATTTCGCGCAAAGGACATTGAGTCAATTACCTCATCCTGAAGGATGAGGCTTGAAGCCGAAAGGATTCAAGCCGGGTTGACCAGGGAAAGCGGTAACCAGCCCGCTACGTTGACAACAGGT
>CAYMAC010000017.1:0-70414 GCA_964388325.1 uncultured Simplicispira sp. | reverse complement strand
GCGATGATTTTGGCAACCACGCCAGCGCCGACGGTACGGCCACCTTCGCGGATAGCGAAGCGCAGACCTTCTTCCATCGCGATGGGGTTGATCAGCTTGACAGTGATAGACACGTTATCGCCAGGCATCACCATTTCTTTGCCTTCGGGCAATTCAATAGCGCCAGTCACGTCCGTGGTACGGAAGTAGAACTGGGGACGGTAGTTGTTGAAGAAGGGGGTGTGGCGGCCGCCTTCGTCTTTGCTCAGCACATACACTTCAGCGGTGAAGTGGGTGTGGGGCTTGATAGAGCCGGGCTTGCACAGCACTTGGCCGCGCTCGACATCTTCGCGCTTGGTACCGCGCAACAGCAGACCCACGTTGTCGCCAGCTTGACCTTGGTCGAGCAGCTTGCGGAACATTTCCACGCCAGTGCAGGTGGTCTTGACGGTATCGCGGATACCAACGATTTCAATTTCTTCGCCGACTTTGACGATACCGCGCTCTACGCGGCCAGTCACCACGGTACCACGGCCAGAGATGGAGAACACGTCTTCCACAGGCATCAGGAAGGCACCATCGACAGCGCGCTCGGGCGTGGGGATGTAGTTGTCCAAAGCATCAGCCAACTTCATGATGGCTTCTTCGCCCAGAGGGCCCTTGTCGCCTTCCAAGGCCAGCTTGGCGGAACCACGGATGATGGGGGTGTCGTCGCCGGGGAAGTTGTATTTGTCCAACAACTCGCGCACTTCCATTTCGACCAGTTCGAGCAGCTCTTCGTCGTCCACCATGTCGCACTTGTTCAGGAAGACGATGATGTAAGGCACGCCCACTTGGCGAGCCAACAGGATGTGCTCGCGGGTTTGGGGCATCGGGCCGTCAGCAGCGGAGCAGACCAAGATAGCGCCGTCCATCTGGGCGGCACCAGTAATCATGTTCTTGACGTAGTCGGCGTGGCCGGGGCAGTCAACGTGAGCGTAGTGGCGGTTGGCGGTTTCGTACTCAACGTGTGCGGTGTTGATGGTGATGCCGCGTGCCTTTTCTTCGGGGGCTGCGTCGATTTGGTCGTAAGCCTTGGCTTCGCCGCCAAACTTGGCCGACAACACGGTAGCAATGGCTGCTGTCAGGGTTGTCTTGCCGTGGTCCACGTGACCGATGGTGCCCACGTTGACGTGGGGCTTGGTGCGTTCAAACTTACCTTTTGCCATTTTTCAATTCTCCAAAGAGCAGTGCCTGTGTGCGGGTTTAACGTCTGCATCCGATTGCTGAGTCTTTCCGCACAGGACAACGGAAAGGCATCGAATCGCAGATTGCAAAAAATTTTGCGGTGGGTCGGACTGGCCGTGCCCGCTACAGAAAGCAGACACAACCCATCCAGCAGGCCAAGATTACTTAGCGCGGGCAGCCATGATGGCTTCAGACACGTTGCGCGGGGCTTCGCTGTAGTGCTTGAATTCCATCGAGTAGGTGGCGCGGCCTTGGGTGGCCGAGCGCAGCGTGGTGGAGTAGCCGAACATTTCCGACAATGGCACTTCAGCACGGATGGCCTTGCCGCCGCCTGGGATGTCGTCCATGCCTTGCACCATACCGCGACGGCTGGACAAATCGCCCATCACGTTACCGGCGTAGTCTTCGGGGGTTTCGACTTCCACAGCCATCATGGGTTCCAAGATGACGGGGTTGGCCTTCTTGCAGCCTTCCTTGAAGCCGAAGATGGCAGCCATCTTGAACGCCAGTTCGTTCGAGTCCACATCGTGGTACGAACCGAAGTGCAGCGTGACCTTGACATCGACCACGGGGTAGTTGGCCAACACGCCTTGCGTGACGGCTTCGTTGATACCCTTTTCCACCGCAGGGATGAACTCGCGCGGCACCACACCACCCTTGATGGCGTCGATGAACTCAATGCCCTTACCGGGTTCATTGGGTTCAATCTTGAGTACCACGTGACCGTACTGGCCCTTACCACCGGACTGACGCACGAACTTGCCTTCGGCTTCTTCGATGGTCTTGCGGATGGTTTCGCGATAGGCCACTTGGGGCTTGCCGACGTTGGCTTCTACGCCAAACTCGCGCTTCATGCGGTCCACGATAATTTCCAAGTGCAGTTCGCCCATACCGGAAATGATGGTTTGACCCGATTCTTCGTCGGTCTTGACGCGGAACGATGGATCTTCAGCGGCCAAGCGTTGCAGGGCGATGCCCATTTTTTCTTGGTCGGCCTTGGTCTTGGGTTCGACAGCTTGCGAAATCACCGGCTCAGGGAAAATCATGCGTTCGAGCAAAATCGGGCTGCCAATGTCGCACAGCGTTTCGCCAGTGGTCACATCTTTCAAGCCCACGCAAGCGGCGATGTCACCAGCGCGGATTTCTTCGACTTCGACGCGGTCATTGGCCATCATTTGCACGATACGGCCAATACGCTCTTTCTTGCCCTTGACCGAGTTGTAAACGGTGTCGCCCTTGGTCAGCACGCCAGAATAGACGCGCACGAAAGTCAACTGGCCGACGAAGGGGTCGGTCATGAGCTTGAAGGCCAGAGCCGAGAACTTCTCGCTGTCATCGGCCTTGCGGGTGATGGGGGCTTCTTCGTCGTCGGTGCCGGTGACATCAGGGATGTCAGTCGGTGCGGGCAGGTAGTCAATCACAGCATCCAGCATACGCTGCACGCCCTTGTTCTTGAACGCAGTACCGCACAGCATGGGGTGGATTTCGGTGGCGATGGTACGGGTACGCAAGCCAAACTTGATTTCTGCTTCAGACAAGTCGCCTTCTTCGAGGTACTTGTTCATCAGCTCTTCAGAGGCTTCAGCAGCGGCTTCGACCATCTTTTCGCGCCATTCTTTGGCCGATTCGAGCAACTCAGCAGGAATCTCTTGGTACTCGAACTTCATGCCTTGCGAGGCTTCATCCCAGATGATGGCCTTCATCTTCAGCAAATCAACCACACCTTGGAATTTGTCTTCGGCACCGATTGGAATCACCACGGGCACGGGGTTGGCCTTGAGGCGCAGCTTCATTTGGTCATAGACCTTGAAGAAGTTGGCACCAGTGCGGTCCATTTTGTTGACAAAGGCCAGACGGGGCACCTTGTACTTGTTGGCTTGGCGCCACACAGTTTCGGATTGGGGCTGTACGCCACCCACCGCGCAATAGACCATACAAGCGCCGTCGAGCACGCGCATCGAACGTTCGACTTCAATGGTGAAGTCCACGTGGCCGGGGGTGTCGATGATGTTGAAGCGGTGCTCGGGGTAGGACAAATCCATACCCTTCCAAAAGCAGGTCACGGCAGCCGAGGTGATGGTAATGCCGCGCTCTTGCTCTTGTTCCATCCAGTCGGTGGTGGCAGCGCCGTCATGCACTTCACCCAGCTTGTGGGTCACGCCGGTGTAGAACAAGATACGTTCGGTGGTGGTAGTTTTACCAGCGTCAATGTGGGCCGAGATGCCGATATTGCGGTAGCGCTCAATGGGGGTCTTGCGAGCCATGGTGAATCCTTGATGGGTCGTGTTTACAGGGGGGTCAGGCCACACATGATTGCATCGCAGCCCGAAATTTTTGTGACCGCCTCAACCAGAACAAGGCTGCGGACAAAAATGCCAGCAGCCTTGTGTATTGACCGAGACGTCAGGTCAATGGTTTAGAAGCGGAAGTGGCTGAAAGCCTTGTTGGCTTCGGCCATGCGGTGCACTTCGTCACGCTTTTTCATGGCGCCGCCACGGCCTTCAGTGGCTTCGAGCAGTTCGTTGGCCAGACGTTGGGCCATCGACTTCTCGCCGCGCTTGCGGGCTGCTTCTTTAATCCAGCGCATCGACAAGGCCAGACGACGCACGGGGCGCACTTCGACGGGCACTTGGTAGTTGGCACCACCAACACGGCGGGACTTGACTTCGACCAGGGGCTTGACGTTGTTGATGGCAACAACGAAGGCTTCCAGTGGGTCTTTGTCGGGGTTCTTCTTCTCAATCAGTTCCAGTGCGCCGTAAATGATGCGCTCTGCAACTGCCTTTTTGCCGCCTTCCATGATCACGTTCATGAATTTGGACAGCTCTACGTTACCGAACTTTGGATCCGGCAGAATTTCACGTTTGGGGACTTCGCGACGACGTGGCATTTTGCACCTCTAAATTTGCTTCAGTTGGCATCTTTTCAGATACCGCGAGAGCCAATCAGGACTCCCACTTACTCGACCCACGCAAAACATTTGCGCTTGGGGTCACTCTGTTTGCACGTCTGCCAGACGCAGCAAACACCGATTGTTTTTGGCAAGGGCCGGGCTTATTTGGCCTTAGGCTTCTTGGCACCGTACTTGGAGCGCGATTGCTTGCGGTCTTTCACGCCTTGCAAGTCGAGCGAACCACGCACGATGTGGTAACGCACACCGGGCAAGTCCTTGACACGACCGCCACGCACCAGCACGACGCTGTGCTCTTGCAGGTTGTGGCCTTCACCGCCGATGTAGGAGATGACCTCAAAACCGTTGGTCAGGCGCACCTTGGCAACCTTACGCAAAGCGGAGTTAGGCTTCTTAGGCGTGGTGGTGTACACACGGGTACACACACCACGGCGTTGTGGCGAGTTTTCCATCGCCGGGCTTTTAGATTTGGTCTTTTCGACCTCGCGCCCGTGACGCACGAGCTGGTTAATCGTTGGCATGAATGTCGTCCCTAAACGTAAAACGAAAACGTGAATCCCTTCGGAATTTCCGAAAAGCCTTCCAATGTAGCAGCCTAGCGCCTAGAAGGCAAGCGAAAACCTTTGCCCATAGTGCCGCTGCTTATTTAATCCATAGGCGGATGGCATCCCAAGCACGGCCCAGCACGCCAGCCTGTTCTACGCCATCGAGGGCCAGCAACGGCACCTCACGCACGGTTTGCTCACCCAGCAACACTTTGAGCGTGCCTACCTCTTGGCCCTTGGCCAGCGGGGCCATGAGGGGGTCTTGGTGCGAAACTTGGGTACTGACCTTGCCAGAGTTGCCCGAAGGTACGGCCACCACAATGCCTTCAGGGCGGCCCATTTTGACGTTGTTGGCGCTGCCTTTCCACACCGTAGGAGTGGCTACGGCTTGGCCCGCATCAAACAATTTGACGGCATCGTAGGCGGTATAGCCCCAGTTGAGCAATTTTTGGCTTTCGTTGGCGCGGGCATTTTCGCTGCTGGTGCCCAACACGATAGAGACCAAGCGGCGCTGGCCGACGTTGGGAAAATCGCGCTTGGCGGTAGCCACTAAGCAGTAACCGGCGGCGTTGGTGTGGCCGGTTTTCAGGCCATCGACGGTGGGGTCACGAAACAGCAGCAAATTGCGGTTGTTGCTATTGGAGGCGGGCGTGCCTTCGTAGCGGTATTGCTTGGTGGAGTAGTAATGCAGATGCTCTGGGAAGTCGCCCATCAGGCGCGTGGCCAAGATGCTCAGGTCGCGCGCGGTGGTTAAATGGCCGGGCTCGGTCAGGCCCTCGGGATTTTTGTAACTGGTGTTGTTCATGCCCAGGGCTTTGGCCTGTTCATTCATCAAGCGCACAAAATTTTCTACCGTGCCGCCCACACCCTCGGCCAAGGCAGTGGTGGCATCGTTGCCCGATTGAATAATCATGCCCTTGAGCAAATCATCCACCGGCACCTGCATTTTCGGGTCAATGAACATGCGCGAGCCAGGCATTTTCCAAGCGCGCTCACTGACGGGCATTTTTTGTTGCAGGGTGATTTTTTTGGCGCGCAGGGCATCAAACACCAAATAAGCGGACATCAGTTTGGTGAGCGAGGCTTGCTCAATTTGCGAATCAATATCTTTAGCTGCCAGCACTTGGTTGGCCGTGACATCAACCAGCATGTAATTGCGCGCGGCAATTTCGGGCGGTTGCGGGGTTTGTATTTGTGCCAGCAGGGCGACAGGGGCCAGCGCAGCGGCCAAGACTAAAGAGCGCAGCGTAGGAAGCAAAATTTTCATAACACCTAAAAAATGGAAAGCAAAACAGACGAAACAGACGAAGTAGCCTTAATGGCTGCTGTGTAGGTGGCGCACCACCAAATTTTTTAACAAACCCAATTGCCCGTGAAAGAAGTGGCCGCCACCGGGCACCACGGTAACCGGCAGGGTTTGGGGCCGCGCCCAGTCCATGACGGTGGACAGGGGCACAGTGTCATCGTGCTCGCCATGCACAATCAGGGTGCGCGCATGGGCTTCTGGCGCAATCGGGGCCACCGCAAAGCGGCTGGTGGCCGTGCCCACCAGCACGACTTGCTCGATATTGCGTTGCGGCCACAAAGCCGCCAAAGCATGGCTGGTAACAAAAGCGCCAAAAGAAAAACCGGCCAATGCAATAGGCCCATCGGGGGCGACTTGCTGCACCACCGAGAGAAAATCTTGCGCTTCACCGGTGCCGTGGTCATGCTGGCCAGCGCTTTGGCCCACACCACGAAAGTTAAAGCGCACCGCTGTCCAGCCGCAATGCACAAAGGCACGCGCCAGCGTTTGCACCACTTTGTTGTCCATCGTGCCGCCAAACAGCGGGTGCGGGTGGGCAATGATGGCTACGCCGCGTGGGGCTTGTCCGGCGGCTAGGCTGGCTGGGTCGCGCAGCGCTTGGATGGCACCGGCTGCACCTTGCAGAATAAGGCGTTCTGTATGGGCGTTCATTTTAAATGGGTTGGGCTGAGTGCTCTATGGGGTAATTGAAAAGGCAAGGATTCATCCAACAGCGAAGTTTTGACAGAACCATTTTTGCAGTATTCTTGGATAGCTTTGGCGATAAAAGTTCCCAAATTAACCGGAACGGCATTGCCAATCATTTGTTCTAAATTGGTTTTGGTGCCTGCGAATTGAAAGCTACTAGGAAAGGTTTGCAGATAACTGCGCTCTAGCGTGGTTAGAGGTCTGATTTGGGCCAAGTCAATATTTTGGGGGTCACAACTATGGAGTTTATAGCCTTTGGGCACTGGGCGATTGACACCGCGCACTGTTGGGCTAGGCTCGTCAATGGTAAAAACGCCGCGCCGGTTGTAATTTCTGGGGTGTCGATAATAAACCTCTAAGCCCAACTGATTGCCCAAGTAATCTCGGATAGTCATGGGTCTATCTGCCAAATTTTTTTGCAAAATGCCGTAGAGTTGCTGGTGGGCAGCGTGCAGGTGGCCAATCAAGAAGAAACGGGTTCTCGATTGTGGCACGCCACACAAAGAGGCGTTTAAAATGGCAGCGGTTAATCCGTAACCCGATTGTTTGAATTGCTCTACCACTTCAACAAGGATATGACTTTTTTTAATTTGCGCTACATTTTCCATCACAAACCATTCGGGTTGGATGGCACAAACGATATTGGCAAAATGGTAGGTTAAATCTGCCCGCCCTTGGGTAACATCGCGTTTTCCGGCGCTAGAAAAATCTTGGCAAGGTGGGCCACCCATGATGAGGTCTGGCTGGTGTGCCTTGATTTTTTCAACCGATTCTGCTTCGTTGCTTAAATTTTGCTGAAAAATGGGGTGGGCAAAGTTTTGCCGATATACCTCGATGGCGGGCTGCCAGTATTCAAAGGCGGCAGCCACCTCGAAACCTGCTTTTTCAAATCCCAAGGAAAGACCGCCACAACCGGCAAACAGGTCAATGCACTTCATAAAAAAAGACCCGGCGAGTTAAAAAGAATAGCATCAAATCTGCGCTCAGGACTTAATAAATCCTGACCACCACCCAAGATGATTTGTTTTATTTCTGATTTTTCGATGATAGGCTTGACTAGCCTAGGGCATGACATGTACTTGTTCGTCACATTGCCGGCAGACGCAAAAGCCTTATCGTTTTTTGTATTATAAGATAGGCTGTCAATAATTTTTTTATGGTTGCATTTTTTGTCATCTTTGATGTCGATGAGCATTTTGTACAACCAAATCACCGTTCTGGTTTGTCTAGTGATTCCCGGTGCTTCTGGATTTTTATTGGCAATTTTAGATATGAAATTACTGAAGCCAGCATTGCTCCAAACAAAAATATCCAAGCAATTTTCAGCAAGTTCCGGTGATTTTCCCAGCGTTTTCCAAATTGGCTGAAGCAAAAAAGGGCTTTGATTTTTTTCAAGCGCCACCGAGAGCGCTTCAATAGCTTGGATGATAGCCTCTATTTTTTCAAGCACCAAATGGGCTTCTGACCAATCTCTTATTGTGATACTGGGTAAAATATCGCTCAAACTATCTTCTAATCCTGCGGCGATGCTGCAAGCCAAGTACACAATGGTGTCCGGCCTGACTACCAGCTCACTGCCGTAAAGATTTTCATCTAAATCACAAGTAGTATTATCTGGTAAGGCAGTTAATTTGACTTCCAACCCAGACAAACATTCACCCGTGCTTTCTCTTTGAATCACCAAATCAGTTCTTGGCAGTGAACCGACGACAAATTTTTGGTAGGGGGTGTGCTGTGATTCAAATGCAAAATAGGCATCGTCACTATTTGCTTCTATTCTAAAAACATCATGAATTGAAATAAAACTTGGAGTAATTTTTCCGTTCATAACAGCCAAATAATTGGCAGATAAATTTTTAGCTGCCAAGAAACAACACAATTCTGCTGGAAACGAAGAATTAAATTGATTTTTACCCCACGTTTCTTTAAGCGAAAAGTCTCTGTTGGTTTTCTGCAAGCCAAACAAGCCGGGTGGTATATTTTTCATCAGTGCGTACATAGAACCTCGACACCGAGGCCGAGGCAGTAAAGAATGGTACCCAAGAAGCGATTAACGCCCCAGTTCCGCAGGAACCAGCAGGCGCTCAACCACCTTGCCGTTTTTTAAGTGCGATTCGACAATTTCGTCGATGTCGCTGTTGTCCACATAGCTGTACCAAGTGCCTTCAGGATAGACCACTGTCACCGGGCCAGCGGCACAGCGGTCTAGGCAACCGGCTTTGTTGACGCGCACTTGGCCGGGGCCAGCCAAACCGGCCTGTTTCACCAAGGCTTTGCAGTGCTCAAAAGCGGCCTGTGCGCCGTGCTGGGCGCAGCAGGCTTGGCCGTTGTCGCGCTCGTTCAAGCAAAAAAAGATATGCCGGGCAAAATAGCCGGGCGTGGAGGGCGTAGTGGATGTGCTCATGCGCGCATTTTAGGAACTGCTGTCTTTGCGTGCCGCTTGCAACAGCACATAGACCAGTGTGACATAAGGCCAGAGCCAGCCCAACCATTGGCCCAAACCAAAAAATCGGATAAAACGCCCTTGTTCCCACGTTTGCAAAGTTTGGGCAAAGTAGGCACTGGTGGGCGCATGGTTGAGCAAACTCAGGTGCAAAGTAAGCACCAATAACAACACCACCGCACAAGCGCGCCGGGGCAGCCACAGCAAGACCACAGCCAAAACCAAACCCACCCCGATACCGACCACCACCGGGGGATTGAGCCACTCCCACGCATGGGCGGGGCCGTAGCTCAGGGCCGCCGATAGTGCCGTGATGCCCACCCCCACCAGCGCGCCCAGCAGTGCAGCCACTGCCCTGCGCCCCCGGTGCAAAATAATGCAGTAGGCCAGCAAACAAGGCACCAACAGACCCAAGGCCACGCAGAGCAGCTCTCCGGCAGGCGACAGCGCTTGCAGCGGCTCTAGCCGCTCGGGCAGCCAGTCGAGAAAAGCCGAGTCTTCTAGCAATTGTGCCAGTGCGGCTTCTAGGCGCTCTAACACTTGGCCCAGCCCAAAGGGTTCTGCCGCTGGAAACAACAGCGCCCAAGGCCACAGCGCCAGCAGTACCAAAGCCCCACGGGCATCCGGCACAAACCAACGCGCCCGAAAACGCCCCCAGCGGTCAATCGCCCCGAGGCGCTCCAGCAGCGTAGCCAATAAGGCCCCTGACAAAGCCCCGCCCGCATTGAGCAGCAAATCTAAATTGGACGGCACGCGCTGGGGCAGGTAAATCTGCAAAAACTCCATTAGCAGCGACAGCAAGCCACCACCCAGCGCGGCCAATGGCAAGGCACTGCGTGGCCAGCCGGTACGCAAGAGGGCCAGCGCCAGCAAAAAACCCAGCGGCGCATAACCCAGCACGTTAATGGCCACGTCAAAGCGCGTCCAGTAAGGTGGCGGCAAACGGGCCAGCAAGAACACTTCTGGGGCGATGCCCTGCGCGCGCCAACCAGTAAACGGAAACAAGCTGGCAAAGACAATCAGCGCTACATAGACTTGGGCCAGCGGCCAAGCCACCGTTTTGTGCGCTGCCATCTGCTACTTCTGCGGTACGGGCGGTGCAAACAGCCTTAGAAAGGCTTAACCACTACCAAGACCACAATGGCCGTCAGCAACAGCACCGGTATCTCGTTAAACCAGCGGAACCAACGGTGGCTACGCTGGCAGGTGTTGGCCACCAGCTTGCGTAGCAGCACGGCGCAGGCGTGGTGGTAGCCCAGCGCCAAAGCCACCAAGGTCAGCTTGGCGTGCATCCAGCCATTGCCCGGCCCCCAGCCAATGCCATAGCCCATCCACAGCCAAACCCCCAAGCCTACCGCTGGCACCGCCAGCAGGGTGGTAAAGCGCAATAGCTTGCGCGCCATGAGCAGCAAACGCTCGCGCTCGGCCACCGAACCGGGCGTAATCATGGCCAGATTGACAAAAATGCGTGGCAGGTAGAACAGGCCGGCAAACCAGCTGGCCACGAAGATGATGTGAAACGATTTAATCCAAAGCATGGTGGCAGTTTAATGGGGCACAATTTTCCCTATGCATCTTTCTAGCCCTACCCCCTTCCCGGCCAATCGGCCCCGGCGCCTGCGCCGCGACAGTTTTACGCGCAATTTGGTGCGTGAACATGCCGTGAGCGTGCATGATTTGATTTACCCCGTGTTTGTGCATGAGGGCCAGCGTGTGCATCAGGCGGTGCCATCTATGCCCGGTGTCGATAGGCTCAGTTTGGATTTGCTGCTGCCGGTGGCCGAAGATTGCGTCAAGCTGGGCATTCCGCTGCTGGCGCTGTTTCCAGCGATTGACCCGGCCCTCAAAACCCCTAACGGCCAAGAAGCCAGCAACCCCGATGGTTTGATTCCGCGCGTGGTGCGCGCCCTCAAGCAAGAGTTTCCGCAATTGGGCGTGATGACCGATGTGGCCCTAGACCCCTACACCAGCCACGGCCAAGATGGCGTGTTGGACGATACCCGCTACATCATCAACGATGCCACCGTCAAAATTTTGACCCAACAAGCCTTGGCCCATGCCGAGGCAGGTGTGGATATCGTCGCCCCCAGCGACATGATGGACGGCCGCATCGGCGCGGTGCGCCAAGCCTTAGAGGCGCACGGCCACATCCATACGCGCATCATGGCCTACAGCGCCAAATACGCCAGCGCCTTTTACGGCCCGTTCCGCGATGCCGTAGGCACCCGTGGCGCGCTGGGCAAGGCGGATAAAAATGTCTATCAGATGGACCCCGGCAACAGCGACGAAGCCCTGCGCGAGGTAGCCCTTGATATTGCCGAGGGGGCCGATATGGTGATGGTCAAGCCAGGTATGCCCTATTTGGACATTGTGCGCCGGGTGAAAGACGAGTTTCGCGTGCCCACCTTTGCCTACCAAGTCTCGGGCGAATACGCCATGCTCAAGGCAGCGGCGGCCCACGGCTGGCTAGACCATGATGCCGTGATGATGGAAGCCATGCTGGCCTTTAAGCGCGCTGGTGCCGATGGCGTGCTGACCTACTTTGCCCGCGATGTGGCGCGCTATTTGCAAAAATAAACGCTGCTTACTGCCTCAGATGTTCACTTTGAGGTAATGTGACCCGGCAATCGGGTTGTGGTAGTAAGGGGGAATTTCCTCAAAACCCAAGTCGGTATAGAGGGCGCGGGCTGACTCCATCTCGTCCAAGGTATCGAGCAGCACGCAGGCATAACCGGCTTGGCGTGCCACATCCAAAATGCCTTCGGTAAGCTGGCGGCCCAGCCCGAACCCGCGAAACGCTTTGCGAACATACAGGCGCTTCATTTCGGCGGCGTTGGGGTAATCGGCGGCATCCAAAGGGCGCAGGGCGCAACAACCGGCCAATGCGCCATCCACCCATGCCAACAACAAGCCCCCGCGTGGTGGGGCGTAATCACCGGGCAGGCTTTGCAGCTCCGCCGCAAAATCTTGAAAACACAAATCGATGTTCAAGCTGGCGGCGTACTCTTGCAACAAGGCCCGGGCGCTATCTAACGCTTGTGGGGCCGCGCCAAGCTCCGACAAAATGACGCAAGGGCGGCTTTCTAGGCTGTCGTCCTCTATCTCCATCGCCCTTACCCTCCCAAGCTAGCAATCCACGCCACCAGTGCGCTGCACAGCAGCAGCACTACCAAAGCGCCCACACGCGAGGCGGCATCATCACGGGCAGCAGGCACCGGCGTGGTCAGGGTTTTATCGCCGCTAATCATCGGGCCAACCAAAGATTGCTTTTTCACTACGGTGTAAAACACAATCGCCAACACATGCAAGGCTACCAGTACCATCACCAAATATTGCCCCACTTCTTTGTGTAGGCCAGTGGCCCAGCTTACCCAATCGCCAGAGACAAAACGGGTCAGGGGGCCAGCAAAAGCGATTTCATCGTCACTGAACAAGCCTGTCAGCACCTGCAACACCAGCATACCCAACAGGCCAAACACCGAGAGCGCCCCCAGTGGGTTGTGGCCAACGTGGTCTTGTGCGTCGCCTTGGCCGCGCAGATAGCGCAAGATACGCTCCGGGGAGTAAAAAAAGGCGCTAAAGCGTGACCAATAGCCACCGACAAAGCCCCACACCAAGCGAAACAACAGCAGCGCCAGCACCACATAGCCCAGCCGAAAATGCCAGACCATCGCGTTGCCGCCCACCTTGGCGCTCACCACCAAACCGATGGTGCAAGCGGCCAACAACCAGTGAAACAAGCGGGTGGGTAAATCCCAGATGCGAAGCGTGATGGAGTGGTGTTGCATAGCGAAGTATTTTTTATTGGTTGGATGATTTTCCGTTTTACCCCAAAAGTAGCCCCGGCTCTTCGGCCTCTAATACCTGCTGCGCCCACGGAATGAGTTTGCGGGTATCGGCACGCAAGATTTCTTGCTTGACCGCCAAAATTTGCGCTGGGTGCATAGAAAAACTGCGTAGCCCCAAACCCAGCAGCAAGCGCGTCATGCCAATATCGCCAGCGGTTTCTCCACACACCGACACACTTTTGCCTTGGGCATGGCACTCGGCAATCACCTCGGCCACCAAGCGCAATACGGCGGGGTGCAGCGGGTCATAGAGGTGTGAGACGGACTCATCGGCCCGGTCAATGGCCAAGGTGTATTGAATTAAATCATTGGTGCCGATGGACAGAAAATCAAAGTAGCGCAAAAAGGTACGCACCATCAGCGCCGCCGCTGGCACCTCTACCATGGCACCCAAACGCACCGGGCCATAGGCTTGGCCACGGGCATCGAGTTCAGTCTTGGCCAGTGCTACTTGGGCCAAGGTTTGGCGAATTTCTGCCACATGGCCCAGCATGGGGAACAACAGGTTGATTTTGCCGTGCGCTGCTGCACGCAACAGAGCGCGCAATTGCACCCGAAACATCACCGGGTCAGCCAGACTCCAGCGGATGGCGCGCAAGCCCAAAGCGGGGTTGAGGTGGTCGTCTTTGTGCGCTTTGTCTAAAGGCTTATCGGCACCAACGTCAATGGTGCGGATGGTAACGGGTAGGCCCTGCATCCCATCAACGGCGGCGCGGTAGGCTTGGAACTGTTCTTCTTCGTCGGGCAGGTTGCCATAACGGCCCATGAACAAAAATTCGGTACGGAACAAGCCCACGCCTACCGCACCGGCGCGCACGGCAGCGGCAGCATCGGTAGGCTGTTCGATATTGGCCAGCAGTTCAATTTTTTGCCCATCTAGCGTGACAGACGGCGTATGCCGTAGCCGCGACAAGCGTTCGCGTTCTAACTCAATTTGGCGCTGGCGGTAGCCGTATTCGGCCAAGATGATGGGTGAGGGGTCCACAATCACCACCCCAGCGTCGCCATCAATAATCACCCAGTCATCTTGGCGCACCAACTGGCTGACCATGCGCGCGCCCACCACTGCCGGGATGTCCATGCTGCGCGCCACAATGGCGGTGTGCGAGGTTTTACCGCCCACATCCGTTACAAAACCGGCAAACACGCTGGTTTTGAATTGCAGCATATCGGCGGGCGAAAGGTCGTGCGCTACCAGCACCAAGGGCACGTCCATGCCATCGTCTAGCAACAGGTCTTGCTGGGTTTTGCGCCGCGAGGTGCCCGCTACAGGCGGCACTACGGGCTGTGCTACGCCTTGCATGGTACGCAAAATACGCTCTACCACCTGCTCTAAATCGGCCTTGCGCTCGCGCAGGTAGGGGTCTTCCATTTCGTCAAACTGGCGGCAGATGACTTCTAGCTGCGTGGTTAGCGCCCACTCGGCGTTGTAGAGGCGGTCGGTCACCCAGTGCTTGACACCGCTGCTCAAAATTTCGTCTTTGAGCAGCAACAAATGCACCTCTAACAAGGCGGCCAGCTCGTGCGGGGCATCGGCGGGCATGGTGTCGAGCAAGCGCTGCAATTCTTCGGCCACGGTGTCGCGGCCTTGGCGCACACGGGCAATTTCGGACTCAATTTGCGCTGGCTCGATAAAGTAGTGCGCTACTTCAACGCGGCTAGAGCCTACCAGCACGGCGCGCCCGATGGCAATGCCACGCGCCACCACCAAGCCCGGAACGGAAAATGTCATAACAAGTCTCTGCCTCTCTGGCCCTAGCACAGGCCGCTATGCTGGCGCTGGGGGTTATTGGCCTTCGCCAAATTTATCGGCAATCAAGGCCAGCAAGGCATCCATCGCCTCTTGTTCGCGTTCGCCATTGGTTTCTAGTTCTACTTCAGAGCCAATGCCAGCGGCCAACATCATCACGCCCATGATACTTTTGGCGTTGATGCGGCGGCTGCCCCGGCTCATCCAAACTTCACAGGGGAAACTGCCGGCCAGTTTGGTCAGTTTGGCCGAAGCGCGGGCATGTAAGCCCAGTTTGTTGACGATAGTGGTAGAAGTTTTCAGCATACGAACGAAAAATCACAAAAATCAGGGCGCATGGACATCCACTTGCATCACGCCTTGGGTGCCGCCAACCAAGGCCCGCTGCACCAAGGCATCAATCGGCTCATGGCGGTAGCACACCGCACGCAATAGCATGGGCAAGTTCACCCCAGTGAGCAAACGGCTTTGCGGGCATTGTTGTACCAAGCGTTGGGCAACGTTGCTCGGGGTGGCACCAAAAATGTCGGTCAGTACCAAGGTGGGTGTTTGGCCCAAAGGTTGCAACAACTGCACTGCTTGGGCGAGGGTTTCTTCGGGTGGGGCTTGCGCGGGCACATCGAGTGCCAACACGCTGTCGCCACAATCGGCCATGACGTGCAGCGCACATTCGCGCAGGGCATGGGCCAGGGGGGCATGGGCAAGCAAAAGGATGCGCGTACTACTCATATAGCGGGGGGGGCGGTGCAATCGGGTGTGTGCATTATGGCGGGCTGGCAGCGCAGTGGCCGCCGGTTTGTAGGGATTTGGCCTTTTTGCCGCCCACTCTGGCGCACAATCGGCCACCAATTTTTAGCACATGGATAGCTGGTATGCACATCAAAAAAATCGTTGGGGCCTTGCTGCTGGCTGCCTTGGTAGGCATAGGCGCTTGGGTGGCTTGGGACACTGGGCGCACGCCCGCGCCAGAGTCGAGCTTTTTGCTGCTAGACGGTTCACGCCACAGCAGCGCAGACATGCGCGGCAAAGTAACGCTGGTTAATTTTTGGGCTACCAGTTGCACCACCTGTGTGGCTGAAATGCCAGAACTGGTGGCCACCTACCAAAAATACCAAGCCCAAGGCTTTGACACCTTGGCTGTGGCCATGAGCTATGACCCGCCGCAGTATGTGCTCAATTTTGCCCAATCGCGCCAATTGCCTTTCAAGGTAGCGCTGGACAACACCGGGGCGGTGGCCAAGGCGTGGGGCGATGTGCGCCTGACACCCACCACCTATTTAGTGAACAAGCGCGGCGAAATCGTTAAAAGCTATGTTGGGACACCCGATTTTGCTGATTTGCACCGGCTGATTGAAAAGTTGTTGGCAGAAATCTAAAGCCCCCGCATGAGCAGCACCAGCGCCTCTCCCACCCCCAGCCAAGAGTTGGACTTGGCCATTGGCGGCATGACCTGTGCCAGTTGTTCTGGCCGCGTAGAGCGCGCCTTGCGTAAAGTGCCCGGTGTGCAAGAGGCCAGCGTCAATTTGGCCACTGAGTCAGCACGGGTGCGTTTTGCCCCTTCGGCAACGCAAGACAGCGCCAGCATGGATGCCTTGGTGCGCCGCGCGGTACGCAATGCGGGCTATGAACCACTTACCCCAGCGGCCAGCCAAGCGCGCGAACAGCAAGATACCCCTTGGGCCGGTTTTGCGCCGGTGGCGCTGGGTTTGCTGTTGTCGTTGCCGCTGGTGCTGCCAATGCTGGGCGATTTCTGGGGCGCACATTGGATGCTGCCGGCATGGCTGCAATTTTTACTGGCCACGCCGGTGCAGTTTATTTTGGGCGCGCGCTTTTACCGCGCCGGTTGGCACGCCGTGCTGGCGCGCAGTGGCAATATGGATTTATTGGTCTCCATTGGCACCACTGCCGGTTGGGGGCTGTCGGTATGGCTGTGGCAAACCGCAGCACCCGGCCACACGCCGCACCTGTACTTTGAAGCCTCTGCCGTCGTTATCACCTTGGTGCTGCTGGGTAAATGGCTAGAGGCGCGTGCCAAGCGCCAAACCACTGCCGCCATCCGTGCCTTGCACGGTCTGCGCCCCGATGTGGCGCACTGGCTGGGCAAAGGCGGTGAAGTGGATGTGCCGATGGCTGAAGTCATGGTGGGCGATAAACTGGTGGTGCGCCCCGGCGAGCGCATCCCAGCTGATGGCATTTTGCTAGACGGCATCACCCAAGTCGATGAATCCATGCTCACCGGCGAGCCTTTGCCGGTACCCAAGGCGGTGGGCGATGCCCTGACGGGTGGCTCCATCAACGGCGAGGCGCGTATCGTGTTGCAGGTGCGCGCCGTCGGGGCCGAAACCGTGCTGGCGCGCATCATCCGCTTGGTAGAAGATGCCCAAGCCGCCAAAGCCCCCATCCAGCGGCTGGTGGACAAAGTGGCGAACGTGTTTGTGCCGGTGGTGTTGCTGATAGCACTGGCCACCTTGCTAGGCTGGTGGTGGGCAGGTGCTGGGCTAGAAACCTCCCTGATTCGCGCCGTAGCCGTGTTGGTGATTGCCTGCCCCTGCGCTTTAGGGCTGGCAACACCAGCGGCCATCATGGCGGGCACCGGGGTGGCGGCGCAGCATGGCATCCTCATCCAAGACGTGCAGGCGCTAGAGCTGGCGCACCGCGTCGATACCGTAGCCTTTGACAAAACTGGCACCCTCACCGTAGGTCGGCCCACCCTCACCGCCCTAGAAGTCCCCCCCGATTTAGACCGTTTGGCCATACTGCGCGCTGCCGCCAGCTTGCAAAGCGGCAGCAGCCACCCGTTGGCCCATGCCGTGGTACAAGCCGCACAACAGCAAGGGCTGGAGCTGCCCACCCCCGAGGCCGTGCGTAACGTGCCAGGCCGGGGCAGTGAGGGCCAAGTAGAAGGCCGTAGCTACTTACTTGGCAGCCTGCGCTGGCTGCAAGAGCAGGGCATCAGCTTAGGCGCTTTGGCCGCCCGTGCCGAGCAACTACAAACCGAGGGGGCCACCGTATCGGCCCTGGCCCAACAAACCGCCCAAGGCTGGCAATTGCAGGCCCTGCTGGCCTTTGCCGACCAACCCAAACCCGAGGCCGCGCAGGCGCTGGCGCAGTTGCGCGCGCTGGGACTACGCACGGTGATGATTTCTGGCGACAACCAAGCCGCCGCTGAAATGATGGCGCGCCGCTTGGGCCTGCACCCCGAAGCGGGCGAAGTCTGCGCCAACGTACTGCCCGGCGACAAAGCCGCCCAAGTGCGTGCCTTGCAAAACGGCGGCCATATCGTGGCGATGGTGGGCGATGGTGTCAACGATGCCCCAGCGCTGGCCGCAGCCGATGTCGGCATGGCGATGGGCAATGGCACTGATGTAGCGATGCACGCAGCAGGCATCACCCTGATGCGTGGTGACCCGCTGCTGGTGGCGGCAGCGCTAGACGTCTCACGGCGCACCGTGGCCAAGATTCGGCAAAACCTGTTTTGGGCCTTTGCCTACAACGTGGCAGGCATTCCGTTGGCGGCCTTGGGCTACCTTAGTCCGATGCTTGCAGGGGCAGCAATGGCGCTCAGCTCGGTTTGTGTGATGGGCAATGCCCTGCTGCTCAAGCGCTGGCGCAAGTAAGCCGGGGTAGGGTTATGGGCCTAGGCAGGCTTATATAAAAAAACGATGATGCCAGCTTTGCACTACTGCCATTAGCATGGCAGACTGTCCTGTTGTTGACAGTCACCGTAAAAATTACGGTTTGATACATTTCCAAAGGAACCGCACACCATGACGATCCATTCGCTCATGCGCTATTTCACTATCCGTTTCCGCATGATTGGTGCCATTGCGGTAGTGATGGGCTTGCTGGGCTTGCTGGGCGGGGCGGGTCTGTGGGGGATGTACCGCATCACTGCACTGACTGACAGTTTTGTAACCATGTCTTATACCGAGCTGCAACTGCTAGGCCAGTTGCGCGCCGAATTAGGTGCCGTGCGTTTGCACGAAAAAGACATGTTCATCCACTACGAAGACCCCCAAGCAGTGCGCCAAACACATCAGCATTGGCAAGCCAGCTTAAGCAAAACCGAACAACTGCTACAAAAAATGCAGGAAGGCGAGCCTGACGAAGACAACGCCATTGCCCAACAACTGTGGCAAGCCGTGGCCGCTTACCGCACCCAATTTGAAGCCGTAGCACGCCAATTAGAAAGCGGTGCTTACACCTCAGCCAGCAGCGCCAACGCCATGAGCCACCCAGCCTTGGCCCAGTTTGAAACTGCCGACAAGCTACGCCTAGCGCTAGAGGCATCATTGCAAAAAGAAGCCACAGAGGCCATAGCCCGACAAGCCGACTTAACGCACGAAACACAGGTTTTGTTTGCCGTGGTGGTGCTGCTGACGGTACTGATTGTTGGGCCAACCACGTTGATGAACATGAACTCTATCTGCCGCCCCTTGGCCGAAGCCCAGCAACTGGCCCAAGCGATTGCTGGCGGTGATTTATCGCAGCGCCTGAACGTGGTCGGGCGTGATGAAGTGGCCGACTTGGGGCGCGCGCTGCTAGAAATGCAGCAAGGCTTGGGCGCACTGGTGGCCCAAGTGCGCGATGCCAGCAGCAACATTGCCAGCGCCAGCACGCAAATTGCCTCGGGCAACCAAGACCTGTCCTCGCGCACCGAACAAACTGCCCACCACGCCCAAGAGGCGGTGGGCTTTTTGTCGCAACTGACCAGCACGGTGCAGCAAACCGCTTCATCGGCGCAATTAGCCAATCAGCTGGCCAATTCGGCCTCGGGCACCGCCAGCAATGGTGGCACCGTGGTCGGCCATGCGGTGGACAGTATGCACGGCATCTCACAATCGAGCCGCAAAATTGCCGACATCATGAACCTGAGTGAGATAAATTAGGAATACGCAGCGCGATAAATCGGGATTTTGGGGGAAATAGCGCGACCTAATGAGATGGGTTTCTGAAAATTTGTTTGCCGTGGTGAAAGTCACGGTGTGGGTTATTTGAAACCCAGTTCTGTTGCCCAGTCTTGGATGATGGCGCGAATTTCTTGGTGATCTTGGGGGCTTAGGCCGAGGAAGGGGCGGGCGGGGATGCCAGCGCGGCCGTATTGGTGGGTGGCGGCATATTCGAGGTGGCTACCTACTTGCACTGTGGTTTTTTCTAAAATTTGGTAGCGCAGGTTTTTGCGTAAGATGCCGCGTAGAGTGAGCACCTTGTCTTGGTTGTATTTCTTGCGCTTCAGGGTATGCGGTTGCAGGGCTTGCCAAGCGGTGCCATCGGGGCTGGTTTGGCGGGTGAATCGCTCTTGCGTGCTGGCGAGCAGGTACTCGCCCAAGCGTGGCATGAGGGTGGCTGTGTCTAACCCGGCCATGACTTGCAGGCGTTGGCGCAGCGGATCAAGGCCAGTGGTAGTGAGGCTGAAGTGGGTTCCGGCCATAAATTAAAAGTTCTGGTGGGGTGTATGGTGCATGGCCTCTGCAGCCATCAGGAGTAGGCGCCCTCTGGCAGGGGCGGGAAGATGTCATGCCAGTTGATGGGCTTGCCTGCGTCGATGGCCGTTTGCATGTAGGCGGCATATTGCTCAGTCGTTAGATTGTGGTGGCCTAAATCGAGGGGTGGATGCCCTGGGTCGACACCAAATTTCGCAAAGTACGTGTTACACACAGCGGCAAATTCATCGTGCGTCATTTCATGATTTCCTTAAAGAGTTGGGCCATGCGTGGGGTCATAGCCTCAATGATCTGGCCCCATACCGGGCTGGCATCACCATAAAAGCAGGTCAGATTGGCAAAGCACTCTGCTTGGCCAGCAATGGGGTGCTTCTTGTAATAGATGTCCTCATGTCCGAAGCCGCTCTTGTTTCTGCCGCTCACTTGGTTGCTTGTAGCACTTCCAAACAAGTCTGACAAGTTGCCCAAAGATCCTCTGTTAAAAGTGGCAATTCGTTCGGCCATGTGCTGAGGCCCCATTCCCCCTGTCAGTGCATCCATCAGCCCTTGCGCGTCGCGTTGCTCAATGGCAGTGATGATACGAGCATAGCGATTTTGCAGGTCATCACCTTGAAGACGGGCTGCAAAGTGGGTCTGCGCCTTCATGGCCGCTTGCACTTGGGAAAAATTCAGCCCATTCTTGGCGTACCGATCTGCCAGCCATTGCATCCTGTCTGGGGCTTGCAACAGCTCTTGGGCGCTGTCGGCGTAGGCTGCTTGCAGTTTGGCAATAGCAGCTTTGGTGATTTTGTGGCTTTTGGGGCCGTGCCCGCCCAAGATGACCAGTTCGTGGGCATCTTCCACCATCGCGTCAGTGAAGTCGTCATCGGCGCTGCGCATGGCCTTTTGGGTTTTCAGGGCACGGTCTATGGCGTGGCCGTACTCGTGCCGCCAAGTGGCTTGATGGATGGGGCTGGCTTGGTCGTCGTACACGCCAGCTTGCATATTGATTTTGTCTTGCGAGCCGCGAAAGAAGGCCCCTTTTTCATTATTTGTCACTCCGCCAGTTAAGGCACCTCGCTTGGCCACTGCGTCTTTCAACCACTGCGGTGCGTTCAGGAATGCGGCATCGTGCCAATCCCCTTCTGTCGTGCCCGCAGTGTGTGTGCGCCACGGTGCGGGGTGCGCTCTCACGGTGGATGGACTTGCTGGTGTGGCTCCCATTGCACCCCGTGCAGCTTCTCTTTGTGCCTTACCCGGCGCATATTCAAAGCCGGGGTCAATGCCTTCGGGCACTTGTACTAGGCGTGGGCCGTTAGGGCTGTTTTTGCCGATTTCGCGCTCTACCCACTGCACTTGGGGGGCGGTGTCAGGCGCTTTTTTGCCTAAGCGTTGGAGGTCGCGCGCCCACAGGCCGCGCACGCTGCATTGACAGCCCCAGCCGTTGGGCGGGAAGTGGGTGCGCCAGAAGGGGTCGTCGCGAGCCAGCACCAGTCCATTCCAGGCTTGGTGTTGACGGCGTGGGTGGGTGACCCAATCGGCATGGATGTATTGCCAGTAGGGGGCGGCCTGCAGTTGCTGATAGCGGCCAGCGGCGTAGCTGGTGTTGAGGTTGGTTTCGTAGATGACGCGGCTGCGCCAGTCGCGTCCGCCGTTGTAATCCCAGCCGTGTTGGGCGACGATGGCATCAAAATCTTTGCGAAACTTCTCCAGTGAGATGCCGCCCTCAATGGCTCGCTCTACGGCAGTGCGAAAGTCTGCCAGTAGTGCATCGCGGTTGGCACCGGCGACGACAAAGGCCCAATCGTGTTCGCTGCGGTAGATGTCCGTCCAACTTTGGGTGGGTAGGTTGAGTTTGCGCTTAAAGAAGGCAATTTGCTCAGCAAAGGGCAGGCTGCCATAAGCGACGTCAGCCATTGCGCTGCCCTGCTGCTTCTTGCAGGACTTCGTAGCGCCCAGCCAGTTGCGCGCAGGCTAAGGCTTGGGCCATGGCTTGGGCGTAGTCGTCTAGCACCATGTTGGGTAGCAGTGCTTGTAGGCCATCGCGAATGTCTTGCAAGCTATGTGCTTGCTCTACCAGTGCGCGGATTTGCTCTAGCCAGTCCCCCAGCGCTGGGGCGGCGGTGCGCGTGAGTTGGGCCGCTAGGTGTGTGGGCGGGGTGTCGGCGCGGGTTTGGGCGGATAGGGCGGCTTGAGCTGCTTGGGTTTGGGGTGTGGCTACTGCGCCCAGCACAGCCTCGCCTGCCTGCGGTTGTGGAATGCCCAGCTTTTCTTGTGCCCACTGCACCGGGATTTGCATTCCTACGCCCACGAGTTTGGGCAGAGCATCGGCATAGGCGGTTAAATCCTCGGTTTCGCGTGCATCCAAGCAAAACACTGGGCAGCGGCGCATACCATCGGGGGCCAGGCCGTTGAGGGCTGCTATGGGGTAAATTAAATCGCGTGTGAGGGTGCTGCACACTTGCCGGATATCGCTGTCGCGCAGGTCTTTGCGTACTTCGTTATGAACATTGCCTAATGCGTTGGTGCTGCTTTTGCCATCGGCGCCACTGGTGAGGGTGCCCCCCAAAATGACTTTGGATTGCGTGCGCTCGCACCAGGTAATCATGAGTTCAAAGGCTTTGGGGTCGCCGCTGGCGGCATCCAAAAAATCTAACTCCATGCCGCTGGGGATGATGCCTGCGGCGTTGTGGCCAATGCCAACCAGTGCGCGCAGTAGCGTCGTTTTTTCCTTCTCGCTGGCACCGCTGGGGTATTTGCCGATACGCACCGGGATGCCGTAAATTTCTAGGAATTCGGCCAGGTCTCCGATGCTGTAATTTTTGAACAGGTAGGGCCAGACCAACTGTCGGAACATGGCGGTACGCTCCAAATAGCCGCTCTTGGCTTTGTGGATGTGCGTAATCCAGCCAAATGGGCGTAGCGGCTCGCCGATGCTGCCATCTGCCGCCGTGGTGTTGCTGCGTAGGCGCAACTCTTGGCGGTAGCCGCGCTGGACGTTGAACCAGCTTTGGGGGCGGTGGGTGATGGTTTTGGGGAGCCAGTATTTGCCGGGCTTGTGCCATTCGATTTCTGCACACGAGAAGCCTTTGCCGATGGCATCGGTGACATCGAACAGCACATCTTCAAAATCGGTCAACTCGCTGAGCAGCTCGGTCAGTTGCTCGGCTGCAGCGGTTTCGCGGCTGCTGGGTTTATTGGGAGGTACGACGCTCCAGTCCAGCAGCAAAGCTCGGCGGCGTTTACCCAGCTCGGCGGCGATGTGGCCGTCTTTTTCTTCCATGTCCTCAAACAGGTCGAACTGTGCTTGCAGGTCGCCTTGCTCGGCCTGATCAAGGATGGAGGCCAGCTTGGTAGGGGTGAGGCCGCGTGTGGGATGGGTTTGTAACTCGCGCTGCAAGTGGGCGTAGTGCGAGGTTTGCGGCTGTTGCAGCACCGCGCTGTTGATGGCTTGGCCGTCTGGCCCTAAGATTTTTACCATAAGTGTTGACCCTTACCATCCGCTTGGTTCTGGCGCAGCAAAGTCTGACTCTGCTGGTAAATTTGTTCGGTTGTCGAACCCGCGTGCATGAGTGGGGACGGGGATGTATTCAATCGATGCGTGCAGATTGAGCGTGGCATACCAGCCTAAAGCCAACATCACAGCGGCATCGCCGTGACGAAATAGCTCAGGGTCTTTGACATCGCTGCGTCGCACTTTAGCTACCATTGGTATGCCGTCCACTTCCTCAATGGCTCGCAAGTCCTGAGCGTAGTTCGGATCGGCTGGAATCTCGATCATTCCGTCCTCAAAGCCCTGCACTAGCTTGGGCATCCAGGTGCCATACCAAGCGCGGTTGAGCTTGATCTGATGGACATGCGAGTGCCCGAACTTGTCTGCCGTCTCTTCAGCTAGCGCTTCGCCCGAGCCGGTGGCATCCGTGGCGCCGCCGCAGCGGCGCGGCAGGCGCTCAATCGCGTACCAAGCTATCTGCCGCTGCTGAGCATAGGGCACCTTATGCATCTCGATGGAAAGCGGAACACGGCGGCGCATTCCTGAAGCAAGCGCTGTCGCTCCCCAAATCGAAAAATCCCGGTGCCGCGCATAATCGTGCGAGAACACATGGCGTTCGCGCGGGTCGAGCCGTGTCAGTGCAGGGGCCAAATAGCGCTCAATCCAGTCAGCCGTCCAGGCCTCGCGCTCGGCTGGGCTTTTGAGTACGAAATCCTCATCCAGCGTCAGGCGCAGCACGCAGGTTTCGGGTAGTACCATGGCCTGCTCAATCCACACCCCTGGTAGGCACACACCGCTGCCGTCACGCGCGATAGCGTCCAACTCCTCGCGCATGGCTGCCTTACGCACCCCGTAGCCGTTACGGATTTTGGTGTACCAGGCGT
This sequence comes from uncultured Simplicispira sp., assembly GCA_964388325.1. Lineage (GTDB taxonomy): Bacteria > Pseudomonadota > Gammaproteobacteria > Burkholderiales > Burkholderiaceae_C > Simplicispira. The sequence continues at coordinate 45,918 of CAYMAC010000017.1, read as the reverse complement.
GCTTACCTTCCACTGTGGGTGGGGTGCCCTTCATGAAGCACACGCGCTCGTACAAGCCGTTGGCCACGGCATCATCGAACGTGACCGTGACCACTGCGGCATCGGTGCCGTAGCGGCCCGCCTCGATGTCGCGGCAGAACTGTGCAAACGGGTTGTTTTTGCCGTTGTGCGAGCTGATGACCGTGATCTGACCACCCCAAATCAACAGTGCAGTGGCTGCATCCAGCACGCCCTGCACGTCCGGGTGGAACGCAGCCTCGTCGATCACTACATGGCCTTGCAGGCCCCGAATGTTGGCCGGGCGGCTGGATAGCGCACACACTTGAAAGCCCGAGGCAAAGCGAATGCGGTACGCAGTGATGTGCCTCGTCTTACCACTGTCGTCCTGGTCTTCAAACAGGAATTCTTCGACCCCGGAAACGCCCTGGCCCTGCGCCTGGGCGATGATGCGCGCGAACTTGGCGCAGTAGCCAATGGCCTCCAAGCCTTTTTCCTTGGTGTCACCGATGTAATAGACGTTATCACCTCCCGCGCTCTTGCGCGCAGCAGCCACCAGCGTTTTATTTAGCATGGTACCGAATGTGATGCCAGTGCGGCGCCCCTTGGGGACGGCGATGATGGCCGCCTGGATGGCAGCCACCTCGCGCTGGTGCTTCATCAGCACCCCATCGTCGAGTGGATTAAATCCCTCGGGGATAGAGCGCACACTGGCCGGGAGGTCATCCCATTCCAGCGTACGCAGAGTGGAGGTTAGGGGCTTGATGGCGTGCATGTCAGGCTCCAATCCCCAAGAACTTGCGCCGCCAGAAATCTACTTGGGCCTCATCCATGCCTTGCGCCTTGGCAACCTCTTGCAAATTGGCCTCCTGTTGCGCCAGCAGTTTGCGGCGTGTAGCCTCTTCAACTTTGGCCTGAAACTGCTTCAAATTGACACTGGAACGGGTAAGAGTGGCAATGTTTTTGGCCGCCGTACTGAGTATTCCGACACGTTCACTGGGGTCAATCTTATTGTCATCGTCTGAGTCGTCCGCTTCTTGTAGTGCCAAGATGGCCTCGAAAAGCTCGGTCTGTATCAGGGCAGTCAATGCTTCACTACGTGCATCCTTGTCATCACCAGCTTGGGCTTGGATCAGTTTGGCCGCCTCGGTACTGGCCCGAATGGCAGATAAGCGCCGCTCTAGCTTCTGACCATAGCGGCCAATAGCGCTGCGGCTGGGCAGGTCTCCTGCATGGGCCTCTGCCGGGAAACGCTCGCGCAGGTCTGCAATCAGCTCATCCAGCGTCTGCCCACCCGTGGCCAGCATGGCTTCGATGTAGCTTTTTATCTCCGACGGCAAGCGGCTGATGGTGCTTTTACGGCCCATGTTGCTCACCAGTATTTGGCCGGGCGGGCAATGCCGGGCTCGCAGACTACGGTGTATTCGGCCACATCAACGCCGTGGCGCGTGAGTTCGGCAAACCATTTGCCACTAGGCTGTTTGTCCACATGCACCAGCTCCCGATCATGCAGGTAGTCCAGTTCGCGGCGCAGTTCCAGTGCTGTGGCATCGGGGTATTCGCTTTGGGCTACCGATAGCACTAAGAATTCAAATGCACCCACAGGGCGGGCGTTATTAAGGGTGAGCAAAATCAGCCAGCGCAGCGCTTCACGGCGCAGACGGGGGTGGTCAACGGTTTGCATGGTTTACTCCTGCGGCCGCACGGAGCTGGGCGGCTTCCAGCTTGGAGCCGAGCGCATCGAGCTTGGCTTCGATGACGCTTTGGCCCCGGATGTAGTCTTCGCGGCGCACGTAGTGCAGGGGCATTTCGGCCTGCATTTTGAGGAGGTCGCGTTCTATGCGCTGCCACTGCGCCGCTTCATCGCGGTTGATTTGTTCCATGCCATCCAAGCGGGTGGCCAGCGCCTTGTGGTTGGCTTCGCGGGCGGTGTCTTGCAGGGTAAAGCGTTCGTCAAGGTGGCGTTGTGATTGGCTGAGGCTGTGTTTGACCACGCCCCATAGCGCCCCCAAGCCCGATAGCAACAGGCCCAGCAGTTGCCAAAATTCAATTTGTAGCGTCATGGGCGCTTCCCTTTGTTTTCTAGCTGTGTTTGGCAGGCAACGCAAAATTGGCAGCCTGGGACAGCGGCACGCCGTGCTTCGGGGATTTCTGCATCACAGTCGTCGGCTTGGCACCAATGTGCAGAGTCCGCAGCCGTTTTACCGGCCCAGCCGGTGCGCCGAGCCTGGTCGCGCAGGGCATCGGCCAGCATTTCTTGCATACGCTCGTTGGCGCGGTCGATGTCGTCGGTCATTGCTTGCGGCCCTCCAGTGCTTGCACCAGGTCGGCATGTAGCCCCGCACACTGGCCGTAGAGTCCATACATATCCATCAGCGTGGCAGCCACTTCGTCCGCCTCAATGCTCACTAGCACTGGGGGTAGCGGGCATAGTTGCAGCGCTGCCGCCGGTAGCGGCTGCTGCTGCGCGATCACGGGCGGCACTGAGTTGGCGCACGCTGTCATCATCGAAGCGGCAACCAGCACGGCCAGAGGCCGAGAGCTTGAGCGCATGGCGAAACTCCTTAGAAAAACGCTGGTCTTGTGTGGCACGGGCGGCCATGCTTTGGCGCAAGAGTGCGCTGGCGGTGTTGGCTTGTTCGACCAGTGCGCTGTGCGAGGCCACCAGGCCAGAGAGTTGTTGTACGGCCTTGGCATCTTGCTGGGCAACTTGGCTGGCTGCACCTGCTGTATGGCCTTGCCTATACCCGAGCGTGCCTGCTGCCGAGGCGACAAGCAGGCCAGCCAGTGCGATGGCGGAGCGGCTCATAGCCCCGGCCCCCACTGCAGATAGCGCGGTTGCAACACCAGCAAAATGCGGTGCGGGTAGTGAAGGTTTTCGCGGCAATGGACGGCTGCTCGTTTGGCCCACCCACACGCCATGTCCACTTGGGCGCGCGTGGGCTGCACGGCCCCGGTAGCCGCTGCCTCTGCTTGCCAGTGCCCAAGGCCGCCGTTATAGCCACGCAAGGCCACCCACATTCTGTCTTTGGGTGTGTAGCGGCTGGGCGTGCGGTCAAACAGGTATTTGTCGTAACCCACTAAGGCCCGCAGTGCCCAACTAGGGTTGTGGGGTTGGCATTGGGGAGTGGCGATGCCTTGCCGCTGGCACCACCAGCGGGCGGTGGCAGGCATAAACTGGGCCATGCCTTGTGCCCCTACTTGGCTGATGGCTTGCGGGTTCCAGCCACTTTCTTGGTGAACTTGTGCGGCCAGTGCAGCGATAGGTGCATTCAGCCCCCATTGGCTATGGGCGGCACGCACCAGTTCTAGGCGGTAGCGTTGGGCTTGTGCAGGTATGGTCTGGGCATGGGAAGTGATGCTGAAAAAGCCACACCACGCCAGCAGGATGCACCACAGCATGGTTTAGGCCCCCAAGCCCATTGCCAACATGGCACAGCCAACAATAATGGCGCGGCGCAGCATGGCCGCACCCATGATGCAGGGCTGGTCTGGAATGGGCTGGATGCGTATGGCATCAGGCCGGGCGTAGGGAAAGAGGCTACGGTCGAGCCAGTAGCCCACAACGGCAGCGAGGGTGACCAAGCTCAGTTTGTACAGGCTGACGGGCAACTGCTGGGGGGCAATCAACCAAACGGCAGCCAGCAATACCAAGGTGATGAGCAGCCAGCCCCACAGGCGGGGGCGGGCAATGGTGAAGGGGCGTGGGGATGGGGTGGTCATGCACGGCAGGATGCCGCACGGGGACAGACAAGGCTGAGAAAAGCCTTTTATTTATTGGTACAAGATATGCACTCGCACAACCATGACAGTGTGGCTCAAATAAAGTGCATATGCGCCTGTCGCCACCAGGGGACAGGCGGGACATGATTGGGGTGCCCTTCGGACACCGCCTGCTCGTATTCGCACTTGTGGACGAGTGTTGGAAGACTGGGTGGCTCTTGCAAGTCAATATCGGCACGCACACGCTCCCAGTGGCATATCTGGGCTTCGGTCAGGTCATCGACAATGCAGCTATGGATGTCGCCGCTCAGTTGCATCGCTCGTTCTGCAAGCTCCTTATGGCATTGGCGTCTATCACTGTAGCCAAATACCAAGGTCAGCAGGCCCGTGAAAACAATAAACCCACCCACCAGCGGCAGATGCTCGGGCAGCGTCTTACCAGCTACAGCAACACCGCCGCTCACAGCTGCGACCTGAGTAAGCTTGTCTAGCACGCCATAGAACCACTGGCGCTTGCGGTGATAGCGGTAGGTCACCTTAGCCCAGTGCAGCAGATCGTGGCGACGCGCCCACACCTGCTGAAATTCCTCGTTTTGTGGGCCTGCGGAAACGATGGCGGCTGCGTTGGTACTCATACCCTGCATTCTGACGCACTGGCCCCGCACATGCTAGCGGCCAGTCTTGGTCTTGTTGTCCTGCACAGGCCTGCTTGGTGCAGGGGCGGCGGGTGTTGGGGTAAAGTTGCGCGTAACAAGCGGAGACCTAGCGGCCTGATTCTCGGTGCAAATTGCAATACCAGAACCTGAGTTCTTTGGTGCTGGACGTGGCGTGTGCGGTGGGTTTTTTTTATTCTCTGGCATGGTTATTTCCCTTTGTTATCTGTGTTTGATCTTCACCTAACAGGCTGAGGGCAAAGTGGGGTTGCACACAACCCAAACTACAAAGCTGCGGCGGTGGCGTTGAAGTTTTCTTGTCGGTCATGGCTCTTCCTTGGTGGTGTGATCGTCATTGGCACGCTGCGCCAGCAGCCTGCTCAGGCTTAGCTATCTCTGGATGGCTGTAACGATACCGTTGGCCGTGTATAGATAACGTATGTTGTTGTCGCGAAGGTTGAAGACATACTGACGGCTAATCCCGAAGGCCGTCTCCGTCTCATTGACGCGCGCGCCTGCACCATAGCGTTCCCAAAAGCGTGTGCAGTTCTCCATTGCATGCACTGTCATGCCGACAAAAGGCACATCGTGTATCTGTCCTTTGCACGACTGCAATCGTGTCTGTTCATTGAGCCTGTGCTGCGCCCAAGCGCGCCTTGACGCCTCTTGCTCATGCTGCTCTCGCTGGGCAGTAGCCTTGCGCTCTGCCTCCCGGTGGGCAATTTCGTTCCCCACAATATCGCCAGAGCCTGGACAAGCGGTTGCTTGGTAAACAACCCTGCCATCAGCGCCCGTGCATTTGTTGATGGCCCAAACCGAGCCACAGGCCATGCTGCCAACCAGTCCGGCCATAACTACCAAGGCTTTCATACGTCACTCCGGTGGATGTGGGAAGGTGCCGCTGACACTGGCCCGTTAAACACCTGCGAGACAGGTACGCAGTAAGCCGCACGCTGGTAAAAGGAGGGAAATTTCTGAGTTGCAACATTGATCTGACAAACATCGCCAACAAGCACGAGGCACATCCGGTTTTCGGTCAGAAGACGCAGGCTGTTAAGAACACTACCTCGAAGTACATCTGCATCTTGAATGACCAAACAAACCTGTTTGATATGGGCCAATTGGTTCATGAGTTCATTTATGCACTGCGTGTGACTCCTTGGTAGTGGCATACGCATTTCTAACATCCAGCGTTTGATTACATCGATTGAACGGTCTCCCTCTCGGGCTTGTATGACCCAAGAAGACACGTATCCCCTGCCTTTGGGCGGTGTCTCCTGCATGACCCAGAGCTTCCCTTGTTCGGCCAAAGCTGCCAACGTAGCCCCTCTACTGTCTATCCACGACATCGGACTTCTCCTCTTTTGCTTGTTGAATCTGGTTGACATTGGCTGCATCGGGCCATTTATGCCGCACGCCTGCGGCTTTTGCTTGGCGTGCTTGCCACACTATCCCCAGCAACAAAGTGATTGTTGCCATGCACGTTTGATTGGCTCACGCCGCCCGTTGCGTGGGTTGCAGTGGCCCCCCCTGAGCCGCCCAGTCCTGCACTGAGCAAGGCCGCCGTCTGGATGAGGTTTTGTTTGGCTTGGGCACCACAGCGGCGGTAGCTGTCCAGTAGTACCTGTTCGGCGGGGTCTGTGGCAGGCATAGAGAGGCTGCGCTGGCCGGTGAGGATGTAGAGGACATCTGCGCCTGCTGCCTCAAGAAGCACTAGCTTATCCATAGGCACGTTGCCTTTTTCCATCCAGTTATAGACCGTAGCACGCGCGATACCTGCCTGCTTTGCAATAACTGGAGGACTGACACGCCGCAGTTCCTCTACTAAACGCACATGCAAATTTTCTAAAAAATTGGACATTTCATTTGCCTTGTCTAAAAAATTAGACAATAATCACACACATACCAAATCAATTTGACATACGAAAGGACGCAATGACCCCCGACCAACTCAAACAGCAGTTCCGCACCAATGGCGTGACCTTTACCCAGTGGGCCAAAGACCACGGCTACCGGCCCAACCAAGTGCTGCGCGTGCTCAACGGCTTTGACAAAGGTGCTCGAGGCGCTGCCCACGACATCGCTGTGAAGCTGGGTCTCAAGCCAGACCCTACCAAAACCACGGCCTGAGGCCCCTCCCCATTCATCCACCTCAACTTGAGAGATTTTGCCATGCTACCCAAAAATATCCGTGTCCCACTTGAAAGGGATGAGTTGTTTGCCGACATCGGTACGCTGCCTTTGCCTAGCGGCCCTGTGATGGTGGTGGAGCTGTCTGCCTATGCGCCGCGCCGCATGGCGTTTTCGGTGGAACTGACACCCCAAGCCGCCCGCGACTTGGCTGCTGTACTGCTGGCCCAAGCTGATGCGCTGGCTCCCAAGGGCAAGGGAGGTGCTACAGCATGAGCCGCCCCGCCTTCAAAGTCATCGCTGAAAACGAGTTCGACATCATCCGCATTGCCGGGTGCAAACACGACGGTGCTGCCTGGAATATCAAAAGCACGGAGCGCGGTCTGGTCATCAGCCGCGACGACGACCACACCAGCATCGACCTGCGCGTGCCTTTGGAGCTGGTGGCAACGTTCATGCAAGAGATGGCCGAGCAACATGCCGCGCTCAAGGATGGTACAGACGATTTGTCGCTCGTTTGGGGAGGGCCAGCGGCATGACTGGCGCCACCGACCAAGCCACTCCGGCCTTGGCAGACCCCATCCGCCGGACTTGCGAGCTGTTTCGTTTGTTGGCGGGCCACGAGGTGCTGGGTTTGGCTCCCAGCGAGATTGCCAATGGCTTGCGTGTGCCCCCCAGTTGGGTGAGTCAGAACCTGCCCGCCTTGGCTGGCATCGGCTTTGTCGAGCAGGTGGCTCACACCAAGCGCTGGCGGCTGGGCGTGCAGTTTGTCCGCATCGCCGTCACTGTGGGTTGCAACCTCCATGCCGCCAAACGCCAATTAGAAGACCTTAGCCAGCGCTGTGCGGTGCCAGTGGGCGATGCCGTGGGCATTGACCTGCGCTATCGCCAGCCTATCCGCGCCGAAGAGCTGGCCCAGCACTTTGGCCTGTAAGCCGCCCCACTGATTTTTGATTTTTTTAGGAGAGCCTTTATGACACGCCCTTTTGTTCCCCAGCCCGCCGTCGTTGTCGATGACCGCACCTTTGACCTGCCTTTGGATGCCACCAGCCCGGTGAATCAGTTGGCCGTGTTGAATATGGATGCCAGCACCAAGGCCAAAGAGGTGGCCCGCCAAGTGGGCTACCAAGGGGCCATGACCGTGGGTGCTTTGGAAGACGAAATCCGCTTCTACCAGCGACGCACCGTCGAGGCAATTTTGGAAACCGGCAAGCGCCTGCTGATTTTGAAGGAATTAGCCCCGCATGGTGAATTTACCCAGCGGGTGGAGATGTTGGGGTTTGCGTATCGAACGGCTCACCGCTTTATGCAAGCGGCAGCCAAGACGGCTAAATCTGCCATTCTGGCAGATTTGAGCAAGCAAGCGAAGAACGGTTTGGCCTTCTTGGAACTGGTTACCCATGACGACGATGTACTCGAAAGCGTGGCGGAACTCGATGACATCGACCGCCTGAGTGCCAGTCAGTTGCGGGCCAAGGTGCGCGAACTGGCGGCAGAGAAAGAGGCTGGCGAGAAGCTGATGGCCGACAAGAACACCAAGATTGACCGGTTGGAGCGTGAAAAGCAACTCATCCAGCAGTTACCGCCCGATGAGGCGCTGGAAAAGGTAATGAAAGAGGCCACCGCCATCACCCGCGATGCCTTGGGCGCTATCCGGGGTGGTTTGCGCCAAGCCCTTAAAGCCCTGAGCGAAGCGACCGACAGCGCGGACAAAACCATTTTTATGGCCGGTTTGGTAGGGCAGGTGCAGGCTGATTTGAGCGCCTTGCGTGAAGAGTTCAACTTGCCAGACGTTAGCACTGCTGCCGATGCCGCCCTAGCCGCCGAAGTGGCGCAATGGTCTAAATAAGCTGCATACGCACTGCCACGATGCCACTCAACCCCGTGCAAATCCAGCGCCTGACGCAGATCGCCCAGGCTGCCGCAGCCGCCCCGAGTGGCGGCAAGCAAGCCATCTACGACGCCGCCTGCCGTGAGCTGTGCGTAAGCCGCGCCACCCTCCACCGTTACCTGAAAAAAGTTACCGTGAAACCCGAACGCAAACAACGCAGCGATGCGGGCGATGTCTCACTGACCCGCGACGAGGCGATTGCCATCAGCGCCCTGCTGATGGTCAGTCACCGCAAAACCAACAAGCGCCTGATGTCCATCGGCCAAGCCGTGGAAATGCTACGCGCCAACGGCGAAGTGCGCGCCGAGCGCATTGACCCGGCCACGGGCGAAGTCAAGCCCTTATCCGACTCTGCCGTTGCCCGCGCCTTGCGCGCTTACAGCCTGCACCCCGACCAGCTTAACCGCCCGGAACCTGCTGTAGAACTCCAGAGCCTGCACCCTAATCACGTTTGGCAAATTGATGCCTCTCTGTGCGTGCTGTATTACCTCAATGCCCGCACCCCCGCCGAATCGGGCCTGCAAGTGATGGAGCGTGACCAGTTCTATAAGAATAAGCCCGCCAACCTCAAACGCATTGAGTCCGACCGTGTGTGGTCGTATGAGGTCACTGACCACTACAGCGGCACCATCTTTGTGCATTACGTGCTGGGGGCTGAGAGCGGGCTTAATCTGACCGAAAGCTTCTTGCTTGCCATCCAGCCGCGTGAGGGCGACCCTCTCCACGGTGTGCCTTTCATTCTGATGATGGACATGGGCAGTGCCAACACCAGCGGCCTGTTTGCCAATTTGGCACGGCGCTTACAAATCAAGCTGATTGCCCACGCCCCCGGCAATGCCCGCGCCACGGGGCAAGTAGAAAAGGCCCGTGACCTGATTGAGCGCAGCTTTGAAAGCGGCCTGCGTTTGCGTCCCGTGGCTGACCTCACCGACCTGAATGCCCAAGCCCAACGCTGGGCGCGCTGGTTCAACGCTACCAAGAAACACAACCGCCACGGCAGACCACGGTATGACCGGTGGCTGACCATTACTGCCGAACAGTTGCGGCTGGCCCCACCGCTAGAGATGTGCCAAGAGTTGCTGACCCATACGCCCGAGCAGCGCAAAGTCACCGACACCCTGACAGTGAGCTTCAAGGGCAACGAATATGACGTGCGCCATGTGCCGGGGGTGATGGTGGGCGAGAAGCTGCACATTGCCCTCAACCCCTATGTGCCCAACGCTGCCACGGTGGTAGATACCGATGCTGATGGCAATGAGTTGCTGCACACCATTCCACTGGTGGCGCGCAACGAGGCCGGATTCCGGGTGGATGCCAATGTGATTGGTGAAGACTGGGGGCGTCCAGCCAATACGGCGCTGGAGGTCAACCGCCAAGAGGTAGAGCGCTTTGCGATGGATGCGACGACCAATGAAGAGGCCAAAGCCCAGCGCAAAGCCAAGGCGGTGCCCTTTGGTGGCCGCATTGATCCGTTTGCCGTGATTGACCAAGCACCTGAGCGTCACTATTTGCCCAAGCGTGGCACGGAATTAACCCCCAGTGCTAGCAGTGGCCACACGCCTTTGCGCGTGCGTACCCTGAGCCAGTTTGAGGCCGCCCAAGCGCTGGTAGCCCGTGGCATGACGATGAGTCAAGAGCTGGTGGCCATGCTGCGTAAGCAGTACCCCGAAGGTGTACCGGAAGACCAAATCGATGCCTTAGAAGACCGCTTGACCGTGCGCGGCAAGTTGCGCGTGGTGGCTGGGGGTGGCGTATGAGCCTGCGCCTGACCTTGCAGCAACTGGGCCTGAGCCAGCGCGATGTGGCCCTGCACACCGGGTTGAGCCAGTCCACCATCAGCCGCATTAGCGCTGGGCAATGGCCTGACCACAACCCGCACCAAGCCCGCCAGCGCCTAGTGCAGTGCTTGCGCCAGCACGGTGCCAGCGCCAAACAACTGATGGCCTTGTTTGCCAGCACCACAAAGAAATTGGCGTTGCAGGTCTCGACCACCTGCAACGCCGTCCCCGAGGTCTCTTTGACTTCAATCCACGCTCCTGACGGAGCAACTTTAACCAAGGAAGATGTAATGCTACTCCAAAACGAATCTTTAACCCCCGAAGCCCGCAAGCACTTTGCTTTGCCGCGCAATCCGTTTGTGGATGATGTGCAAAGCCCGGATGATGTCTATCAAACCCCCAGCGTGCGCTACGTGCGTGCAGCGCTGATGGATTGCGCGCAAAACCACGGCTTCTTGGCCGTAGTGGGCGAGAGTGGTGCAGGCAAAACCACACTGGCCGAGGACTTGGAAGAGCGCATCAAAGCCGAGCGCCGCGATGTGCTCATCATTCGGCCCTATGTGCTGGCGATGGAAGAAACCGACAGCAAGGGCAAGACCCTCAAAAGCAGTGCGATTGCCGAGTCTATTGCGCGAGCTTTGAACTCTACGGCGGTTTTGCCCAATAGCCCACAGAAGCGGTTTGCCCACATCCACAATTTGCTTAAAGCTAGCCGAAATGTGGGGCGGCACCACTTGCTGCTGATTGAGGAGGCTCATTGCCTACCAACACCAACGCTCAAACACCTCAAGCGCTTTTTGGAGCTGAAGGATGGGATGCAGCGGCTGCTGGGCATCGCCTTGATTGGCCAACCAGAACTGCGCGAGCGTCTCAGCGGCCACAACGCAGAATTGCGCGAGGTGGTGCAGCGTTGTGAAGTGGTGGAGTTGGAGCCGCTGGATGCGGAACTGGAAGGCTACTTGCGCCATAAGTTGAGTCGGTTTGGCATCCAGTATGACGCTGTGATGGCCCCGGATGCAGCAGATGCTATCCGCGCCCGCCTAATCCATATGCCGCGCGGTGGCCGCGCCTCAGATGCACGCAGCATTTGCCACCCATTGGTGGTGAATAACTTGGTGTGCCGCGCCATGAACGCTGCTGCCCGCACGGGCTGGCCACAGGTAGATGCTCAAGTGATTGCAGGGTGCTGAGATGGCAGTCCCCCTTCAAACCCTGCGTCGTGGCCTGTGCGCTGCACTGGCCAGCGCAGTATCGCTGGTCTGTGCCGCGATGGCCGCCGCTGCCGCAGCGGAGCGCGCTGCCACCAGCGAAGACCAAACCTTGGTGACCGCTGTGGCTGTGGCTTTGGTGCTGGGTGCCCACATGCTGCCAGCGCTGGCGCGGCGCAACCGCTTGGCGCAAGCCCTGTTTATGGGCTGTGTTGCAGCCACGCTGTACCACCATGCCCATTACTTTGCCGGGGTGCAAGCACGCGCTGGAGAGCAACGGGCAGCGGCGGTAGCACCCAGCGGGCACGCGCAGGCGTTGCAGTTTGAGTTGCAGGCCCATGCAGCCACCCGTGCCTTACCTGCGGTGGCGGCTGACCTGGCCCAAGCCAGTGCCAAATTGGCCCAAGCCCAAGCTGGATTGGCGCGTTGCACGGCCCAATCGGGCGAGCGTTGCCACAGTGCCCAAGCCAGTGTGCTGGCTGCCGACGCACGGGTGCAAGCGCTGCAAGATGAGCGCACTAGCGCCCAACGTGCAGCCGCCCTACGCACCCAACTGGCCGATGCGGCTGCGGCACAAGACCGCCAGCGGGCAGCGCAGGCGGCTGACCCTGTGGATGCCCGCTTGGCCGCTATCACTGGGTTGGAGGTCGGTACGGTGGCTTTTGCGTCGGCCCTGCTGCAAAGCCTGTTGCTGGAGCTAATGGCGGCCTTGCTGTGGGCACTGGCCTTGCCTGCCACAGCGGCAGCCCAAGCCCAAGCCGTGGTGGCACCCGTGGCATCGGTGGTAGCTGTGCCTCCAGCGCCTCCAGCAGCCCCACCCGCACTGCCAGCACCTGCTGCTGTGTTGCCCTTGCTGCAATGGCAGCGCGTCCAAAGCGCGGCCCTGCGCTGGCGATGTTGGCCCAGCCAATGGCGTGCGCGCCTGATTGCATTGATACCCCCCACGTTTGTTCAAGCCCTTGTCCGAAAGATGCCCCATGACTTCCCAGACCACTCCTCGTCCCCAGTCGCCCAACCCACATGCCCAGCGCGCGCAACGCCTTCTTGAGTACACCGCCAGCCGCGCGCCCTATGGCTGCCGCCTGCCAGAGCTAGCAGCCGTTGAGTTTGGCCCTCACCAGCGCGTCAGTGATGGCGCTTTGAAAGACCTTCGGGACAGCTTGAACCGCTTGGTACGCAAAGGGCGTTTGATAGTGCGCGGCGATGGCCTGACCCAATGCTGGTACTACGCCCAAGAGGGGCAAACCCCAGCACCGGCGATTGCGCCGCCTCGGCAAGTGCAGGTTATGAGCGGCCACTACATCCCCACGCTGTGGCAGCCGGGACGCGCTGGAGCCTTGGAGCACATGAATTGGCCCAGCCGCCGAGGTGAGGTGCGCGTGGCTTACCGGGGCGGCTATGTGCGGGGCTAACACGCTGACCTTTAACTTTTTACCCACTACCACTACCCATAGGAGAAATTGACCATGACTGAAACGACGACTATCCCCCCCGGCTACTGGCAAGATGCCAATGGCAACTTGGTGCCCGAGAGCAAGGTCAAGGACATCGACAAACTGCGCCACCAAGTCGTTATAGACCTGTGCCACATGGCGCAAGCCCATTCGCAACAGCTGGCCAAGTTCAAACTCGATGCCATGCAAGAGGTGGCCGCACTGGTAGCCACCAGCTTGGAACAATATGGCGTAAAAAGCGGTGGCAATAAAGGCAACGTCACCTTGATGAGCTTTGATGGCCGGTTCAAATTGGTGCGCCAAATGCAAGACCGGATTGTGTTTGGCGAGCAGTTGATGGCCGCCAAGGCGCTGATTGATGAATGCGTGCAAACATGGAGCCAAGGGGCCAGCGATAATATCCGCGTGCTAGTCAACCATGCCTTCCAGACAGACAAAGAAGGCAAGATCAACACAGGCCGGGTGTTGAGCCTGCGCCGTTTGGATATCAAGGATGCGGCTTGGCAGCAGGCCATGCAGGCGATTGCGGACAGTATGCAAACGGCCAGCACCAAACCGTACATCCGGTTTTACCAGCGCCACGAGGCCACGGGTGAATACCTGCCCATCAGTTTGGATGTGGCTGCTGTGTGAGACCCTGATTCATAGCGATTCCTAGGCCATTTTTAGCCCCAAAAAGGCTAAAGATGGCCCTTTCCCTGTCCAACACTTTTAACGCCCCTGTGGGGCTTTTTTGGGTTTTGCTTATGTCCAAGCATATTGCCGCCATCCATGTGCTCAAATCCAAGTTGCAGCTATCAGATGATGATTACCGGGCGCTGCTGCACCAGCTTACTGGAAAAGCCAGCAGCAAACTGATGAGTGAGGCCCAGCGCCGTCAAGTGCGCGACCACTTGCAGCGTCTGACCGAGTGCATGGGCTTGGCCCCAGCGTTTGCCCGAGCCAAGCAAGATGCCAGCCCAAAGGAGCGCAAGGTGTGGGCACTGTGGCAGCAGTTGGGGCGCGATGGCAAGATAAGCAACACCAGCGCGCAGGCACTGAATGCGTGGGTAGAGCGCACCGTGCATGTGTCTGCGTTACGCTTTACCACAGAGGCACAATTGGATACGCTGATTGAAGCGCTCAAGGCTTGGCAACAGCGCACAGTGCAGGAGCAAAACCCATGAAACGTATGACCGCCGCTGAGGCCGCAGTGCTGGATGCCCAGTTGCCCGCTGGCCTGACTGATGAAATGCGCGACGTAGCGCTGTGCCTGTTTGAAGCGATGGTGTTGATTGACCAGCGTGCAGGGCAAACCCAGCCCGACGGCAGCTGGCGCCAAGTTCTGACTCACATGGCCCGCGTGGCCGCTATACAGTTGCAGCATCTGGCCCATGAAAAGGGCGGACGCGCCATATACCTAGCCAAAGGCGTAGCGGCCTACCTGACAGCACGCGACCGGCGCATGTGCGAAGAGTTTCATGGTGACTACGATGTGCTGGCCACCCGCTACGGCCTAACCCCGATGCGTGTACGCCAGATAGTGGGCGCTTGGCAGCAAGAGCAGTTTCGCCGCCGCCAAGGCCAACTGCCCGGCATCGGCTCCGAGAGTTGAGCGCTCGTAACAGGTCATGGTGCTGGCGTGCAATGCGCCAGTGCTTTTTCTAAAGCGTTTTAGTTATCGCAAAGCCACCGCTGCCGCGACCATCGCGGCATGTCTGCAAAGCCCCCTCTTGCCCCTGCCACCTTAGCCGCCTGCGTTGCCATTGCCGCCTGCGCCTTTGCTGCTGCACCGGTAGATGCAGGTGCTGGTCGGGTGCTGCTGCAACTGACCCCGGCACAAGATTTCACGCCAGCCGATGGCCGCTCTATGCAAGTGCCCGCTTGGCGCATCAATGAAGCAATTGCCCAACGGGTGATTGCCGCCTTCAATGCCCAGCAGCCGCCAGTAATTGATTACGAGCACCAAACCCTGCACAAGGAAACCAACGGTCAGCCCGCACCTGCCGCAGGGTGGATACACGGTCTGCGCTGGCTAGAGGGCAAAGGGCTGTTTGCCGAGGCGGAGTTGACTGCCCGAGCGCGCCAGCTGATTGAAGCCGGTGAATACCGCTACTTCAGCCCCGTTTTTGAATACAGCCCCGCCAGCGGCGAGATTGCACGCATCTTGATGGGCGCACTGACCAACCACCCGGCCATTGCCGGGATGCAAGCCTTAGATGCTGCACAGGCCGCCGCTAGCGCCCGCTTTGGCCCTTCTTCCGCTCCCAACACCACCACCCCATCTACTAAGGAAAGTGATATGGATTTGCTCAAAAAATTACTCGCTGCACTGGGTCTGCCCGAAGATGCCAGCGAGGAGCAAGCGCTCAACGCCCTCAAGGCACTGACCGACAAGGCCGCGCCCCCTGCCGTAGCCGCCACCACAGCCACCACCGCCCCTGACCCAGCGCAGTTTGTGCCCGTGGCCGTGGTGCAACAGTTACAAACCAACATTGCTGCTCTATCGGCGCGCCAACATGCACGCGATGCCGAAGACGTGATTGCTCCGGCGCTACAAGATGGCCGCCTGCTGCCCGCCGAAGAATCTTGGGCGCGTGATGCAGCCAAAACCCCGGCAGGTTTGGCCTCGCTGAGCGCCTTGCTCCAAGTGCGCCAGCCCATCGCCGCACTTACCAGCACACAGACCAGCGGCAAAGCCCCCGATGCCAAGCCCGGTGCCCACGGCTTGAGTGCCGACGAGCTGGCCGTGGCCGCGGCCTGTGGCATGTCCGCCGAGCAATACGCCCAAGGCAAAGCCTAATTTTGAAGCAAGGAACCCCCACGCCATGACCGCACTGACCAAAGACCGCCTGACCCCTGAACGCGACGGGCGCTTGGTATCTGACCCCCTCGCTGTGGGTGCCACGATTTATGCAGGCAGCATGTATGTGCTGGATGCTTTGGGCGATGCCATGCCCGCTAGTGATGCTGCCACCACCCCAGTGCGCGCAGTAGCCCTCCAGCGTGCCACGCAAGCCCAAGGAGACAGCCTCGTCGAGGGTGTTTTGGGCTGCTTTTGCTTTGACAACAGCGCGGGCCCTGATGAGATTGAGCGCACCGACATTGGTGCCGTGTGCTACGCCGCTGACGACCAGACAGTGCAGAAAACAGGCACCTGCCAAGCAGGCACCGTCGTCGATGTGGATGCACGCGGCGTGTGGGTGCGCGTAGGCGTTTAAGCCAACCCCCTTCAAGGAAGCAATACACCATGCAAATCAACAACGCCAACCTCAAAACGCTGTACACCGCGTTCAATGCGGCTTTTAAGGCCGGTCTGGGTGAAGCCGCCAGCCAGTACGGCCAGATTGCCACCACCGTACCCAGCACCACGAGCGCTGAAGAATATGGCTGGTTGGGCCAACTGCCCGGCCTGCGCGAGTGGCTGGGCGATCGCGTGGTGCATGCCATTGGCAACCACGGCTACACCATTAAAAACAAGCCCTTTGAAATGACCGTGGGCGTGCCACGCACTGCCATCGAAGATGACCAATACGGTGTCTATACCCCACTGATGCAGGAAATGGGCCGCGCCGTCGAGGCACACCCCGACCAGTTGGTATTTAACCTGCTCAAAGACGGGCGCACCCAGTTGTGCTACGACGGCCAGCCCTTTTTTAGCGCTACGCACAAGGTACTCAACGAGAAGGGCAAAGAGGTCAATGCCTCCAACCTATCAGACGATGCAAACAGCGGCCCGAGCTGGTATCTGCTAGAGACGCGCCGCGCCATCAAACCGCTGATTTTTCAGAACCGCAAAAACCCCAACTTTGTCGCCCTCACGGGGGAAACCGATGATGATGTGTTTAAGCGCGGCCAGTACGTCTATGGTGTGGATGCGCGGCGCAATGCGGGCTTTGGCTTTTGGCAACTAGCGCACGCCAGCAACAAGCCCCTGACCGCAGACAACCTCAAGGCCGCCATCACCGCGATGGAAACGCAAACCGGCGACCAAGGCCGCCCGCTGGGCATCAGCCCCAACTTGCTGGTAGTACCCAAAGCCTTGCGCTTTCAGGCCAACAAGCTGCTCACCGCCGAACTACTGCCCAATGCTGCTGGCACGGCCACCGAAAGCAATGACCTGCGCGATGCGCTGAAGTTGCTGGTGGCCGACTGGCTGTAACGTAAAGCGCTGCCACCATGCCCTACATCACGCACACCGACTTGGCCAACAGCCCCGGCGCGCTCGAGCTGGCCGAAGTGGCCAGCGACGAGCATCGCGCGCCAGTGCGTGCCGAGCTGCTCAATGCGCTGCTACGTGGCCATGACACCAGCACTTGGCCTGCCGAGGACGTGGCGGGCGCGCAAGCGGCTGTGCAGCGCATTGATGCAGCTGTGACCGACGCGCAAGCCATCATCGACGGCTACTTGGCCAAGCGCGGCTACGCTTTGCCGCTGGCCCCTGTGCCCAGCTTGGTAGGCGCTTGGTGTCGTGCCATTGCACGCTACCTGCTGCACAAAAACCGCCGCAGCTTAGAGGCTACCGACCGCATTGCACGCGGCTACACCGACGCACTGCGCTTGCTGCAACAAACTGCCGACGGCAAGTTCAGCCTAGGGGCTTTGGATGCCGTGGCCAACCACCAAACCGATGCTCGCTTTGAATGCGCCCCCAGCGTGTTTAGCCGCCGCCAGTTGGGGGCCTACCGATGAATTTTGAGCCTTTCGACACCGGCTTGGTGGTGCAGCGCCTGCGCGAACAGGTAACCGCCTTGCAATTTGTGGGCGGTGCCGCCGACTATGCCGCCGTCAAAGAGCTGTCAGAGTTTCGCACCCCCAG
Organism: uncultured Simplicispira sp.; assembly: GCA_964388325.1. Taxonomy (GTDB): domain Bacteria; phylum Pseudomonadota; class Gammaproteobacteria; order Burkholderiales; family Burkholderiaceae_C; genus Simplicispira. Next base: position 28,286 of record CAYMAC010000017.1, on the reverse strand, counting down.
CGCCTACGTGGTGTTTGCCGAAGAAGAGAACACCGGCAAAGTGCCCACCAGCGTGGGCGTATGCACGCAAGAAAGCAGCGTCCACTTTGGTGTGGTGCTGGCCCTGCGCCACTACCGCGAGCAGTTGGGCGAGCAAATGCACCAAGACGCACGCCGCCTGATTGGTGCCACCCGCGTCGCCCTGATAGGCCACAAACCTGCCGTGCGTGGTGCGCGGGTAATTGCTTGGGCCAGCGGCAAGGTGTTGGACTACAACGCCGGGACGCTGTTGTTTGCCGACCTGTACCAAATCCACCATCTACTGCACAAGGACGATTGATGGCCATCATCAACTTGCTGCCCGCTGGCAGTGCCGCTGCCACCAGTGCCAGCTTTACCTTGAGCGGTGGGCAAACCATGACGCTGGCCGGTGCTGCACGCGCGGGCCTGAGCGGAGCGAGTATCTATTGGCGTGCCGACATTGAACGCTTCATGAGCGATGGTGCTTGGGAGCCCATAGGGGCACTGAGTTGGGAGGCCAAGATGCTCACGCTGTATGGCGATGGGGAATACCGCGTGCGTCGCCAAAGCGGTAGCGGCTGCATCGTCGATGGCGTTTTGACCTAAGCGCAGGAGCCATCCGATGATGCTTCGCCCTTTTGCGGTGGCCGTGATTAAAGGCACAGGCAGTGCTGGCGGTGACCCCGCTGGCCCAACCGGTAGCGCCAGAGCTGCTCAAGCACGGTTTGCGGTGGCAGGCTTGCAAGGGGAGTTTATTTTGCCCAGCCACCCGATGAACGGCATCTGCTTAGTCAGTTTGAACGGTGTTTTGCAGCACGATTATGTTTGTGCGGGGAACGCAGTCTCTATCGCTCCCCCTGCACAGACGGGCGACGAAGTCATGATTACTTGGTGGTTCTATGCCTGATATGAGCACGATACAGACACGCAGTGTGGCAGTGGCAGCCTATGCCTTGGCGCATGGCGGCCAATTGCAAGGATACGAGAGGGGGGAATTTGTTGTGACATCCCCTTGGCCGGTGCCTGAAATTTTAGTGAGATTCGCTAAAAGTGAAGAGCGTCGGTTTGACGATCACGTCATGCGACTGCGCGAATTGAAGCGCAGTTCAATTTCTTAAACCTAAAAAAGGAATAGATCATGGCCCAAACTTTTATCCGTGGCACCCAAATCCGCGACCTAACCATCGGTGTCGGCAAGCTCGATGAAACCATCATCGGCGTAGATGGCAAGCTGGTAGCCTCTTTGTTGCCCGCTGCCATTGCTGGTGCGATGGTGTACCAAGGCACGTTCGATGCCTCTGTGGATGCCGCCCCCGAAGCCGCTGCTGCCGAAAATACCGGTCACTATTACATCATCTCAGGCGCTGGCAACGACTTTGAAGTGGGTGACTGGATTGTCTCCAACGGCGTGTCGTGGGATCACATTGACAATACTGAAGTCACTGAAACTGCGGCTACCACTGCGTATGACAACACGGCATCTGGCCTGGCCGCCACCACGGTGCAAGTGGCCATCGACGAAATTGACACCCGCTTAAAAACTGTCGAGACGCGGGTGCCATCGGCCTGTTTTGTGAATGAACTGTTGACATTTACGGGTGCTCCTGACAGCTTCTTCCCCACCCAATTGGATGCCGAAGATGCAAACAATGAAGTGATTGTTGCCACCTTGATGGTGTATCTGAACGGCGTGTTGCAAGAGAACGGTGAAGATTACGGTGTAAGTGCTGGTGGTCAGATTGGTTTCGTCGTGGCCCCGCAGGCAGAAGACCGCGTGCGCGTTACCTACTTTAAGCGCTAAGTAAGCAGCCCGCCCCTATGGGGCATCGTTGGCTGTGGCGGATGGTTTTCTGCCGCACAGGCAGCTTAGAAAATGTCCGCCACCCTCAGCATCCACCTACTCAAGTGTTCTGCCGCACAGGCAGCTTAGAAAATGTCCGCCACCCTCAGCATCCAACTGCTCAAGCCGCACCGCCACGCCGGGCGCGATTACCTGCCCGGCCAGACCCTTGTGTTGGCCACGCACAAAGCCCAGTGGCTTATCGCCCAAGGCGTAGCCAAGGCACTCACAGCACCTGCGCCCACCCCTGCACCAGCTGCCAGCAGCAAAACCAAGGAGTAAGCCGCTATGACCCTCGCATCGACCAGCATGATTTGGAACGGCCAAGGGCCCATCCACATCGGCACCTACGACCCCGTCAATGGCCGCCCCGAAATGGGCTACCTGACCAACCTGTACAGCGTGGGCTGTGGCAACCGCACCCTCACGGCCACGCCAGCGCGCGAGACCACCACCATCAACGAGAGCTGCTCGGGCCAGCGCCTGACGCTTAAAGAGATGGAAACCAGCAAAAGCCTGACCGTGGCGCTGGAGATGGTGCAGTTTGATGGCCGCACCTTGGCCCAAGCGTTTTATGGTGCCGCCGTGGTCAAGGCTGCAGGCACTGTGACCGACGAGATGCTGGCCCCACTGCAGCCGGGCGATTACTTCTTTCTCAAAAACCCGCGCAGCTCCAGCGTCGTCATTGAAGACAGCACCACTGGCACGCCCGTCACCTACGTGGAAGGCACCCATTACGAAATCAGCGATGCCGACCACAGCCGCTATCGCCTGCTGGCACACCCGGCCACGCATGTAGAGCCGCTCAAGGTGGATTACAGCTATGCGGGCTTTGTCAATATTGCCGCCTTCAGCAAAACCAATGTCGAAAAGGGCATCATTTTCAGTGGCATCAATGGCGATGGACAAAAGGTGCGCGTCATCATTCCGCGCATCAGCTTGGCCATGACAGGTGACTTTGGTTGGATTAGTAATGAGGCCAGCGCCTTGACGCTGGGCGGCCCAGCCCTGTATGTGCCCGGTCTGCAAGCCGACCCCGAGTTTGGCCCGTTTATGCGTATTGACGCGATGCCGGACTTGCCCATTTAACGCACGCTGACCGGGCCAACAAAAACCGCGCCGGGCATGGGCCTTGGGCGCGGTTTTTTGTGGGCGGGTTTGGTAGTCAGTGCAACACGATGCCCAACAGCCCCATCAGTAGGGCAAGTGCCATCAGCGCAAACAGGATGCCGCTGACCCATTGAACGGCCAGCATCCAAGGGTCTGGCAGGCCCAGCACGGTAAAGAGTATGCCCAGCACCACCAGACCCAGCAGATAGATACCCATAGCCCGCACGCTGCGTGGCACAGGTGCAGGTTTAGGCAATGAATCAGGAGATTGAGGCATGGCAAATGGTGAAATGAAAGCCAAGCTGGTAGTGCAAGCCAGCACCGAAGGTGACGAAGAGATTGTAAAGTTGCGCGCCGAGCTGGACAAGCTCGCGGGCAGCGCCGACCAAGCGGGGCCAGAATTTAAGGCGCTGGCTGCCGAAATCAACAAATTGGGCGAGCAACGGGCCACCATTGCCGAATTTGAGCGACTCAAAACCGCCACCACCGAGGCAGCAGCACGCCTGCAACAGCTCCAGCAAGCCACGCGCGCGGCATCGCTGGCACTGAAAGAAAAGCAAGCAGCACTGGTGGCCGCCAATGCGGCCCAACAAGCGCAAAGCAGCCAACTGGCACAGGCGCAGGCACAACAAAGTGCTATGGCCGAGGCCATCAAGCAGCTGGGCGCAGAGCTGAAAACCATGGCGCAAGCGGCCAAGGCTTCAGGTGATAGCTCTGGCGCTATGGCGCAGAAGCTGGCCGAGGGCCAAGCACAACTAGCCCTGCTCAAGACGGAGTACAAGAGCGCAACGGCCAATATCACCGCACTAACGCAAGCGCACCAAGAAAGTGCCAAGGCCAGCAAAGAAGCACAACAACAGACCAGTGCCGCACAAAAACAATTTGACGGCTTGCGCCAATCCAGCGCCCAGGCCAAGCAAGCGCTGGCCAGCCAAAACCAAGAACTGCAACGCGCCCGCGATGCACTGGCCGCGATGGGCTTGTCCTCCAAAGCGCTGGCCGAGGGCCAAACACAAACCAACAAGGGACTGGATGCCACGCGCGAGAGCTTGGCCGCTTTGGCTAAAAAGGCCGAAGAAGCCGCAGGCGTGCTGGCCAACCGCGAGCTGCTGGGCGTGCGCGCCCATGCCGATGTGCAAAAAGAGATTGAAAAAACGCGCCAAGCCTATGAGCAGCTCAAAGCCAGTGGCAAGCTAACGCACGCCGAGCTAGCCCAAGCAGCGCTCAAAACAGAGGAGCGCGTGCGCGAGTTGGGCAAGCAAACCAATGGGTGGACAGACTCACTTGCCAAAGCCAAGATGGAGTTTGCCGGTCTGGCCGCCAGCGGGGCCGGGTTGGCGGTCATTGCCAAAAAGGCGATTGATTTTGAAACAGCCATGTCGGGCGTGGCCAAAGTGACCAACGCCACTGAAGCGCAAATGAAGGAGTTGGAAGCGCAAATCAAAGAGATGACGCGCACCATCCCCTTGGCAGCCACAGAGTTAGCCGCCATGGCCGCAGCAGGTGGGCAATTGGGCGTGCCGATTGAAAAACTGCGCGAGTTTACGGACTTGGCTGCCAAGATGGCCACCGCCTTTAACATGAGTGCCGAGCAAGCAGGGCAGGCGGTAGCCAAACTCTCCAACATCTTTAGCCTACCTATAGCCCAGGTGCGTGCGTTGGGCGATGCCATCAACACTTTGGGCAACAACACAGCAGCGCGCGAAGCCGATATTGTCGAGGTGCTTACCCGCATTGGCGGCACTGCCAAACAGTTCGGCCTATCGGCGCAACAAGCCGCCGCACTGGGCACCGCCCTGCTCAGCTTGGGCACACAGGCCGAAGTGGCAGGCACGGGCATCAATGCCATCCTGAGCAAATTACAGACCGCAGGCATCCAGAGCAAAGAATTTCAACTGGCACTGGGTAGCATTGGTGTGTCGGCGCAACAACTGGCCAAAGACATCCGCAACAACCCGCAAAAGGCGCTCTCGGAGTTCTTGGACACGCTGTCCAAGCTCGAAGGCGGCAAACAAGCCGAAGTGCTGGCACAACTTTTTGGGCTGGAGTACCAAGACGATGTGGCCCGCCTGCTGGCCGGGCTAGAGGGCTACCGCAAAGCCTTGGGCTTGGTGGGCGATGCGGCCAAAACCGCTGGTGCGATGCAAAAAGAGTTTGAGGTGCGTGCCAAAACGACGGCATCAGAACTCAAGCTGCTCAAAAATTCGGTCGATGAGGTGGGCATCAATCTGGGGTCGGTGTTTTTGCCGGTGATTCGTGCCAGCGCTGAAGCGCTACGCGATGGAGCGCAAGCCGTCGCCACGTTTGCAGAACAAAACCCCAAGCTGGCTGCCGTAGGGGGCACCTTGTTGACGCTGGGGGTTAATGTGGGTGCATTAACGCTCGGGCTGAAAGCGCTACAGGTGGCAGCACATACCGCTTTGCCTGGTATGGCCGCTGGTGCGGTGGGCGCAAGCACGGCAGTGGGAGGCTTGCTAACAGTGCTGCGTGCAGCGTTGGGGCCTATAGCGGCAGTGTGGGCTGCTTTTGAGGCCGGACAGTATGTAGGCGAGAAACTGAGTACCAAGTTTGTCGAGGTCGAACGCGCTGGTATCGCCTTGGCCGCAGGGCTGACCAAGGCAGCAGCCATGGCGCAGGCAGCTTGGGAGATGATGAAAGCGCCGTTCACCGACGACACCATAGAAGCGGCACAAGAGCGACTGCGCGTCAAGCTAGCACAGATTGACGATGAATATGCTGCGCTTTTTGCCAATGCAGGCAAGGCCAAAACGGCAGTGCAAGAGCAGGGCCAAAGCGCTGATGCCGCAGCGCAAGCCAACACCAAGGCCAGCGCCGCCGTGCAAGCCGTGGCCAACAAAATGCAGGAATTGGCCGCCAGCGCCAAGGCAGCAGGCCAAAACGCGCAAGGGGCCAGCACGCAACTAGAGCAGGTGTTTGCCCAAGCCATCAAGGGGGCATCGTCGGTGGCGGTGGTGCAGCAATTGCGCGAGAAGCTGCAAGAGGCCCAAGCGGCAGGACAATTAACCGCCGATGCAGCCGCACGCCTGCGCGTGCAACTCGACCAAGTGGGCGCGTCCAAAGGCGCAGAGGAGATGGTGACCGAGTTTCATGCCCTCAAAACCAGTGCTGAAGGGGTGCAGGGGGCCGTGGATGAGTTGGTCAAAAAGCTCAAATTTGACGACAAAGCCAGCATTGCCGCCTTTACCAAGGCACTAGAAAACCTAGGCGACACCGGGGCGCTAAGTGCGCGACAGGTGGACGAGGCGTGGCAGCAGGCACTGGGCAAACTCAATACACATCAGTTGGATAATTTTGCACTTGCTGCAAAACTGGCTTTCAAGCAAGGTGCACTCAGCGCACAAGAGTTTGCCAAAGTCAACGAACAAATCTTGGCCGCCAGCTTTGATAAACTGGGTGTCAATGCCGCGCAGGCGCTGGGCAAAATCAGCACCGGGGCACAAGAAGCCATCAATTCGGTCAGTTTGGTGGCCGACAGTGCCAAGGCCGCAGGTGTGGGGGTGCAAGAGACCGCTCGCGCCATCGAAATGGCCTTTGCTGCCGCCATCCCCAAAGCCGACAGCCTGCAAGCCATTGAGGCGCTAGAGCAACAACTCAAGGCCATGGGCGCTGCCGGTCAAATCAGCGCCCAAGGTTTAGAGCGCACGCAGGCCGCACTGGACAAGCAACGCGCCACCATCGAAGGGCAAATTCCGGGCATCCAAAGCCTAGAAGAAGCCCTGCGTAACTTGGGCATCACGCCACAAAAAGAACTGGATGCGCTGGCCACATCGGCCAAACAAGCCTTTGATGCCGTCAAAGCCAGCGGCACCGCCACCCCGCGCGAAATCAACGAGGCTTGGAAGGCGATGGCTGAGGCGGCTATTGCCGCCAATAATGGGGTGGCTGATGCCGTCATCCAAGCGGAAGCCGAGGCCCGTGGTTTTGCTGTCGTGACGGATGAGTCGGGCAAAAGCGTCATTAAGACGCTTTCTGAAGTGCAAAACCAAACCGAAGGCGTAGGCGATGCCCTGGGCAAAACCGGCGAAAAAGGCAAAGATGCTCTGGGCAAAATTGACTACGCCGCCCAAATGGCAGGCAAGAGCATAGAAGAACTACAAGCCATCATGGGCAGCTGGCGTGGCGGCAAAGACATGGCTGACTCTGCCGCTATGGCCAATGCCGCTGCCGACGAACTAGCCAACCGGTGGCGCATCGCACAAGTAGAGGCCGATAAATACTACACCGAGCTGTACAAAATCTACGCCAAGCACCAAGAGTTTGCCATGCTCAACCCTTGGCAGCTAGAAGACGCTATCTGGCGCGCCAGCCAAGCGCTGCAAGACCTGGACCAACAACAGCAAGCCATAGAGCGCAGCAGTTCCGATGCCAGCCAAGGTCTGCAATCGTTGGAAGACCGTTTGCTGGAGCTGTCAGGCAGCGAAGAGGACGTGGCCCGGCGGCGCAAAGAACGCGACCAAGCCGAGATACAGAAAAAAATGGCCCTGTTGCAACTCGACATCCAGCGCGCCAACATCCGCAAAAACACCGAAGAGGCGGCCCTGCTGGGAGAAGAACTCAAAGCCTACCGCCAGCAACTGCAACTGATAGAGCAAATTTACCAAAAAGAAAAAAAGATGCGCGAAGACGAAGAGCGTGCTGCCAAAAAGGCCGAACAACAACGCCAGCAAGACGAGCAAAGAAAACGCCAACAAGAAGAGACTGCCCGAAGAAAGGCCCAGCAAGACGCAGGCGGCGGCACCAAAGCCAGCATCACCGCTGCGCCTACGTCCACGGTGCCCAATGCGCCCAATGCGTCTGCGCCCATCAGCATCACCCTCTACGCCAACGGCATCAATGACCCAGTGAAATTGGCGCGCATGATAGAGCCGGAACTGAAAAAAATGGCCGCCCTAGCGCGTTAAGCGCGTTACTTACTAAAGCACTTTACTTCAGCGCCACGGCCTAGGGCGGGCACATTAGCCGCCATGACCTCTGTGCAACGCTTTTTTTCTGGCCGCCACAACCTTGCTCGCAGCGCCGTGCTGTCTGCCAGCAGCGTGCGTGCCAGCACGGCCATAGCGCGCGGCGGTGCCCGGCGCGCCGGTGGGGGCCGCGTACGCCTAGCGGGGGAATACACCGGCCACGAAGCCGCGCAGGTGGAGGTTGAAATTGTGGCTGCTGGCGGTGTGCCGCGCGCTTCGGTGCCGCAGTTTGTTGGCGTAGGTAACGGGCAGTTGCAAGTGCAGTCGGTCGATAGTGCTGCTGCCTTGCAAGAACTGAGCTTCACGCTCTCAGACTTAGGCATTCCCACCGCCCATGCGGTTTTGGATGTGCGCGAGGTTTCACTGCGCGCCCGTGCCAGCGGTGCGGTGGGCAACGCCATTCGCATCACGGTGACCCCACAGCTTACGCGCACTGCCACCGACTTTGCCCTGCTGGCAGACTGGGCCGCAGGTACGGCGACACAGACCGGCGCGCAATGGGATTTTGGCGGTCTGCCTTTATCGGCCAATGGCGAGCTAGATGCGGCCAGCCCGCGCATTGCCTTTGGCTTTGACCCGCAAATTTACCGCCCGTGGCGTCAACTCAAAGACGGAGACTGGCAGTTTGGCCTCTCGCCTGCGCTAGAGCGCACCCAGCCCAAAGGAGCCAAAGTCTATGCAGTCACTGGGGGCTACCGCGTCACCGTCACTGATGGCGTAGCCAGCGAAACCTATGGCGACACCAGCACCGGCCAGAGCGCCATCGTCACCTTTTATGACCTTTTGACGGCCCTGCAAGCATCCGCCTTGCTTGAAGTGGCTGGTGTCGTGGCGGCTGATAGGGCGGTGGGCGGACAGGCAGCAGTGGATGTGCCGTTGCGTACCAGCGCCTGGTTACTGGCCTTGGGTGGCAAAGTAGGACTGCATGGTGTGAGCGTGCCCGAGCAAGCGCCGACGCAAACCGTGACCGTGCGCTGCATCAATGCCGACGTGGTGGGCCGTGAGCGCTGGAGTGTAGTGGGCGATGTATCAGGCACCCTGGCCGTCGCCGAAACCGGCGCACCCTACGACAGCGCGGCTCTACGCTTTACCGTGCCCGTGATTGACCCGACCACGCCCGATGGCGGCGAGTGGTCATTCAAATACGAGCCCATGGCCCGTACAGACGCTGAAGGGCTGCCCAGCCTGTGCGTGCGCCCATTTCGCTTTGGCCGCAATGCCCGCCCGCGTACCGTCACTTTTACGTACCGCAAGCGCCCGCCTGCGGATTGCAAGTGCAGCGATATGCCTACGCCCAAGGTGTCGCTCAAATGTTTGGGAGTGGGTGATGATGGAGGAGCTATGGCTTTAGATGCAGCGTACCAAACGCGGCTAGAGGCGCTTTATTTGTGGCGCGCGGGCATCATTGCCAGCAATGTCGATACGTCCGATGCGTCGGAAGGTCGCATGAAATGGTCTGCGGACGACATGAATCTGATAGACGCTATTGCCAATATTTTTGCACAAGCGTTGGCGGAAATTTATCCCGAAGTAGCTGCTGCTACGCAATGGGATGTTGACTTTGATGCCATGCAGGCTGAAATTGGCTGGCTGCATGGCACAGGCAACCCATCGTCTTATTACGGCGGAAGCGCGCCGTTCAATGATTTGAACCAGTATGAATATCCCAGCACCGTGCCGGTGCTAGAGAGATTAGCTCAAATCGTTCGGCGCTACGCTGCCCGCATGGACTACGTGCGAACTCTGGCGGGCATCGTCCCAAAATCTGACTCCAGCAGCAGTGACGCGGGCGGCTGCTGGATTGACCACGGTGATGACTTTTGGTGGGTCGATACCGATGGCTACTATTTGCCCGCATTTACGAACCAAGCCTACGTCAGCGCCCGGCGCAACACCGAAACGGGCAAGCCCTACTCCACTATGGAGTTCGGTTTTGGTCTGGTGGTAGCCTGCCCGGAGCGCCTCAAAGTGGGCGACAGCCTGACCGTTCGCATCAACCAAGTCGATGCCGAGCGCCCCTACCAAGTGGGCGATGAGGCCATCATCCAAACCATTGCCGCCGGGCCAGCATGGCTCTCGGGTGGTGTCGATGGTACCGACGTGCAAACGTGGCGTGTACTGGGCAGCGCATCAGGCCAGCTGGCCGACTACATCGTGCCTACCGATGGCACTGCCGCACCCGTGTACAGCGGTGCCGGTGTGGCCCTGCAAATGGCGTTGGGCGGTATCCCCTTTGTGCTGGGTGACACCTTCAGCTTGGCGGTCGAAGCCGGGCAATACCGCTGGCGTCGCGCTGGCGATGCTTGGGAGTCAAGCGCAGACATCCCCCCCAGCGGGCAAGCCACGCTGCCAGACGGCCTGCAAGTGCATTTTGATGCGGGCGCAGCGCCTTCGTTTGTGCCCGGCGACATCTACACCTTTGACATACACCAGCCCTTTGCCGCCAGCCATGTGCAAGACGCACAGGCCAGCGCTTGGGGCTGGGCAGGTGCTAATGCCAACATAGTGATTGACTTGGGCAGCGTGCAAAGCCTAAGTGCTGTCGCGCTGGCACGTTACCAGTTGCCCGCCGGTAGTGCGGTGGCACTGGAGCTGTCACAGGATGGCACTGTTTGGAGCTTGCCCCTTGTGCTGGATGTGAGTCGCTTGGTATGCGTGTCTTTTTTCCATTTGGCGCTATCGGCACGCTATCTGCGTTTGAATGTCGCCCATGCCCCCGGCGGCAGTATCGGCTGGTTCTGGTGTGGCCAACCTTTGGCCACCGAACACCACGCCAGCACCTGCCAACGTCGACGCCGCTGGGCCACCACGCGCGGCGGTGGTCTCAATGCCGCAGCACTGTATGCAGGTGCAGGTGATGGCTGGCAACTGGGCTGGAGCAATGCCCTGCTCGATGCAGATGCCCACGCTTTGTTGGCTTTGATGGATTGGGCGCAACAGCACGATGAGCCCATCGTCTTTGTGCCACACCACCTGCACGAGGCTGATGCGGCACTGGTGCGTTGCGCTGCCGATGCACTGGATGTATCCGACATCCACGAATACCAGCCCAACGATAGCGCCCACCGGCTGCTATCGGCCACGCTAGAGATGGAGCCGGTGTACGCATGACTCCTTGGCTTGAAATAGATGCTGGCAATGATGGCTGCCAAGTCAATTTGGTAGCGCCCGGTGCCATGCCACCAGACCTGATAGGACTGACGCTGCCGGTACTCTCGGCCCTATCGAACATCCAGCGCCCGTTGTCCATCCCCGGCATTGCTGCCGCGCCCACCAGTAACATGGATGCTACGCTAGACAACGCAGATGGCGCGCTGGTGCGGCTGTGGGGGCAGCACCCACCCATGCGCCGTGCCGTGCGCGTGCTGACAGCACAGGGCACGCTGTTCGATGGCATTGCCGTCGCCCTGCAATCGGGCACCGAGTTGCGCCTGAGTCTGGAAGCGGGCGCAGTCAGACCTTTGTCAGACAACCTACCCCTGCGTACCAGCGCCGTTTGGGGCGGCTGGCGCAACGTGCGCGTACTGCCTTGGGCGTGGGGACAGGTAACGCTCGAACCGATTCAATACAGCGATGACGCGCGCGTTTTCTTTTTAGCTGACCACCCGATTGCAGGGGTGGATAGCGTGGCCCGCGATGATGTACCCACCAGTGCCTATACCTTCTACAACGGCGTGGACAGCACTGGGCGTGCCGTCGCCTTTTTAGAGCTGGCCATGCCGCTGGCCGAGGGCGAGCGTCTGGCCGTCACGCTACGAGGACGCATCCACCCCAATTTGGGAAAATTACTACAAACGCCAGCAGAAATTTTGCACGACCTGCTGGCCAATTTGGCGCGCGCACCGGTGCAATGGGCCGACTTGGATGACTACCGTACCGAGACGGCGCACATCGTGCTGGGCGGGCTGCTGGCCGACAACAGCATCAGCATTCGTGCAGCCGTAGATGGCTTGTTGCAATCGTGCGGTGGGGCTTGGGCAGCGGCTATACCCGGCGTGGCCATCACTTGGCCACCCCTGCCAGACCCCACCGCCCCGGCCCTGCGTGTGGATAAACTAACGGCCCAGAACCTGCAAGCAGCCACCAGTGCTGCCGGGCTACATACCGCATTGCGTGTACTTTACGACTATGACCATGCCGCACAGCGCTACCGACGCGCCCTCCAATTGCAGGCCAGCGATGCCGTTAAAGACTATGGCCTGCTGGAGCTGGAATGGCCTGCGCCGTGGTTGCGTACCCCGCGCCATGCCGAAGCTTTGGGTCAGCGCATGTTGGCTTGGCTGGCCCGACCGCGCTGGCGCGTGACGTGGCAACAATCGTTTGCTGATGTAGCCACCGGTGCCTGGGTGGAGATGGCGCACCCGCTCTCGCCCGTACAGGGCCGCCACCGTCTGGTCAGTGCTGAGCTGGATTTATCATCTGCAAGCCTGACCTGCGCTATTGAAGCCCCTGTGGGCGATGTCCTCGCTATCCAGACCACACGACTTTCCACCGCCTTTGAGCCGCTCATCCAGCCGGGTATCAGCGTCGATATGGCGGGTAGCGAAATCATCTTCACCGCGCGCGATGAGCAAGGCCGCCCCTTGGCTGGCGCACGCATCACCCTCAACGGTAACAACACCCGCATCGCCGACAGCGCAGGCCGCGTGTCCTTTCCAGTGCAGCGTGGCCGCCACAAACTACTCATTGAGGCCGATGGCTACCCAGCCACCGAGGCGACGGTGGTGGTGTAAACACAGAAGCAAACGCATGACCCAACGCCGTCGATTTTTTCCGTCCACCCCGGTGCAGACTGTGCCAGGCCGCAGCGTCGAGTTTGAGATGCAGGTGCGCCCAGCCGGTGTGGTGACTGCGCCTGCTCCCACCGCGCCAGCGCCCGAAAAGCCTGAGCCCGTGCCAGCCAGCGCTACTTGGCTGCTGCCGCAAGCCATTGTGCTCACACCGTGGCATGAAGGTGATTGGGCACTAGACCCCTCCGAGGAAGGCGCTCCTTTTTATGATTTTTGGATGCGCCATTACGATAACAACTATGACTTTAAGGCCAAGTGGAAAGGAACGCCTCATACGCTAGACCAACCAAATGGCCCACCCTTGCCCAGCGCCGACTTCGTCTGCTACGAGGTCACTACTTCAGCCAATTACGAAAATTTGAAAGGCTTGGGTAACGTATTTTTTGGGGTACTGCAAGGCACAACACTTTCCGATGTCCATTGGGAGCTGGAATGGGATAGGTCAAGCGGTTTTGACGCAGTGGATACACGTTACACGGTCTCTGTGGACGGCGATCGTGCCAGCACTTGGGGCAATATAGTGATGGTTATCTTGGAACCATCAACTGGCTGGGGCGTGGATGGCGAGAGCGCGGATTTGAAGCTCACGGCCACTGCGTACTCGGCGGGCATCGAGGTGGCAAAGCTAACATTTGTTGCACAAAAAGAGGCGTATTGAAGAGCGCCGCAACACGCTGGATGCAAAGTGAGCGGGTGATCTACAGAAGTCCGTAAGTCCGCAGGCTTGTTCTGGGCCTATCAGTGATGTATGCAATACTTTTTCAGCGGATGAAAATAAGCCGGTTCTTATTTATCTCAACGCTGCAGCTTCAAATATCGCAGCTCGCTTCAACATCATCAGCGTGATTGATGGCATTGCTTTCCAAACCAATATTTTGGCCCTGAATGCGGCGGTAGAAGCGGCACGCGCCGGCGAGCAAGGGCGCGGTTTTGCCGTGGTGGCCTCTGAAGTGCGTCACTTAGCCCAGCGCAGTGCCGCAGCAGCCAAAGAAATCAAAACCTTGATTGATGCCAGTGTGCAAGCCGTAGGTGGCGGCGTGCGCCACGTAGAAGATGCAGGCCAAGCCATGAATAACATTGTGCAAAGCGTGCAGCGCGTGGGCGACATCATTGGTGAAATCAGCGCAGCCGCTTCTGAGCAGTCCAACGGTATTGGCCAAGTCAATGACTCGGTGGCCGAAATTGACCGCATGACGCAACAAAATGCCGCCTTGGTAGAGCAATCGGCAGCAGCAGCCCAATCTTTGCGCGAACAGGCGCAGCGTCTATCGCAAGTGGTGCAACAATTCCGCCTAGCCGATGGCATGGGGGCAGCACCCGCACCGCCCCAACCGCCCTACATGGCCAACCGCACGGCCTTGCTGGCTGAAACTGACCGCCACGCGCCACCACGTTTAGGAAGAGGATAAAAATATGCGCCGCCGCTGGCAAACTTGGGCCACTGTGCTGGGCTTGGTGTGGGGCTTGGGCACCGTTCAGGCACAGGGCATGAACAAATGCACCGCCCCCGACGGCAAAGTGACTTACCAAGACGATAGCTGTAGCACCGGCAAGGCAGAAAAAGCCAATATCCCACACTACCAGCCACCACCCCCGCCGGGCGCAATAGCCAGCCCAGCAGCGACAACACCAGTGGCAAGCGCCAGCAGCACCAAAACCAAACCTAAAGGCATCCCAGAAGATGCCGTGGTGCATATCGGCCCGCGTGGCGGGCGCTACATCATTTTGCCGTCGGGCAAAAAGCGCTACCTGCCCAAAGAGTAGTTTGAGGCAGGCCGCTTGGCTTTATCAAGCCTTGGCCAGCGTAGGGTAGTCCAAATAGCCCTCTATGCCACCACCATAGAACTTGCTGCTGTCCCACGGGTTGAGTGGGGCGTTTTGGCGCAAACGCTCGACCAAATCAGGGTTTGAGATAAACGCCTTGCCAAAAGCTACCAAGTCGGCTTGACCAGTACGAACTGCCTCTTGGGCCATCTCACCCGTGTAGCCGTTGTTGAGCATCCAAGCACCCTTGCCACCGGCGTTGCGGTAAGCGGCTTTCAGGGCGGCATAGTCAAACGGATGCTCGGGCAATTCACGCGGGCCGCCAGTGGCACCTTCTACCAGATGGATATAGGCCAAGCCCAAGGGGGCCAATTGCTGCACTACATATTCAAACAATGCCTGCGGGTCAGCATCATGGATGTCGTTGGCGGGCGTGACGGGCGACAGGCGAATACCCACTTTGCTAGCGCCAATGGCCTCAACAATGGCGCGCGTTACTTCGAGCAGCAGACGGGCGCGGTTTTTGATGCTGCCGCCGTAGTCATCTTTGCGCTGGTTGGCCCCGGTTTTTAAGAATTGCTCTAACAGATAGCCATTGGCGGCGTGGATTTCTACGCCGTCAAAACCGGCGCTTTCTACTGCATTGCGTGCGGCAATTTGGTAATCGTGAACAATGCCGGGCAACTCAGACACATCCAACGCACGGGGCGTAGAGGTGGGCACAAAACGGCCTTGGCCAGTGGCGGCATCGATGATGAAAGTTTTGCTTTGCGCGGCAATCGCCGAAGGGGCCACCGGTGGCAGATTGCCCGGTTGCAGCGTGGTATGCGAGATGCGCCCCACATGCCACAACTGCACCACCACCTTGCTGCCACCGTCGTGGATAGCGCTGGTGACTTTTTTCCAGCCGTCCAATTGCTCGGTGCTGTACAGGCCGGGCACATCGGCATAGCCTTGGGCCTGTGGGCTAATTGCCGTGGCCTCGGTGATGATGAGGCCCGCGCTGGTGCGTTGACCGTAGTATTGCGCCATTAAATCGGTAGGCACGGCTCCCGGCGCGCGGTTGCGCGTAATCGGGGCCATGACGACACGGTTGGCCAAACTCATCTCACCAACATGGGTAGGAGAAAACAGGGTAGTGGGCATGGAGGGAGTCCTTCTTTGAAATAGGAAGCGGGCGCGGTGCGCTTATTTCAGTAAACCTTCGGCGCGCAAGGTAGCTTGCACTGCTGGGCGTGCTTCCATACGCTGCTTAAAGGCCATCAGATGGTGCAAGCCGCTGCTGTCGACACCGGCAAACTGGCCCCAACGGGTGGTGTTGTACAAATAGGCATCGGCCACGCTGAACTGGCCCAGTAGGTACTCTTTGCCCGCCAGTTGTTCATCCACCCAAGCCAAGCGCGACAGCAGGCGCTGGCGCACCAGTGGCTTGTAATCTTCGGGGGTAGTGGGGGCAAACAGCGGGCTGTGGCCTTTGTGGATTTCGGTGCTGATGAAGTTGAGCCACTCTTGCAAGCGATAGCGTGCCAAGGTGCCATTGGCCGGGGCCAGTTGCTTCTCGGGCACTTGGTCGGCAAGGTATTGCACAATGGCCACGCCTTCGCGCAGGCGCTCGCCGTTGTCTAGCTCTAGCACCGGCACATAGCCCAAGGGGTTGATGGTGTAAAAGTCCGTGCCGTCGGGCAGTTGGTGCGTTTTGGTGCTGGCCAATACGGTTTCAAACGGCAAACCCGACTCATGCAGCACGATATGGGGCGAGAGCGAGCAAGCGCCGGGGGAGTAATACAGCTTCATGCGAAAAATCTCCAGAATGAGAAAGCAAAGTCAAAGCACCATGCTATGCCTTATGGCATACCCGTGTGGGCACCAGCGCACAAAGGGCGGTAGCGCTTAGGTGTTTTCTTCCTCTACTTCTGGCGCGCTGGCCTCTGGTTTGGGTTTGGCTTTTTTCCCTTTGCCCTTGCTGGTTTTACCCACCGGCTTGGTCATTTTTTTCAGGCGCTCAATGCTTTGCTTGCTGGGCGGGGTTTGTAATTCAGCTTCTAGGCGCTCGCACAGGGTACGCAAAATTTTGATGCGCGCATACTTTTTGTCGTTGGCCTCTACCAGCGTCCAAGGGGCGGCACCAGTGCTGGTGCGCTCCACCATATCGCACACGGCTTGCTGGTAGGCATCCCATTTTTCGCGGTTGCGCCAGTCTTCATCGGTGATTTTGAAGCGCTTAAAGGCAATTTTTTCGCGCTCTTGAAAGCGGCGCAATTGCTCGTCTTGGCTGATTTGCAACCAAAATTTAACCACAATGGTGCCCGCCTCGGCCAGCTCGTGCTCAAAATCATTGATTTCGGTGTAAGCGCGCAGCCAATCGTGTTCGCTGCAAAAGCCCTCTACCCGCTCTACCAATACCCGGCCATACCAAGTGCGGTCAAAAATGGTGACATGGCCGTGGCGTGGCAAATGCCGCCAAAAACGCCACAGGTGTGGTTGGGCGCGCTCTTCTTCGGTGGGGGCGGCAATGGGCACCACTTGGTACAAACGGGCATCTAAGGCGGCACAAACACGCCGAATTGCACCACCCTTGCCTGCGGCATCCGAGCCTTCAAAAGCACATACCACCGCGCGGTCTTTGAATGCCGGAGAGCGCGACAACTCCGCCAAACGGCCCTGCCAATGTGCTAGCTCGTTTTCGTAGTGGTCTTGGGTTAAAGACAACTGCTGGTTCAGCACCGACAGCACGTTGCGCCCGTCAATATCGGTGCGTACCAAGGGAGCTACGGTGGTCGCGGGCAGCGCAGGCCGGTCCAAACGGGCGCGCATAGCGGCCAGCAAGGTTTGGCCTACGGCCAAAGAGCGATAACAATCATCACTGCCATCGACCACTACCCACGGTGCCCAAGGGGTGTTGGTGATGCGTAAAAAATGCCCTGCTACGTCTTGTAACTTATCGTGGGTTTTAAGGCGCTCCCAGTGCCATTTGGTGACGCGCCAAGCGGTATGTGGGTCACTTTCTAGGTCTTTGAGGCGCTTTTTTTGCGCGTCGCGCGTTAAGTGAAACCAAAACTTGAGTACCAAAGCCCCTTCATTGACCAACATGGCCTCAAAGCGGTTGATTTGGTCGGCGTGGGCATCTACCTCTTGCATAGAGATATTGCCCAAAATGCGCTCGCGGATGGTGTCAGAGTACCAAGAACCGGCAAAAATACCCACACGCCCCTTGGGCGGCAAGGCGTGCCAGTAGCGCCACATGGGGGGGCGTTCGCGTTCTTCTTCGGTGGGCGGAGAAAAGGCCAGCGTGGACAAAAAGCGCGCGTCCATCCACTCGTACAGCAGGTTGATGGTCTCGCTTTTACCAGCGCCATCTTGGCCGCTAATGAGCAGCACCACGGGTATTTTTTTGCTCTCGTACAGGTCAATTTGCGCCTCTAGCAAGGCAGCGCGCAAGGCCGGGACGGCTTTTTTATAGACGGATTTTTTGACCTTGTGGGCAATCTCTGCGGATTCAAACATAGCGGACCTCCAGCATGGGAAGCGGCCAATATAGCCTTTGACAAGCGATTTGGGCAGAGAGTTTGCGCCGAGCAGCAGCGTGCTGCCCGGCCCAAGTGCCTAACCTTGGCGATTTGGTGGCAAGTGGAACATGCTAACGACGTGTACCAAGCTGTGCGCTTGCTGCTCTAAAGACTGGGCAGCAGCAGCAGCCTGCTCGACCAGTGCTGCGTTCGATTGCGTTACCTGGTCCATTTGTGTCATGGCTTGGTTGATTTGGTCTATGCTCATGCTTTGGTCTTGGCTGTCGCGGGCAATGTCGCCCATGATGTCGGCCACGCGGCGCACATTGACCACAATCTCATCCATCGTGGCCCCGGCGCGCTCTACATGGGCACAACCTGCCGTCACGTTGCTTACAGAGGCATCAATCAGCCCCTTGATTTCTTTGGCCGCGCTGGCCGCACGCCCGGCCAAACTACGCACCTCTGAGGCTACTACGGCAAAGCCGCGCCCCTGTTCACCGGCACGGGCAGCTTCTACGGCAGCGTTCAGGGCCAAAATATTGGTTTGGAAGGCAATGCCGTCAATCACGCCAATGATGTCGGCAATTTTGCGCGACGATACATTGATATCGTCCATCGTATGCACTACCTGCCCCACCACTTCACCGCCTTTGGCGGCCACCTTAGAGGCGGCATCGGCAATTTGGTTGGCGGTTTTACTGTGTTCAAAATTTTGCTTTACTGTGCTGGTCAGCTCGTGGATAGAGGCCACGGTTTGCTCTAGTGCACTGGCTTCTTCTTCGGTGCGCGAAGACAAATCAATATTGCCCGCTGCAATTTGCTGGGTGGCACTGGCCATGCTTTCAGCCCCCATACGTACTTGGGCCACGATGCGAACCAGGCCATCGTCCATTTCGCGCAAGGCGCGCAGCAAATCGGCGGTTTCATCTTGGCCTTGGGCGTGGATAGGGTTGCCCAAATGCCCAGCAGCCACTTGTTGGGCCACCTGCACGGCCTGCTTGAGCGGTGCCACAATGGAGCGTGTAATCCACAGCGATAGCAGCGTGCCCAGCACTAAACCGGCCAAGGCTTGCGCCAGCAGCCACCAGCGCGCACTGGCAATTTCCGCCAAAATAAAACGCCCACCGGCATCGACCCGTTTCTTTTCTAGGGCATGGAGTGCGCTCACTTGCACTTGCAAGGCATCCAGAGTGGGCAAGGTTTCGTTTTGCAACAACTGCAAAGCCTTGGTGTGGTCTCCGCTTTCTACCAAACCGCGCACATTACTAAACGATTGCACATAACGGCCACGCGCCTGTTGCACTTGGGCCAGCAGGGTTTTTCCTTCATCGCTGTGAATCAGCCGCTCTAAGGTAGCCAGCGCTTGGTTAATAGCCAAGCGGTTGGTCTCAATTTTTTCTTTGTTGCGCGCCAAAGAGGTATCGTCAATAAACAGCACCAGCTCCATGGTGTGGCGGGCGTTGGCGCGCGTCAGGGTGTCAATCACCCCGCTGGCCTCAGCCTTGACCCATTCTTCATGCACCAATTGGTGGTTGGTATCGGCCACCCGACTCATTTGCAAGATGGCAAGGGCCGCCATGAGCAACATCATGGACATCAGCACGCCAAAGCCCAGTTTGAGGCGCAAACCAATACGCAAGCGGGCCAGTAGTGCGTTCATGGGGTGCTCTCTTGGGCTAGTTGTGCCAAGCGGCTGCTGTGCCAATAGACATCATCGCCACCATCCACATGGTTGAGGGCACGGGCCAGCACAAACATCAAATCTGACAGGCGGTTGAGGTAGTGGCGCGGCGTGTCGTGCAAAGACTCCTCGTTGCCCAGTGCCACCACGGCGCGCTCGGCACGGCGGGCTACGGTGCGGCAAATGTGCGCTTGGCAAGCGGCGCGTTTGCCAGCGGGCAAAATAAACTCTAGCAGGCGTGGCAGCATCTCGTTGTAGTTGGCCAGCGCTTGGTCTAGTTGCAGCACCGCTTCGGGTTTGAGCAATTGATAGCCGGGAATAGACAGTTCACCGCCCAAATTGAACAATTGGTGCTGCACATCAATCAACAACTCGCGCATATCTTGTGGCAACGTTTCGCACAGCAACAGACCAATGTGCGAATTAAGCTCATCGACATCACCCAGCGCATGGATACGCAAGCTGTTTTTGGATACGCGCTGGTCGTTGCCCAAACCCGTAGTGCCGTTGTCACCCGTGCGGGTAGCGATAGCGGTTAGACGATTGCCCATAAATTTTGTCTCTCTGGTCGGTGGTTGGCCTGACATTAGACACGCAGAAACAGCCAAACCCCGGCAAGGTCTTGAGCTTCTGAAAAGCTGCTACTTGCCGGAGACTAGCGTAGCGCCAGATTGGCCCGATTTATTTATCTTTGAAAGCGTCGTGGCAAGCCTTGCAGGTTTGCGCGGCGGGGCCAAAGGCGGCCTTCAGTTGGGCCAAATCACCGGTTTTAGAGGCAGCGGCCAGCTTAGTGGTTTCGGTCAGGAACTTCTCGGCGTGTTCCTTAAATTTGGCTTGCTCGGCCCAAATTTCGGGCTTGGCTTTGGTGGGCGCACCTTTGTCGGTGCCGGGGCCAAAACCTGCACCGGGCAACTTGGCCAGCATGGCCACCAGTTCGGCATTTTCTTGGGCTACTTTGGCATCAAAGGGGGCTTTGCCATTGGCCATAGCACCAATGCGGCTGAAGTGTTGGCCCAGCACAAAGAAGCTCGATTGGCGGTATTTGATGGCATCTTCTGCCTTGGCAAACTGTGCGGCAGCAGGCAAAGAAGTAACGGCACCGGCAGCAGCCAAGGCCAACAGGGCAAGGGTTTTTTTCATCGTAAGTCCTTTATAAGTTAAAAAAAAGGGAGCCTCCAGTATCGCCGATGGCTGCTACGATGGTATTAAAACCCGAACTTTTCTATCCCACAAACCCCTGTGCTATTGGCCTTTCGCTGTGCTGACACCAGCAGGCGTAGCAGCACAGGTCTACAATCGTCCTCCCCTTGACAGGAGCCACCGGTGCCTCCTTGGATGTCCATCAGCGCACCGCTGCTCCACCACCCGTTGGAAAAGCACCATGCCTGAATCCACCTCGGCCAACACGCCCGATAAAAAAGCCCAGTTGCGCCGCGCCGCCTTGGAATACCACGAGTTTCCCAAGCCCGGCAAAATCTCCATTGCTGCCACCAAGCAAATGGTCAACCAACACGATTTGGCGCTGGCCTACTCGCCCGGCGTGGCCTCGCCCTGCGAAGAAATCGTGAAAGACCCGGCAGCAGCCTTCAAATACACCAGCCGGGGCAACTTGGTAGGCGTTGTCACCAACGGCACGGCAGTGCTAGGCTTGGGCGATATTGGCCCGCTGGCTGGCAAGCCGGTGATGGAGGGCAAAGCGGTACTGTTCAAAAAATTCTCGGGCATCGATGTGTTTGACATCGAAATCAACGAGAAAGACCCCGAAAAGCTGGTCGAAATCATTGCCGCGCTAGAGCCCACCTTTGGCGGTATCAACCTAGAAGACATCAAAGCACCCGACTGCTTCTATGTAGAGCGCAAACTGCGCGAGCGCATGAAAATTCCAGTCTTCCACGATGACCAGCACGGCACCGCCATTGTGGTGGGCGCGGCCATCCTGAATGGCCTGAAAGTGGCCGGTAAAGACCCCAAAACCATCAAACTGGTTACGTCGGGGGCTGGCGCTGCGGCCTTGGCCTGCTTGGGCCTGTTGGTCAAATTAGGCATCCCGCGTGAGAACATCTGGGTGACAGACTTGGCCGGTGTAGTCTATGAAGGCCGCACCGAGCTGATGGACGAAGACAAAATTGTTTTTGCCCAAAAAACCAGCGCCCGCACCCTGAGCGAAGTGATTGAAGGTGCCGATGTGTTCTTGGGCCTGTCTGCCGGTGGCGTACTGAAAAAAGACATGGTGGCCAAAATGGCCGCCCGCCCGCTGATTTTTGCCTTGGCCAACCCCAACCCCGAAATCCAGCCCGAAGACGTATTGGCAGTGCGCCAAGATGCCATCATGGCCACGGGGCGCTCTGACTACCCCAACCAAGTCAACAATGTGCTGTGCTTTCCGTACATCTTCCGGGGAGCCTTGGATTGCGGTGCCACCACCATCACGCTAGAGATGGAAATTGCCGCCGTCCATGCCATTGCCGAGTTGGCCCAAGCCGAGCAAAGCGAAGTGGTGGCCGCTGCCTACGCAGGCGAACCACTGGCCTTTGGCCCCAATTACCTCATCCCCAAGCCGTTTGACCCGCGCCTGATGATGAAAATTGCCCCCGCCGTGGCCCAAGCAGCAGCGGCCAGTGGCGTAGCCCAGCGCCCCATTGCCGACATGGATGCCTACAGCGAACAGCTAGAGAGCTTTGTCTATGCTTCGGGCACCATGATGAAGCCGATTTTTCAGGCGGCAAAAAAGTCTCTGCGTAAGCGAGTGGCTTATGCCGAGGGCGAAGAAGAGCGCGTACTGCGTGCCGCGCAAATTGTGGTCGATGAAAACTTGGCCCGCCCTACGCTGATTGGCCGCCCGCCGGTGATTGCCGAGCGCATCGAAAAATTTGGCCTGCGCCTCAAAGAAGGCCAAGACTACGATGTGGTCAACGTAGAAAATGACCACCGCTATCGCGATTTCTGGCAAACCTACCACCGCCTGACCGAGCGCAAAGGCATCACCGTGCAGATTGCCAAAATCGAGCTGCGCCGACGCCTGTCATTGATTGGGGCCATGCTGCTGCACAAAGGCGAAGTCGATGGCCTGATTTGCGGCACTTGGGGCACCAACCCCATGCACCTGAACTACATTGACCAAGTCATTGGCAAGCGTGCTGGCTGCAACACCTACGCCTGCATGAATGGCCTGCTGCTGCCCGACCGCCAAGTGTTTTTAGTCGATACCCACGTCAATTACGACCCCACGGCAGAGCAACTGGCCGAAATTACCATCATGGCGGCGGAAGAAATGGTGCGCTTTGGCATCAAGCCCAAGGTGGCGTTGCTCAGTCACTCTAACTTTGGCTCTAGCAACCAACCCAGCGCCATCAAAATGCGCGACACGCTGGCGCTGTTGCAAGTGCAAGCCCCGTGGCTAGAGGTAGATGGCGAAATGCACGGCGATGTAGCCTTGGACGGCAAAGCCCGTGCAGCACTGATGCCCAACAGCAGCTTGCTGGGCGATGCCAACTTGCTGGTGCTGCCCAATATTGATGCAGCCAATATCTCCTACAACCTGCTCAAAACTGCCGCTGGCGGCAACATCGCTATTGGCCCAGTGCTGCTGGGAGCGGCGCAGCCGGTGCATATCCTCACACCCAGCGCCACGGTGCGCCGCATTGTCAACATGACCGCCCTGACCGTGGCCGACGCCAACGTTCAACGCTAAGGCCATGCAACTGGGGGCTGTGCGCGCCCCCCCAGTTTTTGCCCCCAGGGCCTGCCTAAATATTGGGCAGGCCCTTGCTTTTTGGGGGGGTTTGCGTCACACTAGCGGCTTGATTTTTTCGGGTAAACCCGTAGTCTGGGCGTGGTTTTTTGCCCGTTTGTCTGCCAAGCTAGCACCTGTGCAGACTTGGTTTATGTAAGCCATCTTTCCCGACACCACAAGTTGCAGTGGGTTGGGGCCTCCCCAGTTTTTGGACTTTAAGAAAGAGAAGCGGAGATGGACATGCCACTTCGTAAAGATCAGGACAACCCATTGCAGCGTGTGCGCGCCAATATTGTGCAGTCTATTCGCGCTTTCCGCGTGCAAGACTTGCAAGAAGCCGCCGTAGCACTGGGACACCATTTTCTTTATGCCAACCTCGCCCATGCACAGTCTAAGCAAGATGTGCTGGATTT
The DNA here is from genome assembly GCA_964388325.1 of uncultured Simplicispira sp. Lineage (GTDB taxonomy): Bacteria > Pseudomonadota > Gammaproteobacteria > Burkholderiales > Burkholderiaceae_C > Simplicispira. The sequence goes on along the minus strand of CAYMAC010000017.1, from coordinate 4,464 downwards.
GATTGCCCAACAATTTACCTTCCCGGCACAGCACGGCAAAAATTTTGATGCCCTGTACGACGGCATGACCGACCCGCTGCACCGTTCTGGCCCACAGCCCGGTTTTGTCGTGGCCTTAGAGCAAATTCCTATCACCGCCAAGTTTGACAAAGAAGCGCGCGAGCAGCTGCTCGATATCTTCCGCGATGCGGCAGATTATTGGGCTGAGCGCAAAATTGCCTTCCGCTGCTTCTATTCTTTTCTGTAGCCCGTTCTGCATCCCTTGGCCAAGTGGAACGGGCCGTTGAGGCCACTGATGCCCCCGCTATGGTGCTGGGTGTCGAGATGCCAGTCGATGAGGTGCTGCCCACCGACAAACTGGTAGATATTTCGCCGCTGGCACTGCGTATGAGCAGCCCTTTCAATGCGGGCTACTGGTTGGCTGCCGCCTGATTTTTGCACTGCTACAGTGTCCTTAACCCGCCCTGGTGGCGGGTTTCTTTTTTGGGGGAGCCACATGGCCAAAGAAAAAACCATTTTCACCTGCAATGAATGCGGTGGCACCAGCCCACGCTGGTTGGGCAAATGCCCCGCCTGCGGCGCTTGGAACACCCTGACTGAATCGGTAGCGGCCAGTGCCTCGCCGTCTAAAAACCGCTACAGCGCCAGCCAGCATGTGGGCTTGGCTGCTGCCCAGCCGGTCACACCGCTGGCCGCCCTAGAGGCCACCGACATGGCGCGCACCCCCAGCGGTATTGAAGAACTAGACCGGGTGCTGGGCGGCGGCATTGTCGAAGGCGGCGTGGTGCTGATTGGCGGCGACCCCGGCATTGGCAAATCGACCCTGCTGTTGCAGGCATTGGATGCCCTGCAACGCACTGGCCTGCCCACCTTGTACGTCACCGGTGAAGAAAGCGGCGCGCAAGTAGCCCTGCGTGCGCGGCGGCTGGGGGTTCACCAAAGCCAAGTGCAGGTGCTGGCCGAAATTCAGCTAGAAAAAATCCTCGCCACCATTGAGGCGGTGCAACCGGCGGTGGCGGTGATTGACTCCATCCAAACCGTGTACTCTGACCAATTGAGTTCGGCCCCCGGTTCGGTGGCCCAAGTGCGTGAATGCGCGGCGCACCTGACGCGCATGGCCAAATCCTCCGGGGTCACGGTGGTGCTGGTGGGCCATGTGACCAAAGAAGGCGCATTGGCTGGCCCACGCGTGTTAGAACACATGGTGGACACGGTACTTTACTTTGAGGGCGATACGCACAGCAGCTTCCGCTTGGTGCGCGCCATCAAAAACCGCTTTGGCGCGGTCAACGAAATTGGCGTGTTTGCCATGACCGAAAAGGGTCTGAAAGGCGTGACGAACCCCAGCGCCATCTTTTTAAGCCAACACAGCGAGCCAGTGCCCGGCAGCTGTGTGCTGGTAACGCTAGAAGGCTCACGCCCGTTGTTGGTAGAAATCCAAGCCTTGGTCGATGGCGGCGGCCCCAGTCCTCGGCGTTTGTCAGTGGGGCTAGACCGCGACCGTTTGGCCATGCTGCTGGCAGTGTTGCACCGCCATGCGGGCGTGGCGTGCGCCGACCAAGATGTGTTTGTCAATGCCGTAGGTGGCGTGCGTATCAGTGAGCCAGCGGCTGATTTGGCGGTAATGCTGGCGATTACATCCAGTTTGCGCGGCAAGCCACTGCCCAAGGGCTTTTTGGCCTTTGGTGAAGTAGGCTTGGCTGGTGAGGTGCGCCCAGCGCCACGCGGCCAAGAGCGCCTCAAAGAAGCCGCCAAGCTGGGGTTTAGCGTGGCAATAGTGCCCAAAGCCAACGCGCCCAAAAAACCCATTGAGGGCCTGACCATCCATGCCGTAGAGCGGGTGGACGAGGCTATGGAGATAGTGCGTAGTATAAATACCTAACACAAATAGATGTAACAAGCTCGACGATAAACCACTGTAACTATAGACAACATGGTTTTTATAGTTGATAGTGCATCTCTATAGCAGCCTGTAGTCCATTTTGAGGGCCGTTGCATGAACCTAGACGACGCTCTGCAAACGTTTATCAGCGAAAGCCGTGAACTCCTAGACAACATGGAGCAGGCGTTGCTGCGTATTGAGCAGGCTCCACAAGACAGCGATTTAGTCAATGCTATCTTTCGGGCAGCGCATACCATCAAAGGCTCAGCCGGGTTGTTTGGCATTGACCATTTGGTGGTGTTTACCCATAGTGCCGAAAACCTGCTCGACAAGTTGCGTGCTGCCGAGTTGCAAATCACGCGCGAGTTGGTGGCCCTGCTGCTTGAGGTGTGTGACCACATCGGTACCCTGATTGAGTTGGTAGCGCACAAGCAACTGCCTGGTTCCGAGGTTCACCAGCACAGCCAAACCCTGATGGAGCGCATTCAACTTAGCGCCCATACCTGCGCCAGCCCCAATAATGCAGCTGCGCCAGTCCCTGCTGCTGTGGCACCTCACCCGGCACCGCCTCTAAGTGCCACCGATTGCGCCACCACCAGCCATTGGCATATTTCGTTGCGCTTTGGCCCCCATGTGCTGCGCGATGGCATGGACCCCGTGGCATTTTTGCAATACTTAGGCACACTGGGGCAAATTATCCATATCGTCACCCTCAGCGATGCCATCCCCAGCCCCGAGGAGATGAACCCTGAAGACTGCTACCTCGGTTTTGAAATTTGCTACGACAGCGAGGCTGGGCAAGCAGCCATCGAGAACGTATTTGAGTTTGTGCGTAACGATGCCCACATTCGCATCTTGCCCCCGCACAGCCCACTGGCCGATTACTTTATCGGCCATGATGGCTCTGCCCAAGCCCAGCAGCAACACAGCCAGCGTCTGGTGGAATGCGCCAGCCTGACCCGCACCGAGGCCGAGGCTTATCTGCGTGCCCACCTTAGCACCGAGGCCGACCCGGCGGCCCCCATAGCAGCCCCTGCACCACCACCACCAACGGCCACCAGCAGCTCCAACACGGCCATACTGGCCCCCGCACGCCCCAAAGAGAGCAAAAGCAGCCCCGACGCGGGTCTGATTCGCGTCAACGCGCAAACCTTGGATGAGCATATCAACTTGGTGGGTGAGCTCATCATTGCCAGTGCCAGTGTCAACCTGTGCGCGCTCAAAAGCGCCAGCCCCGAGCTGCTAGAGGCCGCCTCGGTCATGAACCGGCTGGTAGAAAACGTGCGCGATTCTGCTTTGCAGCTGCGGATGGTGCAAATTGGGGCCACCTTTAACAAGTTTCAGCGCGTGGTACGCGATGTCTCTAAAGAAATTGGCAAAGACATTGCATTAGAAATCAGTGGGGCTGAAACTGAACTGGATAAAACCGTCATCGAGAAAATCAGTGACCCCCTGACCCATTTGGTACGCAACTCCATAGACCACGGCATTGAAGCCGCAGAAGTGCGGCTGGCACGCGGCAAGCCCGCCCAAGGCACCTTGCGTTTGCACGCCTACCATGAGTCGGGCAGCATCGTGATTGAAGTCTCAGACGATGGCGGCGGCCTGTCCAAAGAACGCATTTTGGCCAAAGCCATAGAGCGTGGTTTGGTCAAGACCGAGCAAAATTTGTCCGACAATGAAATCCACCAGTTGATTTTTGAGCCGGGCTTTTCTACCGCCGAAAAGGTCAATAACCTGTCGGGACGCGGTGTTGGCATGGATGTGGTGCGGCGCAATATCACCGCCCTGCGCGGCAGCATCGAAATCAACAGCACCGAAGGCGTAGGCACCACCATCCGCATCCGTCTGCCGCTCACCTTGGCCATCATTGATGGCTTTTTGGTAGGCGTGGGTGGCTCCTCGTTTGTCATTCCGCTGGACATGCTGGACGAGTGCGTTGAACTAACCGCACAAGCAATGCAGGCCGCCCAAGGCCGCGACCAGCTTAATTTACGTGGTGAAGTGCTGCCCTTAATCCACCTGAAGCAACTGTTTTCTATGGCCGATGTGCCAGTTGCACCTGTACCAGAGCAAGACATCAGCAACATAGACCCAGAACTGGCATTTTTATTGCAACCGGTGCCACGTGAAAACGTGGTGGTTATCAACTACGCCGGTCACCGTGCTGGGCTGGTAGTTGATACCCTACAAGGCGAACACCAAACCGTGATTCGCCCCTTGGGTGCCATGTTTCAGGGCATTGCAGGCATCAGTGGGTTTACTATTTTGGGCACAGGCCGCGTGGCCTTGATTGTGGATGTACCCAGTTTGGTGCAATACGTTACGCGCCGTGATGGCCGCCAACACCACAACAGCGGCCACTAAGCGCCCCCACCATAGCAACGGCCATTGATGGCCCGTGTTATTTTGAGCAGAAAAGGGAATTGCCGTCAATCACCTCATCCTGAAGGATGAGGCTTGAAGCCGAAAGGATTCAAGCTAGGTTGACCAGGGAAAGCGGTAACCAGCCCGCTACGTGGGTAATAGGTCGTTCAGACGCACCAGCAAATGCTTCCTCAGTTTGCTGCTCTGCAAGGTTT
>CAYMAC010000016.1:0-70693 GCA_964388325.1 uncultured Simplicispira sp. | reverse complement strand
CATCTTCGTGGGCGACGTGGCCAGCAGCAAGCTGGTGAAAACCAAGATGGCCAAGTCCACGCTGGATGCGGGTTGGTCATCACTAAAGACGATGTTGGAATACAAGAGCCATCAGGCCGGTATTGTCTTTATGGAAGTGAACGAAGCGTATTCAACCCAGACTTGCTCGTGCTGCGGGAGTATCCCCGCCAGCAGTCCGAAAGGTAGAGCAGGACTTGGAATAAGAGAATGGACGTGCAGCGATTGCGGGGCGGTACACGACCGCGATGTGAATGCAGCACGGAACATTCTCGCGGCGGGCCATCGTCGTCTAGCAGTAGGAATCTTCGGGGTTTAGCCCGGAGAGGATGTCAAGGATAGTTTGAAGACTCTCTGCTGAGTCTGGGTGGGTGGTGATTGTGTCAGGGTTTGCTTGTTTTGTTCATGTTTTCTTTCAAAGTTGATGGGCGACATGTGGCCCAAAGCTGAATGGCGGCGGCGTGGGTTGTACCAAGCCTCAATCCAGGTGAACACAGCTGTACGTGCCTGTGCTTTCGTTTTCCAGCTGCGCCGGGCAATGAGCTCGCATTCCAAGCTGGCAAAGAAACTTTCGGCCATGGCGTTGTCGTAGGCATCGCCCATACTGCCCATGGAGGGGCGCACGCCCATCTCCTGACCAAACGGGCAGAACTAAGGTTTTGAAGTCACGTTTTCCCGCGTGTCGCAGAAAACGGTGGTTTTTAGAGGTTCCCATATGTACAGCAGAATGGAGGCTATGCGTTTTTTTATACCCTTGTTACATCTGCACCGGCAGTATCGACACCACCTGTCGTAGCCACCGTGTAAAGTGCGTTATCGCCATACGCCACAGCCACCACATCCATGAACCACCCGGCCCAGCACCGCAGCAACGCCAAAGGAGAGAAACTGGCCCAGCGCCTGTCGCATATCTTGGCGCTGCTGCACCAAGGCGGTTGCTTGGACAAGCACCAGTTGGCGCAGCAGTTTGGCGTGGATGTACGCACCATTGAGCGCGACTTGGGCGAGCGCCTGCGCGACATTGCCGAACGCAACCCAGAAGGCCAATGGCAATTGGCCCGCCACCGGCGCAGCACCGTTCCGGCCCAGTATCTGCACCACTACGCGTAATTGGCAGGCACTGAGCATCTGTTTCCTGACCCTAGCCTACCTTACCTGTTGGGGCAGCTAGAGACCCCCACCACACAGCGGGCTACTCAGGTGCAGCCCATGCCGCACGAGCCACTGGACAAGCAAAGCCGCGATTTTGCATTGCTACAAACTGCGATTGAGCAGCACTATGAATGCCACTTTATCTACAAAGATAAACCACGCTTGGCCCAACCTTACCGGCTGATTCATAAGAATGGGGTTTGGTATCTGGCGGCTGAAGAAGGTGCGCTGCTGAAAAACTTTAGCGTGGCGCTCATCCAAGCCCTGCGTGTGGACGAGGCCAGCCGCTTTAGCCCCAAGCCTGAGCATCAGGACTACATCGAACAGCAAAACGATGTGTGGTTTACGCGCCACACCACCGAAGTGCTACTGCGCGTGGCCCCCGAAGTGGCGCATTACTTTAGCCGTCGGCCCTTGCTGCCGCAGCAACAACAGCGCGCTGATGCCGATGGCTCGTTGCTGGTGACAACGCACATTAACCACCCACAGCAATTGTTGCCCGTGGTGCGCCACTGGTTGCCGCATGTGCGGATTGTGCAGCCGCTGGAGTTGCATCAGGCCGTGGTGGAGAGTTTGCGGCAGGCATTGGCGATGTGGGAAGATACCCTATGACAAACTCTACTTTATTTTCGTGGAGCATTTTAAATGCAGGTTATTCTCTTTCTACTCAGCTTATTTTTGATTGCTTGTGTACTCTACGGAATTTATTCTGGTGTCCGTGCTATAGTATGCAGCACCACACGATTTACACAAAACTCTTGCACCTCGGTATTGCCGATGGATGAATTGGAGATAACAAAACAAGATGACAAAAAAACTTCTTTAGGGCCATATCATGGCATCAATGAATTGAAAATTATTTTTGAATTACATCAACAAGGCGCATTGAATAAAAATGAATTCGAGGAGATTAAAACAAAAATTCTTAAAAAATTATAAAATCCATCCAAAGATATGAAACCTTTAAATTTGACTTTAACTTTTAAAAATTCCCAAGGGAGATAAAATGCCATTACCACTAATCATTGGAGCAGCCGCTTTAGCGACAGCCGCTTTTGGTGCCAAAAAAGGCTACGACGGTTATCAAAAACATTCTGAGGCGGACGATATTGTCAAAGCGGCACAAAGTCGTTACGACAAAAAGAAAGCGATTTTTGATGAACGTGAAAATGAAACAAGCACTGCGTTAGATTTACTAGGCAAAAAAGAACTTGAAATTGGAAAAAGTATTGGTGAATTCAAAACTCTTGCTGAAAAATTAATCAATAAATTAAATACCTCTCTGCATAAAAAATTAGAAATCAATATTCCAAAACACCAACTGGAAAAAATTGAAAGCTACAGCTATACCGCTATCGGTGTACTTGGTTCTATCGCTGGAGCAGGAATAGCAGGTGCTGCTGCAGGCTTTGCCGTTTACGGTGGTGTAATGGCATTAGGTGCTGCATCTACTGGCACAGCCATTTCATCATTAGCAGGCGCAGCAGCCACCAAAGCCACATTGGCAGCCCTTGGGGGTGGTTCTTTGGCTGCAGGCGGGGGAGGAATGGCCTTAGGCACTCTTGTTTTACAAGCAGCAGTAGCAGCTCCTGTATTGGCTGTGGTGGGCTGGGCTTACAATAATCATGGTGTGGAAGCATTAAAGAATGCCAATAAAGCTAACGATGAAGTAAATTCTGCTGTTGATAAAATGAGCAGGGCCATCGAGCAACTTAGTGAAACAACTGCATATACACGCAGAATAAAACGTGCATTGACCTCCATTCACGATCAATTTAATCAATATTTTAACAGCTTGAAAGATATTGATAACTTCTTGACCAGCATTAAAGGAAGAAACATTAATGAAGATGCTGAAATTTCTAAGCTTGGCGATAAAATTCTGAGGACTATTGAAAATGGATATGCTTTAGCTTCAATTTTGGTCGATTTAATTACAACACCGATTTTCAAATTTAAAAAGATCAATGGCGAAATCGTAAAAAATAAAGACGGGGTTCCAGAAATGGAAAAAGATGCTGATGGCTCTTCTGTAATCAATGTAACAGAATTAGAGTTAGGTCTAAATCAAGCCCTATCTAAGGCAGAAAAGTTTTAAATAGTTTCATTTTTTGGGGCAAATTGCCCCAATTTCATTGCGATTACCACCATGCAAGCAACCATTGTTAATTATCCTTGGGCCAAAGAACTTGAGAAAACTGTCGTTCACAGCCTTACTACAAGTTTTGGCCTTGATTTTTTGCTTTTCAAAGACAAAACTGGAGGCGAAGTCGATACCATTCACAATGTTCGCCAAGGTATCTGGGCTACTGATGATGCAAAAAATCAATATGAGCAACGAGGAAATTATAAGGATGTAAAAGGGGATTATCACTCCCATGAAAATTACAAGGAAACTGGAAAACGTGACAAGCTTTTACAAGCACAAGGGAAGTTGCACGACCCTTATCGAAACTCCACAATAACAAGTAATGAGGAACGAAATCTTGACCATGTTATTAGCGCTAATGAAATTCATGATGATGCAGGGCGTGTTCTGGCTGAATTGAGTGGGGTAGAATTAGCCAATCAATCTAGCAATTTGCAAACAACGCAAGAAACGATTAATAAATCCAAAAAACAAACCCCCATAGACACTTATTTAAATAGACTGCCTAACCTGATTGCAGAGCATGAAAAAAATTTAGGAAATCAGCAAAAGCGTCTTGCGTCTATGCCTCGCGACACACCAGAACAACGACACAAAGCAGGTGAATTACAAAGCGCAATTCAGAAAAATCAAGCGAAGATTGAAAACCTTAAAAAAATTGACCCCGATGCGATGCGAAAGCGAGACAAAGAAGCCAGAGACCCTTACAATCAACAAATTAATTTTACCTACTATACCAGCAGCAAGTTTCTTCAAAAAACAGTTACTACTTCAGGAATAGCTGGTTTAAAAATGGGTACTCGGCAAATGCTGGGTTTGGTGTTAGCTGAAGTGTGGTTTGAATTGCGAGAGCAAATCCCGGTGATTTTTGAAAAAAGCAAAAGGAATTTCAAATTCGAGTATTTTATTGACAGTATTCAACAAACACTAAAGGGCATATGGCATCGAATTCAAGTCCGCTTTCAAGATTTTTTAATTGGCTTTAAAGAAGGCGTTTTTTCTGGTGTTTTTGCCAGTGCAACCACAACCCTTTTCAATATTCTCGCCACCACACAAAAAGCGGCTATCAAAATCATTCGTGAAATGTGGGGCCAGCTTGTCAAAGCCATCAAATTGGTTGTTTTTAATCCAGATCAATTATCTTTTGTCGATTTATCTAAAGCGGTAGTTGCCATACTGTCTGCTGGAGTAGCTGCGATCGTAGGTTCTATGGTTTATGCGGAGCTACTTCCGCTTTGCAGCTTTCCATTTGGTAGTGAGTTAGTGGCTTTTATAGGTGCGTTTGTAACAGGTATCGTTACGCTGGGTTTAAATTATTTCCTGTTGCATAGCGAAATGGCCGCAAAAGCATGGGATTTTGTTGAATCTATCATGCCCCATGCAGGAACAGTTAAAAAATTTCAGGAAATTAATGCAGAATTAGACAGGTATTTGACCGAATTGGGGCGCATTGAATTTAACTTAAATGCCGATGAATTAGTAGATTTTTCACGCGAGCTTTCTGCTTGCAATAATGAAATGGAGCGCGGGCTTATCTTAAAAAATCAGATCACCAAAAGAGGAATTGAGCTTCCTTATGAAATGGGAAATTCTGCCAGCACCAGAAACTGGCTTGCATCATTGGTAAAATAGTGAAAAACTTTCCCTGCACCCAATGCGGGGTTTGCTGTCAGCATGTTCACTGGGCTGAAGAAACCAAATTTTTAGACCGAGGGGACGGTACCTGCAAGTATTACGCCACAGATAGCAAACAATGCACTATTTATGCCGAACGACCAGATATTTGCCGGGTAGACAGACAATATATTTTGCACTATGAAAATCAATGTACTTGGGATGAATTTATTGCCTTAAATTTTCAGGTTTGCTCTGAATTAGAGCAGTTTTGTGCAACAAAGCCTACCTAGTCAAATAAAGGTAGCTGTTGAAACACCAAATCGCTCACCCAGTGCCCGCACTTGCCGAAGGTTAAGTTCGCGCTTGCCAACCAAAATTTCAGACACCACGCCTTGGCTGCCAAGTTCAGACAAATCACTCTGTCTTAAACCATGCTGCTCCATCAAAAACTTGAGGGCTTGCACACCCGTGGTCTGGGGCAACGGATGGTGCGCGTCCTCGTAGTGTTCAATCAAATCACCAACAATGTCCAGCAGCCCCATAGCGGGATGCTTCTCGTCGCCTTGGGTTTCTTCGAGCAGAGCCTCCAGCATTTCGCTCCTCCGTGCGTAATGCACTTCGTCCTTCATGGCAAGAGGACGATAAAGACTCAACACAACGGCAACTGAATCCGCAACACCGCCTCCACTTCAGGCAACCGCGCCTGCACGGCTTCTTCTTGCTCTAGCGCCCGTTCGCGTTGCGCTGCGGCCCAGATGGGAGCGGGAAAATGGCTATCCCAATCAAAGCGGGCAATGATGTGCCAATGCAGGTGTGGCACCATGTTGCCCAAGGCGGCCAAATTGATTTTGGTGGGCTGCAACTGCTGGCGCAAGGTGCGCTCTACCGTGGTTACCACCTCTAGGCAATGCAGGCGCTCAAAGGTCGACAAATCGGACTGTTCGGGCAGGTGCGAGGCCCAAACCACCCGGTAAAAGGCCGGAAAACCCGGCTCGTCGGCGCGAATCACGCGCAAACGCTCATTGCGCCAGACCACCGCACCACCATCTTGGCTGCACAGCGTACAGCCGGGCTGAATCACTGGGGGCCGCGAGGGCGGCACGGCGGACATGGCGCGTTCGGTCATACTAGAACTCTTTCTATACCGCCCTGATTGGCTTTAGCCACATACTCGGGCAACCAGTTTTCGCCCAGCAGTTCGCGGGCCATTTCAATCACGATGTAATCGGCTTCGAGCAGGCCGTTTTGCAGGTCATCGCCATAACGGGTCAGACCTTGCAGGCAGCTGGGACAGCTGGTCAAGATTTTGACATTGTCCTGTGCGCCCACGGCACCGCTGGCGCGCAGTGCAGTTTCGCCCTTGCGGATTTCTTCTTCCTTACGAAAGCGCACTTGGGTCGAAACATCCGGGCGCGTTACACCCAGCGTGCCCGATTCACCACAGCAGCGCTCACTTTTGAGCACCTGCGGCCCGACTAGGGCTTTCACGGTCTTGAGCGAGTCTTGCAGCTTCATCGGGTTGTGGCAGGGTTCGTGGTAAAGGTAAGCGCCCTTGCCTTGCAGGGTGATGCCCTTTTCTAACAGATATTCATGAATGTCGATGATGCGGCAGCCGGGGAAAATCTGCTCAAACTCGTATTTTTGTAACTGGTCGTAGCAGGTGCCACAACTCACGACTACGGTTTTGATGTCCAGATAGTTAAGTGTGTTGGCCACGCGGTGGAACAGCACCCGGTTATCGGTAATCATCTTCTCGGCCTTGTCAAACTGGCCGCTGCCGCGCTGGGGGTAGCCGCAGCACAGGTAACCCGGTGGCAACACGGTTTGTACCCCGGCATGCCAGAGCATGGCTTGGGTGGCCAACCCCACTTGGCTGAACAGGCGCTCCGAGCCGCAACCCGGAAAGTAGAACACTGCCTCGGTCTCAGAGGTGGTGGCCTTGGGGTTGCGGATGATGGGGATGTAATCCTTGTTCTCGATGTCCAGCAGCGCACGGGCGGTCTGTTTGGGCAGGCCACCGGGCAGCTTTTTGTTCACGAAATGGATGACCTGCTCTTTGATGGGCGCGGTGCCCACGGTGGCTGGCGGCTTGGCGGTTTGTTTGCGCCCCATTTTGCGTAGCAAGTCCACGGCCATGCGCTGGGCCTTAAAGCCCACGCCCACCATCGCCGAGCGCATCAGCTTGATGGTGTCGGGGTTGGTGGCGTTGAGCATGGCCATCGCGGCGGCATTGCCGGGGCGGAAGCTCTTTTTGCCCATTTTGCGTAACAAGTTACGCATGTTCATGGTTACATCGCCAAAGTCGATTTTGACTGGGCAGGGGCTTTCGCAGCGGTGGCACACCGTGCAGTGGTCGGCCACGTCTTCAAACTCTTGCCAGTGCTTGATGCTCACGCCCCGGCGGGTTTGCTCTTCGTACAAAAAGGCTTCTACCAGCAACGAAGTGGCGAGAATTTTGTTGCGCGGGCTATACAGCAGGTTGGCGCGTGGCACATGGGTGCTGCACACGGGCTTGCACTTGCCGCAGCGCAGGCAGTCTTTGACCGAATCGGCAATCGCGCCGATGTCGCTTTGCTGCATGATGAGCGATTCATGCCCCATCAGGCCAAAGCTGGGGGTGTAGGCGTGCGTTAAATCAGAAAATGCTACGCGCTCGCTCAGGGCATCGCTGTTGCCTTGTGGGGTGGCGGGCTGGTCTTGCGGACGCAGCAGCTTGCCTTTGTTAAAGCGCCCTTGCGGGTCAATTTTGGCCTTGTATTGGGCAAAGGGCAGCAGCTCCTTGTCGGTCAAAAACTCTAGTTTGGTGATACCAATGCCGTGCTCGCCCGAAATTACGCCATCCAAACTGCGCGCCAGCACCATGATGCGCTCTACCGCACCGTGCGCGGCTTGCAGCATTTCGTAGTCGTCACTGTTGACGGGCAGGTTGGTATGCACGTTGCCATCGCCCGCGTGCATGTGCAAGGCTACCCACACGCGGCCCTTGAGCACGCGCTGGTGGATGGCATTGCATTCGGCCAAAATCGGCTGGAAGGCCACGCCAGTAAAGATGTCTTGCAAGCGGGCGCGGATTTGGGTTTTCCAGCTGGCACGCAGGCGGTGGTCTTGCAGTTGTGGAAACAAGGTCTCCACCTCTAGCAGCCAGCCTTGCCACAGGTCGCGCACCTCGGCCAGCACCTGCAAGGCTTGGGCCACGCGGTCTTCCAACAGCTCAGCGGCGGGGATGTCGTTGGTGGCATCGTGTTGGCCCAATGGCAGGTTGCCACGCACGAAGAAGGCTTCCAGTTCATCCACCAGCTTGAGCTTGTTACGCAGGCTCAGTTCGATGTTGATGCGCTCAATGCCGTCGGTGTATTCGGCCATGCGCGGCAGCGGAATCACCACGTCTTCATTGATTTTGAAGGCGTTGGTGTGCTTAGAGATGGCGGCAGTGCGCTTGCGGTCGGCCCAGAACTTTTTGCGCGCTTCGGGGCTGATGGCGATAAAGCCTTCGCCACTGCGCGAGTTGGCAATGCGTACCACTTCGCTGGTAATGCGGGCCACATCGTCGGCGTTGTCACCGGCAATGTCACCAAACAGCACCATTTTGGGCAGGCCACCGTGCTTTTTGCTCTTGGTGGTGTAACCCACGGCTTTCAGGTAGCGGTCATCCAAGTGTTCTAAACCGGCCAGCAGCACGCCCGAGCGCTTTTGCTCGGCAAACATAAAGTCTTTGATTTCGACAATGCTGGGTACGGCATCTTTGGCGTTGCCAAAGAACTCTAGGCAGACGGTGCGCGTGTGTTCCGGCATCCGGTGGACTATCCAGCGGGCGCTGGTAATCAGGCCATCGCAGCCTTCTTTTTGAATGCCCGGCAGGCCGCTGAGGAACTTGTCGGTAACGTCTTTGCCCAGCCCCTCCTTGCGGAAGGTTTTGCCCGGAATATCGAGGCGCTCAGTGCGGATGAAGGTTTTGCCGTCGGCCTCGTAATAGTTCAGCTCAAAGCTGGCCATGCTGGCATCGTGGATTTTGCCCAAATTGTGGTCTAAGCGTACCACTTCCAACCATTGCGCGTCTGGCGTGACCATGCGCCAGCTGGCGAGGTTGTCCAATGCGGTGCCCCAGAGTACGGCTTTTTTACCACCGGCATTCATGGCGATGTTGCCGCCAATGCACGAGGCTTCGGCGCTGGTGGGGTCCACGGCAAACACAAACCCGGCACGTTCGGCGGCATCGGCCACGCGCTGCGTGACGACACCGGCTTCTGTCCAGATGGTGCCCACTTCGCGCTCTACGCCGGGGAGTTTACGCATCTCCACCTCGGTCATGGCTTCGAGCTTTTCGGTGTTGATGACCACGCTTTTCCACGTCAGCGGAATGGCACCGCCGGTGTAGCCGGTGCCGCCGCCACGGGGAATGATGGTCATTTCTAGCTCAATGCAGCCCTTGACCAGCGCGGCCATTTCGGCCTCGGTGTCGGGGGTGAGTACCACAAAGGGGTATTCAACGCGCCAGTCGGTGGCATCGGTGACGTGGCTAACACGGCTGAGGGCATCAAATTTGATATTGTCTTTGGCCGTCAGGCGGCCCAGCGTGCGGCGCACTTGGCGGCGCAGTTCGGCAAATTGGTCAAACGCGGCATCAAAACGGCGCACGGCGCTGCCGGCCCGTTCTAATAATTCACCCACCAAAGCATCGCGGGCGGCATCGTCTTGCGGCTTGCGACGCTTTTGCACTTCGCCCAGCCGGTGTTGCAAGGCTTGCACCAGTAATTTGCGCCGGTCGGGGTTGTCTAGCAAATCATCTTGCAGATAGGGGTTGCGCTGCACCACCCAAATGTCACCCAGCACTTCGTAGAGCATCCGGGCTGAGCGGCCCGTGTGGCGTTCTTCGCGCAGTTGTTGGAGCACTTCCCAAGCGCGTGCGCCCAACAGGCGAATCACAATTTCGCGGTCAGAGAAGCTGGTGTAGTTGTACGGAATCTCGCGCAAGCGCACGGGTTCGGGGGACTGCGCCATCAGGGCGGTCAACGCGGTCGGAGCATTCATAAAACGGAACCTTTAAGAGGCGGCGCACCCGGCCAAGCCGGGCAATCGCAAAAGGGGATTTTAGAAGCGCAAGACACCATTGTTCGTGTCAGGGGCAAGATGAGGCCATGCGCTAGCCCTCAACAGATGCGCGGCAGGGCTTCGGCGGACAGCCAATCGACCATGCGCCGCCCACCCATGCGCGTGTGCATTTGCACAAAACAGCGCTCATCGGCTATCACTTCGCCAATGCGGCAGGCTTCGCGCCCCAAGGGGTGGGCGCGCAAAGCCGCCAAGGCGGCATCGGCTTGGGTGGCTGGCACTATTGCCAGCAAGCGGCCCTCGTTGGCAATGTCTAAAGGGTCTAGGCCCAACAGCTCACAGGCAGCGGCCACGGCAGGGCGTACCGGAATTTGCGCTTCTTGCAATACCACGCCGACACCAGACTGGCGCGCAATTTCATTCAGCGTAGCCGACAGGCCGCCGCGCGTGGGGTCGCGCAATACATGCACGCCGGGGGCAGCATCGAGCAAATCAGCCACCAAACCATGCAGCGCGGCGGTATCAGAGACGATGGGCGCATCAAAGCTCAAACCCTCGCGCACCGACATAATCGCCATGCCGTGGTCGCCCAAGGGGCCAGAGAGCAATACCACATCACCGGCTTGGGCATAGGCCCCCGATACCTCCACGCCGTCACGCAACACGCCCACGCCGGTGGTGGTGATAAAAATACCATCAGCCTTGCCACGCTCTACCACTTTGGTATCGCCGGTGACAATCGGCACCCCAGCAGCCCGCGATGCCTCGGCCATCGAATCGACCACGCGCACCAAATCGGCCAAGGGCAAACCTTCTTCTAAGATAAAACTGGCCGCCAAATACAAGGGCTGCGCCCCCAACATGGCTACATCGTTAATCGTGCCATGCACCGACAGACAGCCTATATCGCCCCCCGGAAAGAACAAGGGTGACACCACATGGGCATCGGTGGCCATGACCAAACGGCCTGGGCACCGTGGTAGCCGGGCGCCATCATCGCCTTGGGCCAAAAACTCATTGTGCAGGGCGCGGGCAAACAGTTGTTCAATCAATTGCGCCATAGCCCTACCGCCAGCGCCGTGCGATAGGTCAATGTGGCCGTGAACAACATCCAAGGGTGCAGAGGCAAAAGGCTTCATAGGATTTTTTCTTGCAGAATGGAGCTTGCAATTTTTTTCAGCTACATCATGCACTCACTGTCTGGGCAACCTTCTTTTATGCGTCGTATTTTGTCAGGGCTGTTGGTTTTATGCACTTGCACAGGTTGCGCCGTGGTTACAGTAGCAGGAGCAGCCGTTTCGGTGGCCACCACGGCTGTAGGCGTAGGGGTGGCGGTGGTGGGCACAGCGGTAGATGTGGGGGCCGCAGGCGTGAAAGCGGTAGTAGGTGGCCAGAAAGACGATGGAGAGTAGCGATGGGCTTTCCGACGGGCACAAGACACGGTGGCGCGTAATAAGACCCCAATTTAGAGAATATTTTTGTGTATGAAGAAGATTTTTGGCAGCAACAAGTACCTTTCTGAGTGGATTTTATTGATTGGTGGCTTATTGCTCGTGGCTGGGGTGATTGGACTGAATTTTTACCAACAATATGTCGATATTGGCAACCGAGAGCGTGAGCGATTGACTACCCAAGCCCGCATCTTGAACAGAAGTATTTTGCATGAATTAGAAGTGATAGATAAATCCTTGGTGGGTATTCGCAATGATTTACCGGGCTGGCATCGGTCAGAAGGTGGGGTATCTTTGGCCAGCCACCGCTTGCGCGCTTTTACCGATGCCATGCGTACGGTGCGTACCATGTTTATACTCGATGCCAATGGCAACACCATTGCCGCCAGTCGCCCCGAATTGCTAGGGCAAAATTTTGGCTACCGGCCTTATTTTACCGAGGTGCGTGCAGACCCCAACCCCGATATTTTTTATGTTACAGCACCATTGAAAACGGTATTGGGCACTTGGCTGCTGAACGTGGTGCGTGTAATACCGGGGCCAGACGGTGAATTTTCGGGCATCATTGTGGCTGGTTTAGACCCCGAAGCACTCAGAGAGCGACTGGGGGCTGTGCTGTACCACCAAGATATGTGGGCAGCTATTGCACATGGCGATGGCTTGCAAGTAGCACTGGAGCCCCATCGACCTGGGCAAGATGGTATTAATTTGGCCCAGCCAGGTTCTCTTTTTTCGCGCCATATGGCCAGCGGCCAAATGCTGCAAATACTAGAAGGTACCTCTATCGCTACCGGAGATAGCCGCTTAATGGCTTTGCATACCATTCGCCACCCCGATGTACCTATGAGCAAACCGTTGGTGGTGGCGGTGGGGCGCAATATAGAGGCACTGTATGCTGGCTGGTATCAGCAATTTTGGTTAGCCGTTGGATTATTTGTTCTGCTGGCAGGAACCTCTTTGCCTGCACTGGCCTATGTGCAGCAACGTCGCCGGGATGCCGATGCCATTCAGAAAAAAGCCGATACCGCATTGGCTGAAAGTGAGCATTTTATGCGCTCATTGATTAACATCATTCCGGGCATGGTGGGCTACTGGACGACAGATTTGCATTGTAGTTTTGCCAATGCCTCTTATTTAGAGTGGTTTGGTAAAACCCAAGAAGAAATGAAGGGAATTCACATTCATGAGCTGTTTGGTGAGGAGCTGTTCAAGAAAAACGAGCCTTACATCCGTGCTGCACTGGCCGGAGAGCGCCAGAGTTTTGAGCGCACCTTGGTCAAGCCCGACGGCAGCATGGGATATACATGGGCGCATTACATCCCAGATTGGATGGATGGACAGGTGCAGGGGTTTTTTGTCTTGGTGTCAGACATCACGGACTTGAAACGCTCCGAGGCCGCCTTGCGAGAAAATCGCCGATTTTTGCAAGACCTGATTGAACACAGCGGCACGCTTATTTTTGCCAAAGACAAAGAGAACAAATACCTGCTCATCAATCAAATGTATGAGAAATTAACCGGCCACAGCCGAGAGCAAGTGCTTGGTCATACAGATTTTGAAATTTATTCAGAAAAACAGGCTGAAATTTTTGTAAAAAACGACAAATCTGTCATGGAGTCTATGCAAACCCAGCATTATGAAGAGCTACTGGGCGCACATTATTTTTTAACCACCAAATTTCCTTTGTTTACAGAAGATGGTCATGTGAATGGTGTTTGCGGTATTTCTACCGACATTACCGCACAAAAAGAATTGCAGAAAAAGATGGAATGGCTGGCCAATACCGATATGTTGACTAGCCTGGCCAATCGGCGGCATTTTCATGAATTGGCAGCCATTGAAATTTCGCGCGCCAAGCGTTTGGGTCATGGTTTGGCCGTGCTGATGTTAGATATTGACCATTTCAAATCTGTCAATGATACCTATGGCCACGATGTAGGTGACCAAGTGATTGCTTATTTGGGCGAGACATGCCGCAATGTTTTGCGCGATATAGATATTTCTGGGCGTTTGGGCGGCGAAGAATTTGCTGTTTTGTTGCCTGCCACCTCGTTGAACGACGCACAGAAAGTAGCCGAGCGCCTGCGCCGCCGCATTGCAGAGCATCAAATGGCATTGCCCGAAAATACCATTCTTCAATTTACAGTATCTATTGGCTGCGCCCACAGTGCCGATGCTACCTTGAACATAGACCAATTGCTCAAAGTGGCCGACCAGCATTTATACCAAGCCAAAAAATCAGGGCGCAATCGCGTTGTAGCATAATTTATCAGTTTTTCAGGAGAAAATAATGGGCCGCAATAGCTTTCAGTGGGATGACCCTTTTTTAATCGACCAGCAACTCAGCGATGAGGAGCGCATGGTACGCAATGTGGCCGCAGATTATTGCCAAGCCCAACTGGCCCCGCGTGTGCTAGAGGCATTCCGCCACGAAAAAATGGAGACGCGCATTTTCCGTGAAATGGGCGAGCTGGGCATGTTAGGCCCCACCATTCCCGAACAATACGGCGGCCCCGGCCTGAACTATGTCAGCTACGGTCTGATTGCGCGCGAAATTGAACGCATTGATTCGGGCTACCGCTCTATGGCCAGCGTGCAAAGCTCTTTGGTGATGGTGCCGATTGAAAAATTTGGCACCGAAGCACAAAAACAAAAATACCTGCCCAAACTGGCCAGCGGTGAATTTATCGGCTGCTTTGGCCTGACCGAACCCGACCACGGCTCCGACCCCGGCAACATGGCTACGCGGGCACACAAGGTAGAGGGCGGCTACCAACTCAGCGGGGCCAAAACATGGATTACCAACAGCCCAGTGGCCGATGTGTTTGTGGTTTGGGCCAAAGAGGTATCGCCCAATGGTGCGGTGGGGCCGATTCGTGGCTTTGTTTTAGAAAAGGGCTGGAAGGGTTTATCCGCCCCCACCATCCACGGCAAGGTGGGTTTGCGTACCTCTATCACCGGCGAAATTGTGATGGATGCGGTGTTTGTGCCCGAAGAAAACGCCTTCCCTGAAGTGCAGGGCCTGAAAGGGCCGTTCTCTTGCCTCAATAGCGCCCGCTTTGGCATTGCCTGGGGCGCTTTGGGGGCGGCAGAATTTTGTTGGCACACCGCACGCCAATACACCCTAGACCGCCAACAGTTTGGTCGCCCTTTGGCGGCCAACCAGTTGGTGCAAAAAAAGCTGGCCGATATGCAAACCGAGATTACCTTGGGCTTGCAAGCCTGCCTGCGCGTAGGGCGCATGAAAGATGAAGGCCAAAACGTGGTCGAGATTACCTCGCTCATCAAGCGCAACAGTTGCGGCAAAGCGCTGGATGTAGCGCGCATGGCGCGCGATATGCTGGGCGGCAACGGCATCAGCGATGGGTTTGGCGTAGCGCGCCATTTGGTCAATTTGGAAGTGGTGAATACCTACGAAGGCACACACGACATCCACGCCCTGATTTTGGGGCGCGCCCAAACGGGCATTGCCGCGTTTGCCAATTAAGGTTTTGCGCCCACCGCAGACGGTACAATTAAATTTCGGGTGCGTGGCGCTTTTGTTGTTCAAAAGTCCACGTTAAACGGGAAGCCGGTGACGCTGCACAGTGCAGCCATTCCGGCGCAGCCCCCGCTGCTGTAAGCCAGACGACTCCGCTCATGCCACTGTGTCACAAGACATGGGAAGGCGCGGACGAGGATGATGGTAAGCCAGAAGACCGGCCCGAAAAATGTCAGCACCATTCCCCGGGGTGACGGGAAAACTGCCTGCAATCGCGCCCCGGCTGCACTGGGGTGCTTGCGTGCTTTTGTCTCTCCCGCATGGTGTTCTTATGAACCATTCGACGGGAGGATTCGAATGCACATCATGGAAGGCTTTCTTCCATTGGAGCACGCGCTGGGCTGGTCTATCGCCTCTGCTCCTTTCTTGGCCTATGGCCTGTATGCGGTGCGCCGCGATGTTCAGCAGCACCCTGAGCGGCGCATGTTGCTGGGCGTGGCAGCGGCTTTCAGTTTTCTGCTTTCGGCGCTCAAGTTGCCCTCGGTCACGGGCAGCTGCTCCCACCCTACCGGCGTGGGCCTCGGCGCGCTACTGTTTGGCCCTTGGGTCATGGTGCCGATTGCTTTTGTCGTGTTGTTGTTTCAAGCCTTGCTGCTGGCGCATGGCGGCTTGACCACGCTGGGGGCCAATCTGTTTGCGATGGGCATTGTCGGGCCGTTTTGTGCTTATGCGGTGTTTCGGCTGGCCAGAGCATTGGGCTTGCCCTTAGTGGCGGGGGTGTTCTTGGCCGCCTGTTTGGGCGATTTGGCTACCTACCTGACCACCTCGGTGCAGTTGGCTTGGGCCTTTCCCGATTCGGTGGGGGGATTTGTGGGTTCTTTGACCAAGTTTGGTGGCATTTTTGCCCTGACCCAAATCCCCTTGGCCATCAGTGAAGGCTTGCTCACCGTGCTGGTGATGAACGCCTTGCAGCGCTTTAACCAAGAGGAGATGCGCGACATGCACCTGCTCCAACCCGCCAAGGCCCGCGCATGAAAAAGTCTCACTGGCTGCTCGCGGTGGCGGTGCTGTTGCTCACCGTCTTTCCGCTGTGGTGGGTGGCCGAGCCTGCCCAAGGCACTGAGGCTTTTGGCGGTGCCGATGCCCAAGCACAAAATTTAATCCAGACCATTGCGCCGCATTACCAAGCGTGGTCTAAGCCGTTGCTGGAGCCTGCCAGTGGCGAAATTGCCTCGCTGCTGTTTGCTTTGCAGGCGGCTTTGGGTGCTGGGGTCATCGGGTACTGGCTAGGGGCCTCCATCACGCGGGAGAAGCTGCGCCAAGCCCCAGCTGATGCACCTTCCACACAGGCTGCTGGCCGTGTGGATTGAACGAGCGGCCTACCACAACCACTGGAGCCACGTCACCCCCCGCGCTAAGGCGATTTTTGCCTTGGCCGCGTTGGTGGCTGCCTATGTGGCGCAAACGCCTAGCGCTGCGCTGGGCGTGGCCTTGGTGGGTGTGCTGGTGGTGTGGCGTGGGGCAGGTGTGCCGTTGCGTTGCTACCTGCGCGTAGCGGCGGGGCCACTGGGGTTTTTGCTGTTGTCGGGGGCTTCGCTGCTAGTGTCGGTGACGTGGGAGCCGGGGGGGGCGCTAGCTTGGCGTATGGCCCCCCATGCGCTGTCGGAGGTGGCGATGGTGACGGCCCGGTCGGTGGCTGCCTTGTCGGCGCTGTTGACACTGGTATTGACTACGCCACTGACGCACCTGATGGCGTTGCTGCGCCAGCTCAGGCTGCCAGAAATTCTGCTTGATTTGATGGTGCTGTGCTATCGGCTGATTTTTGTGTTCTCTGAATCGTGCCACGACACGCTGGCCGCTCAAACGGCCCGGCTGGGGTTTAGCAGTTATGGACGCTCTATGCGCTCACTGGGGCTGTTGGTGGGCAGTTTGGCGGCACAGGTGGCGCTGCGGGCGCGAGGTTTGCAGTGGGCTGCCGATGCCCGCTGTAGCGATGGCAGTTTGCGTTTTCTCATGCCCTTTTTTGCCAATACCCGCCGCGACACCGCTATCGGCGTGCTGGCTGGGTTGGGGCTGTTGCTACTCGCAAGGTGCTTGCCATGAGTGCCATGTTCGAACTGCGGCAGGTGGATTACTCCTATCCCGATGGCCGCCCCGGCTTGCAAGCGTGCTCGATGGGCCTGCGCCGTGCCGGTCGCCATGCCATTTTGGGGCCGAATGGCTCCGGCAAGACCACCCTGTTGCAACACCTCAACGGCTTGTTGCGTCCGGTAGCTGGGGCAGTTTATTTTGATGGTGCCGGTATCGACTACGGACGGCGCGGCTTGCAAGCCGTGCGCCAGCAGGTGGGCATAGTGTTCCAAAACCCCGACCGGCAGTTGTTCTCGGCCCATGTTTATGAAGATGTCTCGTTTGGGCCGCTCAATTTGGGGCTGGACGAGGCCACGGTGCGCCAGCGCGTAACGCAAGCCCTAGAGGCCGTGGACATGACCGCCCACGCTGACAGACCCGTGCACGAACTCAGCTTCGGCCAGAAAAAACGGGTGTGTATTGCCGGGGTGTTGGCGATGCAGCCCCGCGCCTTGCTGCTCGATGAGCCAATGGCTGGGCTGGATATGCCCATGCAGACCGAACTGGCCGCATTGCTCGACCGCCTCCATGCCCAAGGTGTCACGGTGGTGCTGTCTTCGCACGATATGGATTTTGCCTACCGCTGGGCTGACGATATCCACCTGATGGCCGCAGGGCGTTGCGTTGGCTCGTTTGCGGCCACGGCGCTGGCGCAAAACACCGATGCGCTGGGTGCTGCCGCCCAACCCTTGCCCACCGCCATGCGTTTGCACACCGCCCTTGCTGGGCGGGGCTTGTTGCCAGCACACCCGCTCCTCCGCAGTGTCGAGGATGTATTGGCGGCACTGCCTCCCTCTGGCCTCGGCCCTACCTTCACCCCATTGACTGTTGTGTCCCCGATTGCAGGAAAGTTGGCCCCATGAGCCGTTCATCTTTAGGAAAAATTTGGTTTGTCGGGGCTGGCCCCGGCGACCCAGAACTCATTACCGTAAAGGGCCGCAATTTGCTGGCTAAAGCCGGTGCAGTGCTGTTTGCCGGTTCCTTGGTAGACCAAGCGGCCACCCAATACGCCCCGCCCGGTTGTCTGATTCGCGATTCCAAGGACATGACCTTGGAAGAGATGACGGCATGGCTAATCGCCCAAGCACAGCAGCAGCAAACCGTGGTGCGCCTGCAAACTGGCGACCCGGGCCTCTATGGCGCGTTAATCGAAATGACCCGCCCTTTGAATGCAGCGGGCATTGAATGGGCGGTGGTGCCGGGTGTTTCTTCGGCGATGGCGGCGATGGCGGCAGCGGGTGAATCCATGACCCTGCCCGAAGTAACCCAAAGCGTGATTCTCACCCGCGTAGAGGGCCGCACCCCCATGCCGCCCGGAGAGGATTTGGCTTCACTGGCCGCCCACCGCACCGCGCTGTGCATTTTTCTGTCCATCACGCTGCTGCACAAGGTGCAGGCCGGGCTGCGCGCCGCAGGCTGGCCTGAAGATGCGCCGATGCTGGTGGTACACAAAGCCAGCTGGCCCAATGAAGAACAGATTGTGCGTGGCACGCTGGCCGATATCCGCCAGCGCTGCCGTGAGGCGGGCATCGTCAGCCAAGCCATGATTGTGGCCAGCCCCACCTTGGGCGCACGCGACTGGGAAACGCTGGCCCGTTCCAAACTCTATGACCCCGCATTTACCCACCGTTTTCGCAAGGCCACGTTATGAGCGCTCTATCCGACACCATCTTGCTTGTGGGCCACGGCTCGCGTGAAGCCTCCGGCAACCAAGAAATTTTGGCCTTTGCCGCGCAATGGCGCGTGCGCTGCCCCGACTGGCGTATCGAAGTCTGCTTTATTGAGTTTGCACCGCCCTCTCTGCACGATGGCCTGTTGGCTGCCGCCCAAGGGGCACGGCGCGTGATGGTGGTGCCGCTCATCCTCAATGCGGCTGGACACGTGAAGATGGAAATCCCCGAAGCGATTGAACACGCCCGCACCCACGCGCCACAGGTAGAGTTTTTGTACGCCCCCCACCTAAGCGCCTGCGACCCGATTCTGAGTATTTTGAAGCGCCGCCTGCGCCAAGCCATGAGCGCCCTCGATATGCCCGACCCCACCACCACCGGCGTGGTGCTGCTGGGGCGTGGCTCTTCGGACCGCGCCGCCAATGGCGATATGGCCAAAATGGCGCGTTGGTTGCAGGAGGCTGGCGACCACGAAATAGTGGATTTGGCCTTTACTGGCATCACCTTTCCGCGTTTGGAGCGCGTGGTGCAGCGCCAAGCACTGATTGGCATCAAGCAGGTGGTGGTGTTGCCCTACTACCTGTATACCGGCACGCTGATGCAGCGCATCCACCGCCAAGTAGAACATCTGCGCCAACAGTATCCGCAACTGCGTTTTGTCTGCGGCACGCATTTTGGCTTTGAGCCAGAAATTTTTGCCCTGCTAGAGCAACGGGTGGCCGACCTGCAAGCGGGCACCCCGGAAGGCAAGATGGCCTGCGATGGTTGCAGCTTCCGCGACATTGCCCACGACATGGGCCACGGCCATTCGCATGAACACACCCATGCCGCGCCCGCTGTGGTGCAACTGCATGGCGCACTGGAAGGAGCCTTGGCATGAGCACCATCAACACCGTGACCGAACAGCTCACCCGCGCCGGGCAGGCGATTGAGCACGACAGCTTTGCCATCATTGATGCCGAAGTTGGCCCCCATGCCTACACCGAAGCACAGTGGCCGATTGTGCGCCGCATGATTCATGCGAATGCCGATTTTGACTTCAATGGCCTAACGGATTTCCACCCGCAGGCCGTGGCCGCTGGCGTGGCGGCGATACTGCGCGGGGGTACTCCGGTGGTGGCAGATGTGGAGATGATTTGCTCCGGGCTGTCAGCGCCGCGTCTGGCCCACTTTGGCATGAAAACCCACCAGTTCATCAGCGATGTGGATGTCATTGCCCAAGCCCAAGCTGAAAACACCACCCGCGCCGTGCAGGCCATGCGTAAAGCCCATCGCCAAGGCTTGCTGCAAGGGGCCATCGTCGGCATTGGCAATGCGCCCACCGCCTTGATGGAACTGGCGCGGCTAATCCAAGAAGAAGGCGTGCGCCCGGCCTTGGTGGTCGGGATGCCGGTGGGGTTTGTAGCGGCGGCGGAGTCAAAAGACCTGATAGCGCTGCAAAGTGAGGTGCCTTGGATGGTGATTCGGGGCCGCAAAGGCGGCTCTACCTTGGTGGTGGCCGCCTTGCACGCCCTGCTGGCGCTGGCCGAAGCACAGCAAAAGGCACAGCCAGCCACGCACGCATAAGGGCTTGGTGATGGAAAAAAGTACCCCGCGCGGTACGCGCACCGGCTTTACCACCGGGGCTTGCTCGGCAGCGGCGGCCCGTGCTGCCGTGGTGGGCCTCCTCAGCGGTGAGGTGCCTACGGAGATAGAAAGCCTGCTGCCCAATGGCAACCGTGTTCGGTTTGCTGTGCAAGAGGGCCGCTGCGACGCACACAGCGCCCATGCCGTGGTGGTCAAGTTTGCGGGCGATGACCCTGATTGCACCGATGGTGCTCACCTGACCGTCGATGTACGCCTGTTGCCCAATCAGCCCGGTAGCGTTGTTTATTGCGCTGGCGCGGGCGTCGGCACCGTGACCATGCCGGGGCTGGGGTTGGAAGTGGGCGGCCCGGCCATCAACCCGGTGCCCCGGCAAAACATTTTGGACAATCTGCGCGAAGCTGCCCCCGGCTTACTGGCCGAACAGGGCTTAGAAGTCACCATCAGCGTGCCCGGTGGCGAGCAAATGGCCAAAAAAACCACCAATGCCCGGCTGGGCATTCTGGGCGGCATCAGCATTTTGGGCACCACCGGCATCGTCAAGCCCTACTCCACCGCCGCATGGCGGGCCAGTGTGGTGCAGGGTGTTCGGGTGGCGGCCACGCTGGGGCACGGCATGGTGGCCTTGACCACCGGCGGACGCACCGAGAGCTTTGCCATGACCGAACTGCGCCGCGAACAGCCCGGTTTGCCTGCGGCTTGCTTCATCCAAATGGGTGACTTTTTGCGCTACGCCTTGGATGAAGTGGTGGCGCAAGGCATACCGCTGGTGGTGTTGGGCGTGATGGTGGGCAAACTGACCAAAATGGCCCAAGGCGAAACCATCACCCACGCCAACCGCGCTGAGGTCGATACCGATTTGGTGGCCCGTATTGCCCGCCAAGTGGGTGCCAACGAGGCCGATTGCCAAGCCATTGCCCAAGCCGAAACCGCCCGTTTTGGCGCTGAACTGATGGTCGAGCGTGGCTTGGGCGAGCCATTTCACCGCGCATTGGCGCAAAGCGCCATCAATACCCTGACCGCCTCTGGGCGCTACGGCAACGCCTTTCAGTTGCGCGTGCTGGTGTGTGATTTTTCTGGCAACAAGGTGGCCGATGTGCTGTGTGCCCCTGCCGCTTTGACTTTGGATACCTGATGGAACCCCGCGATAAAGACCCCAACCCCTGCCGCGTGATTGGCGTGCTCGATGATGGCATCGCCAGTCTGAACCCTACGGCACTGGCCCACCTGCGTACTGCCGATGTGGTGATTGGTGGCAGCCGTACCTTGGCGCTGTTGGCGCACGAGTTCAAGCCCGGTGCTGTGCTGCACGACTTGACCGGCCAACTGCGCGCCGTGCCAGACTGGGTGCGTAGCGCCCGCCAAGCCCACCAGAGCAGCGTGGTGCTGGCCACGGGTGACCCCCTCTGCCACGGTATTGCACCGTTTTTGGCGCAGCACCTGTGCGTGCAAGCGCTGGATATTTTGCCCAATCTTTCTACCCTGCAATGGGCCTGTGCTCGCATCGGGCTGGCATGGCAAGATGCGCGCATTGTCTCGGTGCATCGCCAAGATGCCGGGGAGTGGGTGCGCGGTAGCACCCCCACACATGGCTTGTACGCACTGGCGCAGGCTTTGCGCGCCCACCAGCGCTTGCTGGTGCTCACCAGCCCGGCCAACAGTCCAGACCGTATCGCCCGCTTGCTGCTGGCCGAAGGCTTGGGCGAAGACTTTCAGATGGCCGTGGCCGAGAACCTGCTGCAACCCACCGAGCGGGTGTTGGCCGAGCTATCGCCAGCAGAGGCGGCCCAGATGCAGTTTGCCCCGCTCAATGTGGTGCTGCTGTGGCGCACCCGGTTACAGCCGGAGCCAGTGCGTTTTGGGCTAGAAGATGCGGCCTACCAACAACGCCAACCCGACAAAGGCTTGATTACCAAGCAGGAAGTGCGCGCCGTCAGTTTGGCGCGGTTGCAATTGCGCGCTGATAGCGTGGTGTGGGATATTGGCGCGGGTTCTGGTTCTGTCGGGTTGGAAGCAGCGCGGCTGTGCCCACGCGGCCATGTTTATGCGATGGAGAAAAACGAGGCCGACCACGCCATTGCCGGGCGCAACCATGCCGCCTTTGCTGTGAGTAACTACAGCCTGCACTGGGGCAAAGCCCCGCAGGGTTTAGAGCACTGGCCCGACCCCGACGCGGTGTTTATCGGCGGCTCGGGTGGCGAGCTGGCTGAACTCATCGCCTTGGTGCTGCGCCGCTTGCGCCCCGGTGGGCGCTTGGTGATGAACTTTGTCACGCTAGAAAACCTGAGTACCGCCATCCACACGCTGGAATCTGCGCCCAACGTAGATTGGGATGTTCTGCAATTACAGGCCGCCCGCAGCAAACCCATTTTGCAGATGCATCGCATGGCAGCAGAAAACCCAGTATGGCTGGTGTGCGCGCAAGCACAGGCTACATCTCAGGAGGTCGTTGATGGTTGAAATTTCTGCCACGGGCCGAGGCACCTTGTGGGGCATCTCGCTCGGCCCCGGTGCTCCGGGCCTCATCACCCGTGCGGCTTGGGCCGCTTTGCAACGCCGTGACACGGTTTGGGTCTATCCGGCCCGCAGCGGCAAAACCCCCAGCTACGCCTTGGACATCGTGCAGCGGGCAGAACTAACCCCGCCCCCAGAGCACGCACTGCTGCTGTTCCCCATGACCCACGATGCCGAAAAACTGGGCCGCGCTTGGCTCAAGGCGGCGCAGACGGTGCTGCCTTGGTTGCAAGCCGGGCGGGATGTGTTGTTTTTGGTCGAGGGCGACGCCAGCACCTACGCTACCTTTGGTCATTTGGCGCGCACGGTGCGCGGCTTGGACGAACAGATACCCGTGCAGGTAGTGGCGGGTGTCAACTCCTTTACCGCCGCCTGTGCCAAGGTGGGCGAGCCTTTTGCCGAGCAAGACGATACCGTGGCTATCGTGCCTGCCGCCTATGGCATTGCGGCCGTGAATCGCTTACTGCCAGACTTTGACACGCTGGTGCTGATGAAAATCAAACCCCTGCTGGACGAGTTGCTGGATTGGCTAGAGCGTAAAGAACTATTGGCCGGTGCCCACTTTATTGAGCGCGTCGGTGCATTGGACGAGCGCCGCCTCTCTGGCACCGAGCTGCTGGCCTTGCGCGGTAGTAAGGTCAGTTACCTGTCATTGTTGATTGTGAAAAATCCGCACCGGGTGCGCGGCGAGCGCATCCAAGGCTGCCTGAAAAAAACTCCCCGGAGCTGCCCGCATGAGCCATGAGACCTCTACGCAGGTGGTGCTGTCTGCGCCTGCCAAAGACCAACCGCGCATTTGCATCATTGCCATTACCAAACATGGGGCGGCACTGGCCGCCCGGCTGGCGCAAGACTTGCCCGAAGCCCATATTTGCACCGCCAGCAAGTTTGCCGCTGCCTTTGCCCACCTGTCCCAGCCGGTGCATTGCTACGAAGGCGCTTTGCGCGATGAAATAGCGCGGCTGTTTGCCGAGTACGACCAGCTCGTGTTTTTTGTCTCGCTGGGGGCGGTGGTGCGCTTGATGGTGCCGCACCTGAAAAGCAAGGACGAAGACCCCGGCATCACCGTGGTAGATGATGCAGGCCAGTTTGTCATTCCGGTGCTGTCGGGCCATGTGGGCGGTGCCAACGCCATGAGCGAGCGCGTAGCCAACCTGATGGGTGCAACGGCAGTGCTAACCACAGCGTCTGATGTGGGCAAAACTATTCCGGTGGATATTCTGGGCCGCCATTTGGGCTGGCGCGTTGAAGCGCCCAAAATCAACATCACCCGCGTCTCGGCCCATGTGGTCAATGGCGAACCGATTGCCGTGGTGCAAGAGGCGGGCCGTCGCGATTGGTGGACGCGCCCGACACCGCTGCCCGCCCATATCGAACTGTTAGAGCGTTTTGACCAAGTACGCCCCGAACACCACCGCGCCGTGCTGTGGATTACCCATGCCGATATTGCCCCGGCACAATGGCAACAATGGGCTGAGCGGCTGGTGGTGTACCGCCCTCCCACCGAGGCCACACCATGACCCAGCCCACGGCATCGGCGATAGTGCTGGGCTTAGGCTGTGACCGGGGCACGGCTTTTGCCACGCTGCAAGAGGCGGTGAGCCAAGCGCTGCACCAAACAGGCGCTCAAGTGGGTGATGTGGTGGCCTTGGCCAGCATTGACCTCAAAGCCGATGAGCCTTGTCTGCACGCTTTAGCGCAGCAATGGGGCTGCCCCATTCATTTCTATCCCGCCGCCGTACTGGCCCAAGTGGCTGTGCCCAATCCCAGTGCTACCGTATTGCGCTACACCGGCACCCCCTCGGTCAGTGAGGCCGCCGCCCTGCTGGCCGCAGGCACGGCGGGCCAGCCTGCCCCCATCCACGCCCTGTGCCTAGAAAAACACAAATGGCGCGGCGCTGATGGCAAAAATGCCACCGTATCCATCGCCCGCCTGCACCCTTCTATGTTGCCCTCCATGCCCCCAGAAAGCCACTCCAGCATGACCACCCCCACACAGGAAACCACCACAGCCCCCACCACGGCAGGAAAAATCATGCTGGTAGGCATTGGCCCCGGCAGCGCCGCCCACATGACCGCCCGCGCCCGCCAAGCCATCATCGAGGCCGATACAGTGATTGGCTATGTCACCTATATCAAGCTGGTAGCAGATTTGCTCGACGGCAAAGAAGTCATCCGCAAAAGCATGACCGAAGAGCTAGACCGCGCTGTCACTGCACTAGAGGCCGCCCGCCAAGGCAAAAAAGTGGCGCTGATTTCTTCCGGCGATGCAGGCGTGTATGGCATGGCTGGCCCCACCTACGAAGTGCTGTTTCAAGCCGGTTGGACACCCGATGACCCCGTGCAGGTAGAAATCATTCCGGGGGCTTCGGCGCTCAACAGTTGCGCCGCGTTGGTAGGTGCCCCGCTGACACACGATTTTTGCGCCATCTCTTTGTCGGACTTGCTCACGCCTTGGCCCACGATTGCCCGGCGCTTGGATGCCGTGGCAATGGCCGATTTTGTCGTGGCACTCTACAACCCCAAAAGTGGCCGTCGCACCCGCCAAATTGTCGAGGCCCAGCGCCTGTTTTTGCGCCACCGCCGCCCGGACACCCCGGTGGCCATCGTTAAAAGTGCCTACCGCCGCCGCGAGAGCATTATCTTTACCACGCTAGACCAAATGGCCGAGGCCGATATTGGTATGTTAAGCACCGTGCTGATTGGCAACAGCAACACCGTTATCCGCCACGGCTTGATGGTGACGCCGCGCGGCTACGCGAACAAATACGATTTGGAACAAAACGGCGAAACCCGCGATGGCGAAAAACGTGGCCGTTCGCTGTCCACCGGGCTACTGGGCTGGCTAGAGACTTTGCAGGCGCAATATGCCGAGGGCACCGACATTGAGACCTTGGCGCAACAATACCAACTGCCTGCCGACTATATTCGCGCTACTTTGTTGGAGCCGATTTCTGAGCTTGCCAGCACCGATACCGCAGAGGAAGAAGCATGAGCACTGAGAGCGTAGAGAAACCCAAAATTGGTGACTACCGCCGCCACCTGCTGGTGTGTACCGGCCCGCGCTGCACCCAAGATGGCGCGGCGCAAGCCCTGTTTGATAGCTTGGGCGATAAATTCAAGGCCGCCGGGCTGGACAAGGGCGATTTGCGCGTCAAGCGCAGCCGGGTCAGTTGCTTTGCGGCCTGCAAAGGCGGCCCGGTGATGTGCGTGCAGCCCGATGGCACTTGGTACTACAACGTCACGTCTGAGAACATGAATCGCATCATTGCCGACCATCTGGTGGCTGGGCAGCCGGTACAAGAACTCGTTTTCCATCAGGGGCCAGCGGCATGATGCCCGTGCTGTCAGAACAAATGCCGGGCACGGTATCGCTGGTTGGGGCTGGGCCGGGCGATTTAGAACTGCTCACGCTGCGCGCTTGGCGGCGCTTGCAACAGGCCGAAGTGGTGGTTTATGACAATCTGGTTGGCCCCGGCATTGTCGATTTGGTGCCCGCACAGGCACAGCGCATTTATGTGGGTAAATCTGCTGGCAACCACACGCTGGCCCAAGAAGACATTTGCCAGTTGCTGGTCGATTTGGCCCGGCAGGGTTTGCGCGTGGTGCGGCTCAAAGGCGGTGACCCGTTCGTTTTTGGCCGGGGCGGCGAAGAAATGGATGTGCTGTTGCAACAGCAAATTTCAGTAGAAATCGTGCCCGGCATCACCGCCGCTTTGGGGGCTGGGGCCAGTTTTGGTTTTCCGCTCACGCACCGCGACCACGCCCAAAGCTGTATTTTTGTTACCGGGCACCTCAAAGACCACACCGTTGATTTGAACTGGCAAACGTTGGCGCAACCGCAGCAGACCGTGGTCATCTATATGGGCATTACCGGGCTGGCCACCATTGCCCGTGAGTTGCAAGCGGCCGGGCTGGCCGCCAACACCCCAGCCGCTCTCATCTACAAAGCCACTTGGCCGCAGCAAGCCATGTACGCCACCACCGTGGCAGAGTTAGAAGCCACCGCCCAACGCCACGGCATCAAGCCGCCCACCTTGCTGGTGATTGGCACGGTGGTTTCTTTGGCTACCACTCAAATGTAATGGGCGGTAGTCGTCATGACCTTGGCCGCCACCTGCATCAGCGCCTTGGCGGGGGCGGGCAGCTCCAGTGCGCCCGCAGCCAAGGCATCGGCGGCATGGCGCTCTTCGTCTTCTTTCATGCGCGCCACGATGGCGCGCGAGGCTTCATCTTCCTGCGGCAGAAGTTCTAGGTGGCTTTGCAAATGGGCCGACACTTGGTTTTCGGTCTCCACCACAAAGCCCAAACTGACGGCATCGCTGATTTTCGAGGCCACTACCCCGATGGCAAACGCCCCGGCATACCACAGCGGGTTGAGCAAGCTGGGCCGGTCGCCCAATTCATCTAGGCGTTCACGTGTCCAAGCCAGGTGGTCGCCTTCTTCGCGTGCCGCTTGTAACAAGTGGGCGCGCAATGCCTCATCGCGCGTCACGCTGGCTTGGGCCGTGTAGAGGGCTTGGGCGCAAATTTCGCCCACATGGTTCACACGCATCAAAGCCCCCGACAGGCGCTGCTGTGCTGGCTCCATTTGTGGCTTGGCACAATCGCGCGCCGGTGATGCTTCTTGGGCGCGGTGCGGGGCAAACAGGGTACGCAAGGCCGCATCGGCGGCAGTCAGCAAAGTGTCCATTAAAGTTCTCCGGGCAAAGGCAACAAGCAATGAGGGTAGATTTTGCCCGCCGCCAGCCCTCGCAATGTTGCAGCAGTGCAACGGATTTTGCGTTTAACGGCCATTGTGGGGGAATTCCTTTGCGAAACTTGCGCGCGTCTGGTGCAATAGGAGCAACTTCCCCACCAGGAGGTTGGCCCGGGGAACCGGCGGGACTGCGTAGGCTCTGTGCAACCAAGCCCCCCCGTACCGGCGCCCTCTGTTTAACCTTGGAGTACTCGCAATGAAAAAATCCCTGATCGCCTTGGCCGTGCTGGCCGCTTCCGGTGCCGCTATGGCCCAATCTTCTGTCACCCTGTACGGTGTGGTGGACGTGGGCGTGGCCAAGCTGGAAGGTGTTTCTACCCAATTTAGCGGTAGCGGTCTCATGAACAACGCCAACAGCCGCATTGGCCTGCGTGGCGTGGAAGACTTGGGTGGCGGCCTGAAGGCTTCCTTCAACCTGGAACAAGGTATCAACCCTGAAAATGGCGGCGGTGCTAGCACCAATGGCCTGAATGGTCCCAATTGGGCCCGTGCTGCTTACGCTGAATTGTCCGGTGGCTTCGGTGCCGTGCGTCTGGGCCGTAGCACTAACCCTAGCTTCCACGGTATGGCTGCTTGGGAACTGACTGGCGCTGCCAACTACTCTGCTGTGGCCAGCCAATTCGGTTTCGTGGGTGATAACGATGGCCGTAACGACAGCCAAATCATGTACACCAGCCCCAACTTCGGTGGTGTCACTGCCAGCGCCGCTGTGGTGCTGAAGCCCGACACTGGCGTGGCTGTGAATGGCCAGCAAAAAGCCAAGTATGACCTGAACGTGGTGTACGCCAATGGCCCCATTGCTGCAGCTCTTTCTTACAACCAAATTAAGGATCACAAGGCTAACATGTCCTTGGGCGGTTCCTACGATCTGGGTGTAGCCAAGGTTGCAGCCTCTTACCAGAACGGTTACCTGCCTGGCGCTCTGAAGACTCTGCCCTCTACTCAACTGAATGCTCTGAAGTACCGTGGTTTCACTATTGGTGCCACAGTGCCTGTGGGTGCTTTCTCGGTCACGCTGGACATCGCTCGTGATACCGAGTTCAAGGACACCAACGTGCTGCTGGAAGGCAAGTACGCCCTGTCCAAGCGCACCTTTGCCTACGCTGCTTACCTGAACGATGGCAAGGATAACGCAGGCACTCCCAAGGCTAGCCACTTTGGCATGGGTATCCGCCACAACTTCTAATCACCCGCTGGCCTAAGCCAGTTGTGATTTAGACACCAAGCCACCAGCCTTACGGTTGGTGGCTTTTGCTTTTTTGGCGTAACCTTGCCCACCTTGCTATTTCAGGAGCCTGTTTTGCGCAAAAAAACCACTGTATCTGCCACACATCCGTTTGACCAAGCCCTAGCCCTCACCCCGCTGGCCAATGCCGCCCATGAGCATGGCCCCGAGGCCGCACGCCACTGGCAAGGCCAAACCCATAGCGATTACATGAACATGGTCGGGCCGTTTGGTGGCCTGCTGGCGGCCCAAGCCATGAATGCCGTGCTCCAGCACCCCGAGCTGCTGGGCGAGCCGATATCGTTCACCGCCAATTTTGCTGCTGCACTACAAGCGGGCAGCTTCCGTGCCGAGGCCAAGCCCGTACGCACCAACCGCTCTACCCAACATTGGCAAATTACCCTGTCACAAACCAATGCCGAGGGGGTAGATTCGGTGGTGCTCACGGCCACCGCCGTGACGGCCAAACGCCGCCAAACTTGGAGCGCCGTGGATGCCGTGATGCCCGATGTGCCGCGCGCCGCCACGGTAGCGCGAGTTGCCCAACTCCAGGATGTGGCTTGGGTGCACCGCTACGATATGCGCCCCTGCGCCGGTCAAGCCCCCACCGAGTGGAACGGCACCGAGGCCGACAGTCTGACCCAGCTGTGGATGCGCGACGACCCGCCACGCCCCTTGGATTTTTGCAGCCTGACTGCGCTGGCCGATGTGTTTTACCCGCGTGTCTGGCGCAGGCGTGCCTTCATGACCCCAGTGGGCACGGTATCCATGACGGTCTATTTCCACGCCAGCGCCGCCGAACTGGCCGCCACCGGCACCGATTACCTGTTGGGACAAGCACGGGCGCAATCGTTCTTCAATGGCTTTTTTGACCAAAGCGCCGAACTCTGGAACGAGTCTGGCCACCTGCTGGCCACTACGCACCAAATTGTTTACTTTAAAGAATAAGCTGCACCATAGGGCTTGACAGGCCCGCTACACTGTCCAAAACCAACCCTTGGTGCTCTACCACCAGCGCACTGCTGTTTGGCGCTGGTTCTCCCGATTTGAAAGTGCTGCCTTCCATGTCTCTTATTCCTGCCACCATCCTCACCGGCTTTTTGGGTTCGGGCAAAACCACCTTGCTCAAGCGCGTACTGAGCGAGGCGCACGGCCAGAAAATTGCCGTGATTGAAAACGAGTTTGGCGAAGAAAACATCGACAACGATATTCTGGTTACCGATGCCAAAGAGCAAATCATCCAGATGAGCAATGGCTGCATTTGCTGCACTATCCGCGAAGATTTGCGCCAAACGCTACAACTGCTGGCGGCCCAAAAGCGCCAAGGGCTGCTCGATTTTGAGCGTATCGTGATTGAAACCACCGGCTTAGCCGACCCCGGCCCGGTGGCACAAACCTTCTTCATGGACGAAGAAATTGCCGAAACCTACCTGATTGACTCCATCATCACGCTGGTAGATGCCAAACACGCCGCGCAGCAGCTCAATGACCGCCAAGAAGCACGTCGCCAAGTAGGCTTTGCCGACCAAATTTTCTTGTCTAAAACCGATTTGGTCAGCGCCGAAGAAGTCGATGCCCTAACACACCGCCTCAAGCACATGAACCCACGCGCCCCCATCAAGGCGGTGCATTTTGGCGAAGTCACGTTAAAAGAAGTGCTGGACTTGCGCGGCTTTAACCTGAATACCAAACTCGATATTGACCCCGATTTTCTGAAAGAAGAAGACACGCACCACCACGGGCATGACCATGACCACAGCCACTGCGACCATGACCACACGCACGACCACGGCGACCATTGCCAACACCCTTCGCACCAACACAGCCACGGTCACCACCATCACCACGATGACGATGTGAAGAGCTTTGTCTATCGCTCCGAGCGCCCCTTTGACCCCGCCAAGTTAGAGGACTTTCTGGGCGCTATCGTCAACATTTACGGCCCACGCATGTTGCGCTACAAAGGCGTGCTGCACATGGTAGGCACCGAGCGTAAAGTGATTTTTCAGGGGGTACACCAGCTCATGGGCAGCGATTTGGGGCCAGCTTGGGGGCCAACGGAACCACGCAGCAGCAAAATGGTCTTCATTGGTATCGACATGCCACAAGATATTTTGCGCCAAGGTCTGGAGCAGTGTTTAGCCTAAGCGTGCCAGTAGCCGATACAATCGCGCCCCGACAAACATGTGGGTTGCTACGCACCCTATCGCCTCTTGGCGCACCATAGGTGCCGCCACAGGCCCGCCCTACTGTGAGGAGACAGGAAGTGAAAGTCGAAACCAGCCAAGCCAAGGCCCCAGCAGCTGCCAAAACGACGGCAAAAGCAGCCGCAAAAGTAGCATCCAAGGCACCCACCCGTACCGTAAGTGCCCCCCCTCCAGCGCTGCCGCCCTCTGCCACCGGGCCAGACACCGTACTGCGTAGCACGCGGCCTTCTTCGCGTCTGGCGGCCTTAACCGTTCCGTCGATGGCGCAGGCCGTGGCCTCTACCGCTGCCAAAGCCAGTTACACCAACACCATGCCCTCTACGATGCAAGTGTCGCCCAGTGCCGGTTCCATCAAAAAAGATGCCAAACTGGCCAACAACTGGAAAACCAAGCCCCTAGAAGAGCTGACCGATGCCGAAGTGCTGGCCATGCCCGACAGCGAGTACATGAACGATGTACAAATGGCGTTTTTCCGCCTCAAGCTGGTCAGCCTCAAAAATGACATGCACGCCAACGCTGGCGAGACCACCGAGCATCTGCGCGAAGACACCGTCGTCGTGCCTGACCCAGCGGACCGCGCCACCATCGAAGAAGAACACGCCCTAGAGCTACGCACGCGCGACCGCGAGCGCAAGTTGCTGAAAAAGATTGAGCAATCCATCAACCGCATCGATGCCGGAGACTACGGCTACTGCGACGAAACCGGCGAGCCCATCGGCGTAGGTCGCCTACTGGCCCGGCCCACCGCCACCCTCTCACTAGAGGCACAGCAACGGCGCGAGCTCAAGCAAAAAATGTTTGGCGATTAAGCCCGCTGGGCGCGGCCTCAATGCTGTAGCACTCCCACGGTCTGTACTGCCATGAGCAAAGAAGAATCTTCCCCCGGTGGCCTGCTGTCTAAGGTGGTGCGCTTTGTGCGTAACCCCACCGTCAACTGGACAGACCTCGACACCCTCGACAGCGACCGCGAGAGCCAGTACAGCAAACAGGTACTCAAAGAAATGCTCGAACGCAAGCGGCGCAATGATTTTGTCCGCAAGCGTGAGTTTGACTACCTGCGTAAAATTCGCCAGCGCGACACCTTGGTTGGGCATCGCGTAGAAGACCCGGCGGTGCGCCCCTCGTTCTTCCAAAGCAGCCTCACCCCGCCCGATGACCGTGCTGGCACCATCAAAAAAATCGACGAAATTGAAGCACAAATGTCGATGCAGTGGTGGAAAGGCAAGTCGGCCAGTGATGCCGTGGCCGCTGCGCGCCCCTCCCCGCCTAGCGCAGCAGCCCTCCCCCCCCAAGCAGTCGATATCGCTTTAGGTACGCGCCCAGCGCCGTTCACTGGCCCAAGCCCCTCCTTGCCGCCTTTGCACTTGGGCGATACCAATCCAGCGGGCCTGAGTGTTTCGTTCGCCTCTACCGTGCCAGTATCGCTGCCAGGCGGACTAGGCCCGCAAGCTATGGCCGAACCATTGTTTGGCCATGACAGTATGCCCATTGCCCACTTTGGCGGTGCCACCGCGCAATGGATGTCTTCTACCCCAGATGCCCCGCTTGAGTTTTCGCCCATGCCTGCGGCGGTGGCACCTGCCCCTCTGGAGCCTTTTGTGCACGACCCCGATCTGGAAGAAGCGGCCATTCTGTTTGCCAATGCCGACTATGCAGGCGCTGCTGCCTGCCTACTCGACGTGGTAGCCCAGCACCCAGCCCAAGCCACCCCAGAGCTACAAGAGATTTGGATGACGCTGTTTGATTTGTACCGGGCCACCGGCGAGCAAGAAGCGTTTGACCATCTGGCGATTGATTTTGCCGCGCAATTTGGCCGTTCGGCCCCGCTGTGGTTCTCTATGCCCGAGCTATTGGGCCTGACCACCGCGCCACCCACCACGACGGGTGCCCCGATTCGCAAAGATTTCAGCTGGAACGCACCCTCCACCATTACCTTGCAATCGGTAGCCGCGCTGCAAGCCTCACTGGCACGTGCTGCCCCGCCTTGGACGCTGGTTTGGAGCCGCATCGCCCACATTGACGAGGCCGCCCTGCCTGCGCTTACCCAAGAGTTCAACCGCTGGGGCGATGAAAAAGCGCAGCTGGTGTTTGTTGGGGCCGAGCGCTTGCAGGCCCTGTTGCAAGCGCATACCCAATCGGGCGAACGCAGCAACAACCCCGAATGGTGGCGCTTGCGTATGGCCGCCCTGCGCTTTATGGGCCGCCCTGATGATTTTGAAATGGTGGCCCTAGACTACTGCGTCACCTACGAAGTCTCGCCGCCGTCTTGGGTGGACCCACGTTGCAGCTATGCCGATGCCGCCGAAGGCGAGGCCGCTGGTCAAGATTTACTCTCCCCTGATGCCTCCTCCGAGGCTGCCGGTGGTGCAACGCCAGTGGGCTTGTCTGGCCACATCGAAAGCGATGCTACCGAGGCGCTCAAGGCGCTAGAAATGCAAGCGCGCCCCAACGAGCCGCTGGTGGTGCCCTGCGACCGCCTGATTCGCGTGGATTTTTCTGCGGCAGGTTCGGTACTCAATTGGGCCGCCGAGCAGCAAGCACAAAAGCGCGAAGTGCATTTCAAAAACCTGCACCGCTTGGTGGCCATTTTGTTCAATGTGGTGGGTGTCAACGAGCACTCTTTGATTATTCCGCGCAAAAATTAAACCCAACGCCCCCACTTAAAGCAGCTATGCAATCCAACAGCCAGCAGGCCGTGTTCCACGGCACCACCATTTTGAGCGTGCGCCGCCAAACTCCCGAAGGTATCCAAGTGGCCATTGGCGGTGATGGCCAAGTTACCTTGGGCCATATTGTGGTCAAAGGCACTGCACGCAAAGTGCGTAAGCTTTACCACGGCAAGGTGCTGGCCGGTTTTGCCGGTGCCACTGCCGATGCCTTTACCTTGTTTGAGCGCTTTGAAGCCAAACTAGAAAAGCACCAAGGCCACCTGACACGCGCCGCCATTGAACTGACCAAAGACTGGCGCACCGACCGCGTACTGCGCCGCCTAGAAGCCATGCTGGCCGTGGCCGACCACAGTGCCAGCCTCATTATTACCGGCAATGGCGATGTTTTAGAGCCTGAGCAAGGCATCGTAGCCATTGGCAGCGGTGGCGCTTATGCCCATTCTGCCGCCAAAGCGCTGCTCAACAACACCGACTTGCCCGCCGTCGATATCGTGAAAAAATCGCTCGAAATTGCGGGCGAACTGTGCATTTACACCAACATGCACCACACTATCGAGACGCTCTAAACTGCCGTCCAAAGATTTGCCCATGTCCTCCATGACCCCCCAAGAAATTGTTGCCGCACTAGACCAGCACATCATTGGCCAGCCTGCCGCTAAGCGTGCAGTAGCCATTGCCTTGCGTAACCGCTGGCGGCGCCAGCAGGTGGCCGAGCCACTGCGCCACGAAATCACGCCCAAAAACATCCTGATGATTGGCCCCACCGGCGTAGGCAAAACCGAGATTGCCCGGCGCTTGGCCCGGCTGGCCGATGCGCCCTTTATCAAAGTAGAGGCCACCAAGTTCACCGAAGTGGGCTATGTGGGCAAAGATGTCGATGCCATCATCCGCGACTTGGCCGAAATTGCCGTCAAGCAAGAGCGCCAAGCGCAAGTGCAAAAAATGCGCGAGCGCGCCGAAGATGCCGCCGAAGAACGTATTTTGGATGTGCTAATCCCGTCCGCGCGCACCGGCGAGCCACCTTCGGACAGCACAGCGCGCCAAGTATTTCGTAAAAAACTGCGCGAAGGCCAATTGGACGACAAAGAAATCGACATTGATTTGGCCGATACGCGCCCGCAAGTCGAAATCATGGGGCCGCAGGGCATGGAAGAAATGGCCGAGCAACTGCGTAGCGTGTTTAGCCAAATGGGCCAAGACAAGCGGCGCACGCGCAAACTCAAAATTGCCGAAGCGCGCAAACTGCTGATTGAAGAAGAAGCCGGCAAGCTGGTGAATGAAGAAGAAATTAAAACCCGCGCCCTGCACAATGCCGAGCAAAACGGCATTGTGTTTATTGACGAAATTGACAAAGTAGCCACACGCCAAGAAACCAGCGGGGCCGATGTTTCGCGCCAAGGGGTGCAGCGCGATTTGCTGCCCTTGGTAGAGGGCACCACGGTATCCACCAAATACGGCATGGTCAAAACCGACCATATTTTGTTTGTCGCCTCGGGTGCTTTCCATTTAAGCAAGCCCAGCGATTTGATTCCAGAGTTGCAGGGGCGCTTTCCGATTCGCGTCGAGTTGGATTCGCTCTCGGTGCAAGACTTTGAGGGCATTCTCAACCAAACCAACGCCTCACTGGTCAAGCAATACCAAGCCCTGCTGGCCACCGAAGGGGTGCAGCTTGAATTTACCCCCGAAGGCATCAGCCGCTTGGCACGCATCGCCTTTGAGGTAAACGAGCGCACCGAGAATATCGGTGCCCGGCGCTTATCTACGGTGATGGAGCGCCTGCTAGACGAAGTGAGCTTTGATGCCACCCAGCGCAGCGGCCAAACCCTGCTGGTAGATGCTGCCTATGTGGATGAACGCCTAAAAGCCCTGAGCCAAGACGAAGATTTGTCACGCTACATTTTGTAACAGTAAAACCTTCTGGGCAGCACATTCCTAAGGCGCTAAATAAGGTCAGCGTCTTGGGGGCCATGCCAATTCCTGATACAGTGCCAACTGTTTGCGCTATGGCAGGATAAAGCGCATTTTTTCCCGATTTTTCGGGGCAAGTCAACAAAAAACTAGCTGGGGTGTCTGTGTTCCAAGGGCGTTGTTCGCGTGGATGGGTTGCGAAGAAAAGGTCTGTGGCTACACACCCTGATAGGGTTATCATACTTATCCACGCTTTGCTATAGGCAATAACCATGACCACCATAGCATTGCAACACACCACCGTTTTGCTGCACGAAGCCGTAGAGGCTCTGCTGGGCAACGCCGCCGCCATGCCACCCCACAGCCTGTGGGTCGATGCTACCTTTGGCCGAGGCGGGCACTCTAGGCATATTTTGTCCCGATTACCGCCCGTCGGGCGCTTGCTGGCGTTCGACAAAGACCCCGAGGCCATCTCCGAAGCAGCGCGCATCCACGATGCGCGTTTTTCGATTCGCCACGAAGGCTTTTGCCACTTGGCCGATTTGCCAGCGGGCAGCGCCGCCGGGGTGCTAATGGACTTGGGCATCAGCTCGCCCCAAATTGACAGCCCCGAGCGCGGCTTTAGCTTCCGCTTTGATGGCCCTTTAGACATGCGTATGGACACCACACGCGGCCAAAGTGTGGCCGATTGGTTGGCCCAAGCCGATGCCGGCCAAATTGCCCAAGTGGTGCGCGACTATGGCGAAGAGCGCTTTGCTGGCCCGATTGGCCGGGCGATTGTGGCGCGGCGTCAAGAGCGTGGCCCGCTGCAAACCACGGCAGAGCTGGCCGATTTGGTGGCCAGCGTGGTCAAAACCCGCGAGGGCGGCCAACACCCCGCCACACGCACCTTTCAAGCCTTGCGTATCTTTATCAATGCCGAGCTAGATGAGTTGCAGCAAGCCTTGCAAGCCAGCCTCAATGTGTTGCAACCGGGTGGGCGCTTGGTGGTAATTAGCTTTCACTCCCTCGAAGACCGCATCGTCAAGCAATTTATTGCCCAACATGCCAAAGAGGTCTATGACCGGCGTATGCCGTTTGCACCGCCGCAAGCCATGCGCTTACAGGCTTTGGAGCGCATCAAACCCAGCGCGGCAGAAGTAGCCGCCAACCCACGCGCACGCAGTGCCGTGATGCGCGTGGCCCAGCGCACCCAAGTAGCAGCCGCCACAGGGGCTGCACCGGAATGATGCGCCTCAATCTGCTGCTGCTGGTGCTGGTGGTACTCAGCGCCATGCAGGTGGTGCGTACCCAATACGAGGCGCGCGTCCTCTACACCGCGCTAGACCGCGCCGTGGCCGAGGCACGCCAGCTAGAGACCGAGCACGAACGCTTGCAGGTAGAAAAACGCGCCCAAGCCACCCCTTTGCGGGTAGAGACTATGGCGCGCGACCAATTGCACATGCACACCGCCACGCCGCCCATTACCCAATATGTGCAAGCACCGGCCAAGGAGCAACCATGAGCAGCCGCAGCGTGCCCTACACCTCCAGCCCGCTGCTGGCCAGCAAAACGCCGGTCTGGCGCAGTCGCTTTATCGTGGTGATGATTGCCTTGGGTTTTATTGGGCTGGGGGCGCGCGCCGCTTATGTGCAGGTGGTGGGCAATGATTTTTTCTTGCGCCAAGGCGAAGTGCGCTTTGCACGCACCCTAGAGCTGCCCGCCAACCGGGGCAAAATTTTGGACCGCAATGGCCTGATTTTGGCCTCTAGCGTGCCAGCGGCCAGTATTTGGGCTATTCCCGAAGATGTGGAGCTTGACACCCCCGAAGTGCGCGCCAAACTGCCCGCGCTGGCCAAGCTGCTAGAGATGCCCCTGCCCGAGCTACAAGCCAAACTGAGCGAAGAAAAATCTTTTGTCTGGATTAAGCGCCAACTCGATTGGGAGATTGGGCAAAAAATTGCTGCCTTAGACATCAAAGGCGTGTACCAGCGCAAAGAATACAAGCGCCA
Organism: uncultured Simplicispira sp.; assembly: GCA_964388325.1. Taxonomy (GTDB): domain Bacteria; phylum Pseudomonadota; class Gammaproteobacteria; order Burkholderiales; family Burkholderiaceae_C; genus Simplicispira. The sequence continues at coordinate 33,119 of CAYMAC010000016.1, read as the reverse complement.
ATACCCCGAGGGCGAATCTGCCGCCCACGTCGTCGGCTTTACCAACGTGGAAGACAAGGGCCAAGAAGGCATGGAACTGGCCTTTGACAACCTGCTGGCGGGCAAAGCTGGCTCACGCCGCGTCATTAAAGACCGGCTAGGCCGGGTGGTGGATGGCGTAGGCCCCGAGGTACCACCGCAAGATGGCCGTGATATGCAGTTGTCCATCGACAGCAAGGTACAGTTTTTTGCCTACCAAAAACTACGCGACCAAGTAGAAGCACACAATGCCAAAGCCGGTAGCGTGGTGGTCTTGGATGCCAACACTGGCGAGGTGCTGGCGCTGGCCAATTACCCCAGCTATGTACCCGATAAACGCAAAAACCTGACAGGCGAGCAGTTACGTAACCGCGCCATCACCGATACCTTTGAGCCTGGCTCCGTCATGAAGCCCTTTACTGTGGGCATTGCACTAGAGACCAAGCGCGTGCGCCCCGAGACCCTCATTGACACTGGTGCTGGGCGCATCACCATCACCGGCTCTACCATTTCAGACACGCACAGCTACGGTGCCCTGACGGTAGAGGGCATCATCCAAAAGTCCAGTAACGTCGGCACCACCAAACTAGCGATGCAAATGCCAGCCCAAGAAATGTGGGAAACCTTTTCTGCCGCTGGTTTTGGCCAAAAGCCGCAAATTGCCTTTCCGGGGGCTGTGAGTGGGCGCTTGCGCCCCTATAAAACTTGGCGCCCGATTGAGCAAGCCACCATGTCTTATGGCTATGGTTTATCGGCCAGTTTGTTCCAAATGGCGCGCTCTTACACCGTGTTTGCCCACGATGGGCGCATTATTCCGGCCACCATGCTCAAAACCACCGAGCCAGCCGTGGGTGTGCCAGTGTTCTCACCCAAAACCGCTGCCCAAGTACGCAAAATGCTGCAAATGGCCGCTGGCCCCGGCGGCACCGGCCAACGCGCACAAACGCAGGGCTATTCTGTGGGCGGCAAATCGGGCACCGCGCGCAAACAAATTGGCAAAACCTATGCCACCGGCAAATACCGCGCTTGGTTTGCCGGTATGGCCCCGATTGATAAGCCACGCATCATTGTGGCGGTGATGGTCGATGAACCCAGCAACGGCCAAGTTTATGGCGGTTTGGTGGCCGCACCCGTGTTTAGCGAAGTGGTGCAGCAAACCTTACGCATGATGGGCGTGCAGCCCGATATTGATGTCAAGCCACAAATTGTGGCCGACCCTGTTGAGGAGTCTTTGTGATAGTTCATCTCGCTTCGCTTCAGGAGGCCCTGCAATGGCTGCGCGCGCGCGTTACCGGCACGTTGCAAACCGATAGCCGTTTGGTACAACCCGGCGATGGCTTTATTGCTTGGCCGGGGGCCAGTACCGATGGCCGTGCCCATGTGCAGGATGCGCGCACCCGTGGGGCGGTGGCCTGTTTGGTAGAACTGGCCGGGGCCGAGCCTTTTGCCCTAGAAGGCGACGATGTGGCCGCCTATGCTGGCCTCAAAATGGCCACCGGCCTGATAGCCGCCGAATGGTTTGGCAGCGCCAGCAAAGCCTTAGACATTGTTGCTTTTACCGGCACCAATGGCAAAACCAGCAGCGCTTGGTGGTTGGCCAATGCGCTGAGTGGTTTGGTGCATGAGCCGTCCAATGACCGGCCCATTCCTTGCGCCCTGATTGGCACCTTGGGCATGGGCGTGTTGCCACGCCTAACCCTCACTGGCCTGACCACCCCCGACCCGGTGCGTCTGCAACGCGCCTTGCGCCAATTTGTCGATGCCGGGGTGCGTAGCTGTGCCATCGAGGCCTCCTCCATCGGCTTGGCCGAGCATCGCCTAGAAGGCACGCGCATTCGCATGGGCGTGTTTACCAATTTCACCCAAGACCATCTGGACTACCACGGCAGCATGGATGCCTACTGGCAAGCCAAGTCGGCCCTGTTTGACTGGCTGGGCCTAGAGGCGGCCATTATCAACATTGACGACCCACAAGGAGCGCAACTGCACGCCTCTTTGCTGGGGCGTGGGCTAGATTTGTGGAGCGTCTCGATGCGCCAGCCCGCCCGTTTGCAAGCACAAGACTTAGACTTGGGCGGTGATGGCCTGCGCTTTGTGGTGGCCGAAGGTCAAGAACAATACCTGCTGCAAACCACCCTCATTGGCGATTACAACGTTTCCAACCTGCTGGGCGTGATTGCCGCGCTACGCAGCTTGGGCATCCCCTTGCAAGCCGCCGTGCAAGCCTGCGAACACTTAGAACCCGTGCCGGGGCGGATGCAGCGCATCACCGGCCCCGGCCTGCCCTTGGTGGCAGTAGATTACGCCCACACCCCCGATGCCTTGGCCCAAGCCCTGCGCGCCCTGCGCCCGGTGGCCCAAGCGCGTGGTGGCCAACTGTGGTGCGTGTTTGGCTGTGGCGGCGAGCGCGACAGCAGCAAACGCCCGCTCATGGGAGCCGTGGCCCAGCAAGGGGCCGATTGGGTGGTGCTGACCAACGACAACCCGCGCAGCGAAGCACCCGAAGCCATCATCCACCAAATTTTGCAAGGCACCATTGCGGGCACCACTTTACTGGTAGAGCCAGACCGCGCAGCAGCTATCTCCGAAGTGCTGGCCGAAGCCGATGCCGCTGATGTGGTGCTGATTGCCGGCAAAGGCCACGAAGACTACCAAGAAACCGCTGGCGTGCGCCGTCCATTTTCTGACATGGCCCAAGCCCAAGCCGCCCTACAACGCCGCGAAGGCGCCGCCTTATGAACCACCCGTTTCCCATGATGACACTGGCCCAAGCCTTGGGCTGGATAAAGCAATGGCAACCGCAAGCACACTTGGTAGGCGATGCGGGCCTCTCCATTGCCCGCGTGCATACTGATAGTCGCAGTTTGCAGCCGGGCGATTTGTTTGTCGCCCTCAAAGGCGAGCGCTTTGATGCCCATGATTTTCTGCCCCAAGCACGCGCCGTGGGGGCCGCAGCTGCCATTGCCCATACCGGCTTGGCCGAAGTGGGTTTGCCCGGCATCGAGGTGCCCGACACCCTGACCGCCTTGGGGGCTTTGGCCGCTGGTTGGCGCAGCCAGTTTGCCCTGCCACTGGTGGCCGTTACCGGCAGCAATGGCAAAACCACCGTTACGCAAATGCTGGCGGCCATTTTGCGCGCCCATGCGGGCGAGGCGGCCTTTTTTACCCAAGGCAACCTCAACAACGCCATTGGCGTGCCGCAAACGCTGCTCCGCCTGAATGCCGCGCACCGCATGGGCGTGGTGGAACTGGGCATGAACCATCCCGGCGAAATTGCCGTGCTGGCGCGCATCGCCCAACCCACCGTAGCGCTGGTCAACAATGCCCAGCGCGAACACTTAGAGTTTATGGGCAGCGTGCAAGCCGTGGCCGAAGAAAACGGTGCCGTGCTGGCGGCATTACCTGCCGATGGCGTGGCCGTATTCCCTGCCGATGAACCCTATACCCCGCTCTGGCAAGGTTTAGCTGGCGCGCGCCGTTGCCTGACCTTTGGCGCTGCTGGCGCTGATGTGCAGGCGCTGGCCGCCGATTGGCAGGCTGGCGCTTGGCAGGTGCAAATTTTTACCCCGCAAGGGCCGTTCGACTGCACCTTGCACATTGCCGGGCGCCACAACATACGCAACGCCTTGGCGGCCACCGCCTGCGCGCTGGCAGCTGGGGTGCCCTTGGCCGCCATTGCCCAAGGTCTAGGCGATTTTGTGCCCGTCAAGGGGCGCTCACGCGCCTTAGAGGTCTTGGTGGCCGGACGCAACCTGACGGTAGTGGACGATAGCTACAACGCCAACCCCGACTCGGTGCGCGCGGCCATCGACGTACTGGCCGACTTGCCCGGCCCGCGCCTGTTGGTGTTGGGCGATATGGGCGAAGTAGGCGAACAAGGCCCACAGTTCCACGCCGAGGCAGGAGCCTACGCCCAAGCGCGTGGTATCGAGCAACTGCTGGCATTGGGCGCACAAACAACGCACGCCGTGGCCACCTTTGGCCCCGGCGCGCAGCATTTTGACAACATGGCGCAACTGCAAGAGGCAGTGCGCGCAGCCCTGCCCAGCGTGGGCAGTGTGCTGATTAAAGGGTCTCGCTTCATGAAGATGGAACAGGTGCTAGAGCTTACAGCCACCACGGGGGCTTCATGCTGATTTGGTTGGCGCAATGGTTGCAGGGCTTATCGCCTGAGTTTGGTTTTTTTCGGGTTTTTCAGTATTTAACCTTTCGTGCCGTCATGGCCGCCCTGACGGCGCTGTTCATCGGCTTGGTGGCGGGGCCAGCGGTCATTCGTCGCCTGACCTCGTTAAAAATTGGCCAGCCCATTCGCAGCAATGGCATGGAAACGCACCATGTCAAAAGCGGCACGCCCACCATGGGCGGCGTATTAATTTTGTTGTCGATTGCCACCTCTACCCTGCTGTGGTTTGACTGGGCCAATCGCTTTGTCTGGATTGTGCTGGTTGTTACGCTGGGCTTTGGTGCCATTGGCTGGGCCGATGATTGGCGCAAAGTAGTCAACAAAGACCCGGAAGGGATGCCCTCGCGCGAGAAGTACATGTGGCAATCCATCATCGGCTTGCTGGCGGCGCTGTATCTGGTGTTTAGCATTTCCGAGAGCAACAATGACCAAGTGTTTGAGCTGTTCATGTCGTGGGTGCGCTCGGGCTTTGATGTGAACTTGCCTGCACAGGCCGGGCTGCTGTTGCCCTTCTTTAAGGAAGTGAGCTACCCGCTGGGCGTGCTGGGTTTTGTCATCATGACCTATCTGGTGATTGTCGGAGCCAGCAATGCTGTCAATTTAACCGATGGTTTGGACGGCTTGGCCATCATGCCAGTGGTGATGGTCGGCTCGGCCTTGGGGGTGTTTGCCTACGTTACGGGCAATGCTTTTTATGCCAAATACCTGTTTTTGCCGCACATTGCTGGCTCGGGCGAGTTGCTGATTTTTTGCGCCGCGATGGCCGGAGCCGGTTTGGCCTTTTTGTGGTTTAACACCCACCCGGCACAGGTGTTTATGGGCGATGTGGGCGCGCTGGCGCTGGGCGGCGCGCTGGGCACGATTGCCGTGATTGTGCGCCAAGAGATTGTGCTGGCCATCATGGGCGGCATTTTTGTGGTCGAGGCGCTGTCGGTGATGGCGCAGGTGGCTTGGTTCAAGTTCACCAAAAAATTCTACGGCCAAGGCCGCCGTCTGCTCAAAATGGCCCCACTGCACCACCATTTTGAAAAGAGCGGCTGGAAAGAAACCCAAGTGGTAGTGCGCTTTTGGATTATCACCATGCTGCTGTGCCTCATCGGCCTGTCCACCCTCAAACTGCGGTAAACACCATGTCTTTGCAAGCGCAGCATATTCTCATTTTGGGCCTGGGGGCCTCTGGGCTGGCTATGGCGCGCTGGTGCGCGCGCGCGGGTGCCCAGGTCACGGTGGCCGATACGCGCGCCCAACCACCCCAGTTAGAAACTTTACAAGCTGAGTGGCCGCAAGTAAGCTTTGTAGCCGGGCCGTTTGGTGCCCATTTGCTGCAAGACCAGCCCGTGCAGGCGGTGTACCGCTCGCCGGGCCTCAGCCCCGATGCCGTAGCCCCAGTGTTGGTAGCCGCCAGCGCCAACGGTATCCGCATTGGCGGCGAACTGTGCCTGTTTTTTGCCGCTTTGCAAGATTTACGCGCCAGCCAAGCTTATGCCCCAGCAGTGCTGGCCATTACGGGCACCAATGGCAAAACCACCGTTACCTCGCTCACGGGGCAATTGGTAGAGCGTGCCGGTAAAACCGTGGCCGTAGCTGGCAATATCGGCCCAACATTGCTCGATACCTTGGCCGCACGGCTCCAAGCCAACGCCTTGCCCGAAGTCTGGGTGCTAGAGCTTTCCAGCTTCCAATTAGACAGCGTTACCGGCTTTGAGCCTACGGCAGCAGCGGTACTCAACGTGACGCAAGACCATTTAGACTGGCATGGCAGTATGGAAGCCTATGCCAGCGCCAAAGCGCGCATTTTTGGGGCCAAGGCGCTGATGGTGCTCAACCGCGAAGACCCTGCCGTGATGGCCATGCTGCCCGCACCAGTGCCCGTCAAACTGCAAAAACCACAGCAGCGCGCCCATCTCACCTTTGGCGGCGATTTGCCGCGCCGCCCCGGCGACTTTGGCATTGAAACTGTGGGCGGCATGGCATGGCTGGTACGCGCAGCACCCGCCGACGAAACCGGCCAACGCAGCCGCCGCAACCCAGAAGCTCAAGAACTGCACATCCAGCGCCTGATGCCCGCCGATGCCTTGCGTATCCGTGGCCGCCACAACGCCATCAACGCCTTAGCCGCCTTGGCCTTGGCCCAATCAGCCGGTTGCGGTTTGGCGGCCATGCTGTATGGCCTGCGCGAATACCAAGGCGAGCCGCACCGGGTAGAGTCCATCGGCATCGTCAATGGCATTGAATACTTTGACGATAGCAAAGGCACCAACGTCGGTGCCACCGTGGCCGCCCTGACGGGTTTAGGTGCCGACCGGCGGCTGGTGGTCATTTTGGGCGGCGATGGCAAAGGGCAAGACTTTGCGCCACTGGCCACGCCGGTAGCGCGCCATGCGCGTGCCGTGGTGCTGATAGGCCGCGATGCACCGCAAATCACCGCCGCCCTGCAAACCACCGGCGTACCCTTGCTACAAGCAGCCACCCTGCCCCAAGCGGTGCAGCAGGCCACCCAGCAAGCCCAAGCGGGCGATGCGGTACTCATGTCGCCCGCCTGTGCCAGTCTGGACATGTTCACAGACTACGCACACCGCGCCCAAGTGTTCTGCACAGCCGTGCAAGCCTTGGCTGACGAGGCCGGGCAAAGTTTGCTGGGGGGGCTGTAATGCCAGAGCAAGAGCGCCCCGGTATGCGCCAGCGGGTGCGTGGCTGGTTCAACCCCATGCAAGCGGCAGGAGCCGACGGCCTGCCAGTACGCATTGGCGGCATGGAATACCGCCAAACCTCGGCCACACCCGCCAGCGTGTTGGGCTTTGACCAAGCCCTGCTGTGGGTAGTGGTAGCGCTGCTCACTTGGGGGCTGGTGATGGTCTATTCGGCCTCTATCGCCCTGCCCGACAACCCGCGCTTTGGCAAAATTGCACCCACCCATTTCTTGGTGCGCCATGTGTTTGCCTTGGGCGTAGGCTTTGTGGCCGCGATTGTGGCTTTTCAAATCCCCATGACCGTTTGGGAGCGCCATGCGCGCAGCTTGTTTTTGCTATCGTTGTTCACGCTGGTGCTGGTGCTCATACCGGGCATCGGCACAGTAGTGAATGGGGCGCGGCGTTGGTTATCACTAGGGGTGATGAACTTTCAGCCGTCGGAACTGGCCAAGTTGGCGGTGGTGATTTATGCCGCCGATTACATGGTACGCAAAATGGAAGTCAAAGAGCGCTTCTTCCGCGCCGTGCTGCCCATGGGCGCTGCCGTGGCCATCGTTGGGGCCTTGCTGCTGGCCGAGCCAGACATGGGTGCCTTCATGGTGATTGCCGTGATTGCGATGGGCATCTTGTTTTTGGGCGGTGTCAATGCGCGCATGTTTTTCCTCATCGCCTTTATCTTGGTGCTGGCCTTTGCGGCGATGGTTTGGTTTTCTGACTGGCGGCGCGAACGCATTTTTGCCTACCTAGACCCGTGGAGCGAAAAACACGCCCTCGGCAAAGGCTACCAGTTATCACATTCGCTCATCGCCATTGGCCGGGGCGAAATTTTTGGGGTCGGACTGGGCGGCAGTGTCGAAAAGTTGCACTGGCTGCCCGAAGCACACACCGACTTTTTGCTAGCGGTGATTGGCGAAGAATTCGGCCTGGTGGGCGTGCTGCTCTTGATTGGCCTGTTCTTCTGGCTGACGCGGCGCATCATGCACATTGGCCGCCAAGCCATTGCCCTAGACCGGGTGTTTGCCGGATTGGTGGCCCAAGGCGTGGCTATGTGGATGGGCTTTCAGGCATTTATCAACATGGGGGTTAATTTGGGCGCTTTGCCCACCAAGGGCCTGACCTTGCCCCTGATGAGCTTTGGCGGTTCGGCCATTTTGATGAACTTGGTCGCGCTGGCGGTGGTGTTCCGGGTGGATTATGAGAATAAATTATTAATGCGCGGAGGCCACGCATGAGCCAAAAAATCGCCCTCATCATGGCCGGGGGCACCGGCGGGCATATTTTTCCCGGCTTGGCCGTGGCCCACGCCCTGCGCGAACGCGGTTGGCAGGTGCATTGGTTGGGTGCGCCTGCCAGCATGGAGGCGCGCTTGGTGCCGCCGCAAGGCTTTGCCCTCGAAACCATTGATTTTTCTGGCGTGCGCGGCAAAGGTATCAAAACACTGGCCCTGTTGCCTTGGCGCTTGCTCAAAGCCTTGGGGCAGGCGCTGGCCGTGGTGCGCCGGGTGCAACCCGATGTGGTGGTCGGGCTGGGGGGCTATATCAGCTTTCCGGGCGGCATGGCCGCATGGCTGTCGGGCAAGCCATTGGTGTTGCACGAGCAAAATTCGGTGCCCGGCATGGCCAATAAGCTATTAGCGCGCGTGGCCAAGCAGGTATTTACCGCCTTTCCCAACGTGTTTGCCCAAGGCCATTGGGTAGGCAACCCCTTGCGTGCAGCTTTTTTACAACACCCCGAGCCAGCACAGCGCTTTGCCGGACGCAGTGGCCCCTTGCGCCTGTTGGTGGTGGGTGGCAGCTTGGGGGCCAAGGCACTCAATGATGTGGTGCCACAAGCGCTGGCCTTGTTGGCGCCGGGGCAGCGCCCCATCGTTACGCACCAAAGCGGCGCAGCGCAAATAGAAGCCCTGCAACAAAACTATGCGGCTGCCGGGGTGCAGGCCACCCTCACGCCCTTTATTGACGATACCGCCCAAGCCTTTGCTGATGCCGACATCATTGTGTGCCGTGCTGGTGCCAGCACCGTGACCGAAATCGCCGCCATTGGCGCAGCAGCCGTTTTTGTGCCCTTTCCAGCTGCCGTAGATGACCACCAAACCGCCAATGCGCGCTTTTTGGTCGATGCCGGTGCTGCTTGGTTGCTGCCACAGCCCGAGTTGTCAGCGCAAACGCTGGCCAAAATGTTACAAACCCTCCAGCGCCCTGCACTGTTGCAGCGCGCCATCCAAGCCAAAAAAATGCAAAAAACAGAAGCCACATTGATGGTGGTCAGTGCGTGCGAGGCGCTACTGGCATGAAACACGCCGTTCAACACATCCATTTTGTCGGTATCGGCGGCTCGGGCATGAGCGGCATTGCCGAGGTGCTGCACAACCTAGGCTACACCATCTCCGGCTCTGATTTGGCCGATAGCACCACCCTGCGCCGCTTGCAAGGGCTGGGCATCGCCACCTATTTGGGCCACGAGGCCAGCCATATCGCCGGGGCCGATGCCGTGGTTACCTCTACCGCCGTGCAGGCCGATAACCCCGAAGTGCAAGCTGCGCGCGCCAAAAAAATCCCCGTGGTGCCACGCGCCCTGATGCTGGCTGAGCTGATGCGTATGAAGCAAGGCATTGCCATTGCTGGCGCCCACGGCAAAACCACCACCACCAGCTTGGTCACCAGCGTGCTGGCCGAGGGCGGCTTAGACCCTACCTTTGTGATTGGAGGGCGCCTCAACAGTGCCGGGGCCAACGCCAAACTGGGCAGTGGTGAATACATTGTGGTAGAGGCCGACGAGTCTGATGCGTCCTTCCTCAACCTACTGCCCGTCATGGCCGTGGTCACCAACATCGATGCCGACCACATGGAAACCTACGGCCACGATTTTGGCCGTTTGAAAAAGGCGTTTGTTGATTTTCTGCACCGTATGCCGTTTTATGGCAGCGCCATTTTGTGCATCGACAGCCCCGCCGTGCGCGACATCCTGCCCGAAGTCACCTGCCCCATCACCAGCTATGGCTTTGCCGAAGATGCCCAAGTGCGCGCCGTCAACGTGCGCGCCCAAGCCGGGCAAATGCACTTTACTGTGCAGCGGCGCAATGGCGTGACCCTGCCCGATTTAGAAGTGGTGCTGAATTTGGCCGGTGAGCACAATGTGCTCAACGCCTTGGCCGCCGTGGCCGTGGCCGTAGAGCTGAATATCCCCGATGAAGCCCTGCTGCGCGCACTGGCCAACTTTCGCGGCGTGGGGCGGCGCTTCCAACACTATGGCGATTTATCCGCGCCTACCGGTGGCGGCCACTTCACCCTGATTGACGATTACGGCCACCACCCCGTTGAAATGGCCGCCACGCTGGCCGCCGCACGCGGTGCCTTTCCGGGGCGGCGCTTGGTGCTGGCCTTCCAGCCGCATCGCTACACGCGCACCCGCGATTGTTTTGAAGACTTCGTCAAAGTGATTGGCAGCGCCGATGCCGTGCTCCTGACCGAAGTTTATGCCGCTGGCGAGACCCCCTTGGTAGCCGCCGATGGCCGCGCCTTGGCCCGCGCCCTGCGCGTAGCTGGGCGGGTAGAGCCGGTATTTATCGACAATATCGCCGATTTGCCACACACCATCCTCAACCAAGCCCAAGCGGGCGATGTGGTGCTGTGCATGGGCGCAGGCTCCATTGGGGCCGTGCCGGGCAAAGTAGTCGATTTGTTAAAAAAGCAAGCGCTGCCCGGTGCAGCATCGGAGAGCAAGGCATGAGCCTTTTACAAGACAACCCTATCAATGTAAAGGCATTGGGCAAAGTGGCCGTGCTTATGGGCGGCAGCTCTGCCGAGCGCGATGTCTCGCTGATGTCGGGCAGTGGCGTGTTGCAGGCACTGCGCGCAAGCGGTGTCGATGCCCACCTGTTTGACCCGGCCTACAACGACTTGGGCGACCTTAAACGCCACGGCTACCAGCGCTGCTTTATTGCCCTGCATGGCCGCCACGGCGAAGATGGCACCGTGCAAGGCGCACTAGAGCTGCTGGGCATCCCCTACACCGGCTCGGGCGTGCTGGCTTCCAGCATTGCGATGGACAAAATCATGACCAAGCGCCTGTGGCGTGCCGAGGGCCTGCCCACCCCCGATTGGCGCTTGGTAGCCAACGCCAACGAAACCGAACAAGCCCTGCAAGCCTTGGGCGCGCCCATGATTGTCAAACCGGCACGCGAAGGCTCCACCATCGGCCTGACCAAAGTGACAGACGTGGCCCAATGCGCCCAAGCCTATGCACTGGCTGCCCGCTACGACCCCGAAGTGCTGTGCGAGCAATTTATTGCCGGGGACGAAACCACCTGCCCTATTTTGGGCGAAGCGGCCAGCGCCCACGCCCTGCCGGTGATTCGTATCGTCGCCCCGCAAGGCAACTACGACTACGAACACAAATACTTTACCGACGACACCCAATACCACTGCCCCAGTGGCCTGCCCGAGGCCGAAGAACAAGCCATCCAAACCTTGGTGGTGCAAGCCTTTCGCAGCTTGGGCTGCCGGGGTTGGGCGCGCGCTGACATCATGATTCGCGCCTCTGACCGCCAGCCGTTTTTGCTAGAAATCAACACCTCGCCGGGCATGACTGGGCATTCTTTGGTGCCGATGTCGGCACGCGCTGCCGGTATCAGTTACGAAGACCTGTGCCTGCGCCTGCTGGCACAGGCCACCCTAGATACCCCACTGCCTGCACAGCCCACCACAGCCCAGCCCGGAGACGCTGCATGACAGACACCCTGCCCGCACCGCTGGACGTCCGGCTCATGAACTTGGCCGCCTCGGTCTTGTTCTTGGGCTGCGTCGTGCTGGTGTTGGCAGCTGGGGCTTGGTGGGCACTACGCCACCCAGCCTTTGCCATTGGGCGCATTGTGGTGCAGGGCGAACTGGTGCATAACAACGCCGTGACTTTGCGCGCTAACGTCGCCCCCCAGCTTACCGGCAATTTTTTTACCATTGACTTGGCTGCGGCACGCCAATCGTTCGAGCAGGTGCCTTGGGTACGCACCGCGCAAATACGCCGCCAATACCCGCGCACTTTGCAGGTGGTGTTGCAAGAACACCACGCCGTAGCGCATTGGGGCACCGAGCCGGGCGATGAAATGCTCAACAACTATGGCGAAGTTTTTGAAGCCAACGGCGATGAATCAGATTTAGAAAACTTACCGCGTCTGCATGGCCCCCAGAACCAATCGGCCCAAGTTTGGCAGATGTACCAGCGCTTACAAAATTTACTTAGCTCCCCCATCAAAACCCTAGAACTATCAGGGCGCGGTGGCTGGCGGGTTCGTTTACAAAGCGGTGCCGTCATTGAATTGGGCGGTGGCAGCGTACCAGAGGTAGAGCAACGCACCCAGCACTTTGTCAATACGCTGGCACAGGTGGCAGCTCGCTATGGCCGCAAACCCGACAGCCTAGAGTCGGCAGACCTGCGCCACAGTGGTGGCTATGCCGTGCGCTTGCGCGGTGTTACCACGGTGATTCCCTCTACGGGCACCCCAGCACGCAACCCAGCCCCCTCAGCTAGCACAAGACAATAAAAGGCAAACACGGATATGGCAAAAGAATACAAAGATGTGGTGGTCGGGCTGGACATTGGTACAGCCAAGGTCATGGCGGTGGTGGCAGAAGTGTTGCCCAATGGGGCCCTCAAGTTAGTAGGTTTGGGTGTAGCCCCCAGCAATGGCCTCAAGCGCGGCGTGGTGGTCAATATCGATGCCACGGTGCAAAGCATCCAACTGGCCCTCAAAGAGGCCGAATTAATGGCCGACTGCAAAATCCAGCGCGTCTATACCGGCATCACTGGCAGCCATATCCGGGGCCTGAACTCCAGCGGTATGGTGGCCATCAAAGACAAAGAAGTCACCGCTGCCGATGTGGCCCGCGTAGTAGAAACCGCCAAGGCCATCAACATCTCTAGCGACCAGCGCCTGCTGCTGGTAGAGCCGCAAGAATTCGTCATTGACGGCCAAGATGTCAAAGAACCCATCGGCATGAGCGGCATCCGCTTAGAGGCCAAAATCCACATCGTTACCGGCGCACAAAGTGCCGCCGAAAACATCATCAAATGCGTGCGCCGCTGCGGCTTAGAAGTAGAACAATTGTTACTTAACCCGCTGGTCTCTAGCCAAGCGGTGCTTACCGATGACGAGCGCGAGTTGGGCGTGGCGGTGGTGGACATTGGCGCAGGCACCACCGATGTCGCCATTTTTACTGGCGGGGCCATTCGGCACACCGCCGTGATACCCATTGCCGGAGACCTCATCACCAGCGACATCGCGATGGCGCTACGCACGCCCACCAAAGATGCCGAAGACATCAAGGTAGAAAGTGGCTATGCCAAACAACTGTTGGCCGACCCCGAAGCCCAAGTAGAAGTGCCCGGCTTGGGCGACCGGGGGCCGCGTATGCTCAGCCGCCAAGTGCTGGCCGGGGTGGTAGAGCCGCGCGTCGAAGAAATTTTCTCTTTAGTACAACAGGTGATTCGTGAATCGGGCTATGAAGAAGTGCTGTCTTCGGGTATCGTACTGACTGGCGGCAGTTCCGTCATGCCGGGCATGGTGGAGCTGGGCGAAGACATTTTTCTCAAACCGGTACGCCGGGGAGTACCCAAGTATTCCGGCGCTTTGGCAGACATGGTAGCCCAGCCGCGTGCTGCTACCGTTATGGGTTTACTAGAAGAAGCACGTTTAGCGCGTATGCGTGGCTTCAAGGTGGCCCAAAAAACCGGCACGGTGCAAACCGTGTTTGGCCGGTTCAAAGAATTCATTGTCGGAAATTTTTGATCGTGATGCCCGCGAGGTTTTACACTTCGCGGCAAAAAAATACGTTCTTTACCTTTTATTTACTTTTGCCAGCGCATACCATTCAGGTTCAGGAGCACCAACAATATGCCAATTGAAATCATCGACGTGGAAGAATTCAACCAGGGCACACAAATCAAGGTCATTGGTGTCGGTGGCGGTGGCAGCAACGCGGTAGAACACATGATTGCACGTAATGTGCAAGGTGTCGAGTTTATTAGCGCCAACACCGACGCACAGGCACTTACCCGCAGTTCTGCCCACCGCCAAATCCAGCTCGGCGCTACCGGCTTAGGTGCGGGCAGCAAGCCCGAAAAAGGCCGCGAAGCCGCTGAAGCCGCCATTGACAACATCCGCGCTGCCATCCAAGGCGCGCATATGTTGTTTATTACCGCTGGTATGGGCGGTGGCACCGGCACAGGCGCGGCCCCGGTCATTGCCCGTGTGGCCAAAGAAATGGGCATTCTTACCGTGGGCGTGGTCACCAAGCCTTTCGACTGGGAAGGGGGCCGTCGAATGAAAAACGCCGACAGCGGCCTGTCCGAGCTTGAATCGAATGTGGATTCGCTCATCGTGGTACTCAACGAAAAGCTACTTGACGTGCTAGGCGATGAGGTCACCCAAGACGAAGCCTTTGCCCATGCCAATGATGTGTTGCGTAACGCCGTAGGCGGTATTGCCGAAATCATCAACGAGTACGGCCAAGTCAACGTGGACTTTGAAGACGTGCGTACCGTGATGGGTGAGCCGGGCAAGGCCATGATGGGCACCGCCACAGCAGCTGGCCCCGACCGCGCCCGCATTGCCGCAGAGCAAGCCATTGCCTGCCCGCTGCTAGAGGGCATTGACCTCTCGGGCGCGAAGGGCGTGCTGGTGCTCATTACAGCCAGCCGGGGCAGCCTCAAACTGTCTGAATCGCGTCTGGCCATGAACACCATCAAAGCCTACGCCTCCGAAGATGCCCATGTCATTTTTGGCGCTGCCTACGATGAAACCTTGGGCGACTCTATCCGCGTCACCGTGGTGGCCACGGGCTTATCGCGCCAAAACGCCCGCCGCCAAAACATCCAAGTGGTGCAAGGTGGCTTGCGTACCGGCACCGACAATGTGGCTTACCAAGTAGGCAGTGGTTCGGCCAGCGGTGCTGACTACCACGGTATGGCTGTGCCCAGTGTCTGGCGCAACAACCGCAACCAAGCGGCTGCCAAAGTCGATGCCCTCTCGTCTGGCGGCATGGATGATTTAGAAATCCCGGCCTTCTTGCGTAAGCAGGCCGACTGAAATCGCTTGGTCGGCCCAGCATTTTTTGTGCCCCCCAGCGACAAAGACGGCGGACTGCCTGCACGGCGGCCCGCCCTTTTTTATGGCCACGATAGCCAAAGTTTGCTGCGGCCTATCTGTGCGTGGCGGCTGGCAAAAACTAAAATCGAGCCATGCTCCAGCAACGTACCTTAAAAACGCTTACCCGCGCCGTCGGTGTCGGCCTACACAGTGGCCAACGGGTAGAACTGACCCTGCGCCCCGCCCAGCCCAACACGGGCATTGTGTTTCGGCGCATTGATTTGCCCGAACCCGTCGATATTCCCATTTCGGCCACGGCTGTCACTGATACGCGCATGGCCTCAACCATCTCTGCCGGTGCAGCCAAAGTGCATACGGTAGAGCATTTAATGTCGGCCTGCGCCGGTTTGGGCATCGACAACCTGTATATCGACATCACTGCCGAAGAGGTGCCGATTTTGGATGGCTCCTCGGCCTCGTTTGTTTTTTTGTTACAAAGTGCTGGTATAGCCTTACAAAAAGTAGCCAAGCGCTTTATCCGCGTCAAACGCCCAGTGCAAGTAGCCCAAGGCGAAGGGACACAAGCCAAATGGGCCAAGCTAGAGCCTTATCATGGCTTTAAGTTACGCTTTGAAATTGATTTTGCCCACCCGGCGGTAGATTCGACCGGCCAATGCGTAGAGTTTGATTTGGGCAGCGGCAATTACAGCCGCGATATTGCCCGCGCGCGCACTTTTGGTTTTACCAAAGACGTAGAAATGATGCGTGCCAACGGCTTGGCTTTGGGCGGTGGCCTAGACAATGCCATCGTCATGGACGATTACAAGGTACTCAACGCCGACGGCCTGCGCTACGACGACGAGTTTGCCAAACACAAAATTTTGGACGCTATGGGTGATTTGTACCTAATTGGCCACCCGTTGCTGGCGGCTTACAGCGCTTTTCGCTCTGGCCATGCCCTCAACAACCTATTGCTGCGCGAGCTGCAAGCCCAGCCCGACGCCTGGGAGTGGGCCAGCTTTGACAGCGAACGCCAAGCCCCCAAGGGCTTTGCCCAGCCCGCACGGGCTTGGTAATAAGTAACGGTTTAGGCGCACTATGTTGTTGTTTCGCTGGCTGGTAATTTTGCTGCTGATAGTGGCAGCGGTGTGCTTTGCCTTTTACATTGGCACCGGGCGGGCTTACTACAAGCGGCTGGGGTTTATCGTGCTCAAGTGGACGACCATTGCCGCCACGCTGTTTTTTGCTGTGCTGATTGCCGAGCGGGTGTTTTAGACTGGCTTAGAGCGATTTTTGTCGCCATGCCAACAAGGCTCCCAACCAAAGCGCACCAGCAGAAAAAAGCAGCCCGCGTGCCAAGCCGCCCGGCCCGTCAGAAATCCAGCCCACCACTGTCGGCCCCACTATCTGCCCGACGGCAAAAATAATCGTAAAGCCACTGATGCCGCTGGCCCATTGGGCTTGGGGCAAATTGTGGCGCACCAAAGCCGTAGTGGCCGCCACCACCGACAAAAACACCGCGCCAAACAACACCCCAGACAGCACCAACACCGGCAAAGCACTGGTCAAGGCAGGCAAAATGGTGGCACAGCCCAGCAAGGCATTGAGCCGCGCCAGCGGTTGGCCATCGCGGTGGCGGTCGAGCAAGCCCGCCCACAGGCGCGACGAAGCCACTACTGCTACGCCAAGCAGGCTGTAAAAAATGGTGATGGTGCTGTCGGAGTTGCCCTGCGCGCGCAGCAAGGCAATCACAAAGGTCATGTAGCCAATATAGCCAACGCCAAACAGGCTATAACCCAGCAGCGCCGGGGCTAGCGCCCGCCAAGGGACTGCCGTGGCCACCACTTCGGTATGGGTGTTCTGGGTGCTGGCACTGGGCAGGATGGCCGGGCCAGTTTCTATACCGTGGCGGTGCAAGGCACGCAGCGCCAGCACCAACACCCCTGTGGCCACGCCAGCCCAGCCAGCCAAAATCCACCATGCCCACATCCACGGATGGGCTTGTGGCCCCGCCAACTGCAGCGCCGCAGGCACCGACACAGCGCACAGCACAATGCCCCAGCCGGCGCCGCCGTAATACAGCCCAAGCAGCAAACCGCTGTGCCCCGGCCAGCGCAGGCTTAACCGTGCCGCCAGCAAGCCTCCCGCCGTAAAAATCCACGCACTAAAAATGCCCGCCAGCAGGCGCTGGCCTAACAAAGCACCCGATGCCGTAAACAGCCCACCCGCCACCATACAGACACTGGCCACTGCCGTCGTCCACAGCAACAATGGCCCCGGCCCCCAGCGCCGCATCAATGCCGGAGTGCTCAAAGCGCCCAGCAGGTAGCCAATGGCGTTAAAGGTGTTCATTAGACCGGCCAGCGAGTAGCTCCAACCCAAGTCATCGCGCATGGGTGGCAACAGCAAGCCATAAGAAAACCGCGTAATGCCCAAAGCCACCACCGCCGCCAAAGACAGCGCCAAGGCCAGCCCCCATCCGGTGCCTTCTTGCGCGTGGGCCGGTGTCGTGCTGTGGGGAGAAAGGTGGGGCATGGGCTGTCCTAAAAATCAATCGCCCAAGGCTTATAGCGCATGGCTGCACGCCAGCGCCGCTATCGGGGCATCATGTGCGGGTAAACACGGAGTAATGGCCTGCGCTTGCTACGTCTATGCCCTTTATGTGTATCCGATTGGAGTTTCGCCATGCCCCTCAAGATTGAAATTGCCCCCTCGTTGGGTGTGGTGCCCGCAGCAGAGTGGAATGCTCTGGCCGGTGCCAACCCCTTTACCCAGCACCATTTTTTGCAGCTGTTGCAAGAAACCGCTTGTGCCGCCCCCAACACCGGCTGGACACCCTGCCATGTGCTGCTGCGCGAGCAGGGGGTGCTGCAAGGGGCGGTGGCCGCCTACCTGAAAACCCATTCGCGCGGCGAGTTTGTTTTTGACCAAGCTTGGGCGCAGGCGTACCAGCAGCATGGGCTGGATTACTACCCCAAGCTGGTGGTGTCGGTGCCATTTACGCCAGTGGCTGGCCCGCGCCTGTTGGCTAGCAAGCCAGCGCATCAAGCCCTGTTGATTCAGGCGCTGATGGCGCTGGCGCAGCAGGCGCAGGCTTCTTCCATCCATGTGCTGTTTCCGGCAGAACAAGACCTTGCGGCACTCCAAGAAGCCGGTTTTATGGTGCGCGAGGCGGTGCAGTTCCATTGGCGCAATGCCAACTATGCCGATATGGATGCCTTTTTGGCAACGATGGCGCAAGAAAAACGCAAAAAATTCAAACAAGACCGCAAAAAAGTGCAGGCAGCGGGCATCACCTTTTCTTGGCTGGAGGGCGATGCGCTTGATGCCGAGGCGCTGCAATTTTTCTACCGCTGCTACCAAAACACCTACGAGCGCCACTGGGGCAAGCCTTATCTGTCGCTGGAGTTTTTTCTGCGTTGGCACCAGCAGGCCCCCGATGCCTTGATGTTGGTGTTGGCGCAGCGGCAGGGCGTGCCGGTGGCCTGTGCCTTGAATGTGCGTGGGGCTGATGTGCTGTATGGCCGCTATTGGGGCTGCATAGAACAGGTGCCGGGCCTGCACTTTGAGACCTGCTATGCCCAATCCATCGCTTACTGCATCGAGCGGGGGCTACAGTGGTTTGAAGGTGGCGCTCAAGGCGAACACAAGATGTCGCGTGGCCTGCTGCCGGTCAAAACCTTTTCTGCCCATTGGGTAGCCGATGCACGCTTTGCCAAGGCGATTGCCGAATTTTTGCAGCGTGAAACCCAAGCCGTGGAAAACTATGTAGAGGTGCTAGAGCAGAGTTCGCCGTTTAAGCGGCAGGATTGAGGCTGGGTACAGCCGCTACCACCTCACGAAAGCGCCCGTAACTGTAATGCGCCGCGCAGGCCCCTTCTGATGACACCATGCACGAGCCTATCGGGTGCTCAGGCGTGCAGGCGGTGGCAAAGATGCGGCATTGCTCTGGGCGTTTCTCGCCACGCAAAATGGCCGCGCATTCGCAGGCTTTGTGGTCTGGCACGGGCTGGTAGGGGGCGGCAAAACGCAGTTCGGCATCAAAGGCCGCCCAAGCTGGGCGCAAGCGCAGGGCCGATTGCGCCAAGCTGCCCAAGCCGCGCCAGTCAAAATCGGGGCGCAGTTCAAACACCTGCGCCACCAGCGCTTGTGCCTTGCGGTTGCCTTCAGGCGTGACGGCGCGGGTAAATTGGTTTTCTACTTCAGCGCGGCCTTGGTTGATTTGTGCCACCAGCATTTGAATGGCACGCAGCACATCCAGCGGTTCAAAACCGGCAATCACTACTGGCTTGCCATAGTCGCGCGCAAACGGCACATAAGGTGCGCTACCAATCACGGTAGAAACATGGGCTGGCCCGACAAACCCATCTATTTGCACCCCCGCCGGGACGGCCAAAATGGCGTGCATGGCCGCTGGGGTTAGCACATGGTTGCACAGCACCGAAAAGTTTTTCAAGCCTTCGGCCTGCGCTTGCAGCACCGCCACAGCGGTGGGCGGCGTGGTGGTTTCAAAGCCAATCGCCAAAAACACCACCTGCCGCTCTGGCTGGTTGCGGGCAATTTGCAAGGCATCCAGTGGCGAATAAACCATACGCACATCAGCCCCCTGCCCCTTGGCCCGCAGCAAGGACAGCTTGTGCGATGCCGGTACGCGCAGGGTATCGCCATAGGCACACAAAATCACCTGCTGCTCTAGTGCCAGTTGAATGGCTTGGTCGATACGGCCAATGGGCAGTACGCACACCGGGCAGCCGGGGCCGTGGATGAGCTGAATGGATGCGGGCAGCAAATCCACCAACCCATAGCGCGAGATAGCATGGGTATGGCCGCCGCAAAACTCCATCAGCCGGTAGCAGCGTCCGGGTTGCACCTCTTGGGCAATGGCTTGGGCCAGCCCTTGGGCGATGTGGCCATCACGAAAATCATCGACATACTTCAAGGTGCGGCCCCTGCAACAGAAGAAGCCGTGGCTCCAATTTCGCGCAACAGGGCCAGTGTGACTTCGGCTTCTTGCACATTCAATTTTTGCAGCGCAAAGCCCACATGCACAATCACGTAATCGCCCACCGCCACATCGTCCACCATCGCCAGCGAGATGGTTTGACGCACGCCGTCTAAATCAACAACGGCTTGCTCTGCCTCTTGCAAGGCCACTACTTTGGCGGGTACAGCCAGACACATAACCATCGTCCTTCTCAATGTTGTGAACCAGCGCGGGCTATCCACGCTTGGCCCAAGGCAATCGCGCTGTCGCCGGGGGGCAAGCTACGGGCGGTAAGACAGCGCAACCCGCGTGCAGCACAGTGTTGGCGCATGGCGGCCAACAGGTGTTGATTGAACCAGCAACCACCACCCAGCGCTACGGTAGTAATTCTCGTGCTTTCTATGGCTTGCTCTAGCCAAGCACACAAAGCGGCCGCCACGGTGGCATGAAAACGGGCAGCGCCCCGGCCAGCATCGGTTTCGTCGGCCAGCGCGGCCAACAAGGGCAGTAGGTTGAGTTGTCCATCGGCTTGCAGCTGCCAGCCTTGGGCCAGCGGCACGCAGGGGCCGTAGGCGTTGGCGGCCTGCTCTAGGGCGATGGCCGCCTGCGCCTCGCTGTGCATAGTGCTGCACAGGCCAAGCAAGCCCGCAGCGGCATCAAACAGCCGCCCCATGCTGGAGGTGGCCGGGCAGCGCAAGCCACCGGCCAACAGTTGCGCCACCCCAGCAGCGGTAGTTTGCGCGGCAAAGCGGGCCGGAATCTCGCCCCCCCGCCCCAAGGCGTGCAACGCCGCTGCGGCCATGCGCCAAGGTTCTTGCGCTGCCCGGTCGCCCCCCGGCAAGGCCAGCAGTTGCAAATGCCCCAAACGTTGGCAATCGCTGCCGTGGACTTGCAACAGCTCGCCGCCCCACGCCGTGCCATCGTGGCCCCAACCCACGCCATCCAGCGCCAGCCCCAACACCGGCCCTTGCCAGCCATGTTCCGCACAGATGGCGGCAATATGGGCATGGTGGTGTTGCACGGGCAACAAGGGCAGGCCCGTTTCTTGGGCCAGCGCGGCTGCCAAGCGGCTAGAGTAAAAATCGGGGTGCAGGTCGTGGGCGATGCTTTCGGGCCGTTGGCCGGTTTGCTGCTGCATCCAAGTGAGCAAGGCGCGTGCGCTGTCTTCGTGGGCGCGGCACGCCTCTGGGCTGTTCAAATCGCCCACACAAAACGAGATGGCCGCTTGCGCGCCACTGGCAGCACACACCGTATTTTTGAACCACGCCCCCAAAGCCAACACCGGCGGGCCGGGAGGTAGGGGTAAGCGGTGTTCGATGTAGTGGAGCACAGCCAGCGCCTACTTTAGGCCGGTGCAGAAGCGGCCACAGCCCGCCCACCGCCCAAAGCGGCTGCAATCACTTGGCACGATTGCGCCTGCTGTTGCAGCCAAGCCAGCCATTCGTCCATGCCCTCGCCGCTGGTGGCCGATAGCCGAATAATGCGAATGGCGGGATGCACTTGGCGTGCATAGGCTTCGGCTTGGGCTACGTCGAAATTTAAATGCGGCAGTAAATCGCATTTGTTCAGCAGCATCACATCGGCGGCGCGAAACATATCCGGGTATTTGAGCGGCTTGTCTTCGCCTTCGGTCACAGACAACACCACCACTTTATGCGCTTCGCCCAAGTCAAACGCCGCCGGGCAGACCAAGTTGCCTACGTTTTCAATCAGCAGCAGGCCACCCGCTGCCAGTGGCAATGCAGGCAGGGCATCGGCCACCATCGTGGCATCCAAATGGCAACCCTTGCCGGTGTTGATTTGGCTGGCCGGTGCCCCAGTGGCACGGATGCGCTGGGCATCCAAGCTGGTTTGCTGGTCGCCCTCAATCACCGCCACCGGTAATTGACCAGCCAGCCGCTCAATCGTTTTGACCAGCAATGTGGTTTTGCCCGAGCCGGGGCTAGAGACCAGATTGAGCGCCAACACCCCAGCCCGCGTGAACAGTTGCCGGTTGGCTGCCGCTTGGGCATTGTTGCGCGCCAGCAAATCTTGCTCTACCGCCACCCGGCGCACCCGTTCGGCCTCGGGGGCCGTGCTGTGGCTGTGCGTGTGTTCGTGGTGATGATGCTGGTGTCCGTGGTGGTGCTCTATCGTGGCGCCATCGCCTTCACAACCGCAGGTGCTGCACATAGATGGGTTCTCTTTCTGAGTTAATCGACAACGTCCAAATCTTGAAGCTGCATTTGCGTGCCCGCCACTGCCGTCAAGGGGTGCGCTTGGCAAGCTGGGCAGCATTCGTACAGCGTGGGCATGGCGGCGCGTGTGCCACAACCGGGACAAACGCCTTCTCCGGGCACATATCGTAGTGCCAATGTGGCCCCTTCGGCGCAAGTGCCTGCACTGGCCGAGGTAAAAGCAAACTCCAGCGCCCGAGGCTCTACGCAGGCCAGTTCGCCCAAGGCTAAATGCACCACGCGCACGCGGCAAAAGCCCTCGCGTTGTTGCGTGGCTTCTATCAACTGCACCATGCTTTCGGCCAAGGACAATTCATGCATACCGACTACCTTCGCTGTTTTGGCTGTGCTCGTGCAAGCGGGTTTACCCGTGGCACAGCGGCTCCAATCTGCGGTAAATTGCAGCCATAGCGCAGGAGGTTGCATTGACCGCAAATCTGGACTCCATTCTCGACCGACATGGGCGTGACGGCACCCGTTTGGTGCAAATTTTGCGCGAGGTGCAAGACACCTTGGGTTGGTTGTCGCCCCAAACCCTGAGCCAGATTGCCCAAGGCATTGGCTGGCCCCGAGCGCGGGTAGAAAGCACGGCGGGCTTTTACAGCTTTTTTCACACCCGACCCTTGGGTGAGTACCGCATCCTGTTCTCCGACAACATCACCGACCAGATGTTGGGCAACCGCCAACTGATGCGCGCGCTGTGCCAAAAACTCTGGCTAGAGCCGGGCCATGTCTCCGAAGATGGCTTGGTCAGTGTCGATACCACCTCTTGCACTGGCCTGTGTGACCAAGGCCCAGCGGTGTTGGCCAATTACCGCGCCCTGACCCAGATGACGCTCGAGCGCATTGACCAAATGGCGCACCTGATTCGGCGGCGTGTGCCGGTGGGTGATTGGCCGCCAGAATGGTTCCACGTAGAAGACAACATCCGCCGCCGCGATGTATTGCTCGGCAGCAGCTTGCAGCCGGG
Source organism: uncultured Simplicispira sp. (assembly GCA_964388325.1). GTDB lineage: Bacteria > Pseudomonadota > Gammaproteobacteria > Burkholderiales > Burkholderiaceae_C > Simplicispira. The sequence continues at coordinate 9,975 of CAYMAC010000016.1, read as the reverse complement.
CGAGGCGCTGGCAGCAGCTTTGGCGCGCGGCCCATCTGGCCTGCTGGCCGAGATTGAACGCTCAGGCCTGCGTGGCCGTGGCGGTGCTGGTTTTGGCAGCGACATCAAATGGCGTTCGTGCCGCGATGCGTGGGGCGATGCCCACTATGTGGTGTGCAATGCCGACGAGGGCGAACCCGGCACATTCAAAGACCGGGTGCTGCTCAGTTCCTACTTCGATTTGGTCGTTGACGGCATGTGCATTGCCGGTATGGCGATTGGGGCCAACCAAGGGCTAATTTATCTGCGCGGCGAATACCGATTCTTGCTAGAAAAGCTAGAAACCCGGCTAGAGCAGCGGCGCGAGGCTGGGCTGCTGGGGCGCAACATTTTGGGCAAGGGCTTTAGCTTCGATATCGACATCCATGTCGGCGCGGGGGCGTATATTTGCGGCGAAGAGTCGGCACTGATTGAATCGCTCGAAGGCAAACCCGGCAAACCGCGCATTCGGCCACCGTTTCCGGTCACTAATGGCTATTTGGGCCAGCCCACCACGGTGAACAATGTCGAAACATTGGCCTTGGCCTCCTTGATTGCCGTGCAGGGCGGCGAATGGTTCCGCGCCATTGGCACCCCGGCCTCTACCGGCACCAAGTTGCTATCGGTGTCGGGCGATGTGGAGCGCCCCGGCATTTACGAGTACCCGTTTGGTGTCACCATTGCCGAGATTTTGGCCGATTGCGGTGCGCGCGACACCCAAGCCGTCACCAGTGCCGGGGCAGCAGGGCATTGCTTGGCGGCGGATGAGTTTGGCCGCCGCATCGCCTTTGAGGATGTCGCCACCGGCGGCTCCATCATGGTGTTTGACCAGCGGCGCGATATTTTTGATGTGGCGCAAAATTTTGCCCAGTTCTTTGCCCACGAAAGTTGCGGCTTCTGCACCCCCTGCCGTGTCGGGACGGCTGTCAATGTCAAGCTGCTGAACAAGCTGGCCAACGACCACGGCTCGCCCTACGATTTGGACGAGATGCAGCGGATGCACCGCCTGATGCAAGGGGCCAGCCATTGCGGCTTGGGCAACACCGCCACGATTGCGCTGCAAGACATGCTGCACAAGTTCCGCCCAGCGTTTGAGCGCCGCTTGCATTCGCCTGATTACGAACCGGCGTTTGATTTGGATGCTGCTCTATCGCAAGCGCGGCGCATGACGGCGCGTGACGATGCCGAGGCCCACCTGAGCGACAACCTCAGCGCCCACCAAGAGGCACAGCAAGCCGCCCACCTTTCCAGCGAGCCACAGCCATGAACAACACCTTTCTGCTCGACGGCGAGGAAGTGCCGTTTGCTTCCGGTCAAACGCTGATGCAGGCTGCCACCACGGCGGGCAAATACATCCCGCACCTGTGTTGGCACCCAGATTTCACGGCGCATGGCTCATGCAAGCTGTGTACCGTCAAAGTGGGCGGGCGCTTCACCACCGCTTGCACCACCCGTGCCACGGCGGGTATGGAAGTGGACAACCAAACCGACGAACTGCGCGACAAACGCCGCACGCTGCTGCAACTGCTGTTTGTCGAAGGCAACCACTTTTGCCCCTCCTGCGAAAAAAGCGGCCACTGCGTACTGCAAGCCACGGCCTACGAAATGGGGATGCTCACGCCGCATTTTGACCACTTCTACCCTAATCGCCCGGTGGATGCCTCGCACCCTGACGTGCTGCTGGATTTCAACCGCTGCATCATGTGTGAGCTGTGCGTGCGTGCCAGCCGCGAAGTGGATGGTAAAAACGTTTTTGCCCTGTCGGGGCGCGGCATCCAATCGCACCTGATTGTGAATAGCGAATCGGGCCAATTGGCCGATACCGATTTTGCCGCCACCGACCGCGCCGCCCAAGTTTGCCCGGTGGGTGTCATCTTGCAAAAGAAGGTCGGCTTTGCCACGCCGATTGGTGCCCGCACCTACGACGCCCAGCCTATCAGCGCCAGCATGGCTGCTCCAGCCACCCCCGAGGAGAAACCATAATGGCCGCCGCCAAACTCAAAGTAGCCACGGTATCGTTGGCCGGTTGTTTTGGCTGCCACATGTCGTTTTTAGACATTGACGAGCGCCTCTTGCCGCTATTAGAGCTGGTAGATTTTGACCGCTCCCCCATCACCGACATCAAACACTGCGGCCCTTGCGATATTGGCCTGATTGAAGGCGGCATCTGCAACGCCGAAAATATCCACGTACTGCGCGAGTTTCGTGACAACTGCAAAATTTTGGTAGCAATGGGTGCCTGTGCCGTCAACGGTGGCTTACCGGCACAGCGCAACCACCTGCCCCTGAGCGATATTTTGCAAGAGGTCTATCGCACTGGGCACGGCTTGGCCCCCGGCAGCCGCATCCCCAACGACCCGGAACTGCCGCTGCCGCTCAACCAAGTCCATCCCGTGCATGAAATAGTGAAGATTGACTACTTTTTGCCCGGTTGCCCGCCTTCGGGCGATGCCATTTGGTCATTCTTAAACGATTTGATGGCGGGCAAAGAACCCACCTTGGGCCACGGCCTGCTGCATTACGACTGAGAGCCGCTATGAGCTTTGAACTCGAAACCGCCACCGTTGCCAGCGACCAATTGCGCCGCGTCGCTATCGACCCCGTCTCGCGCGTGGAGGGCCACGGCAAAGTTACCCTGCTGCTGGACGAAAACAACAAAGTGCATCAGGTACGACTGCACATTGTCGAGTTTCGCGGCTTTGAACGCTTTATCCAAGGGCGGCCCTATTGGGAAGTGCCGGTGATGGTGCAACGCCTGTGCGGCATTTGCCCAGTCTCGCACCATCTGGCGGCCAGCAAGGCGCTGGATGTGATTGTCGGGGCCAAGCAGCTCACGCCGACGGCAGAAAAAATGCGCCGCCTGATGCACTACGGCCAGATGCTGCAATCACACGCCCTGCATTTTTTTCATTTGTCGTCGCCTGATTTGCTGTTTGGCTTTGACTCCGAGGTGGCGCAGCGCAACATTGTGGGTGTAGCGGCCAAACACCCCGATATTGCCAAGCAGGGCATTTTGCTACGCAAATACGGCCAAGAGGTGATTCGCCTAACCGCTGGCAAGCGCGTGCATGGCACGGGTTCTGTGCCCGGTGGTGTCAATCGTTCTTTAACCGGGGCCGAGCGCAAAGAGTTGCTCAAAGACAGCTACCAGATGATTGCCTGGAGCCGAGGGGCCGTCAAAATCATCAAAGAGCTGCACCAACAAAACCCGGCGCTGTACGACCAATTTGGCAGCTTCCGCTCCCACTTTATGGGCTTGGTAGCCCCCAATGGGGATTTAGACCTGTACCACGGCGGCCTGCGCGCCAAAAATGCCGACGGCCAGATATTGTTTGACCATGTAGATTACCAAACCTACGACCGCCTCATCACCGAAGAAGTCAAGCCTTGGAGCTACATGAAGTTCCCTTACCTCACCCAGTTTGGCCCCGAGCAGGGTTGGTACCGGGTGGGGCCGCTGGCACGGGTACAAAACTGCGACCACATTCCCACCCCGTTTGCCGAACATGAACGGCGCGAGTTGGCCGCCTATGCAGGCAGCCAGCTGATGCACGGCTCACTGGGCTACCACTGGGCGCGCATGATAGAAATGCTGTTCTCTGCCGAGATGATTAAAGAGCTGCTGCACGACGACGACATCGAAGGCAGTGATTTGCTAGCCACCGGCCAGCGCCAGCGCGAAGGCGTGGGCGTGATTGAAGCACCACGCGGCACACTGTTTCACCACTACCAAGTCGATGAGAATGATTTGGTCACGATGGCGAATTTGATTGTTTCTACCACCAACAACAACCACGCCATGAATGTGGCGGTGCGTGAAGTAGCCAAAAAGTATCTGGACGGCCAACAGATTACCGAAGGGCTGCTGAACCATATCGAAGTGGCCATCCGCGCTTATGACCCCTGCCTGTCTTGCGCTACCCATGCGCTGGGCAAGATGCCGCTGGAAGTGCTGCTACTCGATGCCGAAGGCCGCGAGTTAGACCGCCAAACCAAAGCCTAAGTCTGCCCATGCCTGCCAACACCTTGGTTTTTGCTTGGGGCAACCCCAGCCGGGGCGATGATGCTTTGGGGCCGCTGTTTGCCGAGGCGGTGCAGGCCATGAACCTACCGCAAGTGGAGTGCCTGACGGATTTCCAGTTGCAGATAGAACACAGCTTGGATTTGTTGGGGCGGCGGCGCATTTTGTTTGTCGATGCCTCTTGTGGCGTGGCGGACGGCGTGCAACCGCCGTTTCATTGTGCGCCCTTGCAGCCGGCACGCGATAGCAGCTACACCACCCACGCCATGAGCCCGGCGGCGCTGTTGCAGGTATTTACTGACGTACAAGGCCACGCGCCCCCCCCCAGTTGGCTGCTGGCGATTCCCGGCGAAAGTTGGGAGTTGGGCCAGCCGCCCACGGTGGCAGCCCAAGAGCGGCTGGCCCAAGCACTGGATTGGGCCGCGCAGTGGTTACGCCCATAGCTGGCAAAGTTTTTTGAATCGCTGGAGTTGAATATGGCATTCTTTTCTGCACCCCGGATTCGTAGCCTCCTTGTCGGCGGGCTGGCCTTGGGGCTGGGCACGGCACAGGCACACACCGGGCATGGCACCTCTGGGCTGTGGACAGGCATGGTGCATCCTTTCGGTTTAGACCACCTGCTGGCGATGGTAGCGGTGGGGGTGTGGTCGGTGTCAGCGTTGCCCCGGCAACGGGCATGGTGCGGGCCAGCAGCTTTTTTGCTGGCCTTGATGGTGGGTGCTGGCGCAGGAGCGGTGGGTTGGGCGCTGCCGGGGCTAGAGCATGGCATTGCCTTGTCGGTGGTGCTGTTTGGCGCCATGCTGGTGCTGGCACGCCAGCCTGTGCCGCTGGGGGCCGGGCTGGGCTTGGTGGCAGCGGCGGCTTTGCTGCATGGCATGGCGCACGGTGCTGAAGCGCCCGCGTCGGGTTTTGCTGCCTATGCCTTGGGTTTTATGCTGACCACCGCAGCATTGCACTTTAGTGGTATGGCCTTGGGGCTAGCCCTGCGTTACCAACAGGCACGCCACCAGCACTGGGCGCTGGCGGCTCTGGGCAGCTTGTGTAGCACGGCAGGACTATATCTGTTCAGCCACGTTTAAGGCCCGAACGCGCTGCCCAACAGCGCCAGTGGGATAAGCCCTTGGGGTGCAGTGGTAAAAATTTATAATCCCCGCCAATATGGCAGTCTGGGCTTTAGGCATTAACCACACCACCGCGCCGCTCGACCTGCGTGGCCGCTTTGCGTTTGCGCTCGACACAATCGCCCCCACCCTGCACGGCCTGCGCCAAGCACTGGCCCCCGACAGCCCCCAGCAGGGCATTGAGTCGGCTATTTTGTCCACCTGCAACCGCACCGAAATTTATTGTGCAGGCAACCCCAGCGCCTTAGAGCGCACCTTCGGCTGGCTGGCCCAAAGTGGCGGCGTGCATCCCGACGTATTGCGTTCACATTCCTATGTGCTGCAAAACGGCCCCGCAGCCCGCCACGCCTTCCGCGTGGCCAGCGGCCTCGATTCGATGGTGCTGGGCGAAGCGCAAATTTTGGGCCAAATGAAAAGCGCCGTGCGCGCCGCCGAAGACGCGGGCGCTTTAGGCTCCACGCTCAATCAACTGTTCCAACGCAGTTTTGCCGTGGCCAAAGAGGTGCGTACTTCGACTGAAATCGGCGCGCACTCCATCAGCATGGCCGCTGCTGCCGTGCGCTTGGCCAGCCAATTGTTTGAAGATTTGGCCCACACCAAGGTGCTGTTTGTCGGTGCCGGTGAGATGATTGAACTCACGGCCACGCACTTTGCCGCGCGCAGCCCGCAAACTATTGCTATTGCCAATCGCACCTTAGAGCGCGGTGAAAAATTAGCCACCCGCTTTGGTGGCGAGGTCATGCGCTTGGCTGATTTGCCCGAGCGCCTGCACGAGTTTGATATTGTCGTCAGTTGCACCGCCAGCAGCTTGCCGATTGTCGGTTTGGGTGCCGTAGAGCGGGCCTTAAAAAAGCGCCGCCACCGCCCCATGTTCATGGTCGATTTGGCCGTGCCGCGCGACATTGAGCCAGAAGTCAAGGCGCTAGAAGATGTCTATCTCTACACGGTGGATGATTTGGCCACCGTAGTGCAAGCCGCGCAGGCCAATCGCCAAGCTGCCGTAGCCCAAGCCGAAGCCATCATCGATGCCGGGGTGCAAAGCTTTATGCACTGGCTAGACGAGCGCGACCCGCAACATGGCGTGGTGCCGCTCATCCAGCAAATCCACGCCCAAACGCAAACTTGGCAAACGGCTGAGATTGCCCGCGCCCACAAACGCCTAGCGCAGGGCGAAGACATCCAAACGGTGCTAGATGCGCTGGCCAAGGGGCTGACCAACAAGCTCTTGCACGGCACTTTGGCCGAGCTGCACGCGGGCGATGCCGCCACCCGGCAGCAAACAGCGCGCACTGTCTCGCGCCTGTTTTTGCGCCAACAACAAGACACTGGCCGCCGTTAGCGGGCCGGTCAAGGCCGCCCATTTTTTTGCTACCACCAGCGCCGCTCTAGGCGCTTGGCCTTCACCATTTTTTTCCCATGAAACCCTTTTTGAGAAGCCAACTGGAGCGTTATGCCCAACGCCTAGGCGAGCTGGACTTTTTGCTCTCACGCGATGACATCATGGCCGACATGGCCCAATACCGCGTACTGTCGCGTGAACATGCCGAAGTGACGGCCATTGCCGGACGTTACCGGCGCTATCTGCAACGCGAAAGCGATTTGGCTGGAGCACAAGAGATGCTGGCCGACCCCGACATGGCCGAGATGGCGCAAGAAGAAATCGCCAGCGCCAGCGCCGAACTGGTGCAATTAGAAGACGAGCTGCAACGCCTGCTGCTGCCCAAAGACCCCGACGATGCGCGCAACGCCTTTTTAGAAATCCGCGCTGGCACCGGTGGTGATGAGTCGGCCTTGTTTGCGGGCGATTTAGCGCGCATGTACATGCGCTACGCCGCCAACGTCGGTTGGAAAGTAGAAACGGTGAGCGAAAACGCCGCCGAACTGGGTGGCTACAAAGAAATCGTCTTGCGTATCGTGGGCGACAACGTCTATGGCGCGCTCAAGTTTGAATCGGGCGGCCATCGGGTGCAGCGCGTGCCCGCCACCGAAACCCAAGGCCGCATCCACACCAGCGCCTGCACCGTGGCCGTGATGCCCGAGCCAGACGAAACCGAAGCCATCAAGCTCAACCCTGCGGATTTACGCATCGACACCTTCCGCGCCAGTGGCGCCGGTGGTCAGCACATCAACAAGACCGATTCTGCGGTGCGTGTGGTGCATTTGCCCACCGGCATCGTGGCCGAATGCCAAGATGGCCGTAGCCAACACAGCAACAAGGCCAAGGCTTTGCAAGTGCTGCAAGCACGCATCCAAGAAAAAGAACGCAGCGAACGCGCCGCCAAAGAAGCCGCCTTACGCAAAGGCTTGATTGGCAGCGGCGACCGCAGCGACCGCATCCGCACCTACAACTTCCCACAAGGCCGCCTGACCGACCACCGCATCAACTTAACGCTGTACAAGCTGCTCTATGTGATGGAGGGCGATTTGGGCGATGTACTACAAGCCCTGCAACACGCCCATGAAGCCGAACAACTGGCCGAATTAGAAGCCAGCCATCTGGGCTAAACCGGGCTATGTCCATGTTCGCCCCCACTACCGTGGCCGCTGCCCTGCGCCAAGCACACATGGCCGGGCTGGCACGCATCGATGCCCAGATATTGCTGCTACACAGCTTAGGCCGCCCACTGCATGACCGCGCTTGGCTGCTGGCGCACGATACCGATGCCTTGCCCACTGCAGCCAGCAGCACCTTTCTGGCCCTATGCCAGCGCCGCGCAGCGGGTGAGCCAGTGGCCTACCTAACTGGCAGTAAAGAGTTTTACGGCCTGCCACTGCAAGTGGATGCACGCGTCTTAGACCCGCGCCCCGACACTGAAATTTTGGTCGATTGGGCCTTGGAAGTGTTACAGAGCCGCACCACCCCCCAAGTGCTGGACTTGGGCACCGGCAGTGGGGCGATTGCTTTGGCACTGCAACAACAACGCCCCGATGCCCAAGTGCTAGCCGTAGATGCCAGTGCCGATGCCTTGGCCGTAGCCCAAGCCAATGCCCAACGCTTGGGGCTGGCGGTGTGCTTTCAGCACGGCCACTGGCTGCAAGCGGTGCAGGGATGTTTTGACCTCATTGTCTCGAATCCGCCTTACATCGCCAGCAGCGACCCCCATTTGGCTGCCTTGCAGCACGAACCTTTGCAAGCCTTGGCCAGTGGCCCTGATGGGCTAGATGACATCCGCCAAATCGTGGCCCAAGCACCCGCACACCTCAAACCGGGGGGCTGGCTGCTGCTAGAGCATGGCTGGAATCAAGCCACCAGCGTGCGCGCCCTACTGGCAGCTGCCGGTTTAAGCCAAGTGCAATCGCGCTGCGACCTGGCCGGTATGGAGCGTTGCAGCGGTGCCCAGCTAGCGCCGAATTAAACGCTTATTTAACTTGTACGTAGCGGCCACCGTGAATTTCGGTGAAAAATACCTTGCGCGGCGTATCGCCATTGGCATCAAAAGTAATTTGTTGCTGCAAGCCTTGGAACGGGCTACTGCGTAGCGCCGCTTGCTTGACGGTTTCGCCCGATTGGCGGTTTTTCAGGGCTGTCAGTACCACTGTGGCCGCATCATGGGCTGAGACCGAGCTATAACCCGGCATCCGCTGAAAGCGCTTGAAATAGGCTTCGCTAAACTCCTTAAAGCGTGGCGAAGTGTCATCGCGGTCGTAGTTTTGCACAATCAGCAGCCCATTGACCACTTCGCCACCCAACTCCACCAATTGCTCGGTGGCGGCCCATTCAGCAGCACCAATCGGCAACTGTGGTGCTTGCTTGCGCGCCTGTTGTGCCAGTCGGGCCACATCCAGCGCCCCGGAGATAAAAAACAGCGCATCGGGCTGGGTTTGCACCATCTGGGCAACCACTTGGGCAAAATCAGTGTTGGGGCCTGACTCATAAGGTACCGCGCTGACTTTGCCTGCGCCGTGGTGCGTTACCGCATGGCGAAACTCTGCCAACCACGACTCGGTAAAGTTGCGGTTGCGTAAATCGTAAGCTACGGCAATATGGTGCTGACCCCGGCCCAACATCACCTTGGCGTAATCGTGGGCGTTGTCGCTGGTGGTGCGGTTGATACGAAACAGATTGTCATCTTGGCCATAAAAGGCCATTGAAGTGATGGTGGGGCTGACCTGAAAAATACCCGCTTTGCCAGTGATGGGCACAATCACCTCGGCCATACTGCTAGTGAAAGGGCCAATCACCGCTTCTACTTGGGCATTGACCAGCTCTTGCGTCGAGCGAACAGCCACTTCTTTGGTTTGGGCATCATCACGCGCTAACAGCTCTACCATGCGGCCATCTAAGCCACCGGCACGGTTAAATTGCTCTACCGCCAAAATCACCCCATTGAGCCCGGCTTGGCCATTGTCAGAATTTCGGTCTGATAAGCCACCAATAAAACCAATTTTGACCGGCGGCTTAGGCCCACAGGCGGTCAAAAAAATAGCCAGTATCACCCAGCACCAGCGCTGCAACCCCTGCAAAAAAGACATGCTTACTCCTAAACTTGCACCAAAAAACGGATTGCGCTTTATCAATTTTATCATTTAGATACAATTTACCGCCCGCAGCCTTCACCAAGTGCGCGGGAAGCCTCGGGGTTCAGCCCGAGGTCGAGAGCGCGGACGCCGTAGACGTCCTAACGCGAAATAAGTAGGAAGACGACCATAGAACCCCTCTGCGTTTAAGCAGAATGCACAGCATGGATTGCACCAAAACTCTGCGCCTACGAATTAAAGACAAGCACGCCAAAGTGCTGTCTGCGATGGCGCGTGAGGTCAATCAGGTCTGGAACTTCTGCAACGAAACGAGCCACCGCGCCATCCGTGAGCGCC
>CAYMAC010000015.1:41906-75653 GCA_964388325.1 uncultured Simplicispira sp. | reverse complement strand
CCGCGCTCTACCTCCCCGGCATGAATGCCGAGGTTTCACGCGCAAACTGATGAAACTGACCGTGACCAAAAAAATGAGCCTGCTTGCTGGGTCGGCCTTGATTGGCATTGCCATGCTGACCGGCTTGGCACAAAAAGACATGCACCGTGTATTTGAAGCGTCTAGCTTTAGCAGCGAGAACACTGTGCCCGCTTTGGTCATTTTGGCCAATGTGCAAAAAGATTTTCTCAATCTGCGTGTGGCCGTCAACCGCTTGTTGCTGTCCGACACAGCCGAAGAGAGCCTGCTGTTAGAAAACAACGCACGCAGGCAACGCGAATCGCTTCTACAGGGTCTTAAAAGCTACGAAAAAACCATCGTGGACGACAAAGATCGGGCCTTGTTGCAACAGGTAGCCAAGATTTTTGCCGAGTACGAGCCCTTGCTGACCGGCATCGCCCAAGAGATGCAAAAAGGCCCAGAGGGGCTAGAAAGGGCCAAAGTCTTGGCTGAACCAGCGGGCGCAATTGGCGCACGGCTTGAAACAGCGATTGAAGAACACTTTGCCTATAACGTCAATTTGGGCAAAAAAGGCATGGAAGATGCCATCAGCACCAAAGACCGCGCGCTCACCTTGTCTTTGCTGATTGCTGCTTTAACCCTGACCGCTGTTGGCATCATCAGCTGGGTGGTGACGCGCTCGGTACTACGCCAGTTGGGCGGCGAGCCTGACGAGGCCGCCAACATTGCCAACCGCATTGCCGTGGGTGATTTGAGCAACAAAATTACCCTGCGAGCGGGCGACAGCAGCAGCCTGATGGCTGCCATGCAGCGCATGACGCAATCGATTCAGGCCGTCATTACCGATACCAATGTGCTGATACAAGCCGGTGCCAATGGCATGGTGCATGTGCGTGCCGATGCCAGCAAACACCAAGGTGATTTCAAAAATCTGGTCAATGGCATCAACCAAACTTTAGATGGCATCACCCAGCCGGTGGATGAAATTGTCACTGTGATTGCCGCTATGGAAAACGGCGACCTGAGCAAAACCGTGCAGGGCGACTACAAGGGCGAAGTCAAGAGCGTCAAAGACAGCATGAACAACATGGTGGGCAAGCTGGCACAAACTATTAGCGATGTCAGTGCCACCGCCGAAACCTTGGCTTCGGCCACGGCGCAAGTGTCTTCCACCTCGCAATCGTTGTCGCAAGCCGCCAGCGAGCAAGCCGCCTCGGTAGAAGAAACTTCGGCTTCCATCAACGAGATGGCCTCCTCTATCCAGCAAAACACCGAAAACGCCAAAATTGCCGATGGCATGTCCGCCGATGGCAGCAGCAAAGCCGCCGAGGGCGGTAAGGCTGTCAACGATACGGTGGTGGCGATGAAGCAAATTGCCAAGAAAATTGGCATCATCGATGACATTGCCTACCAAACCAATCTGTTGGCGCTCAACGCGGCCATCGAGGCGGCGCGTGCCGGCGAGCATGGCAAAGGCTTTGCCGTGGTGGCTGCCGAGGTACGCAAACTGGCCGAGCGCAGCCAAGTTGCGGCGCAAGAAATTGGCCAATTGGCCATCAACAGCGTGGGCATGGCCGAAAAGGCGGGCAAACTGCTGGATGAAATCGTGCCCGCTACGCAAAAAACTGCCGATGTGGTGCAAGAAATTACCGCTGCATCCGAAGAGCAAACCGTGGGGGTGAACCAAATCAACACCGCCATGAGCCAGTTGAGCCAAATCACGCAGCAAAATGCCAGCGCCTCCGAAGAGCTGGCCGCCACAGCAGAAGAGATGTCCACCCAAGCCATCAACCTGCAAGAGACCATGTCTTTCTTCTATGTGGCCGAACAAGGGCGCCGCAGTGCCAAACCTGCCAGTAATGCCAGTACCAGTACGAACTGGAGTGCGGGCAAAAAACACACTGGCAACCCACCACGCCTAGGGGGTGTGAGCCGCCAACCTGCCATGGCAAGCACTGCCAGTGTCAGCAACCACCCTGACGAGTCCCATTTCGTGCGTTTTTAGTCCTTTTTGGCGGAGGTGCGGCCATGACTAGCTCGAAATTGCCGTCCGCTCATCCCTTCAAACTGAGTGAGGCCCACCATGGAAGACTTCCTGTTGTATGGCGAAGACTCTATCTCTAGCCGCGAGTTCTCGCAGTTTCAAAAGCTGATTTTTGATATTGCGGGCATTAGCCTGTCAGAGGCCAAAAAGGTTCTGCTGGTGGGGCGACTGGCCAAGCGCTTGCGTGCGCTGGGGCTAGGCAGCTTTGGTGAGTATTTTCAGCACCTGAGTCAAGAGGCCCAAGCCCAAGAGCGCCAAACCATGGTGGATTTAATCACCACCAACGAAACCTACTTTTTCCGCGAGCCGCAGCATTTTGAGTTTCTGCGCGAAAAAGCAGCCCGCTGTGGTCGCCAAGGTGCTTTTAGGGTGTGGAGTGCTGCCTCGTCCAGCGGCGAAGAGGCGTACAGCACGGCGATGGTGCTGGCCGATACCTTGGGCTTAGGCCAAGGCAGTTGGGAAGTGGTGGGCACGGACATTAGCACCAAAGTGTTATCAGCAGCACACCGGGGTCTGTATTCTTTAGAGCGTACCAATGGCATTCCGCCGGCGCTGCTGAAAAAATACTGCCTCAAGGGCATCATGGACCAACAAGGCATGTTGTTGGTGGCACGCCAACTGCGCGAACGGGTGCAATTTATGTACTGCAACCTGCTGCAACCGCAGCGCGTACCCGGCTTGTTTGATGTGATTTTTCTACGCAATGTGCTGATTTACTTTAACCAACAAACCAAGCAAAAGGTGATTGCCAACTTGCTACCCTATCTGAAACGCGATGGGCATTTGATTATTGGCCACTCAGAATCTTTGCACGGCATTAGTAGCGCCCTGGTGGCTGAGCGCCCCACCATTTACCGGCCTGTGTACAGGCTGGCCAACCCATAAATGTGCCCATGTACTATTGGCTCGATCCTTTCTCTATGCTGCTGTCCGACAAAGCGCTGCCTTTGCCCTCGGCACCCATAGCACCGGGAGAGTTTGGTCGGGTAGCGTTTCATTGGCAAGGTGCCACACACGACTATTGGCTGTTTGTGCCTCCTGCACCAGCCATCGCCCATCCTATGCCTTTGGTGCTGATGCTGCACGGTTGCCACCAAAGTGCCGAAGATTTTGCTGCTGGCACTGCTATGAATGCAGCGGCAGCCCAAGCAGGGGTGTTGGTGTTGTACCCAGCCCAATCGCCTTGGGCCAATTCACAAGGATGCTGGAACTGGTTTGAGCCACAACACCAACGCCGAGGCACTGGCGAGCTGGCCTTGCTGGTGGCTATGGTGGACGACGTAGCAGCCCACCAACAGCTACTAGACCGGCGGCGTATTTATGTAGCTGGCCTGTCAGCGGGCGGAGCTATGGCCGCTTTGTTGGGCAGCGAATACCCCGATGTGTTTGCCGCAATTGGCGTGCATTCTGGTGTGCAGGCCAAGGCCGTACGCAATTTGCACGACGCTTTACAGGTGATGGACCACGGCCCGCAGACGGACCCGGCATTACTGACACCGGGGCCACATCTGCCGGTGATTGTGTTTCATGGCGATTTGGACGACACGGTACATGCCCGCAACGGGGAGTATTTGGTAGATGCCGTGTTGGCCGATGCCATACGCCGGGGCGTACCATTACAACGGCGCAGTTGCAGCGGCCAATCGGCAGCCGGGCAGGCTTACACACGCACCGTCTATTGGGAAGGCCACCACGAACAAATGCCCGACCGGGTATTGGTAGAACACTGGCAACTGCACGCTGGCGGCCATGCGTGGGCTGGGGGTAGCGCACAAGGCAGCTACACCGACCCGAATGGCGTGAATGCCTCACAGGAGATGCTACGCTTTTTCTTGCAGCATCCGGCGCTACACCACACGCCTTGAGTGTTTAGCGTTTAGCCTTTGAGGCTGGTAAGGTGGTTGACCACCTGCAACATGGCTTGCAAGCTACCAGCCAAGGTGCCATCGGTGTAATAACGCCCGGCCACGCCCATTGAGGGCGTGCCTTCGACACCGTAGGCATCTTGCAATTGCGTGGCACGGCGCATTTGGTTGGCTACCGTGAAAGACTGGTACATCTCTTTGAACTTGGCCATGTCCAGCTCAGGCTGCTTGGCGGCCCAAGCCATGATGTCCTCTTCTTTGGCCAGCTTTTGCTTCTCGACGTGGATAGCACGGAACACACGGGCGTGCAACGGCTCTACTTTGCCCAAGCCTTCTAAAGCGTAGTAGAGTTTTTGGGCAGGAACAAAGCTGGCATTAAAAGCCACTGGCACGCGGCGCACCACCAAATTGGCTGGGACTGTTTTGCTCCAGCTATGGAGCATAGGCTCGAAGGTATGGCAATGGCCACAGCTGTACCAGAAGAACTCTAGCACCTCGATTTTGCCAGCGGGTGCATCGGTATTGACCGGCTTGGCCAGCTTGTTGTAGTCCTTGCCTTCTTTGGGCGTGGCGGCCTGCGCTTGGGCCGCCAGCGGCAACAAAGGGGCAGCCAAGGCCACGGCAGCAGTCAGAGAGAAGTCACGGCGTTTCATCAAAAAAATACTCCAGAGAGTGGATAAGGTTCAGAGAGCCAGCGCTGGGCAAAAGTTCAGCGGTTTACGCGCACCAAGGCCGAATCGACCCCTGAGCCATCGAGCCGCCCCTTGAGTTGCTCGGCATCACCGCGTTTGCCAAATGGCCCCAAACGCACCCGAAACACCGTGCGCCCACCTTGTTCGCGCTCGCTCACACGCGCTTCCAAGCCCAGCATGGCCAGTTTGGCGCGTTGTGCTTCAGCATCGTTTTGGCTGCCAAAAGAGCCAGTTTGTACGAAGTAGGTGAAGGGGTCATCGGCAGCACTGCTGCTGGCCGTATGGCTGGCGCTGTTGGTTTGCATGCGGCTCTTGGCCAAATCGCCCAGCGGGTCGGCGCTAGACGCTGGGGTATCTGCTGGCGCTGTAGCGGGCTTGACCTCGGCGGTTTTGGCCTCTGGTTTCAGTTCTGGCTTGACGGCAGCAGCTTTGGTGTCGGGGGTGGCCTCGACACTGGCTGCTGGGGTAGGCTCGGCAGGGGTGGTGCGGGCTGGGTTCTTGCCATACAAGGGCGCATTGGGGTCCCAAGTTTTGTTTTTTTCGTCTTCGGCGGCATCTTGGCCGGTGCCGCGTACTGCACCCTTGTTCAAAAAAGGCACCGGCACTTTGGTGACATACACGGCCACCGCAAAGGCGGCCCCCAAACCCACCACCAAGCCCAAAATAAAGCCGAGGATGGTGCCGCCTTGTTGCTGTTTTTTCATGGCCATGCTTTTCTGTGCGGGGTTTACATGCGCTCGGGGGTGGAAACCCCCAGCACCGCCAAGCCATTGGCCAGCACTTGGGCGGTAGCTGCCACCAGCGCCAGCCGCGCCAGCTTGACGGCTTCGTCATCCACCAAAATGCGCTCGGCATCGTAGTAGCTGTGGTAGCTGGCGGCCAGCTCGCGCAGATAGAAGGTGACATCGTGCGGCGCATTGTCTGCCGCCGCTGCGGTGAGCATTTCGGGGTATTTGGCCAGCAGCAGCATCAGGGCTTGGGCTTGTGGCCCTTGCAGCGCCGACAAATCCACATCCTTCAGCGCCGCCACATCGCCGCCGCCCTGTTCGGCCCAGCCACGCAGTACGGAGCAGATGCGCGCATGGGCATACTGCACGTAATAGACCGGGTTGTCGTTGTTTTGTGCCACGGCCAAATCGACATCGAAGGTGTATTCGGTATCGGGCTTGCGGCTGAGTAAAAAGAAGCGCACGGCGTCTTTGCTCGTCCATTCAATCAGGTCGCGCAGTGTGACATAGCTACCGGCACGTTTACTGATTTTGACTTCCTCGCCGCCCTTGACCACGCGCACCATGGTGTGCAACACATAGTCGGGGTAGCCTTGCGGAATGCCCACATCGGCGGCTTGCAACCCCGCGCGTACCCGTGCAATGGTGCCGTGGTGGTCGGTGCCTTGGATGTTGACGACTTTGGTAAAGCCACGCTTGAATTTTTGAATGTGGTAGGCCACATCGGGCACAAAGTAGGTGTAGTTGCCGTCTTGCTTACGCATGACGCGGTCTTTGTCGTCACCGTAGTCGGTGGATTTGAGCCACAGCGCGCCATCTTGCTCGTAGGTTTTGCCATTGGCAATCAGACGCTGCACCGTGGCTTCGACATGGCCGTTGGTGTAGAGGCTCGATTCAAGGTAATACTCGTCAAAGCGCAGCTGAAAGGCTTGCAAGTCCTTGTCTTGCTCGTTACGCAGGTAGGCCACGGCAAACTGGCGAATGTTGTCATAGTCTGCTACATCACCATTGGCGGTAAAGGCGCGGTCATCGGCCTTGACAGTAGCGCGGGCCAAAAAGGCATCGGCAATGTCTTGGATGTAGTCACCGTTGTAGAAATTTTTGGCGGCGGGGTTTTCTGGGTCTATCGGCCAGCAGTCATCGCCCGGCTTAAAGCCTTTGGCGCGCAGTTGCGTGCTTTTGGTCAGGGTGTCAATTTGCACCCCGGCATCGTTGTAATAAAACTCGCGGTGGACGCTCCAGCCTTGGCTGGCGTACAGGTTGCAAATGGCATCGCCCAAGGCGGCTTGGCGGCCATGCCCCACATGCAGCGGGCCGGTGGGGTTGGCCGAAACAAACTCGACCAAGATTTTTTCACCCCGCTTGGGCTGAACACCAAATGTTGGCCCTTGGGCCAGCACTGCTTGCACTACCTGCTGCTTGGCAGCGGGCAACAGGCGGATATTCAAAAAGCCAGGGCCAGCAATCTCAATCGCTGCCACCCAGCGTTGGAAGGCCGGGGTAGCCTCTAGCGCTGCCTTGAGCTGTTCACCCAAGGCACGCGGGTTTTGCTTGAGCGGCTTGGCCAGCTGCATGGCGGCGGTGCAGGCAAAATCGCCGTGCGCCGC
This sequence comes from uncultured Simplicispira sp., assembly GCA_964388325.1. GTDB lineage: Bacteria > Pseudomonadota > Gammaproteobacteria > Burkholderiales > Burkholderiaceae_C > Simplicispira. The sequence goes on along the minus strand of CAYMAC010000015.1, from coordinate 68,717 downwards.
CACCTTGGGCGATTCAAAAGCGGCCTTGGCACCGGCACCGGCGGAGAGTTTTTCGAGTTCAGCCGCTAAAGCGGCCAGCAGTTCTTGTTTGGCAGAGAGCATCTGCCGATTTTACGGGGCTTGCACCTTGGCCTAGGGCTTGCGCCGAGGCAGCAGGGTAAAGCCATCGGCACCGGGCTTAAAGCCTAGCCGGTCTAAGTGGTCTTCTGCCGCCGAGGCAATTTGCGTGGTCAACTCTAGCCCGAGTTCATTGAGCATATTGGCCATCATGTTGCAGCGCACCACCAGCAGGCCGCGCAGTTCTTCTAAGCTGTGGCGCTCGCGCCCGTGGTCATCGCTTAAAGGAACATCGGGGTTATGTTGGTAGCGTTGGAACAGCGGGTGGGTGCGCTCAATCAGCTGCTCAATCACCGATTCATTGTGCAAGGATAAATCCACATCCAAAAACAGCGCTAATCGGGCAATGCGCGCGTCCAAATCGGCCAAAGAGCGGGTCATGCGCCGTGACCATTGGAACAGGGGGTCGGTTTTTTCGGGCAATCCGTCGGTCATGGTGCTTTCCTTACAGCGTTGCGGCCACAGTGTAGTACCGCTGGCCCCTAGTTTGAAGCAAAAAGCGGCGCCCAAAGGCACCGCTTTTTTGGCTTAGGCTGCGCGCTGGGCGGCCTTCACCTTCAAGCGCCAAGCGTGCAACAACGGTTCGGTGTAGCCGCTGGGTTGCTCCTTGCCCTTGAACACCAAATCCAGCGCCGCTTGGTAGGCCATGCTGGTGTCAAAGTGGCCGGCCATTGGTTGGTAGAGCGCATCACCAGCATTTTGCTTGTCCACCTTGGCGGCCATGCGCTCAAAGGTGGCGCGCACTTGCTCTTCCGTGACGATGCCGTGGTGCAGCCAGTTGGCCACATGTTGGCTGGAGATACGCAGCGTGGCGCGGTCTTCCATCAGGCCGATGTCGTTGATATCGGGCACTTTGGAGCAGCCCACGCCTTGGTCCACCCAACGCACCACATAACCCAAGATGCCTTGGATGTTGTTGTCCAGCTCTTGCTGCTTTTCAGCATCGCTCCAGTTGGGGTTGCTGCTGACCGGAATGGTGAGCAGGCCGGTCAGCAGATTGTCGCGCTCGGTATCGGCACTGGTTTTTTCCAGTTCGATTTGGATGTCGGCCACCTTGACTTGGTGGTAGTGCAGCGCGTGCAGTGTCGCACCGGTGGGGCTAGGCACCCAAGCGGTGTTGGCACCGGCCTTGGGATGGACAATTTTTTGTTCCAGCATGGCGGCCATCAGGTCGGGCATGGCCCACATACCCTTGCCGATTTGGGCTTTGCCGCGCAGGCCCATCGTCAGGCCGACCAGCACATTGCTGCGCTCGTAAGACTGAATCCAAGCGCTGGTCTTCATGTCGCCCTTGCGAATCATCGGGCCAGCCAGCATGGCAGTGTGCATTTCGTCGCCGGTGCGGTCTAAGAAGCCGGTGTTGATGAAGGCGATGCGGCTGGCAGCGGCAGCAATGCAAGCCTTCAGGTTGACGCTGGTGCGGCGCTCTTCGTCCATGATGCCCAGCTTGACGGTGCTGTCGGGCAAGCCTAACAGTTGCTCGACGCGGCTGAACAAATCAGCGGCAAACGCTACTTCAGCCGGGCCGTGCATCTTGGGCTTGACGATATACACGCTGCCCTTGCGGCTGTTGCGGATACCGTTAGCGCCGTGGCCTTGCAGGTCGTGCAGGGCAATGGTGGTGGTGACCACGGCATCCATGATGCCTTCGGGGATTTCTTTCACGCTGCCATCTGCGGCGGTATAGAGGATGGCCGGATTGGTCATCAGGTGGCCGACGTTACGCACAAACATCAAAGAGCGGCCATGCAGGCGCACTTCGCCGCCTTGGGGCGCGGTGTAGAGGCGGTCGGGGTTGAGGCCACGTGTCAGGGTTTTGCCGCCCTTTTCAAACGACTCCACCAGCGTGCCCTTGAGGATGCCCAGCCAGTTGCTGTAGCCCAGCACCTTGTCTTCGGCATCCACGGCGGCCACCGAGTCTTCCAAGTCAAGAATGGTGGACAGCGCTGCTTCCAACACCAAATCAGCCACACCAGCGGCGTCCGATTGACCAATCGGGGTAGCACGGTTGATGATGATGTCCAGATGCAGGCCGTTGTGTACCAACAGCACCGAGCTAGGAGCGGCCGCATCGCCTTGGAAGCCCACCAATTGGGCGGCATCTTGCAGGCCGGTGGTGCTGCCGTCTTTCAGGGCCACTACCAACTGGCCGCCTTCAATGCGGTAGCCGGTGGAATCTTGGTGCGAGCCAGCAGCCAGCGGCGCAGCTTGGTCTAGCACGTTGCGGGCAAAGGCAATCACCTTGGCACCGCGCACTGGGTTGTAGCCTTGGCCTTTTTCCGCGCCGTCGGTTTCGGGAATGGCATCGGTGCCATACAGGGCATCGTACAGGCTGCCCCAGCGTGCATTGGCGGCATTGAGGGCGTAGCGGGCATTGAGCACTGGCACCACCAGTTGCGGGCCAGCCTGAATAGCCAATTCATCATCGACATTGCGGGTGCTGGCTGGGGTGGTAGCGGGCTGGGGCACCAAGTAGCCAATGGTTTCCAAGAACTGGCGATAAGCCACCATATCGGTGATAGGGCCGGGGTGGGCGGTGTGCCACTTGTCCATTTCGGTCTGCAGGCGGTCGCGCTCGGCCAGCAGGGCAATGTTGCGCGGGGCCAAATCGGTGACGATGGCGTCAAAACCTTGCCAGAAGGCGGCGCTGTCGATGCCGGTGCCGGGCAGCACTTGCTCGTTGATAAAGTGCAGCAGGCTGTCGGCCACTTGCAGGCGGTGGATGGTGGTGCGTGCGGTCATGCGAAATTGCCTCAAAGAATGAAAAGGGAAAAACAGAATTTTGCTGCCAGCAACTGTATTCCAATTATTTGCCCACATAAATAACCCAAAAAATCAAAAACCTGTGACTTTTACGCAAAAATCCAGCCCTGTATGGACAAGCTCAAAGCGTTTGCATCTTTTGTGTCGGTAGCCACGCGCGGCAGCCTGACGGCAGCGGCACGCGCCGAAGGCGTAGCCCCGGCCATCATGGGCCGCCGCTTGGATGCGCTAGAAGCCCATTTGGGCGTTAAATTGTTGGTGCGTACCACCCGGCGCTTGAGCCTAACCACCGAGGGCAGCGCCTTTTTAGAAGATTGCCAGCGCCTGCTGGCTGAGGTGGCCCACGCCGAGGCCAGCGTGTCCGCTGGGGGCATTCAGGCCAGCGGGCATTTGCGCGTGACCGCTCCGGCAGGGTTTGGCCGTCGCCATGTCGCCCCCTTGGTGCCACGTTTTTATGCCGAACACCCCGAAGTGCGTATCTCACTGAATTTAAGTGACCGGGTGATTGACTTGGCCGCCGAGGGCTTCGATTGCGCGGTGCGCGTGGGCGATTTGCCCGATTCATCTTTGGTCAGTGTGCGTATTGCCGACAACCGCCGTTTGTGTGTGGCGGCACCTTCTTACTTACAACGCCGAGGCACGCCACAGCATCCGAGTGAACTGGCCGAGCACGATTGTTTGGCGCTCTCTAGTGGAGCCTCGCAAACGCGGGGCTGGGCGTTTACTTTACCCAGCGATGGCGGTGGGCAGCAGGTGGTGCATTTTCGGCCAGTGGGGCCATTGGACTGCTCCGACGGCCAAGTGCTCTACGACTGGTGTCTGGCCGGTTATGGCATTGCCTGGCGCAGCACTTGGGAGGTAGAGGCAGAAATTGCCTCCGGCCAACTGCTGCCGGTGTTAGAAAATTTTGCCGCGCCGCCCAATGGTATTTATGCGGTGTTTCCACACGCCAAGCATCTGCCCTTGCGCGTGCGTTTGTGGATTGAGTACCTCAAGCACCATTACCGCCAGCCGGGGTTTTGGCAGGCTGGCGGGGGGGCATTGGTGTTGGGGGTGTAGGGCAAGGCAGGCATCCGCAAAAATTGAAGTTTGCCTAAATGGTTGGCTATTGGCGTTTCCCTATGGATGGGGTAGGATGGTGCTGTTTTATCCGACTGCTAGCCTGTGTGGGGCGGTGGTCTAATCCTTGTTAGATCATAATTAAGCAAAAACATCCACGTTTTTACTTTACAAAGGAGATTCAAATGACTATGGCTATTTACTCTTTCTATAACAACAAAGGCGGTGTCGGCAAAACAACTCTATGTCAAAATGCAGCATGCTTATATGCTGAAAACAATCCAGATAAACAAGTTTTAGTCATTGATCTTTGCCCGCAGGCAAATATCTCACAGTTTTTACTAGGTGGCGGCCACAGAGGTTATGCAACAAACCAGCGACTTCAGGCTTCTAGCTCCAGAAAAAATATCGTAGGCTTTATTGACTGGCTATTAAAAGGTAACTCGGCATTTACTAGCATACGAACTTCGTACAAGGTGAACGTATCAAGGCACAACAATAACGTAACTAAAAATCTATATCTAGTGGCAGGCGATTCATTTCTGGAATCACTTTCCCTTGCCCTAAATTACGCAGTAATAAACCCTGCCAATGTGAAATCATGGAAGGAGTATATGACTGCCATACGTCGACTGTGTGAGCTAGAGCATGATGCAGACAAGTATGAGTCAATGACCGTTTTTATTGACTGCAACCCAAGCTTCTCTATCTATACTCAGATGGGGCTTGTCTCCTCGGATATGTTAATAGTTCCAATGATGGCTGATTTTAGTTCATTAGAAGGAATCAAAGGAATTCTCACCCTTTTGTACGGAGAGTATCCGTCAGCGGCTTTAAAAAAATATGCAGAAGACTTTGTTACATTTCACAGAAAGATTGCAGAATTTAATCTGCCTCTACCGAAGCTTTATGAGTTTGTTTTCAATAATTTCACCGCAAATTTAGGCGTGGCAACTGCATTTGAATCAGTGAGAAATGAATTAATAGATTTTTGCTACGATCAGTTTCAGAGCACTCCAAATATATTCTATCCATTGAATGCTCCAATTGCATCACGGAAAGATTGGGAGGAATTATATGTATCAAATACTAAAGACTTTCATACAGCAGGAAAGGTATCTTCTTCTCTAGGAATTCCTCTTCATAGACTTCCCAACTTTCAAAAATATGAAATGCCAGATGGTGAATCAGTAAAAATTCCTTCTAGAAACTATCAAGAATCACTAGATCATGTGATTTCTTTTGTCGACAAAATACTGTAAATGCTTCAAGAATCAGTACGGTAGCATACGGATCTAGCAACTCAGCCAACGCCGACTGTTTTGCTACCGGTTACTTTAGTTAGCACTTGCCCCCGGTCGTGCCTATTCCAAGCCCATTAAAAATCCGGTTTTGTTTGCTACGACAGCCTCGTAGGTTGGGTTGCACGCAACCCAACATCGCCATCACAACCATAACAGGTAAGCAATTTTTTATGGCGGATGGGTGTTGATTTTAAAGATGTTGGGTTACATCCGTAACCCAACCTACGTTCTACGTTCTACGCTCGCCTAGTCGAATTGTTGATGGAGCATGGCCCAAACCTTCGCCTTCCTCACTCACGTGCATTTGGTGATGGATTGTTTGAACTCCGCCCCAAAGGCAGGTCAGGCATCGGGCGGGCATTTTATTGTTTCATTCTGGGCAAGCGAGTCATTGTTCTGCATGCTTTCATCAAAAAGACACCTCAAACACCAGATAAAGAACTCAAACTTGCACGCAAACGCTTAAAGGAGTTGCAACATGGCTGAACTAAAGTACACCCCTGTTTCTCACAACCATAGCCAGTTCTTGGCAAAAGCCGCTGAGCGCAAAGGCTTTAAAGAAGCATATGACTCGTTAGAACTGGAATACAAAGTCACCAACCAGTTGCTAAAAGCTCGTTCGCGTGCTGGACTAACCCAAGATGCCGTCGCTGAGCGCATGGGAACGACAAAAAGCGCAGTGTCTCGACTTGAGGCTGCTGGAAAGCATGCGCCTTCTTTGTCCACGCTTAAACGCTACGCACAAGCGGTTGGCTGCGAACTGCAAATCAAGCTCGTTCCACAAAAGGCGTCAAGCTGACACCAACCTTGCGGTTGGTTCCCTCCAGCCTCGTAGTTGGGTTGCGTGCAACCCAACATAACCCTAAAGCCCCAAATGCTGCGCTACAAAATCAGCATCCTTATCACCACGGCCCGACAGGTTGACCAAAATGGTTTGCTCGGGTGACATGGTTTTGGCTACCTTCATGGCGTAGGCCACGGCGTGGGCGCTTTCCAGTGCTGGAATGATGCCTTCGGTGCGCGATAACGTCATAAAAGCATCGAGGCATTCGTCGTCGGTGATGCTTTCGTACTGCACCCGGCCAATGTCTTTCAGGTAGCAGTGCTGTGGGCCAACGCCGGGGTAATCCAAGCCCGAGGCAATGGAGTACACCGGCAGCGGCTCGCCCTGTGCGTCTTGCAGCGTGTAGCAGGCAAAACCGTGGATAGCGCCTTTGGTGCCGCGTGTCATGGTGGCGGCGTGGTCAGGGGTATCCAAGCCCCGGCCCGCAGGCTCTACGCCCACCAGTTGCACCGCTTCGTCGGGCAAAAATTCGGTAAAAATGCCCATCGCGTTGGAGCCACCGCCCACGCAGGCCACCACCATATCGGGCAGACGGCCATGTTGGGTTAAACATTGGGCGCGCGCTTCGCGTCCGACAATGCTTTGGAAGTCGCGCACCATCTTCGGGAACGGGTGCGGCCCCACCACCGAGCCGATGGCGTAAATAAAATTGACCGGGTCTTTGAGGTACTCTTCAAACGCGCTATCGACGGCATCTTTCAGCGTGCGCGTGCCGCGTGTTACCGGCACCAGCTTGCAGCCCAAAATTTTCATCTTCACGACGTTGGGATGCTCTTTGGCGATGTCGATTTCGCCCATGTGGATTTCGCAGTCAATGCCAACCAAGGCGCACGCCGAGGCCAGCGCAACGCCATGTTGGCCCGCGCCGGTTTCGGCCAGCACTTTGGTTTTGCCCATGTGCTTGGCCAACAGGGCCTCGCCCAAGCAATGGTTGATTTTGTGCGCGCCGGTGTGGTTGAGGTCTTCGCGCTTGAGCACAATGCGCGCGCCGCCTTGGCGCTGTGATAGCCGCTTGGCATAAAAAATCGGGCTGGGGCGGCCTACATAGTGGGCGTACAGCTCGGCCAATTCATCTTGAAAGGCTTTGGTTTGGCGCACTTGCTCGTAAGCAGTGTTGATGTCGTCCATCACTGCCTTGAGTTCTGGCGGAATCAGCTGGCCGCCATACTCGCCAAAGTAGCCTTGGTTGTCGGGCATGTCTAAAAAGGTGCGCTCCATAGGGTCTCCTGGTGTGGTTGAAAAAATGCAAGCGCGCATTGTTACACCGCTTTTTCACCATCCTTTTGCTGCTGCGCCAGCTTAAAAGCCCGTGCCTGCCCAAAATGCCCACAGCCAATAAACGGCAGCGGTGGGCGCAGGGCCGATAGCGGGGATGGATGGTTGGCCACCAACACCAAATGGCCCCGGTCGGCGGGAATCAAGGCCCGTTTGGATTGGGCGTGCGAACCCCACAGCATGAACACTACCGCGCGTGGCCCTTGGGCCACATGGGCAATGAGGGCATCGGTCAGGCCCTCCCAGCCCTTGCCCGAGTGGCTGGCGGCTTGGCCTTCTTCTACCGTCAGGCAGGTGTTGAGCAGCAGCACGCCACTTTGCGCCCACTTGACCAAACTGCCGCCCGGCTGTGGAAACGCGGGCCAAGGCGTGCCCACATCGCGCTGCAATTCTTTGAAAATGTTACGCAGTGAGGGCGGCAGGCCCACACCGGGAGCGACAGAAAACGCCAAGCCTTCAGCCTGTCCGCGCCCGTGGTAGGGGTCTTGCCCCAAAATGACCACGCGCACCGCTTCGGGCGGTGTCAGTTCTAACGCCCGCAGGGGTTGGGGCGGAAAAATGCTGGCACCCACTTGCAAGCGCTGTTGCAAAAAGGCCAACAGCTTTTCACCGGCGGGGCGCGCAAAAAAATCATCCACCAAAGGCTGCCAGCCGGGGGCTACAGGCCAATCGGCAGGGGCGGCAGTTTGGAGCTGGGTAGGGGCAGCAGCAGGAAGCATGGTGCGTGCAGCAGATTAGGCAAACAACTTGGCCAGTTCTAGCCCCGGCTCTGGCGCACGCATAAAGGCTTCGCCGACCAAAAAGCTATGCACTCCAGCATCGCGCATAGTTTTCACATCGGCGGGGGTCAAAATGCCCGACTCAGTGACCAGCAAGCGGTCTTGCGGCACTTGCTGCTTTAAATCGAGCGTGGTTTGCAAGCGGACCTCAAAAGTACGCAGGTTGCGGTTGTTAATGCCCAGCAGCGGGGTTTTGAGTTTCAAGGCACGCTCTAATTCAGCGGCATCATGCACCTCGACCAGCACGGCCATATCCAAGCTGCGCGCAATGGTCTCAAAATCTTGCATTTGGGCATCATCCAAGCAGGCAGCAATCAGCAAGATGGCATCGGCCCCCATCGCGCGGGCTTCATACACTTGGTAAGCATCGACTAAGAAGTCTTTGCGTAATACCGGCAGTTGGCAGCTGGCACGCGCCTGCTTGAGCGCATCGACGCTGCCCTGAAAGAAGGAGCGGTCAGTCAACACCGACAAGCAAGCGGCGCTGATTTTGCCGTCGCCCTCGGCATAGCTTTGGGCAATGTCGGCTGGGATGAAGTCGGCCCGAATCACGCCTTTGCTGGGGCTGGCTTTTTTTACTTCGGCAATCACGGCGGCTTGGCCAAGGGAGATTTTGGCGCGCAAAGCAGCAACAAAATCGCGCGTAAGCACGCGGCTTTCGGCATCGGCACGCATGGCCGATAGAGATTTGCGATTTTTGGCGGCTGCCACTTCTTGGACTTTGACGTCGCAGATGGTTTTGAGAATGTCAGACATGGTGCGGGCTGGGGGCTGGTAAGTGAGGGGGTTAATGCGGTGGGGTAGGCGCTTGGCTGGTGGCGGGGGGCGGCTCGGTGCTGGGTGAGCGCATCACCTTGATGATGGTGCGGTGTATGGCCCAACCCACCAGCAAAAATAACAGCGAAATGCCCAACACAATCCAAGTGCCGGGGTCTTGCCAAATCGGGGCATCCCAAAGGCTGGTGGACATGGTGTGCTTTCCTGAAAAAATTTAGGCCGCCACTTTTTGCGTATAGGCCACCAAAGCAGCGAGTTTGGCTTGCGCCGCGCCGCTGTCAATGGCCTGCTGTGCCAGTGCCAGCCCGGCGGCAATGCTGGGGGCCACATTGGCGGCATACAAGGCAGCACCGGCATTGAGGCAAACAATGTCGCGCGCGGGGCCGGGTTTGCCTGCCAGCACGTCTAGCACCATGCTGCGCGATTGCTCTGGGGTTTCTACGCGCAATTGGCGCGTGCTAACCATGGGCAGGCCAAAATCTTCGGGATGGATTTCGTACTCGGTGATGTGGCCGTCTTTTAGTTCGCCCACCCAAGTGCTGGCCCCCAAGCTGATTTCATCCAAACCATCGCGGCCATACACCACCAGCGCATGTTCTGCCCCCAAACGCTGCAAGGCACGCACTTGAATGCCGACCAAATCTTCGTGGAACACACCCATCAGGATGTTGGGTGCGCTGGCGGGGTTGGTCAGTGGCCCCAAAATGTTAAAGATAGTCCGCACGCCCAATTCTTTACGCACCGGAGCGACGTTTTTCATCGCTGGGTGGTGGTTGGGGGCAAACATAAAGCCAATGCCCACCTCGGCAATGCACTGGGCAATTTGTTCAGCAGACAGGTTAATCTGCACGCCCAAGGCTTCCATCGCATCGGCGCTGCCGCTTTTGCTGCTCACGCTGCGTCCGCCGTGCTTGCTGACCTTGCCACCCGCAGCGGCAATCACAAAAGTGGCGCAGGTAGAAATGTTGAAGGTATTGGCCCCATCGCCACCGGTGCCAACGATATCCACCAAATGGCGGCTATCGGCCACCTGTACCTTGTGCGAGAACTCGCGCATCACTTGGGCGGCGGCGGTAATTTCGCCGATGGTTTCTTTTTTCACGCGCAGGCCGGTGACGATGGCCGCCGTCATCACCGGCGACAGCTCGCCACACATGATGAGCCGCATCAGGTGCAGCATTTCATCATGAAAAATCTCGCGGTGTTCGATGGTGCGCTGCAGCGCCTGCTGGGGAGTGATAGACATGGTTGTGAGCGATAAAAAAAGGGGGGGCCGTGGCCTGAGTCTATGCGCTATGGGGGACGCAGTGTTTAGGCAACACTGCGGGCTAGATGGCCAAGGTTTCTAGACATCTGGTGCGTGCAGCAACGGCCAAAGTGCAAAGCATATCTTTTGCCATCGGTACACCCTGTTTTGCCCCCTACAATGGTTTTTTATTTCAACCAGAGGGGCATCCATGAAGCTGCTAAACGACCTTTTTACGACCGACTATGGCCTGATGAGCATCATTGGCATTGCCATGATGGTGGTGGCCAGTGTGGCTTTTGTTTATGTGCTCAAGAGCAAAATAGAAGCCGACCCCAAAGACAGCGACCAGCAAAAATAAGCCGCTCTTTTTAACCGCCATTCAGCGCGGCCAGCGCGGCCAACGGTGCCGTTTCAGCGCGCAGCACCCGTGGCCCTAAGCTGGTGGGGATAAAGCCCTGCGTTAATGCCAAATGCTCTTCGGTAGCGCTCAGCCCGCCTTCGGGGCCAGACAAAAACCATACTGGCCCAGCGGCGCCAGTGGCCATCAGTGGTAAGGGTTGGCTGTCGGGGCGCAAAGACAGTACCCGCCGCTGCCCGCTGCCATCGGTGCCGGGGTGCTGGCCCAACCAATCGGCCAAAGTTTGGGCCGCATGGATGCGCGGCACTTGGTTGCGCCCGCATTGCTCGCAGGCGGCCACGGCCACCGCTTGCCAGTGGGCCAATTTTTTCTCGGCCCGTTCGCCCTTGAGTTTGAGCACACTGCGTTCGGCCAGCAGCGGCGTGATGCTGGCCGCACCCAGTTCGGTGGCTTTTTCTACCAACCAATCCATGCGCTCGTTGGCCGTAATACCGGCCAGCAGGTGAATGGCGCGTGGGGCTTCGCGCTCAATGGCGTGGTGGGTTTCTATGCGTACTTGTACCTCACTGCGGCCCATACGTAGCACGGTGGCCGCAAACTCGCCGCCGGGGCCTGCGCCTTCTAATCCGCCATGAAACAGGGTGATGGTATCGCCCGGTTGCAGGCGCAGCACTTGCACATGGCGCGCAGCTCCGGCGGGCAGGTCAATCTCGGCACCGGGCAGCAAGGCAAGCGGGCAATAAAAACGTGGCATGGGTAGTCCTGTGGCTTGCTGTCGTTGGCTGTGGCTTGGGTTTAGACGCGGCCAAAGGCATAGCCTACCGGGGCTTGCGTGCCTTCTATCTGGTCTATCAGGCGGCTGAGTGGCAGCAGTTCGCGGTAACGCTGGCTGGTAGAGCGAATGTAGTGGATAAAGCGCGGTGCATCGGCCAAGTATTTGGGCTTGCCGTCGCGCAGCGTCAGGCGGGCAAAAATGCCGGCTACCTTGAAGTGGCGCTGCAAGCCCATCCATTCGACACTGCGGTAAAACTCGCCAAAATCAGCGCCCCAACCGCTGGCACTGTGGGCCCCTAGCAGCCCAGCCTTGCGCGCTTTCTCCCAGTAGCGCACGGTGATGTCAATGACGAAACCTTCTTCCCAACTGATGAAGGCATCGCGTAGCAGGCTGGCAATGTCGTAGGTGATGGGGCCATACAGCGCATCCTGAAAATCCAGCACCCCCAGCGGCCCGCCAGCCGTGGTTGGGGCCATCAGGTTACGCATCATGAAATCACGGTGGACGAAGACGCTGGGCACCGATAGGTTCTCGGCCACGATGCAATCAAAAGCCGTCTGCAAAATGGCTTGTTGCTGCTCATCCAGCGTCAGGGAGCGGTGTTGGGCGATGTACCAGTCTGGAAACAGCGCCAGCTCGCGGCGCAACATGGCCTCGTCGTAGGCAGGCAGCACACCGGGGCGCGAGGCCAATTGCCATTGCAGCAGGGTGTCGGTGGCTTGTTGGTAGTACGCGTAGGCATCTTGGGGGCGCTCGGGGGCCAATTGCTCGATGACGGTGTGTTGGCCCAAATCGCTCAGCAGCATAAAGCCATCGGCTTGGTTCCACGCCAAAATCTCGGGCACATGCAAACCGGCTTGCTGCATCAGCGCTTGCACTTGCACAAAAGGCTGGCAGTTTTCTTTGTCGGGTGGTGCATCCATGACGATGCAACTGTGGCCGCTGCGCGTGTCTAGGCGCAAGTAGCGCCGAAAGCTGGCATCTGCCGAGGCTGGGCGCAGGGTTTCGGGCAGCAACTGGTGTGGGCCAGCCAGTGCGGCCAGCCAAGTGGCACAGGCAGCCTGTCGGGCGCTGTCGGCCCAAGTGACGCTGGTAGCAGAAGGGGCGGAGGGGGTGGGGGGGAAGGGGTGGCTCATGGCGGGGCAGATTCTACAAACCCAGCCCCGACAACGCCGTTTTATGGCGCTTTGGTCGTTGGAGTCGCTTTAGTAGCGCTCGTCTTTGACCAGTACGCCGGTCTTACGCAGCATCACCGCATCCCAGCTTTGGCTTTCGCGGTTGTCACCCACCAGCTTGAGCAACTTGTCGTCCATCTTGCGTAGTTCAGCCTGCTGGGCAGGGTTGAGTTCACTGAGGCGGTCATGGATGTGGTCGCGCAGTTTGTAGAGTTGCTCGGTATCACCGGCATCGTCGCTCCAAAAATCAATATAGCCGTCGTAGCTCTTGAGGCAGCTTTCAATCGTCTTGCGTTCTGGCATGTGGGCGTTCCTTGGTAGATGCAATGGTAAAAAAGGTGCAACGGCCTGTGTTTTGCCGTTTCGGCGCAGACTCTACAACAGCTAGGCCAATTTTTGGGCATATAGCGGTGTGCATGTGGATAATCGGCACCTACAAACCCGGCCTGTTTGGTGCGGGTAATGGGTGGCTGCTGGTTTTTACGGCACACCTGCTGCTTTCCTCTGGATGAATTCCCTTGCCCGACCTGCTTCGCACTCCCTTCTCATCGGTGCGTCTTTCTACCCGTAACGCCGCACCCGGTTTACTTTGGGCATCGGTGCCGCAGTGGGCGGCTGCTTGGTGTCTGTGGCCTTGTTTGGCCTTGGCCCAAGAGGGGGATGCGCCCGTGCAGCCCACCACGCCAGCACCTTTAACCTTGCGCGCCAGCAGCCAGCTGCAAGAGACCATTCCAGACGCGGTACGCGCGCAAATGCCCACCTTTGTCTCGGCAGACCACATCGAAGGCCAGCCCGATGTGCGCGCCGTATTAGAGGGCAACGCCGAGTTGCGCCGCGCTGATACGGTGATTCGCGCCCAGCGCATGGAATACACCGTACCCGAAGATTTTTTGCAGGCCCAAGGCCAAGTACGCATCAACCGGGCAGGCAATGTCTATGAGGGCACGCTGCTAGAACTGCACGTGAATGCCTTTGAAGGCTTTTTCGACCAAGCCCGTTACCAATTTTTACGCAATGCTGCCCACGGGGAGGCCGCGCGGGTTGATTTTTTAGACCGTGACCACGCCATTGTGCGCCAAGCCACCTACACCACCTGCCAGCGCACCGACGAGGCCAGTTGGCAACCTGGCTGGATGTTGCGTGCCGACAATATCCACCTCGATATGGCCGAAGAAGTAGGCCGCGCCGAAGGGGCAGTGCTAGAGTTCCAAGGCGTGCCCATTTTGCCGTTGCCGCACATCAGCTTTCCGCTGTCAGACAAACGCAAATCGGGCTTGTTGCCGCCCACCATTGGCATCAACAGCATCAACGGGCTAGAGTACGAGCAACCTTATTATTGGAACATCGCCCCCAACCGCGATGCCACCTTGCGCGCGACCATCATGGCCAAGCGTGGCCTACAAGCTGGGGCCGAGTTCCGCTACCTAGAGCCGCGCTACCAAGGCACCCTGCATGGCGAGTTTTTGCCCGCAGACCGACTACGCCACCGAGACCGCTGGAGCTATGGCCTCAAGCACCAAGCGGGCATCCCTACCCCTCTGGGTGCCATCGGCCTGAACCTGAACCTAGAGCGCGTCAGCGATGATGAATATTGGCGCGATTTCTCGCGTGCGGGCACGCAACTGGCCCAGCGTTTATTGCCCGGCGATGCCCAACTCAGTTGGGGTGGTGGTGATATGGGCCTGCAATTACGCACGCTCAAATGGCAAACCTTGCAGGATGTCAGCGCCCCCATCGTGCCGCCTTACGACCGCCTACCGCAACTGCACTGGCGCTATGCGCCGCCGCAAGTGGGCAGCTTCGATGTCAATATCGAGGCCGATGCCACGCGCTTTCAGGCGCAGCGCAGCCTGACCAGCCAGCCCAATGCCACGCGCAGCTACGCACTGGCGCAAATCAGCCGCCCGTATCTGGCCGCTGCTGGGTTTTTAGTGCCCAAGCTGCAACTGCACGCCACGCAATACGAATTTGACAGCCCCTTGGCCGATGCGCGCCGCTCTTACAGCCGCGTGCTGCCCACCTTCAGCCTAGACAGCGGTTTGGTATTTGAGCGCGATGCCAGCTATTTTGGGCGCGATTTTTTGCAGACCCTAGAGCCACGCGCTTTTTACACCTACACCCCCTACCGCGACCAGCGCCTGCTGCCGGTGTATGACACCGCCGCCAACGACTTTAACTTTGCCACCATCTACACCGAAAACGCCTTTGGCGGCCACGACCGCTTGGCCGACAACAACCTGCTCACCTTGGGCGTGACCACGCGCTTGCTAGACCCGCACACCGGGGCCGAGGCGGCCCGCTTTGGCATTGCCCAGCGTCTGCGCTTTTCGGACCAAAACGTTACTTTACCGGGCGCGCCAGAACTGGACGAGCGCCTGTCCGATTTGCTATTGGGCGCCGGAGTGCAATGGATGCCGCAATGGGGCTTAGATTCCACCGTGCAGTTCAACCCCAAAACCAGCCAATCGATTCGCACCACGGTGGGCGCACGCTACAGCCCCAGCCATTACCGCACCGTCAATGCCGCCTACCGGCTGCAACGCGGCACCAGCGAGCAATTGGATGTGGGCTGGCAATGGCCACTGAATGATTTGTGGGGTGACAAGGGGCTGGATTTGGGCCCAGGGCGCGGCCAAGGTGGTGGCCGCTGGTACAGCGTGGGCCGCCTCAATTACAGCCTACAAGACCGCAAATTGGTCGATACCGTGGTGGGGCTAGAGTACGACAGCTGCTGCTGGATTGGCCGTGTGGTGTTAGAGCGCCTGCAAAACACCGTCAACAGCAGCAACACCCGGCTGCTGTTCCAACTAGAGTTTATCGGCTTCTCGCGCCTTACCTTAGGCTCTAACCCGTTGGCCAGCCTGAAACAAAATATCCCACGCTACCAATACCTGCGTGAGCAAGTTAGCACGCCCAGCCGCTTCAGCAACTACGACTGAGAAATTTTTGCCATGAACCACCGTGTCTTTGTCTTGGGCCTGGCCTGTCTGGCCTCTTTTGCCACCTTGGGGGCCAACGCGCAAGGCTTGCGCGCTGCTGCACCAACGGGTAGCAGCAGCCCCAGCTTGTCGCGCGCCTTGTCTGCGCCGCTGGCCTTGCCCACGCCCACAGCCAGCCCCGCCGTGCGCCAAGCCGATTACATCGTGGCCGTGGTCAACTCTGAACCCATCACCCACAACGAGCTGCAAACCCGGCTGGCCAGAGTGCTACAACAACTGGCCGACCAACCCAATCCACCACCGCGCGCCTTGGTAGAACGCGAAGTGCTAGAGCGCCTGATTTTGGAAAAAATCCAACTGCAACAGGCCGAGCAAACCGGCATCAAGGTCGATGACTTGGCCGTCACCCAAGCCGAGCAATTGGTGGCCAGCCAAAACAGCGTCAGCCGCGAAGAAATGCTGCGCCGCTTAGCCCAAGATGGCATCACCCCCGAGCGTTTCCGCCAAGACCTGCGCCGCCAGTTATTGCAGCAACGCCTGCGCGAGCGCGAAGTCGATGCGCGCGTGCGCGTTACCGATGTGGAGGCCGATGCCTTCCTGCGTGAGCAAACCGGCGGTCAAGCGCTTGCCGTAGAACTCAACCTAGGCCATGTGCTGATTGCCGTGCCAGAAAACCCCACCCCCGAAGGGCTGGCCCAGCGCCAAGCCTTAGCCCAACAGGTGGCCGAGCAAGCGCGCGCTGGGGCAGATTTTGCTGCGCTGGCGCGTGACCATTCTGCCGGCCCCGAACGCGCCCAAGGCGGCCTGATGGGCCTGCGCCCCGCCGAGCGCTACCCCGAACTGTTTGCTACTGCGGTACAAAGCTTGTCCATCGGTGGCGTGGCCGGGCCGCTGCGTTCGGCGGCAGGTTTTCACATCCTTAAAGTGGTGGAAAAGGGCAGCAGCAGCAAACTGCCGCCGATTACGCAAAACCGCACGCGCCATATCTTGCTGCGCGCCAGCCCCCAACAAACCGAGGCCGCCGCCGCTGCACGGCTGGCCGACTACCGCCGCCGCGTGCTGGCCGGACAAGCCGATTTTGCCGATTTAGCGCGCGAACACTCGCAAGATGGCAGCGCCAAAGAAGGCGGCGACTTGGGCTGGGCTGCACCGGGGCGCTATGTGCCCGAGTTTGAAGCGGTACTTGAGGCCCTGCAACCGGGCGAAATCAGCCAGCCCTTGGCATCGCGTTTTGGTGTCCACCTCATCCAACTGATGGAGCGCCGCCAAGTGCAGCCCAGCCCGCGTGAGCAACGCGAAATGGCGCGCTACGCCCTGCGCGAGAAAAAAACCGAAGACGCTTACCGCCAGTGGGCGCAAGAACTGCGCGCCCGCGCCTACGTTGAATACCGCGACGCCCCCTGAGCGCCCACCCCCGGATGAAACACATACCCCGCAAACGCTTCGGCCAGCATTTTCTGTCTGACCGAGGCATCATTGATGCCATCGTCGATGCCATAGACCCACAACCGGGCCAACCCGTGGTAGAGATTGGCCCCGGCTTAGCAGCACTCACCCAGCCCTTGGTAGAGCGCCTAGGCCGCCTGACGGTGATTGAGCTAGACCGCGACTTGGCACTGCGCCTGCGCCTGCACAATCAGCTCAACGTGATTGAGTCCGATGTGCTCAAGGTGGACTTTGCCCAAGTGGCGCAAACGCTGGCCGTGCCCAAAATCCGCGTTGTGGGCAACCTGCCCTACAACATCTCTACGCCCATCCTGTTCCATCTGCTGCCCTTTGTCGAGGTGATAACCGACCAGCACTTTATGCTGCAAAAGGAAGTGATAGACCGCATGGTGGCCACCCCAGCCACCAGCGACTATGGTCGCCTATCGGTGATGCTGCAATGGCGCTATGCCATGGAAAATGTGCTGTTTGTGCCCCCAGAGAGTTTTGACCCGCCACCCCGCGTCGATAGCGCCGTAGTACGCATGGTGCCCCGCGCCCAGCCGGTAGCCCTGAACCCCCAACTGTTAGAAACGTTAGTGCAGGTGGCCTTTAGCCAGCGGCGCAAACTCTTGCGCCACACCTTGGGGCGCTGGCTGGACGAAAAAGGCTTTACCGGCCCATTTGATGTGCAACGCCGCGCCGAAGAAGTGCCCGTGGCCGAGTTTGTGGCGCTGGCAGCTAGTCTGAGCAGCTAGGCAACCGCGTTTTAAGGCATCCTATTCCACCGCAATCATCGTTAGCCACCGTTTATCTACTCTGGTATATTCGGATGAAATGCTGCAATAGTATTTGCAAAATGAACGACTGGCCAGCTACCGCTCCCGACTGTCGCGCTTGGATGAAAGTATTGACCGCGCTAAGGCAGCTATCCAAACCAACAGCCATGACGTGCGAAGCATGACGGCACGGGTGCAATCGCCGCGCGACATCGAAGCCATGAACGAAAAGCTGACCGCGCAACAATTCCAGTCGAACATGAAACTACTAGAAACCCGCAAACGCCGCCAAAAGGTTAAGCGTGAACTCATCAGTGCCCACAACTGTGGTCTAGAACCGAAAAAAGAACTGGCTGGTGCCGAGGCCGAAAAAGATGCCTTCATGCGCGAATGGCAGCAAAAAGCCACCGAAAATCTGGTCACAGTGCGCCGCGAGCATGATGCCGTAGCAGAGCAACTGAAAACGATAGAACGCCGCAGCTGCATGATTGAGCTGGTAGCACCCCACGATGCCGTGGTTCAGGAAGTGGCCGCCCGCTCCACCGACTCAGTGATCCGAGAGGCCGAACCACTCATCACCCTCGTGCCCTTGGGCGAGACCCTGCAAGCAGAAGTGCAGGTAGCCGCGCAAGACGTGGGCTATGTCAAACTGCAAGACCCGGTGCGGCTCAAAATTGATGCCTTTCCGTTCC
Source organism: uncultured Simplicispira sp. (assembly GCA_964388325.1). GTDB lineage: Bacteria > Pseudomonadota > Gammaproteobacteria > Burkholderiales > Burkholderiaceae_C > Simplicispira. The sequence goes on along the minus strand of CAYMAC010000015.1, from coordinate 50,407 downwards.
AAAAACACGGCCTCATCCACGGTACATTGGAAAAATTGGGGCAAGATGCCTTTACCAAAGACGGCCTGAACGGTCAGGCCAATGCCCCTTACTATTTAGGGCGTGCGGTATTACAAAAGAATGACGTACGCAACTTGCCACGCAATGCACCTTTGATTCCTGGGATGTCGCTCAGTGCAGAAATTGTGGTGGGCAAGCGCACCGTGATACCGTATGTGATGTATCCGGTGATGCGCGAACTGGATGAGGCTATCCGAGAACCTTAAAAAAATTGCAGATAAATATAGGAATAAAAGAGATGATTTTCACAGAAATACCTATCATCACTGTGTCATACAACACGCCAGATTTAATCAATAATTTACTGACAACTTTTCGACATCACTATTCAAACCCTTTTTACATCATTGATGGATCTGATGCAGAGAATTTAATAAAAATAAAATCTGTTATTGCTCAATTTGACAACGTTCATCTGATAAATTTTGGCTACAACATTCATCATGGCCCTGGTATGGCTTGGGCCATCAAGAACCTCCCTATTTCAGGCCAAGTTCTTTTTTTAGATTCGGATATAGAAATTATTCGACCAGGTTTTATTGAAAATCTTTCAACATCATTAAAACCAGAAATGTACGGCATAGGTGCCGTAGGCTGCATTAATCGAGAGGGTTTCAATGTAGATTATTCAATCGATGGGATTCGTTATTTACATCCCATTTGCATGTTGTGCAATATTGATGTCATGCGACAATGGCCATTACCTGTCAAACATGGGGCACCGATGACCGAGACCATGTTGGCGCTACACGACAGTGGCGCATCAAATTTGATTCAAAATATTGACTGGGTTATGAACGATGTAGCCTCTGGAAATGAAAGAGTATTCATTGACCACAAAGGACAAGGAACGGTATTTAAAACGGGCGGCTATCATTTAGAAGAGTGGATGCAAGAAGTGCAGAAAAAAACTGCCCAACCAATAAATAAGCCAGTCAATTTAAATAATTACAATTTTGATTTATTAAATTTCATACCAAAAAATTCCCAGCAACTGGTTGAAGTAGGATGTAACTCTGGAGCGCTTGCGGCGGCATACAAAAAACTTAATCCCGATTGCTTTTATTCCGGTATAGAAATAGATGCCACATCGGCACAATCTGCACGTCATTATTGTGATTCGGTACTTGAGCTTGATATTGAATCCGTTGGCATTGAATTTTTCAATAAATTTTCACAAGTAGATTGTTGGATTTTTGGAGATGTTCTAGAACATCTAAAGAACCCTTGGTTGGTACTTTCCCACATTCGCAATATCATTCCACCAAATGGATCAGTGGTTGCGTGCATTCCAAATGCTCAACATTGGAGCATCCAAGCCAAATTAGCTCTAGGAGACTTTCGCTACCAAGAAGAAGGTGGATTACTCGATAAAACACACCTGCGCTGGTTCACACGACAAACAATTTTTGAACTATTTGCATCAGCTGGATTTCAAGTCACTGAAGGATATCCTAGAATTCTTGATGAACCAATGCGAGAAAAAGTGATACCCGTTATTCAAAAAATGGCTGAAGTATTAGGTGTTGATCCAGAAATAGCAGTTAATGACTCCTTACCTCTGCAATATGTTATTCGAGCTATACCTGCTGAACAAAAAAAATAATAGGATAATTTTTAACTTAATTTTTAGTAGTGGTCAAAAGTGATCAAATACCATATCAAGAGTAGGCATCCAACAGGGTGGATTGCAAACGGCCACTCAAGAACAAGCTGAAACGAAGCAGCGATAGCTGCTTTCTCTCATCACTTGAATTCTTACCACTACCAAATTATTTTTAAAAATTATTTGATTTCAAGAAAATACTCCACTCTTTCAGAAAATTTTCCTCTGCTTTTGGAATATCTGCAGCTAAATCAGCAGTAGCAAAACGCAGTTGGTGCAGATCATCCTGATCTGCATACCAATAATTAATAACATTAGAAATGGTTTTAAAAGAGTTAATAGATTGCTCTTTGCTTATTTTTTTAAGTCGCCTGCCGATAATATTTAAAGCAACATAACCAATGATGGCTGCCTTCATGATAGGACTGAAAAATTGTGCCGAATTTTGATTTGGCCCCTTTCTAAAATAACCTAAATTATCTTGAATATAAACAATAGGTTTAATTGTGCTAGCAGCAAGAAAAGCACCTAAATCCCAAAGACCTGCATATGAAACTCCATCAATAAATGGATTTAGAAACAATTGATCGCAATAATTACGAAGAACTACATTTGAAAATTCACCAAACCAATTCTTGCACTCACCAGCTGTATTCATGAATGCAAAATCAGAATCAATCAATAAAAATCTGCTGACTGAGTTGGAAACTATCTCTGGAATAGGCTGTCTATTTAGAGGTTGTCCATCTTCTGTGCTTTCCCACCTTCGACTGATTGAACACGAAAAATCTCCAGAAATGTGGGCTACAAGGTGCCGCTCATAAAAATCAGGAAAAATAACATCATCATCAAGAAGCAAATGAAAAAGTTCTGATTCTCGATTCCAGAAATCAAGTAAATTTTTAAAATTATTGAATGCCCCAGTACGCGGCCCTGAAATGACTTCAATGGGAAGTCCATTGCGAAGACTCTCAAATTCTTTAGAAAATAGCCGTTGCGTAAAGATAGCACCAGGGCTATCATCGGAAAATATGATTCTATAAGGCTTGATGGTTTGTGATTGAAGTGATTGAAGTAAATCTTTAATATACTTTTCTTTGTATGCGGGTACTAAAGTGCAAATTCTCACAATATTTCCAAAATTAATTTTTTACGGCTTCAATTGCTGTGCAAATAGAATCAATGATACTGAGTGTAGTTTCTGATGTTTGTGCTGGCCCCATCGGAAGACTGAGCACATTTTGATGTAAATTTTCAGAAATAGGAAAAGTTCCTTCCTTGAACGCAAGATTAGAATATGCTGATTGTAAATGTGGAGGAATCGGGTAGTGAATCATGGTTCCGACACCCATCTTCGCTAAAATATTTTGCAATTCATTACGGCTCTCATGTTGCACCACATATAAATGCCATGCTGGGACTGCCCATTCTGGAACGTATGGCAAATTCAACTGAATTGAAGATAAATTCAATTCGTAGAGATTGGCCGTAGCGATGCGTCGAGCATTCCATTCATCTAAATATTTCAGCTTGACACATAAAATAGCCGCTTGAACAGGGTCTAACCGACTGTTGTACCCTTGGCATTCGTTGACATACTTTACCCTAGAACCATAATTTCTTAAAACTTGAATACGATCTGCAATAACTGAATTATTCGTAGTGACTGCGCCACCGTCGCCCATTGCTCCCAAATTTTTTCCTGGATAAAAACTCCATGCTACGGCATCACCATGCGATCCAAGGCGTTTACCTTTGTAGCATGCTCCATGTGCCTGCGCTCCATCTTCTAAAACATATAATTTATATTTATGCGCCAGAGCCATAATAGGATCTATGTCTGCTGGCTGGCCATATAAATGAACGGGAAGAATAACCTTTGTACGCGGGGTAATAGCTGCCTCGATGAGCAAAGGATCTATATTGTAAGTTTTTGCATCAGGCTCAACCGGTACCGGAGTAGCGCCACAATGGCTTACCGCAAGCCAAGTGGCGATATAAGTATTGCTAGGAACAATAACTTCATCTCCAGGCCCTACATCCATAGCGCGGAGGGCCAAGGTCAATGCATCTAATCCATTGGCTACACCGACGCAGTGCTTTGCTCCACAATAAGCAGCATAATTATTTTCAAAATTCTCTACTTCAGCGCCTCCAATGTACCAACCAGAACTTAATACCCGACTCACAGCGGTATCAATTTCTGTTTGAAGTTCAAGGTAAGAAGCTTTTAAGTCTAAAAAATTAATCATAGAATACCTTTTGTAATCTTTTTGAACTCTGCGTAATCACGAATATAGTCGCTGGCATCATAATAATGAGAAGCAAAAACCAAAAGAATTGCATCTGGAGAATATTTATATTGGATACCCCAAGTCATGGGAGGGAGGTGGATACCAATATCAGGTTTATCGAGAGTAAATTCTTGTCTGCTCATCCCATCATCGGCCACAACAGCACAGCTTCCACGCACACAAATTAAAAATTGATGGCATTCTTTGTGAGCATGCTCACCTCGCATTTCTGCACTGGGGACATCAAAAACCATAAAATATCTCTTGACAGGAAAGGGAATAGACTTTCCAAACTCCCCTACTGTTAAGCTACCACGACGATCAACTATGCGTGGCAGTTTATAAAAGGCAACTGCATTTACTTTTGTTTTAAAGACATTAAGCTCAGACCCATCAATAGGCAAATTACACTCATCCAAATTTTTATTAAAAATACACTGCTCATCAGATCCAAAATAATCTATTTTTACTCCATTTGGCAAATATTTTTTATAATTTTCTATAGATTTTTTTATGTTGGAATAAGAAATTCTATAAAAATAATCTTCGTTATTTTCACCTACTCTTATAGCGCCAAATCTTTCATGAAATCGCCAAACAGATTCATTATTTTTTCTGACATCAAAATGTGAATTTTTGAATCCCAATGCCAATGCAAAGCTGTAAACCATGAGTGCAGATTCAATAGCAAAGCCACTTGGCCTTCCATCCCTGAGTATCCAAGATCCCCAGCAAAAAGAATCTTCTCTTTTATCGTAAATTCTTACAGTGCCAAATCTTTCACCTGATTTATTTTCTATAATAAAATAAATTTGCGTATCGTCCATAGCGTATTTTTCAAGCCAAGCGATTTGTAAATTTAAATCAGTTGAAGTTGATGAAAGATATTTCCCCTTAATTGGATCTGTACGTAAATTAAGTATAAATTCAGCGTCATCTACATTTGCATTGCGAAAAATTACATTTTTCCCAAAAACTTTTTCTGGCTTTTTAAAAAAAATAGTCACTTTGACGTTCCTTTTGAAGAATTATTCAACACTAAATTTCATTAAGCATTTAAGCACTTACAAAACACCAACTCCATATTTCTAACCAATTGAGGGGTATTAAATAAATTACTTTCTGCCTTATAATGTTTTAAATAATTTTTATAAATTTGTACTATTTTTTTATTATTGCCAACTTGAATGGCCTTGCGCTCATACTCTTTTAGAGTAAACGTTATTAAATCTGGCAATCCTACTGCTGCCAACAAACTGCCACACATCCTGGAGATATAACTTCGCCCAGAATAAGTTAGAATGGGGGTTCCCATCCATAAAATATCGTTGGCCGTAGTACCGGCATTGTATGGAAAAGTATCGAGAAATAAATCAGGCAATTGTAGGCGGGCCATATACTCGGCTGGGGTGGCTCGTGCTGCAAAAATTAATCGTGCTGTATCCACACCACAAGACTGCGCTTGCTTTTTCATGCTAGCTTCTGCCCAAGGGTTATCAGCCAGAAGCCAGAGTACACTATCTGGAACTTGATCGAGGATACGCATCCAAGTGGCAAAAATTTCTTGCGTAAATTTATGGTTATTATTGAATGAAGCAAAAACAAATTTATCTTCTGGTAAGCCACAGCTGGTACGGGTGAGGGCTGGCCCCACACTGCGCTGACGGTCACTGACTTGGTAGCAGTGTGGCACACGCAAAGGCTTTTCGGTCATGAAGGGTTCGAGTTCTGGGGGAAACACAAACGGGTCGGCCAAAATGTAATCAATAGCGGGCATACCACAGGTGGCGGGCAGGCCCAAATAACTGATTTGCACTGGTGCGGGGCGTTGGGCCAAAATATTGGGCCGCGCACCGGAAGTGAGGCCCTGTAAATCCACCAAAATATCAATGCCACAGGCAGCAATTAATTCTGCGGCACGGGCATCGTCTAAATGACCAATACGAATATGGTGATCAAAGGCACGGATAATACGCTCGCGCAATGGTGAGCCATCCTCACGCGACCAACAAAAGCCAAATACTTCAAAGTGTTGGCGATCATGTAGTTCAAACAACTCTACGGTCAGCAAGCCTACTGCGTGCATACACAAGTCGCCCGATAGATAGCCAATACGGATGCGCTCACCAGAAGCACGTTGCCGTGGCAAACGACGCGGCGCTGCTGCTTGCACCTTGGCGTGGACAAACTCCCGTGCAGTCAATAATTGCACTGCAGGGTCATCGTGCAGTGCCAAAGTTGCTAGGGCCGAAGTGTTCAACAGTTGCTGATTTACACCGATGTCACCCAAAGGCTGGTAAATCGGCCAAGCACATTGTTTTTGGCGGATATGGATGTAGTGCTGCAACGGCGCAGATTGCTCCGGATCAACTTCTAGGCTACGGGCTAAATATTGTGCTGCCTCATCAAAGCGGCGCTCTGATTCCAAAACTCTGCCCAAGTTGTTAAGCACATGTAATTGCAACGCTTTGTCTGGTGATTCGGTTTGCTCTAGCCCCTGCAATACCAATTCCCATTGGGCAATAGCCTCGGCTACCGCACCTTGGTTTTCTAATTGGTGCCCTAAATTTAAACGTGCTTGAAAGAATTGTGGATTAATGCGGAGGGCTTCTTGGTAGGCTGCTTGGGCCTCTGTAGTTCGGCCAGCGCCAACCAGCAACACTCCTAAATTGAACCATGCTACCAAGCGTAAAGGATTGGTGGTTTGCTCTGCCAGCCAGTGCTGGTACAAAGCAATGGCTTGCTCGGGCTGCTTTTGCTGCTGTAAAACATCAGCTTGGGCCATCAAAGCATGGAGAGAAAGCGAAGATACGGACATAGGATGCTATCACTGCCAGGAAAAGTACCATGAGAAAACGGGCCGTCCTATTAAGGCACGGCCCGTAATGTGCCAACTACTTGCCTGTGTAGCTGGTCTATTGCTCAAAAATCAGCCTACTTGCCTTTAAATACCTCTGTCGAGACCAGCGTTGGCAGTGACGATGGCTGCGGTGTGCCCTGTCCAGACAATAGACCTGCCAGATTGGTACCGAGTTGCGAAGCTGGTGCGACTGCGGCCATCGAGCGCTGGTAGTAATCAGCCAATGGTGTCAGTAGCGACGAAGGGATGGGCGCTGCTTGGTTAGGTTGCGGCACCGTGCCTGCCAGCATTTCTGCTGGGGCCGCATGACGTTGCGGCAACTCTAAGGCTGCTGTGACGTTACTGCTGCCGCTCTCCAGATAGCTGCTTAAAGATTCCGTCAGGCTACTGACCGAGCTACGCAGACCACCATCTACCACTGCCCCTTGGCGGAACCAGACATCAACCAAATCGCGCTGTTGGCCATCGGTAGTTTCATACGAAGATACCAATCCTAATAGATTGCCATTGTCCATTTGCGTGGAGACCTTGGCATTCAAATGCAGCGCGGCAACACCAGCTTCTTTCAGGCTCAACAGCTCACCAGAGCCGGTTAGGCCGTTGCCGTCGTTGTCTTTCCAGATAGCCAACTCGGAGAAGGCTGCATCCTCTGGAGTAATGCGGCCATCGCCATTGCTGTCCAGTGCGCTCAGGGCAGCAAAACCGTCCACCGCTGTGACACCAGGGCTTAGCTCGGTGGCAGTACCAAACAACTCGCGGCCATCGTTGATGCGGCCATCGGCGTTGATGTCACGCACCAGTAAACCATCATCAGAAGATACCCATCCAGTTTGGCGCAACAAACCATCTGTACCCAAGGCAAACTGCACGCCGTCGGTGACAGAAACAGTGCGTACGCCATCGCCATTCAAGTCCAGCACCAAGGGAGAAACCATAGCCGCAAATGCTTGGGTCTGAATGGATGACATACCCACTGTACTGAGGGCAGCATGTTGACCTGTGCTAAGCGCACCGATAGCTGCTGTAGTCAGGCTGGCCACTTGGGCGGTAGTCAAGTTTTTGACTTGAGCCGTGGTCAAGCCCGGAACTTGAGCTGGTGTCAGCGCCTTGATAGCAGCAGTGTTCAAGCTCTGCACGAAAGCCGTGGTGAGTTTGCTAATTTCTGCCGTATCTAGGGTGGCAAACTGGCCAGTGCTCAAGCCTACAGCGTGCGAGCCATCCAATGCAACCAGCTGGGCTGTGCTCAAGGCAGCAAAGTCTTGGGTATCTAGCGCCCGAATTTGGGCACTACTAAAGGCTTTGACTTGGGCCGTCGAGAGGGCCTTGGCTTGATCGCTGCTCAACCCCACTATCTGTGCCGTGCTTAGATAACCGATTTGTGTGGTGGACAACCCTTTAATCTGGGCGCTGCTTAGCTGTGCGATGTCGCGTGTCTCTAGCGCTCGAATTTGTGCCGACTCTGTCCATGCGCCCAGCTGCGCTGTGGTCAAGCCTGCTATTTGGTGTGTACCCAAGCCTGTAATGGCGGCGGTGCTCAGGGTTTTGACAAACGCGCTGCTGAGTTTGCTGATGTCTGCTGTATCTAAGGTGGCCAGCTGGGCGGTGCTCAAACCGGGCGCTTGTGCCGAGTTCAGGGCGGCCAGTTGCGCTGTGCTCAGGGCGGCGAAGTCTTGTGTTTGCA
>CAYMAC010000015.1:0-41806 GCA_964388325.1 uncultured Simplicispira sp. | reverse complement strand
TGAATTGGGCGCTGCTTAGCTGTGCGATGTCGCGTGTCTCTAGCGCTCGAATTTGCGCCGACTCTGTCCATGCTGCTAGGTGGCCTGTGCTCAAGCCTGCTATTTGTTGTGTGCCCAAGCCCGCAATGGCAGCGGTGCTGAGGTTTTTAACAAAGGCGGTGCTCAGTTTGCTGATGTCTGCGGTTTCTAGCTGGGCTAGCTGTGCGGTGCTCAGGCCGGGCGCTTGTGCTGAGTTCAGGGCGGCCAGTTGCGCTGTGCTCAGGGCGGCGAAGTCTTGTGTTTGCAGGGCGCGCAGTTGGTTGCTGCTCAGGGCGGCAATTTGGCCGGTGGTCAGGGCTTTGGCTTGGTCGCTGCTCAAGGCTACGATTTGCGCGGTGGTCAAGGCAGCGATGTCTGCTGTGTCCAGGGCGACGATTTGCGCGCTGCTCAAGGCGGCAATGTCTCCTGTCTCTAGCCAGGGCATTTGTTGGCTGCCCAAGGCTTTGATTTGTGCGGTGTTCAAGCCTTGGATTTGCGCTGTGGTCAGCGAGCGTATGCCTGCGCTGTCTAGGCCAGCGATGGCGGCGGTGCTCAGGGCTGCAGCTGCCGCACCGCTCAAGGCGGCCATTTGCGCTGAGCTGAGGTAGCCTACTTGGGTGGGGCTGAGGGCCTTGAATTGGGCGCTGCTTAGCTGTGCGATGTCGCGTGTCTCTAGCGCTCGAATTTGGCTCGATTGCAATTGACCAATTTGGGCCGTGGTTAGACCCGCAACTTGATCAGTGGCTAAGCCAGCAATCAGGGAAGTTGTTAGGCTACGGATGAAAGCGGTGCTCAGCTTGCCAATTTCTGCGGTGTCTAAAGTGGACAATTGTGCTGTGGTTAGGCCGGGTGCTTGTTCACTACCTAAGCTGGCTAGCTGTGCAGTTGTCAGGGCAGCAAAGTCTTGCGTTTGTAATGCTTGCAGTTGTGCACTGCTAAGCGCTTTGACCTGGGCAGTGTTCAAACTGGCAACTTGCGTTGGTGTTAGACCAGGAATTGCCGAAGTGCGTAGTGCTTGAACCTGAGCAGAGTTCAAGACCTTCAATTGATTGCTAGTAATGCCTGCGACTTGGGCAGAAGTGAGCACAGCAAAATCCACCAAATCTAAGGCAGAAATTTGTCCAGTGGACATTCCTGCGATCGCCGCAGAAGTCAATGCTGGGACTTGTGCTGTAGTCAAGGCTCTGATCTGCGCGGTGGTGAACTCTGCAATGTCACTGGAGCTTAGACTGGCGATCTGTTGTGGGGTAAGAATGGTGACGAAAGACATGATGGCCCTTTCTAAGAGCGAACCTCTGCACAGTTCAGACTAAAAAACAGCCCCAGCGCAGAAAAAATCAAATGGATGAATGCACTTTACTTTAGCAGTACAACCGTTATCGGCCTAATTTGAGCAAAATAAAGCCTAACTTGCAGCCGATCAACAGTGCTGGCGGGCAACCCACTTCTAAGTTACTGTAGCTTGGGCAGCACACCGTTAAAAACACAAGAAACTGTTGCTTGTTGGGCTTTTTTGGCCTTTAACCTCAAAAAACAGCTGACTACCAAAGATAGCCAGCTGCTCGGTTCATGCCTGTTTACTTACCCCGCAAAGAAGTTTCCATCGATGTTGAGGCTAAGGATGTGGGCGATGCCTGCTGGACGTGAGTGCCTGATAGCAGACCGACCAAATTAGTACCTGCATCCAAGGATGGCTGTGCCACAGCACTAGAGCGCTGGTAGTAATCGGACAACGGTGTCAACAATGTGGAAACTGGCGCAGAACTAGCGTTAACTGCGGGTACCGCCGCCAAAGTGGATGCAGGAGTAGCATTGTGAGGCAACAAATCAGGCCCAGTCGTAGCTGCCATAGCACTGCCATTTTCAAGGTAAGTGCCAAGCGATTCCGTCAGGCCGCTGACCGCTGTGCGTAGGCTACCATCAGCAACCGCCCCTTGACGGAACCAAACATCAACCAAATCGCGCTGCTGACCATCGGTGGTTTCATACGAAGACACCAAGCCCAGCAGGTTGCCATTGTCAGTTTCGGTAGATTCCTTGGCATTTAGATGCAACGCTGCAACACCAGCTTCTTTCAGACTGATAAGCTCTCCTGGATCTGTTTGTGCATCACCGTCTGCATCTCTCCAGACAGCTAACTCGGAGAAGGCGGCATCCTCTGGGGTGATACGGCCATCCCCATTGCTATCCAGTGCTCTCAAAGCAGCAAAACCATCGACTGCCGTGACTCTTGGACTCAGTTCGGTTGCAGTACCGAACAATTCGCGGCCATCGTTGATAGCACCATCACCATTGAGGTCACGCACCAGCAGGCCATCCTCCGGGGATACCCAACCTGTCTGGCGCAGCAGACCATCGGTACCCAGCGCAAACTGCGCGCCTTGCACCACCGAAACCGTGCGTACACCATCACCATTCAGATCTAGCACCAATGGCGAAGCCATACTGTCAAACGCTGCCGTTTGTAGTGATGTTAGGTTCGCTGAGCTCAGTGCCGCATGTTGCGGAGCAGTCAAACTCTTGATTTGCGCTGTTGTCAGGGCAGCTACTTGAGTGGGTGTGAGAGCCCCGATGACAGCAGTGGTCAAGTTCTGAACAAACGCTGTTGCCAGTTTTCCAATGTCTGTTGCATCAAACGTTGTAAGCTGATTGGTAGTCAAGCCAGGCCCTTGAAGCGCACCCAAAGCTGCCAATTGTGCCGTTCCGAGCACTGCAAAATCTGCCGTCTGGAATGCAGCTATCTGATTGCTACTTAGCGTCCGAATTTGTGCTGTGCTCAAGCCCAGTGTATTGCTAGGCGTTAAAGCGACCACTTGATCGGTGGTAAGCCCTGTCAAACTGGTGGTACTCAAAGCCGCTACTTGTGCAGAACTGAGTATTGCCACATCTCGGGTCTCTAATGCGGCCAATTGGGTGTTGCTCAACACTTTCATCTGCGCCGTAGTCAAGACTTGGACTTGCGCTGTGGTCAGCGCTGCAATGTCTGCTGCATCGAATGCAGCCACGGTAGCTGTGCTTAACACCGGGACAACAGCCGAACTCAACGCGGCCAGTTGCGTTGCTGACAGGTAGCTCACTTGCGCTGTGCTCAAGCCTTTGACTTGTGCCGAGCTCAGTTGCCCCAGGTCTGCTGTCTCTAAGGCGGCTATTTGTGCCGAGTCGGTCCAGCTGGCCAGCTGCGCTGTGGTCAACCCGGCTATTTGCCCTGTCGTCAGCGCCTTGATGTTGCCCGTGCTCAGGGCTTTGACAAACGCGCTGCTGAGTTTGCTGAGTTCTGCGCTGCTCAACGTTACCAGCTGATTGGAGGTCAAGCCTGCTGCTTGGGTGCTGCCCAAGCCCACCAGTTGGGCTGTGCCCAGTGCATCAAAGTCAGCGGTCTCTAGCGCCGCCATTTGTGCGCTGCTCAGGGCGCGCAGTTGTGCTGTGCTCAAACCCTTGACGTTGTCTATGGTTAGCGCGGCTATTTGTGCTGTATCAACGCTGTTCAAACCCGCCAGTGCGCCGGTGCTCAAGGCTGCCAGTTTGGCCGAGCTCAGCGCTGCAATCGCATCGGTGCGCAAGGCCCCCACTTGAACGCTGGTCAGGCTCTTGAGTTGTAGGGTCGTCAGCGCGGCAATCTGCGCTGATGTCAAGCTATCAATGCTGGCGGTGCCCAGGTTGCCCACGGTGCTGGTGCCCAACACTGCCAGCGCGGCCGTGTTGAAGGCTGCCAGTTGGCTGGCACTCAAGTAGCTTAGCTGCGCCGTGCTCAAGCCTTTGACTTGCGCCGAACTAAGCTGGGCCAGATCTGCGGTCTCCAACGCAGCAATCTGCGCCGAATCCGTCCACGAGGCCAGGTGGCCTGTGCTCAAGCCCGCTATTTGATCGGTCGTCAGCGCCTTGATGTTGCCCGTGCTCAGGGCTTTGGCAAACGCGCTGCTGAGTTTGCTGAGTTCTGCGCTGCTCAACGTTACCAGCTGATTGGAGGTCAAGCCTGCTGCTTGGGTGCTGCCCAAGCCCACCAGTTGGGCTGTGCCCAGTGCATCAAAGTCAGCGGTCTCTAGCGCCGCCATTTGTGCGCTGCTCAGGGCGCGCAGTTGTGCTGTGCTCAAACCCTTGACGTTGTCTATGGTTAGCGCGGCTATTTGTGCTGTATCAACGCTGTTCAAACCCGCCAGTGCGCCGGTGCTCAAGGCTGCCAGTTTGGCCGAGCTCAGCGCTGCAATAGCACCGGTGCTCAAAGCTCCCACCTGTGCACTGGTCAGTACACGCAGTTGCGCTGTTCCCAGATGAGCCGCATCTTCTGCTTCCAATGCAGCGACTTGTCCAGTAGTCAGTGCCACAACTTGGGCTGTGCTCAAACTCCCCGCCTGCAATGTAGTGAACCCCGGAATAGCATCGGCACTCAAGGCTCGCACTTGGTCTGTGCGTAAGACACGCAACTGTGCAGTGGGGATACCAGGCAATTGTGCCGAGGTTAGCACTGCCACATCTTCCAATTCCAATGCCAAAATTTGAGCAGTGGACATAGCACCAACGGCTGCCGAACTCAATGCTGGTATTTGAAGGGTGCTGAACTCTTGAATCTGTGCCGTAGTGAGAGACCGAATCTCAGTGGGTGTAAGCGCAGCAATTTGTTCTGTAGTTTGCGAAGAAATCCAAGACATGGGGAGCCTCCCTTAGGCGCAGCAGTTTTATATGAGCCAAGGCTACTGCAGCAGCGTAGTTTGGCACAGGGTAGACGAAAGATAAATGAAAAGCTTCCCCACTTTATACCGTATTTATTCAAATAACCTAAAAATAACTCAACTATTTTTAAGTTAAACCATATGAAAAATTGAAGCTCCATTGAGAGGATTAATTAGCCGGTCAATCCCCCGCTTTTCCGCCATTTTGCCCAGGGGGAGCCATCCCACAATTGACGGCATGAATGCTGTCACCACTCCCTCTCTGTCCCAACGTTTGGTGGCCCCACGCTGGCTAGGGGTGCTGATGTTGGCCCTGTGTACCGCCTTGCCCGCCCACGCATTGCGTATCAAAGAGGTGGCTGCCGTGCAGGGTGTACGCAGTAACCAACTCACAGGTTATGGTTTGGTGGTGGGCCTAGACGGCACTGGTGACCAAACTACCCAGATGCCCTACACCACACAGGCAATGCAGAATTATCTGCAACAAATGGGCATCAGCCTGCCTGCCAATGCTGCTGGACAGTTGCAACTGAAAAACGTGGCTGCGGTGGTCGTTACGGCCCAATTGCCAGCTTTTGCCCAGCCCGGTCAGATGATTGACATCAACGTCTCGTCGATGGGCAACGCCAAATCGCTCAAGGGTGGCACCTTGATTGTGACCCCCTTGCGCGGTGCCGATGGCGAAATTTACGCCTTAGCGCAAGGCAACATAGTCGTTGGAGGTGCTGGGGCCGCACAAGGTGGCAGCAAGGTGCAAATCAACCACCTCAGTGCCGGACGTATTCCCCAAGGGGCACAGGTAGAACGTGCTGTACCCACACCGCTGCACGAAGGCGGCTCTATCACTCTGGGGCTGAACAGTTCAGATTTCCAAACTGCGCGCAAAGTGGCCCAAGCTATCAACACGCGCATGGGTGCTGGCCGAGCCACAGCGATGGACGGCCGCACGGTACAGGTGCAAGCACCCACCGACCCCGGCAGCCGCGTCAACTTTATTGCCGATTTAGAAGAGCTGACCATCGACAACGGCAGCCCATCGGCCAAGGTGGTGATTAATGCGCGCACCGGCTCAGTGGTACTCAATCAAGCGGTCACGCTGGGGCCTTGTGCCATTGCCCACGGCAATCTGTCTATCACCATCAGCTCCACACCTCAGGTGAGCCAGCCCAATCCGCTGTCGCAAGGCCAAACCGTGGTGACAGAAAAAACCGATATCAAGATTACCCAAGAGCCGGGCGCTTTGATTCAAGTGCCACCTTCGGCGCAATTGGCGGATGTGATTCGTTCTTTGAACCAATTGGGCGCGACACCACAAGACTTGCTGGCCATTTTGCAAGCCATCAAGGCCGCTGGTGCGCTCAATGCTGAATTGGAGGTTATCTAATCATGGCGCTGGCCCTTACCCCCTCTTCTTCGGGTGCTTCTTTGGGCACCAATGGTTTGGCTGCTGATGTGCGCTCGCTCAATCAGCTGAAATATGAAGCTGGTAATAACAGCGCCGCAGCTACCAAAGAGGCCGCCAAGCAGTTTGAATCGCTGTTTATGCGCGAGATGATTAAGAGTATGCGCGAGGCAACGATGAAGTCGGGCCTCATGGAAAGCAGCCAAGCTGATTTGGGTACCGATTTACTCGACCAGCAATTGTCCGTCACCATGTCCGGCCAGCCCGGTGGCTTGTCCGAAGCCATTAGTCGCCAACTGTCGCGGCAAATGGGCGGGGCGGATGCGACCTTGGCAATACCTTCTACCCTGAGCTTGGCGCGCAGCAGCCAAACTGCCGCCGCCTTGCGCCCCACTGCTGCCAGCAGCGCCGTGGCCAACACCGGCCCAGCCCCCAAAGGGCGCGATGATTTTGTCGAGTTCCATGAAGCCGCTGCCCAACGCGTAGCGCAAGAAAGCGGTATTCCCGCCGCTTACATGCTGGGCCAAGCTGGCCACGAAACCGGCTGGGGCAAAAGCGAAATCCGCGCCAGCGATGGCAGCAATTCACACAACCTGTTTGGCATCAAAGCGGGTAAGGGTTGGACGGGTAAGGTGGCCGAGATTGTCACTACCGAATACATCGATGGCGTGCCACGCAAGGTAGTGGACAAGTTCCGCGCCTATGACTCGTACGAAGACTCGTTCCGCGATTACGCCCGCCTGATTAACAACAGCCCACGTTATGAGCAGGCGCGTGCCCAAACCGGCTCTGCCGAAGCCTATGCCAGCGCACTGCAAAAAGCTGGCTACGCCACCGACCCCGCCTATGCCCGCAAGCTCAGCGGAGCCATCCAAAGTGCCCTGCGCGCCCAGCGCGACCAGGCTTGATTTCCTACCAGTGAGGAGCTAAACCATGAGCCTCTTGAACGTTGGCGCACGCGCCTTGCAGGTCAACCAGACCGCCATCCAGACCACCGGCCACAACATCGCTAACGTCAACACCGAAGGCTACTCACGCCAAACGGTGTCTTTGCGTACCATGCCCAGCCAGTTCACCACCGATGGTTACATCGGCAAAGGGGTGGATGTAGATGGCATTTTGCGTAACCACAGCGAACTGCTAACGCGCCAAGCCAGCGCTGCTGCCTCGGTACAAGCGGGCGATGCGGTGCGCTTAGACCGGCTCAAGCAACTGCAAGATGTGTTCACTGGTGGTACCTCGGGTCTGGGCGCCGCTATCAATGACATGATGAATGCGCTGTCTGACGTAGCCAATGCCCCCACCGATTTAACAGCGCGGGGGGTGGTGCTGACACGCATGGACGAAACCGCCAAACGTATGCGCGATGCTTCAAGCCGCATGGACGAAATCGCTGCCACGGTAGAGTACCAAATTCAAGGTGGCATCGACGTTGTGAACAACTTGGCCAAAGACGTGGCCGAAGTAAACCGCCAAATCACCTTGGCCCGGGGCAAAGGCCAACAACCCAACGATTTGCTCGACCGGCGCGACCAGCTTATCCGTGACATCAACCAGTATGTGCAAACCTCGCAAGTAGCCGCCGATGATGGCTCCGTGACCTTGTTTGTCGCCAACAGCCAGCCTCTGGTGATGGGCGACCGCGCCGCCACCCTGTCGGTGGGTGACCCGCAAAACTTTAACACCAATGGCGCACAGAAAAAACTGCTATTCACGCCCGCAGGCAGCACGCAAAAAATCGAATTGAATGAAGCCGTGCTGGGCGGCGGCGAAGTATCGGCCTTGATGCGTTTTCAAAATAGCGACTTGGCCGAAGGGCGCAACCTGCTGGGCCGCTTGGCCGTTTCTATCAGCGAAACCCTGAACCTACAAAACCGCCAGGGCCTGACTTTGGATGGTAACTTGGGCGAAAACCTGTTTACCCCGATTGCCTTGGGCAATGCCGTTGCTGGCCAGCGCAATGCCGACCCTGCACTGGTCATGGGCCTAGAAGTGGCTGACCCCAGCAAGCTGCAACCTTCTAACTATGTAGTCCGTTTTGTCGGCGGTGGTGGCACCGTGACACGCCAAGCCGATGGCAAGGTGTTTAGCTTTACGGACAACGACGACCTCAATACCCTGATGCTGGGCCAAGGCCTCAAACTGACCAACGGGGCTGCCGCTCCAGATACCGAAGCTTTTGAAGGTGCCAGCGAGGGCGACGAATTCCTCATCAACCCGCTGCAAAATGCGGCCAGCCAAATGCAAGCGGCACGGTTTTCGCCACGCGACTTGGCCGCAGCCAATGCCATCAATGCAGCTATGGGGCCAAGCAACGACGGCTCTTTGCAGCTGGTAACCCTGCGTGCTACGGGTAATCCGGCCTTGGTGTTGCCACCTAGCTCCGACCCCACCAGCGTCCCGCCAGTTCCTGGCGGTATTGAATTGCGCTTTACCGCAGGCTCTCCGATGACCTACGAAGCCTTTGACGGAAGTGCCGTGCCCGCAGAATCGCTGGGCGAGCCAGCCATCTACACCCCCGGACAGCCCATCAGCCTCAATGGGTGGGAAATTACCCTCAACGGCGTGCCAAAAACCGGTGACACCGTAGTGGTGGGCAATGCCCAAGACCCGCAATATGGTGATTTTTACGTGCGCGATGCGGGCAACGCCAAAGCCCTGATGAATCTGCGCGATGCCAAAATTTTTGATGGTGGCAGCCTGACCGATGGTTTTGCTGGTGCGATGGCGCAAATTGGCACACGCACCCAAAGCGCCCAATTTGCAGCGCAACTGTCCACCACCATTGCGGGCAATTTAGAAAGCGAACGCGCCGCTGTGTCGGGTGTGAACTTGGACGAAGAAGCCGCGCGCTTGATTCAATACCAGCAAGCCTACCAAGCCTCGGCCAAGATGATTCAAATCGCGCAAAACATCTTTGACAACCTGATTCAAACCGTAGGCCGCTAAGCCCGCACTGAACGGAGTCCACCATGAGCACCTCTATCTACCGCGTCGGTACCGCCAATCAGTATGACAGCGCCTTGCGTAACATTACCCAGCGCCACAGCGAACTGACCAATCTGCAAGAAAATTTAACCTCGGGCAAGCGCGTCGTCAAACCCAGCGATGACCCAGTGGCCGCCGCCCAAGCCGAACGCGCCTTAACACGCATCAGCCGCATCCAAACTGAGCAACGCGCCTTAGATTTGCAGCGCAACTCAATTGCCCAAGCCGAATCCACCTTGGGCGAGGCTGTGAACCTCAGCCAAGAAATTCGTGAAATTTTGGTCAATGCGGGCAATGGCATCCACACCCCCAAAGACCGGCAAACCTTAGCCAACCAACTGCAAAGTCTGCGCGACCAACTGTTTGAGCTATCTAGCCGTAAAGACACCAACGGCCAGCCGCTGTTTGCCGCGTTGGGCAGTGGCCTGTCACCACTACTGGGGCCGCAGTCGTCAGGTTTAGATTATGAATTTGACGGCTTGGCCGGGCAGTTAGCAGCCAATGGGGTCAATATCCCGATTGTGTTGGATGGCGATGCGGCTTTTACTTTTAAATCAGAGCGCGATGGGGTTTACCATGCCGCTTTTAAGGCTAGCACCCTGACCGAACTACCACCGGGTGCCGTAGATGGCACAGAGGCCAGAACCCCAGCTATTACGCCCAATCGGAAAATTGGTACCAGCACGGTAGAAGTGGTGAATCAGCGTGCTGTCACTGGTGATGCTTACACCATCGAGTTTCGCAATGTGGGCCCTGGCGACACCGATGGCACACTCAAGGCTACTTACACCCTACGCAATATGCGTACCGACGAGGTATCAGACCCCGTAACGCTGGCTGATTTTCCGGTAGATAAGCCTTTGAATATCGAAATCTCCCAAGCGGCTGCCGAAGCTACAGCTGGCGTGGGTAACGAAGATGCGGCCGTGGGCAAATTTATCCCTGGTGTCAAGTTCACCATCAGTGCCACGCCCACCAAAGCAGTAGATGGCACCATCACCTTGGCCCCAGCCGATGGCGATACCTTTACCTTTCAGCCCAAGAGCGGCATTTTTAGCGTGATTGATACCGCGATTGCCGAACTTAAAGGGGCTACCGACAACAACGCTGCCATTCAGGCCAGCGCACAAGCCTTGGGCAACTTAGACAAGGCCATGGAGCGCATCCATATTGTGCGTGGCTATGCCGGTGAGCTGCTCAACCGCGCTGACCGCATCATGGGCGACCAAGAAAATCGCTCTATTCAGTTAGAAGCAGACCGCTCGCGCGCCGAAGATTTGGACATGGTGAACGGTATTTCTAAATTTCAAGGGCTACAAACTGGCTACGAAGCGGCACTCAAGTCTTACTCTATGGTACAAAAGACCTCGCTGTTCAATTACATGGCCTAAAAAAGGTTTGAGTCGCTTATGGTGCAATCGGTTCTGGGCAGCCTCACATTAGGGTATCGTCCATTATGGAGCCGCGCCCGGCGGCTGATGGGGGTGCAACTGTTTGTCCATGCCCGCGACGAGGCGGTAGCGCTCAATCTGCCACATTTGCTACGCACCCTGCGCGAAATTTGGTCAGAAAACTCGCCGCCGGTGTTTTTATCACCCCAGCAACCGAGCTTGCTGCAAGAGTTTTTGCGCCATCCCAACCCCGGTGCCCCCTTGATTGAGGTGCAGGGGCGTTGGTTGCTCAACCCCGACATTTTGGAGCAGGTGCGTGCCGCCCATGCGCGGGGCCAGCGTTTGGTTTGGCGTGGTGACTTAAGCGTTCTGCCACCCGCCGACATTGCCCGGTATTTCACCAGTAGCCTGTTGAGCCTAAGCCCCGAAATTGCCTTGGCTGCCTTGCGCGCTGGGCCAGACAGCAGCCCGATATTGGCCGGGCAAATGTACGAAGGTATTGCCAGTCGTTTGGTAATGCAACACTGCCTAGACCAGCGCAACGCTTTGGCCTTGGTAGGCTGGCCCACAGAAGATGTGCTCTACAGCCTGCGCCACGAGCATCCCAAACCCGCCCATGCCACCATCGCCAAGCTGATGCAGGCCATTGATGCCGAGCAATCGCTAGAAACCTTTGAAGACATCCTCAGCCAAGACCCGGTGCTAGCCTACCGCTTCATGAACTACACCAACTCGGCGGCACTGGGCTTGCGTACCGGGATTGACTCCTTGCGCCGGGGGCTGGTGATGATGGGTTATGGCTCCATCCAGCGCTGGCTGGGCAGCCAATTGCCCCATGCCAGCACCGATTCCGATTTGCAGCCCGTCTATCAATCGATGGTGATGCGCGCCCAACTCACATCGCGCTTATTGGATGCCGGGGTAGAAAATGAACTGCGCCGCGAGGTCTATTTGTGCGGGCTGTTCTCTCAACTCGACTTGGTACTGCGCGAGCCTATGGGCAACATTCTCAACCGCATTCCGCTGTCTGAGCGCATCTACGATGCCATTGTGCAAGGCACTGGCCCCTATGCCCCTAGTTTGCAATTGGCCGCCTTGCTAGAGACAAACAACGCCGCTGCCATACAGCAGCTGTGCGAAGAAAACGAACTGCACCCCGAAGAGGTCAACCGGGCGCTACTGCGTACCCTGTCTGAGCTAGAAGTGCCACGCGGGCGCAACGCTTAGATAGCCAATGCGCGCTTACCCCCAAACCGGGGGCGCGCATGGGGCCATACAATGCAACGCTTCACCACTTTCAGGGAGTGATAGGCTCCCTTTGTATGGAAATAGCAATACTTTTCGCCCTCATCCTGCTCAATGGCTTGTTTGCCTTGTCGGAGATTGCGCTCGTCACCGCGCGCAAAGCCCGACTGCAAAAGATGATTGATGAGGGCGACCACGGCGCTTTAGCCGCTGCACAACTGGGCGAAGACCCCACTCGGTTTTTATCGACCATCCAAATTGGCATCACCTCGATTGGGGTGCTCAACGGTATTGTGGGCGAGGCCGCCTTGGCCGCTCCTTTGGCCGTGTGGCTACAAAATATGGGCGTACCCCAACCCTATGGCGGTTATGCAGCCACTGGTTTGGTGGTGGTGCTGATTACTTATTTTTCGATTGTGGTGGGCGAGTTGGTGCCCAAGCGCATTGGCCAATCGCACCCCGAAACCTTTGCTCGGCTGGTGGCGCGGCCCATTCACTTGCTGGCAGTAGCTACCAAGCCGTTTGTGTTGCTGCTGTCGGGTTCTACGCGCACCTTGCTGCGCCTGTTGGGTGTCAAAGAAACCAGTGGCAGCCCAGTGACGGAGGAAGAAATCCACGCCATGCTGGTAGAAGGCACCACCGCTGGGGTGATTGAATCGCACGAGCATACGATGGTACGCAATGTGTTCCGCTTGGATGACCGGCAAATTGGCTCTTTGATGGTGCCGCGCGGTGATGTGGTTTGTTTGGATTTGGACGCATCGTTTGAAGACAACCTGCACCGTATAGAAGACTCTGACCATGCGCGCTTTCCGGTGGTGCAAGGCGGCATGGACAATATACGGGGCGTGATTAACGCGCGCCAGTGGTTGGCACGCACCCTGCGCGAGGGCGACCATGCCCTGTCTAACCAGCACTTACAGGCCGCCCTGTATGTGCCCGAAACCATTACCGGCATGGAGTTGCTCGACAACTTCCGCCTGTCGGACGTACACATGGCGTTTGTGATTGACGAGTACGGCGAAGTGCAAGGCATTGTCACCTTACAAGACCTGATTGAAGCCATTACCGGAGAGTTTCAGCCGCGTGACCCCGAAACCTCTTGGGCTTTGCAGCGCGAAGATGGCAGTTGGTTACTCGATGGCCATATTCCGGTGCCGGAGCTAAAAGACCGGCTGGGCTTGTCTAGCGTGCCCGAAGAAGAACGTGGCCGTTACCACACCCTCAGCGGCATGATTATGTTGCTGACGGGTCGCCTGCCCAAAGAAACCGACACTGTGCAGTGGGAAGGCTGGAAGCTAGAAGTGGTGGACATGGACGGCAAAACCATTGACAAAATTTTGGCCTCCCGCTTGCCAGAAAACACTTTGATAGAGACTGACTTGCCTATCACCGAGGCCACACTGGTTCAGCGGCCATAAATCATGGCATCCAGGCCCATTGCGCGCAGCTTGGCAGCGGCGCGCTCGGCCTCAACACGGCTGGCAAAGGGGCCTACGCGCACGCGAATTAAGTCGTTGTTTGCATTGGTAAAGTGTTGCAGTGTGGCGGGTAAGCCTGCCCGTTCAATGCGTGTGTGGACTTTTTCTGCATTGCTAGCCAAGGCAAAGGTGCCCGCGTGGATAAAAAAGCGGCCCGTGGCTTTTTCTTTGTCATCAGCCGCACTGGCCGCTGGTGTGGCTGGGCGGGCAGCTTGGACCGCCACTTTACCCGGTGTTTTTGCGGGCGTTTTGCTTGGCGCGTTAGAGCGCGCAGGTGCTGGCTCTGGTGCGGGCGCGGACATGGGCACAGGAGCTGGTTGGCTGGCATCTCGGCTGCTATAAACCTTGGCCTGTGGCTTGGGCGGCTCTGGTGCTGGCTTGATGGCTACCTTGGCTGGGGGGCGCCGGACTTCTTCGATAGACGGCTGCTCTGGGGTAGGAACCACAGCGGCGGCCTCTGGCAAGCGGGCTTGGGCACTAGAGACGGTTTTTTCTACCAAGGGTGCAATGCTTACCACTGGTGCCGATACCGGCGGTGTCGGTGTCGGTGGTGGCGACACGGCAACAGTGGGTGCGGCAGCACCCTCTATCGGCAAAATGGGCGCTGGGGCTGGCGTTGGTGGCGGCAACGGGCTGGCCATGGTAGGTTCAGGCTCTTGGCTGCTTAACAGGGGTTGTTGTTGGGGGGCCATGCCCACCAAGGCCAACACGCCGCCCAGCGCCAGCAGCAGCACATGGGCCAGTGCTTGCCAGCCCATGCGCCGGTTGCTGCCCGCGCGGCGTGCCAGTAAGGTGCGCGCTTGGGCCAAGGTTTGCGATGCTGCAATCGCATTGTGAACGCGCAATTCGGTTTGGGCATAGAGCAGTGCATCGCCATACAGCCCCGGCAGCAGCGTCCCCACCACGCCAAATGCCAACAACAGCCACCAGCGCACCGAGGCCAAGGTGGGCATGGTAGCGGCATCTACCAGCACAAACAAACCCAACAGCAAGGCAGCTAAGAAGGCATACAGGCCCGCTGGCCGCCACAGTCGGTAAAACACCATCCAATGCAAAGTGAGAAAGGCAGCCGCCCCATTCCAGCCGGGGCGGGTGCGGCCAGTGGCCTCAAACTGGGAGAACACCCGGATATTGCGCTCAATGCCCACCGGCCCCAAGGCGTGGCGGTACAGCGACATCAAAGGGCTATCGGTGGCGGGACTGGTGCTGGAGGTGGTTGAAGCAGCAGGGGAAGGAGCGTCGGGGGTGGTCATCGTAGTCAGCCGGATGCGGGCTAGGTCGATAGGAAGTGATAAAGGGCGCATGGCTGCTGGAAATTGCTCATCCCAGTGCCTCCTCAATCCAATCCCAGCGCTTATCCTTGAGCATCACAAATCGGCAACGGCCTTCGGACAGCTTGGCCCATAGGCCACCAATCAGACGGTCGTCCTCGGCGCTACTCCAGCGATCTGCTCCCTTGTACTCCACAGCAAGAATGACGTTCGGCTTGTCTGCGCTGCTGGGTAACTGGCACAGAAAATCAGGATAAAACCGGCCATCAGCCTTTTGCAAGAAGAACGAGCAGCCTTCGCGCCGCACCAAATTACGTACCCAGAATTCCATGCGGCCTTGCTGTGCCTGAATATCCAGCCAACAGGCGCATTCAAACTCTTCTTTGCTGTCAAAATCACCGATGCGCCCATAAAAATGTTTGCGGAAATCGAAATGACCGAAACGTCCGTCGTAATCGCGACTGGGTGCGTAGGCTTGGGCGTGAAACGTGAATGCGTACTGGTCAGTCACCGCCACACGGGAGGCAGCATCGCTGCCAAACAGTGCTTGCTGGTAGGCCTTGCTCACCGCCTGCTGGCGCAAGTCTCGGATACGCGCTTCCAAGAGATTGCGAATCAGAAATTTTTGTAAATTGGCACGCGCCAAGTTGAAGCTATCTCGACCCAGCAAGTCGGTCAACCATGCAGCTACAAAAGCCTGTTTGCTGGCGTGGGTCAAAGAGGGTTCTGGCAAGTTGCGGCAAAGCCAAGTGGCGAGGCGAATCGCATCCCAGTGTTCGGGTTGATAGACCAGCCCTAAATCTCGTTGCAGTTCAGGCAAAAAGCGTGCAATCACGCGGCCAGAGGCGCTGTCCACATCAATCACCCCGCCTTCGGCCACTTTCAGGCCAGCGCCGAGTGCGGAAAGATTATCAGCTGTCGGTGCTGCATCGTAGGGTGACAAGTCCCACGGGTATTCAAGTACCTCCGGGTCATCGAACAAAGTCAGTTCGCCCTGCACGCGCAAGGCCAGCTGCGGCACACCAAAGCGCACACCCAATTCGGCAGGGGTCTGAAAGAATTCGATAGCCGTGGTGCGACTGACTTCGGCAGCTTGCACAATGGCCGCTGCAGCAGTTTCCGATGTGACCGAGGCGCTGAGGACTTCGGCCTCATCCTCGGTCAGTGGGGTGCTGATAGTCAAGGTATTGAGCTTGCCGTCCCAGCGCACCTTGTCGCGCACGGGTTTGGGTACGCTTTTTAGGTCGGGCTTTTCTGGCAGGGTAATCGTGACGGGCCTCAATACCACACGCCCGGCGTGGCCTTCCAAGTCCAGCCGCGCCTGCTCGGTTTTGGCAGCGGTAACAAACTCGGCCACCTCGCGCTTCTCGAAACCAGCGCCAGCTACCAGCCGGTCGCGCAAGGCTTGGGCAGTTTCGGCAAAGTTGCGCGACACCACGAAGGCGTAAGACTGGTTCAGCGCCTTGGCCTGCCGATGGCTGGCACCGGGCTGGCGCAACACGCGCCCCAGCAATTGCTCGACCGCCGTGGCCGACGACAGCGATGCCATACTCACCAAAATATAGGCAAACGGGCAATCCCAGCCCTCGGCCAATGCCTTCTGGGTGATAACAAACTTGACCGGGCAAGCCGGATCAGCAATGCCCAGTGGGTAATCGGTGTCGATTTGTTCCAGTCCCTTTTCTTCGCCAGTGGCCACCACAATTTCATGGGCGGGGATATTGTGATTGGTGATTAGCTCGTATTTCAGACGCTCAAAATCCAGCGTCTCGATGCCTGTGCGCCGTGGTTCCGCCTGAACCAACACCAACGGGCGCAGGTAGGCGGCGCCAGCCCGACCCTCTTCGTTTGCCAGCTGCTGTAGCTCCTCACGTCGGCTAATGGCATTAGCCAAACATTGCTGCCAGTTCGATTCAGTTTGCAGCACCACCGGCAGCTTGATCATTTCTTCTAGCTTCAGCTCGGCAGCCGATACGCTGTGCAGCACGTTGCTGGGTGTGCGTTCCAAATCGGGCGTGGCGGTGAGTTCCATCACCCCGCTGGGGCGAAAGCGCGCCAGCATATCGAAGGCCAGTTCGGTGCGGCTGTTGTGCGCTTCGTCCACGATGACAAAGGGGCGGCGCAAGCGCAGCACGTTGGCGAGTGAATACGGCGTGGTGCGCTCTGCGCCTTCACCATCGCGTAACAAGCTATCGCGCTGTGTGGGCAAAAGGTTGTCAAAGTGGTGCATCAGCGCACCGCTGGATTGGTACACCTTGCGCGATTCCTCGTCTTCCACCTGAAACGCTTGTCGCGTAGCGACGATGATAGTGGTCGAGGTGTCCAGCGTGGCGCGGGTGATACTCTTGGCTTCGTCCAAATCCAGCACGGTGATAGGGCCAGCCTCTCGCAGCGCGATGTGGTAGGGGTGCGCGCGATTTTTCAGCGCCTTGAGTGTCTGCTCACGGATGGGCTTGCTGGGCACCAGCCACAGGATAACGCTGTGTTCACAGCGTAGTAGATGCGTATTGACGAGCTGCACACTCTTGGCTGCCAGCCAGGTTTTGCCGCCGCCGGTGGGCACACGCAGGCAGAAGTACGGCATATCCGGCGGAAAGCCCGACAAGGGGTAGTACGGGTTGCCGTGCCCCCATAGGCGTTCGGTGGTGGCGGTAAAGGCTATCGAGGGCGACGGCAGTTCATGGCAAGTCTTGAAATAGGCTTGCACGCTGTCCAGCACCTGCTCTTGGTAGCGCTTGGGCGTAAAGGCGCTCATGTGGGTTTTCCATTCACAGAAGCTGCATTTTTCGGTGCGCTGTCGGTGTGCACCGCTTGGGGATAGATATGCTCTAGCACCCCATTACGCATGACCACGACGGCAGTGCCAGTCTGCGCGGCAATTTGCCGGGCACGCAGGGCGGCGCGTTGCAAGGCCAGCCAAGAACCGCGCAGGTCGGCATTGCTTGCGTTCTCAATCGGTGGGGCAGGGGTCATGGTGCTTCGCTCCAGTTCAGCAAAATCGGTTCTTCGCCCGAGTTGTCGTACAGCGCCCACGCATCCACGGCAGGGGCGTAATGGCGGCTCAGGTTGTCTAGCCCGGCATCAAAGCGACGGCGGATCACGGCTTCAGGGATATGGTGTCCACCTTGTTTGACCCGCTGGGCTACCCGTGCCACTGCCTCCTGCGCGCTGGCCAGCCGCAAAAAAATCAACTCCACGCGGTAGCCGGCAGCACGCCAACGGGCGATGTGGCGCAGATAGGCGCGCCCCGATAACGTGGTTTCAAAAGCAAAGCTTTGCCCGGCTTGGAAATGCCGTTCCAGTTCTGCCAGCATCAGCCGCGCTGCTGGCAAAGCAGCGCTTTCGGGGGCAAACGGTGCCAAGCCAGCCGCAATCAGGTCGGCATTCAAAAATTGGGGACAAGCTGCCTCATTAGGTAAAAACTCGCGGGCAAAGGTGGTTTTGCCTGCGCCATTGGGGCCAGCAATGATGATGACTTTGCGCTCGGCCATCGGTTCAAAGCTCCAGCGCGTAAGGGGTTTGCTTGAAGGTGATGCCTTCGCGGGCGGTGCGCGCACCCAAGCGGGTGGCGGCAGCGTAGATGACTTTGGGGCCAGCAAACCGGGGCAGCACCTCGAACACCGGGCCGGTCAGGACATTGCCCCCGCCGACGGATTGGTCTTTAAGGATGCCGTTGTAGAGCAGGTAAATGGCACGGCCTTCGTGGATGCCCAACAGGGGCGAATCGGCTTGGCCGGTGTAGCCGGTCTGGGTTTCGGAAAACCAGACAAATTTGGCCAATTCAGCAAACGTGACATCGCTGCGGATTTGGCCGTCGGCATCGAACAGGGGTTCTGCGGACAGGCGGCAAAACTGGAAGCCGCTACCGAGGCCACCCACCTGCTCTCCAGCTGTACTTACAAATCCATCAGATATATTTTTTAATCGGGGTACGGTTATTTTTTCTGCCGTTTTTTTGTCAACCTCAATAAGTATGAAGTTTCTCTCCTCTCCTTCAGCAGTTAATTCCATAATAGCTTGGCCTGTTGTGCCACTGCCAGCGAAGGAATCTAAAACTATATCACCAGAATCAGAGCCTACTTTTATAAGATATTTGATAAGGTCTTTAGGCTTTGGATAGCTAAAATAAAGCCCCATTTTTTCTATTTCAGCACGCATTTTTTCCGTGGTGCTAAAACCTCTCAAAACAGAGAGGATATTTCTCGCCTTTTCTCCACGCTCCCGGTGGTAATAAATAACCCCACCATCAGAAAGGAAAAATTTTAACTGCCCTCCATCATCATCCAAAGGCTGGAAATTACTTTCGATAAATCGCTTCAATTTTTTTGAATTAGCCCACCCAGAAAAAACTTTACAAGGCTTTAGGAGCTTTCCATTGGCCCCTACCATTGAATCTAGCCTGAGTGGAAACTGAACATTCCCAAAACGCCGCTTCAAAGGATTGCTTGAAATTTTCTCATTAACCATTGCTTGGATTAATCCAGATGGAATTTCACTAGGAGGCAGGTTAATAGTTTCGGCAGACAGCGGAAATCCAATAGGCAACTCAATTTCACTGGGGGGATTGGCAGGCCCATTTTTTGTAATTGAATTTTTGGCAAATCCAGCCCAGAGATTACTTTCCTCTCTGGTATTGGGGTCAATCACATGGCCAAATTTTACTTTTCCCGAATCTAAAGCATAACAAACAACATACTCATGATTTATTTTGACATGAAACTGATTGTCTGTGTGCCCTTCGGTATTCCAAATAAATTGTGCAACGAAATTTTTACGCTGGAAAATTTCATCCATAAGCCAACGCAGAGATTGCAGCTCATTATCATCTATGGAAATAAAAATTAATCCATCCTCGCGTAAAAATTGCTTCAGCAGCACCAAACGCGGGTACATCATGCACAGCCAACGGTCGTGCCGGTCTAACGTTTCGCCTTCTTTGCCCACCACTTCGCCCAGCCATTGGCGAATCTCGGGGCTATTGACGTTGTCGTTATAAACCCAGCCCTCGTTGCCGGTGTTGTAGGGTGGGTCAATGTAGATGCACTTCACCTGTCCGGCATAGCGCGGCAGCAGCGCCTTGAGGGCATGCAGGTTGTCGCCCTGCACAATCAGGTTGCCCGCATCTGCCGGGCCACAAGAAAGTTCCGGCACCGGCTCTAGCAGGCGAAACGGCACATTTTTATGATGCTTTGTGACGGCATCTTTGCCGATCCAGTTCAATGTTGGCATGGATGCCTAACCCCTTCCGCTGTGCGCGATGGTGTTGGGCCATCAGCGCGTTGTTTTTTATTTGCTACGTTTAGCGCACCGGGATAGCAATACTCCTGTCCACCGGCACCGCCGTGACGCTATTTTTGGGCGAGCCATCAATCAGCTTCTCGGAATAGGTCAGATAGACCAGCGTGTTGCGCTTGCTATCGACCATACGCACAATGCGTAGGCGCTTGAACAAAATCGACATGCGCTCGCTAAACACTTCTTCTTGCTGGCGCAGGGGTTTAGGAAAGCTAATCGGCCCGGTTTGGCGGCAGGCAATGGAGGCTTCGGCAAGGTCTTCGGCCAAGCCTAGCGTGCCTTTAATGCCGCCGGTGCGCGCCCGCGAGACATAACAGGTCACGCCCGGTGCGCCGGGGTCGTCATAGGCTTCTACCAAAATATCGTGGTCGCGGCCTATGAGTTTGAAGGCGGTATCTACCGTGCCGATTTTTTCGCCACTGGCATGGGCCGCCACGCTGGCCAGCGCCAGCAGCAGCCCAGCCGTGCTACGGCAGCAAAGAGAAGAAAGTGTGTGCATGGTGCCCGGATTGTGCCGCACCGCTTGCACCTGCTGCCATTTAGGTTTGGCTGCAACGCTGGGCCAGATGGGCCAGCGCCTCTTCTACTTGGTCCACCAGCACCAAACACAGGTCGCCGGGGTTCAGGCGGGCCAGTGCGCTGTCAATGGCCTTGAACTCGCCGTAGATTTCTTCGACATGGCGCGTGCGGCTGGCACCTTGCAGGCCCTCGCGCAACAGGGCAATCACTTCGCCATCGTCGCGGCCACGCTGGGCGGCATCTTGGTACAGGATGACATCATCAAAGGCAGCGCCCAAAATCACGGTTTGGGCGCGGATGTCTTCATCGCGCCGGTCGCCAGCACCGCTAATGACTACGCTGCGCCGGTTGCCGGGCAGGGCATCGACGGCAGCGACCAAGGCGCGCATGGCATCGGGGTTGTGGCCGTAGTCGGCAATCACGGTGGCACCACGATAGTCCATCAGATTAAAACGGCCCGGTGCGTTGTCGCTGTCATTAACAAACCCCGATAGCCCCCGGCGGATGGTTTGCCACGGCAGGCCAGCACCCCAAGCAGCGGCCACGGCGGCCATCACGTTTTCGACTTGGAAGCCAATTTTGCCGTTGCGCGTGATGGGCACATCGCGCAGGTGGATGGTTTCGCGCCACGAGCCTTCAGCGGCGACGATGGAGTCGCCATCGACATACACCGAGCGGTGCCCTTGGGCGCGGTGCGTGGCCATGACGGGGTGGTGGCGGTCGGCGGCAAAGAAGATGATTTTGCCGGGGCAGGCCGGGGCCATTGCCGCCACAATCGGGTCGGTAGCGTTGAGCACGCCATAGCCATCCGGGGCCACGTTTTGCACAATCACGCGCTTTAACACGGCCAAATCCTCTACCGTGGTGATGTAGTTCAGGCCCAAGTGGTCGCCTTCGCCAATGTTGGTAACGACGGCTACTTGGCAGCGGTCAAAGCCTAGGCCCTCACGCAGGATGCCGCCGCGCGCGGTTTCAAACACCGCCGCATCGACTTCGGGGTGCAGCAGCACATTGCGGGCGCTACGTGGGCCAGAGCAGTCGCCGCTGTCAATTTGGCGGCCATTCACATACACGCCATCGGTATTGGTCATGCCCACGCGCAAGCCTTGGGCGGAGAACAGGTGCGCCATCAGGCGCGCTGTGGTGGTTTTGCCATTGGTGCCCGTGACGGCCACCACCGGAATGCGGCCATCTTGGCCGGGGGCAAATAGCTCGTTAATCATGGCTTGGCCCACTTGGCGTGGCTTGCCATAGCTGGGGGCCAAGTGCATCCGCAGGCCGGGGGCGGCGTTGACTTCAACGATGCCGCCGCCTTGCTCTTCAATTGGGTGCAATACGCTTTCGCAGACCAAATCGACACCACAAATGTGCAGGCCAATCATTTGTGCTGCTGCCACAGCACGGGCGGCCAAATCGGGATGCACATCGTCGGTCACATCGGTGGCGGTGCCGCCGGTGGACAGGTTGGCGTTGTTACGCAACACCACGCGCTGGCCTTTGGCCGGAATAGAGTCGGGCGTTAAGCCTTGGGCGGCCAAACGGGCTACGGCAATATCGTCCAGACGGATTTTGGTCAGGGAGGTGGCATGGCCTTCGCCCCGGCGTGGGTCTAAGTTGACCAAATCGACCAGTTCACGCACGGTGTGGATGGCATCGCCCAACACTTGGGGCGGCTCGCGCCGTGCCGCAGCTACCAAATGGTCGCCTACCACCAGCAGGCGGAAGTCGTGGCCGGGCAAGAAGCGCTCTACCATCACCGTGCCGTATTCTTCGGCTACGCGGTAGGCGTCTTCGAGTTGGGCGCGCTCAGTGATGTTGACGGTCACTCCCTTGCCTTGGTTGCCGTCTTGCGGCTTGACCACCACCGGCAGGCCCACCTCTAGGGCTACGGCCCAGGCTTCGTCCATGCTTTCTACCGGGCGGCCCAGTGGCACCGGCACACCGGCGGCGTGCAGCAGGCGCTTGGTCAGGTCTTTGTCTTGGGCGATGGATTCGGCCACGGCGCTGGTGGAGTCCAATTCGGCGGCTTGGATGCGCCGCTGTTTGCTGCCCCAGCCAAATTGCACCAAACTGCCTTGGGTCAGGCGGCGGTAGGGAATGCCACGCGCCACAGCGGCATCAACAATCGCGCCGGTACTGGGGCCGAGGCGCTCGTCTTCGTCCAACTCGCGCAGTTCGGCCACAGCCGCAGCACCATCAAAATGCCCACCGCTGAGGGCCGCTTCAATCAGGGCTTGGGCCTGTTCAAAGGCTTTGCGGCCTACCGCTTCTTCGGTGTATTCCACAATCACTTGATAGACACCGGGGTCGGTGGTGTTGGCCGTGCGGCTAAAGGTGACTTGGCAGCCCGCTTGTGCTTGCAGTGCCAGCGCCGCCGATTGCAGCACATGGGCCAAAGAGATGTCGCTGTCGCCGCCTTCGGGGTGCAAGGTGCCAATAGCGGGGAACAGGGCGCGTAAGCGCGATTCAAAGCCATCGAGCTGGGCCATGGCACGTTCTGCGGGCGCGCAAGACACGATAGCCTCGATGGCAGTGTTGCGGCTCCAGAGGTTGGGGCCACGCAGGGCACGGATGCGGGAGACGTCCATGATGGGTTCTTCTTTCGGAAACTAAAGACAGCGAGGCGCTTACAGGGGCAGTACCGGCGCACGCGTGGCGCTGGCAGCGGGCGCGGCAGGCTCAAAGGTTTTAATGCCAGCGGCAATCAGGTCGGGAGCAATGTCCAGTGCCCAAGCAGCGGCCACAGCAGCCAGCAAGGTGGGTACATCGGCAGCCAGCGATTCGCGGCCAGCGGTCAGGCGCTCTAAGGTGCCAATAGATTTTTCGCTGCTGCCGGTGGCCAATACCACTTTGCCATCATGCAGCAACACGGCACGGCCTTGGTCTTGGTTGCGGTGGGCCACCACCGTGGCCAAATCAGGCTCGGCAGCATACAAAATCACATCGCCATCGCACAGTGGGGCCAAATCGGCCACTTGAGGCTCGGCGGCATTGAGCACCGCAGCGCCCTGCTCTAGCACCACATCCACTTGGGTGCGTAGCACCTTGGTCATTTGGGCTTGCTCTTGGATATCAAACTCGGCCAGCGCCTCAAAGCCATCCATGTCGGTAACGATGCCCACCGTGCAGCGGTCATAGGCCAAGCCGTCTTGCAAGATGACGCGGGCATCGTTTTCAATCACGGCGGCTTGCACCATTTGGCTGACCAGCAGGCGGTGCGCGCCAGCCCAGTGGGCGCTGTCGCGCGTATCGACGCAGCGCTCGTTCATGAACATGCCTTCGCGGCAGGCCAAACCGGTAAAGTGGCCGCCCAAGTGCAGCAGCCAAGCCACTAAGCGGGCAATGGTGGCGGTGCCGCGTGTTCCAGCGACGCCCACCACCGGAATGCGTCCCGGTGCGGGGGCATCTTCGCCTTCTTCTATCGGGAATAGATGCTCGGCAATGGCCTGCCCCACCGGGCGCGGCGCACCCACGGCGGGCTTGAGGTGCATCAGCAGACCGGGGCCAGCATTCACTTCGACAATCGCGCCGCCTTGGCTGTGCAAGGGCTTGGAGATGTCTTGCGCCACCAAATCAATGCCAGCAATGTCTAAACCGACCACCTTGGCCGCCAGTTGGGCCATATAGGCCACTTCGGGGTGTACCTCGTCGGTGCAGTCCACGGCCACATTGCCATTGCGCTGTACTACCACTTGCTGTCCGGCGGCGGGCACGGCTTCGGGGCTTAAATCTTGGCGTTTAAGTTCCAATTGCACCTTGGCATCGCTGTCCACATCAATCAATTCCAGCGGGTATTCTTCTTCGTGGCCGCGTCGGGGGTCAGAATTGAGTTGGCTGTCGATGAGTTCGCGCACCGTGTTGCGGCCATTGCCGGTAATGCCCACCACCTCGCCACGGGCAGCCGCTACCAACTTGCCACCCACTACCAGCAGGCGGTGCTCATCGCCGGGGATATAGCGCTCGACCATCACATCGCTCCCCTCGGGATAGGCCACATGGTAGGCGGCTTCGATGTCTTCTTGCTTGCGTAAATCCAAAGTGACACCCCGACCGTGGTTGCCGTCCGACGGCTTAACCACCACCGGCAGGCCGATGTCTTGTGCCGCCTCCCAAGCCTCTGCTGGGCTGTTGACGATTTGCCCTTCGGGAATCGGCACACCGCAGGATTTGAGCAGGCTTTTGGTCAGGTCTTTATCGCTGGCAATGCCTTCGGCAATGGCGCTGGTGTATTCGGATTCTGCCGTCCAGATGCGCCGTTGGCTGGCACCGTAGCCCAGTTGCACCAAATTGCCATCATTCAGGCGAATATGCGGAATACCCCTATCCCCAGCTGCGGTGACGATACAGCCGGTGCTGGGGCCAAGGTAGCGGTCATCCACCTCGGTGCGTACTAGCGCCACGGCGGCTTGTACGTCAAAGGGTTGGTCATTGATGGCCGCCATAATCAAGCGATGGCCTTGTTCCAAGGCCACACGGGCCACTTGCTCTTCGCGGGCGCGAAACACCATGCGATAGACGCCACGCTGCGAGGTGCTGCGCGTTTGGCCAAAGCCGGTAGGCATCCCAGCCAAATTGAGCAGCTCAATGACGATATGTTCTAGCACATGGCCGCACCAAGTACCTTCTTGCAGGCGCTGCAAAAAGCCACCGCGCTCGCCCACGCCGCAGTGGTGTTCAATCAGGGCGGGCAGCCAAGCCGTGAGGCGTTCATTAAAGCCGGGCAGCAGGTTGGAGGGGTAGTCCTCCAGTGTGCCCAAGTCTAGCCAGACTTCTAGCACCGGGCGGTAAGTCCAGATATTGGGGCCGCGCAAATAATTGATGCGTAGCAATTGGATGTCGTTGAATGTCGGCATGGGGGCAGCGTCAAGCAAGTGGAATAAGGGAGTATTGCAGGCCCAGCGGGCTAGAAAGTGATTGTGCGCGCACGGCGGGTGTCAGCGCGCAAAGCCTCGGCAGCGTTATTGCAAAATGCCACATCATCTCGTGAATATCTCGGAAACTCCGGGCGGCCCTTTAGGGGCCGAACTGCGGGCCAAGCTCGCTCCCCATGAAAACGTTTTGGCGGGGCTGGCGGTTGACTTGAGTGTCAATCTGCGCTTTGCCAGCGGCCAACTCTTACTGACCCAGCAGCGCCTGCTGGCCCAAACTTCCGATAGCGCCGAGGTGCAAGCATGGGTCTTGACCCCCGACCACCGCCTGCGCTTGGTAGACCACGGCGGCGTGGCCTCCCTAGAGCTGCACGATGCACAGCAGCGCCTAGCCCTGTGGCGCTTAACAATGGGGCTGCACGCTTCAGCCCTGCAACTGGTGCAGCGCTTTGAGCAGCAAATCGCGCACCTGCAATCGGGCGATGCGGTGCAGCAAGCCGCACAGGAGGTGCCCGCCTGCCCGGTTTGCCATAGCGCGCTGCCGCCCGATAGCGATGAGTGCCCCGCCTGCGCGCGCGCCCAACCGGCCAAAACCTCCACTTGGGTGCTACTGCGCCTGTGGCGCTTTGCCCGGCCCTATCGCTGGCAACTGGCCGCCGGTTTTGGCCTAACCTTGGCTTCTACCGCCGCCACGCTGGTGCCTCCTTACCTGACCATCCCACTGATGGATGACATTTTGATTCCGTTCCAAAACGGCCAACAGATTGACCCCATGCTGGTGCTGATGTACCTCAGTGGCTTATTTTTGTCGGCGCTGGCCGCTTGGGGCTTGGGCTGGGCACGCACCTATGTGCTGGCGCTGGTGTCCGAGCGCATCGGAGCCGACCTGCGTACCACCACCTACGAGCATTTGCTCAAGCTGTCGTTAGACTACTTTGGCGGCAAGCGCACTGGGGATTTGATGGCCCGCATTGGTTCTGAGACCGACCGGATTAACGTCTTTTTATCCTTGCACGCTTTGGATTTTTTAACCGACGTGTTAATGATTCTGATGACGGCGGCTATTTTGTTCAGCATCAACCCGTGGCTGGCACTGGTAACGCTGGTGCCGCTGCCCTTTATCGGTTGGATGATTCACACCGTGCGCGACCGCCTGCGTACCGGCTTTGAAAAAATTGACCGCGTTTGGTCCGAAGTAACCAACGTGCTGGCCGACACCATTCCCGGTATTCGGGTGGTGAAAGCCTTTGCCCAAGAAAACCGCGAAGCACAGCGTTTTCACGATGCTAACCAGCACAATTTAGAAGCCAATGACAAGCTCAATAAAACGTGGTCATTGTTCAGCCCCACGGTATCGCTGTTAACCGAAATGGGCCTGTTGGTGGTTTGGGGCTTTGGTATTTGGCTGGTGTCTCAGAGCGAAATTACAGTGGGGATATTGACCGCCTTTATCGCCTACATTGGCCGCTTTTATGGCCGTTTGGATTCGATGAGCCGCATCGTTTCGGTCACGCAAAAAGCCGCTGCCGGGGCCAAGCGCATTTTCGATATCCTAGACCATGTAAGCAATGTGCCCGACCCGGCACAACCCGTCAAGGTGGACAAGGTACAAGGGGCCATCACGCTGCAAAATGTGGGCTTTCGCTATGGCAGCCGTTCAGTGATTAAAGGGCTGGATTTGAACATCCGCCCCGGCGAAATGATTGGTCTGGTGGGCCACAGTGGTTCTGGCAAAAGCACGCTGGTGAATTTAATTTGCCGTTTTTACGATGTCAGCGATGGCTCCATCCAGTTGGATGGCGTGGATGTGCGCCGCATGGCAGTGGCCGATTACCGCCGCCATATTGGGCTAGTATTGCAAGAGCCGTTTTTGTTTTTTGGCACCATTGCCGAAAATATCGCCTACGGCAAACCCGAAGCCACGCGCGCGGAGATTGTGGCCGCTGCCCGTGCTGCCCACGCGCACGAGTTCATTTTGCGCCTGCCACACGGCTACGACTCGTTGGTGGGCGAGCGCGGCCAAGGCTTGTCGGGCGGCGAGCGCCAGCGCATCAGCATTGCCCGCGCCCTGCTGATTGACCCACGCATTCTGATTTTGGACGAAGCCACCTCTGCCGTGGATACCGAGACGGAAAAAGAAATCCAAAAGGCGCTGGATAACTTGGTGCAAGGCCGCACTACCATTGCCATTGCCCACCGCCTGTCCACGCTACGCAAGGCCGACCGGCTGGTGGTGATGGACAGAGGTGAGATTGTAGAAGTAGGGCCGCACGACGAGCTGATGGAAAAACAAGGGGCCTACTGGCGCCTGTACGAAGCCCAAGCCCGCCGCGCCGAAGAAGATGCCCAAGCCGCCGGGCTGGTGATTGACAGCAGCCTGCTTCACCCAACCCACCCAGCGGGCAACTCCTAACCAAGCCCCACCATTATGAGTATTCCTTCTACCGCCAGCGTATTGCTAGAGCGCAATGCCCACGGGCGTTTAGTCTTAACCCTGCCCAATGGCACGCAGCATACCGATGTGCAGCCCGTGCGCGCCTTTCCAATTGCCGCTCCCGACGAGGGGCTATCGTTGGTAGGCAGCAATGGCCATGAACTGCTCTGGATTGAGCGCTTGGCAGATTTGCCCCAAGTGCCGCGCCAGCTGATTGAAGAAGAATTGGCGGTGCGCGAATTTATCCCGGCGATTCAAAAAATTGGTGCGGTGTCTAGCTTTTCTACCCCCAGCACTTGGCAGGTCGAAACCGACCGAGGGCCAACACAATTGGTACTGAAAGCCGAAGAAGACATCCGTAAACTGGCAGGGCGTACCCGCCTGCTGATTGCCAGTGCTGATGGCGTGCAGTTCAAAATTGACGATAGCAGCACGCTAGACAAGGCTTCGCGCCGCTTATTGGAGCGTTTTTTGTAAATAGCTTGGTAAACCCAATTCCAAACAGTTGCAGTATCTTTGGGCTAACTTAAAACATCATTTACATACCGTGACCTCTCCTTCGCATCCTATCTTTCCCGCCTTGCAGCGCCGCACCGCCTTGCTGGGGGGCTTGGCCTGTCTAACACTGCCAGCGATGGCGCTGGCTGCCCCTTCAGCCGCAGAATCTGTCTGGCCACGCCATTTGCCGGTGCCCGGTGGCGTAGCGCGCCTATCGCTAGGGGCTGCGGCCCAGCGCCCGCTAGTGCAGGCCGGTGATGTGCCCGTGCTGGTGTTGGGCGATGCCATCGAATGGACAGCACTGGTGGGTATTGCGTTGGCTGCCAGCCCCGGCAGCGCCCAGATTACGGTGCAACAGCCCGGCGCTGCGCTGCGTACCCTGTCTTACGACATCGCCGCCAAACAATACCCCGAGCAGCAGCTCAAGGTAGCGCCACGTACCGTCGATTTGGCCCCCGAAGACTTGGCCCGCCATGAGCGCGAACGCGCCCACCAACGCAAAATCATGGCCACGTTCAGTGAGCCTTGGCCGCAAAATTTGCAAATGCAGGTGCCCACACCGGGACGACGCTCTAGCTCTTTTGGCTTGCGTCGGGTATTTAACGGACAACCCCGCGCTCCACACAGCGGCATGGACATTGCCGCCGCCACTGGCACGCCGGTGCTGGCCCCACTGCCGGGGCGGGTAATCGATGTGGGCGATTATTTTTTTAATGGCCAAACCGTGTGGCTAGACCACGGTGGCGGCTTGCTAACGATGGTGTGCCACCTGAGCCGCATTGATGTGCAGGTGGGCGAGATACTCCACACCGGCCAGCGCTTGGGTGCCGTAGGGGCCACTGGCCGCGCCACTGGGCCGCATTTGCATTGGGGCGTGATGCTCAACCGCGCGATGGTGGACCCGGCGCTGTTTTTAGTTTGAGCTGCGTGCCATGCGCCGCTTTCGCCACCTCACCGGCCAGCACCGCACTGACATCAGTAACCGGCGTTTAGGGTTGTTGTTGGCCTTTAATGCGGGCGCTATCAATGCGGGTGGTTTTTTGGTGTTGCGGCTCTACACCTCGCACATGACAGGCTTTGTCTCGATGCTGGCCGATAACTTGGTGCTGGGCAATATGGTGTTGGTACTGGGCGCGCTGGGTGCCCTGCTATCGTTTGTCTGCGGCGCAGCCCTGACAGCGATTTTGGTCAACTGGTCATTGCGCCACCGCTTGCACAGTGCCTATGCCCTGCCCTTGCTGATAGAGGCGCTGCTGATGCTGCTATTTGGGCTGGTGGGCAGCATCACCTTGGATTGGCACACCCCATTTGCGGTGCCGGTAACCGTGTTGTTGCTGTCTTTTATCATGGGGGTGCAAAATGCTACTGTCACCAAGATGTCGTCTTCACAAATTCGTACCACCCACATGACGGGCATCATCACCGATTTGGGCATTGAGCTGGGCAAAATGCTCTATTGGAACCGCAGCCCACGCCGCCCCGAGCAACAGGTGCGCGCCAACCACAAGCGTTTGCACTTGTTTGTGGGGCTGTTAGTGATGTTTTTGGTAGGCGGCATTGTGGGGGCGCTGGGCTTTAAGCATCTGGGTTTTGTTTCGGTGGTGCCCTTGGCGCTCATCTTGCTTACCTTGGCGTTGCCGCCCTTGTGGATAGACCGTGCCTACCTATGGCAACCAGCACGCCGCTTGGTGGCCCCAGAGCCACCTCCACCAAGCTGATAGTTTCTGCACAGTGTTAGCCCAAGGCTGGCATCATTCGCTACTTTGATTTAATCGACTTTTTCATGACCGATTCTGCGCCCGCCGCCTCTTCTTCATCCACCTCGATGGCCCCCACCCCTGCCGCCGAGGTGGCAGCAGCCCTTGTCGCCGCACCCACCGAGGCCACTGCTGGTAGTCCGGCTGCCGCAGCACCCCGACGCCCGCGCACCCGCCGAGGGGGGCAACAACGCACCGCAACAAACGCCAGCCCGGCTGATACGGCAGTGCCCGCAGCAAGTGCTACCGAATCGGCCCGTCGTGCGCCACGCCCGGTGCCGCCCACTTTAGAAAAATTGGCCGAACTCTATCCTGCATTGTTTGGTGCGGTGTTTCGTCCGCTCAAGCGGGGCATCTTCCAAGATTTACTGGCCGCGCACCCCGATTCGTTCGAGCGCGAAGCCCTCAAGCAAGCCTTGGGGCTGCATACGCGCTCTACGCGCTATTTGCAAGCCGTGGCCACCGGCCAGCAGCGCTATGACCTGCAAGGTCAGCCGGTAGAGGCAATGGCCCCGGAGCATATCCACCACGCGCTGTTAGAGGTGTACCGCCGCCGCCAAGGCTACAAGCAGCCAGCACTGACCGCCAAGTTGCACGCACGCATCATTGCCAATATTGAAGCCAGTGGGCTGTCGCGTGAAGCATACGCCGAGCGTGTACGCACGCGCGACGAAACCGCCAATGCTTTACTAGACCAAGCCTTGGCCGAGTTGGCAGCCAAAATGGCGCGCGAAGAAGCCCTGCTACGTACTTTTGAAGCCAGCGGTCAAAAAAGCCTGCCCGCCTTTGCCGAGATGTATGGCATGGACTTACAAACCGTGGTGCGCGCCTTGCACAGTGCGCGCAGCCGGGCCGCCGCTAAAGCCAGCGCCAGCCCCGACAGCCAGGCGCAACCAGACAATGCAGCGCTCGGCGTCTAACCCCGGCACGGTCAATGGTTCCACGTGAAACATTTGCACCTCGGCGGGTAGGGCAGCAATTTCATCTTGGGGATGTTTGCCCTTCATGGCCAACCAGACGCTGTGCGGCCCCAAGGCGGCGCGCGACCAAGCGGTAAAGTCGGGCAGTGAGGCAAAAGCGCGGCAGCTGACCACATCGAATGGGCCAGTTAATGCTTCCACCCGCGCATGGATGCCATGCAGGTTTGGCAGTTTCAATGCTACTGCCGCCTGCTGGAGGAAGGCGGCCTTCTTGGCCACAGTATCCACGCAGCTCACGTCCAGCGCCGGGCAGCAAATGGCAAACACCACCCCCGGCAAACCGCCACCAGAACCTACATCCAACAGGCGTGGGGCCGTGTTACCCGCAGCAGCCAAGGTAGCCAGATGCCGCTGCAAAGGGGCTACCGCCGCCAAACTATCGAGCAGGTGGTGGGTGAGCATTTCTGCCGGGTTGCGTACCGCCGTTAGGTTGTACACCTTGTTCCACTTTTGCAGCAGCGCCATAAAGTTGAGCAGTTGCTGCACTTGGGCATCGCTCAACTGCAAGCCTAAGGCTTGTATGCCTTGGCGCAGTGGCGCTTCTAAATCGGTGCTGCTCATGCGGCCTCCGGGGCAGCGGTGCTGGCAAATCCTTTGAAGCCGCCTTTTTTCAGGTGTACCAGCAGCAGCGACACGGTGGCCGGGGTAATGCCCGAAATGCGCGATGCTTGGCCCAAGGTTTCAGGGTGGTGCTTTTGCAGCTTCTGGCGCGCCTCGATGCTCAGGGCTGAAACTTGCATATAGTCCAACTCGGGCGGCAGGCGCAGGTTTTCGTAATGGGCAGCGCGTTGCACTTCGTCTTTTTGCCGGTCGATATAGCCGGCGTACTTGGCGGCAATTTCTACCTGCTCCAATACTGCATCGGTGGCATCGCCCAAGGCTTCATGTGAAACATCGCTGCTAGCGTATTTGCCACCATCCATGTCCATCAGCGCGGCGTAAGAGACATTCGGGCGGCGTAGCAGCTCAAACAGGTTGTATTCATGCTCAATGGTTTTGCCCAGCACGCGCTCGGACTCGGCAGCGGGCAGGATGCGCGGATTCACCCAAGTGGCTTTGAGGCGCTCTGTTTCACGGGCCACGGCATCGCGCTTGCGGCTAAAGGCATCCCAGCGGGCATCGTCCACCAAACCCATGTGGCGGCCCTGCTCGGTCAGGCGCATGTCGGCGTTGTCTTCGCGCAGTTGCAGGCGGAACTCAGCCCGGCTGGTAAACATACGATAGGGTTCGGTCACGCCCTTGGTAATCAGGTCATCTACCAGCACGCCCAAATAGGCTTCATCACGGCGCGGCAGCCAAGGGGCTTGGCCTCGGCATTGCAGCGCGGCGTTCAAACCGGCAAACAAGCCTTGGGCGGCGGCTTCTTCGTAGCCGGTGGTACCGTTGATTTGCCCGGCAAAAAACAGACCTTGGATTTGTCGGGTTTCAAAGCTACTTTTCAGGGCACGCGGGTCAAAGTAGTCGTACTCGATGGCATAACCGGGGCGCAGGATGTGGGCGTTTTCGAGGCCCTTCATGCTGCGTACCAGCGCTAACTGGATGTCAAACGGCAAACTGGTGCTGATGCCGTTGGGGTAAAACTCGTGCGTGGTCAAACCTTCAGGCTCTAAGAAGATTTGGTGGCTGTCCTTGTCGGCAAAGCGGTTGATTTTGTCTTCCACGCTAGGGCAGTAGCGCGGCCCCACGCCTTCAATTTTGCCAGTAAACATGGGGCTGCGGTCAAAGCCGCTGCGGATGATGTCATGAGTGCGCTGGTTGGTGTGCGTAATCCAACACGGCATTTGCTGCGGGTGCATGGCTGCCTTGCCCATAAAGCTGAACACCGGCAGCGTGCCCTCGTTGTTGCCGCCGGGCATACCATCGCCGGGCTGCTCGGTGCATTGGGCAAAGTCTATCGTGCGGCCATCAATGCGCGGTGGTGTGCCGGTTTTCAGGCGCGCTTGCGGCAATTGCAGCTCTTTGAGGCGCGCCGATAGGCTAATGGCGGGTGGGTCTCCGGCACGGCCTGCGGCATAGTGGTTCAGGCCGACATGCACCTTGCCATCTAAAAAGGTGCCTGCCGTCAGTACCACGGTGCGGCTGCGAAAACGCACGCCAATTTGCGTCACGGCACCGACCACCCGGTCACCCTCGACCATCAAATCATCTACCGCTTGCTGGAATAGCCACAGATTGGGCTGGTTTTCTAACATGCGCCGGATGGCGGCTTTGTAAAGGATGCGGTCGGCCTGCGCCCGCGTGGCGCGCACCGCAGGGCCTTTGCTGCTGTTAAGAATGCGAAACTGGATGCCGCCCTCGTCGGTAGCCAGCGCCATTGCGCCGCCCAGCGCATCCACTTCTTTGACCAAATGGCCCTTGCCAATGCCGCCGATGCTGGGATTGCAGCTCATCTGGCCCAAGGTCTCGATGTTGTGGGTGAGCAGCAAGGTCTGGCAGCCCATGCGTGCGGCGGCCAAAGCGGCCTCGGTTCCGGCATGGCCGCCACCTACGACGATGACATCGAATTCTTGGGGGTAAAGCATGGGCTGTCCTGCGCTGGGGGGCTAAAGTAAAGGGGGCTGATTTTCCCACTTTTGCCGCTTTAGACTGGTTTTCAGCACCAAAGTGGTGGTAAGCCCACTGGGCTTATGGCAGACTTTTAAGGCAGCGTGTAGAGCGGAATATCTTTTTCTGCCGCCAGCGCTTCTAATTGGGCGCGGGTTTGCGGGGCCACAAAGTGGGCAATGGTTTCGTGGGTGCTGCTGGCGCGCAACGTTGCAG
Source organism: uncultured Simplicispira sp. (assembly GCA_964388325.1). Taxonomy (GTDB): domain Bacteria; phylum Pseudomonadota; class Gammaproteobacteria; order Burkholderiales; family Burkholderiaceae_C; genus Simplicispira. Next base: position 8,232 of record CAYMAC010000015.1, on the reverse strand, counting down.
CATCACCTTGTGGCGCCAATCCGGCGGCTTGGCACAGGCGTGCGGCAAAGTGGGGTTCTAAGGCGGCCATAGCCACCCGGCCATCGGCGCAGGGGTACATTTGGTAGCCCGCATGGGCACCGCCGGTATCGGTGTTGGTGTCCATCAGTCCCCACGTCTGCGGCAAGGCTACCCAGTGGGCTGATTCGGCCAAACCCACATCGATACAAACACCTTGGTCAGCTTGGCTGCGGGCCAGTTGCGCTTGCAAGATGGCTTCGCTGGCCGCCAAACTGCCCGCCATATCTGCCAATAAGGTGGCAGGCATTTGCAAGCCTTGTAGCAAGCCTGCTTCGGCTTGGTAGGTCAGGTCATGACCCGGCTCATCGGCGCGCACGCCAGTGGCCCCGACGATGCGTACCATCGATAACTGTGGGTAACGCGCGTGCAAAGCTGGCCAATCTAGCCCCAGCTTGTGCAAGGCCGAGGGCCGAAACGAGGTGAGCAGCACATCGGCCTCGGCCAGCGCGCTGTGCAGCACGGCTTGGCCCGGCTCAGTTTTGAGTTGGGCGTGCAGTACCCGGATGCCTTGGTGCAGGGCAGTGTAAGCCGCCGGGCTGTAATGGTGCATCGGGTCTGCGGTGGGCAAGCCTTGCGGCGGCGGTGGCTCTAGCTTGGTGCATTGTGCGCCCATCGCGGCGCAACGCAACAATGCGGCTGGGCCGGGCAGGTTCAGGGCCAAGCTCAAAATGCGGGTGCCACGCAAGGGCTGGACAGAAAAGCAGACGGTCATGAAGAAGGCAGTGGTAGGGGTGGATAGAGGCATTTTCACCAAACTGAGGGGCTTGGCTATCGGGCCTTACCCCGGCCCGTGCCGCGTGCCATCACAGTCGGGGTAATGCACACAGCTCCAAAAACGCTGGCCAGCTTGTGGCCCTTTGCGCGCCAAACGCAACAACATCGGGGCGGCACATACCGGACACAGGGGCGAGCCATCAGCAGCCGCCGTAGCGCGCTCGGCAGGGCGCACAGGCACACGCCCTGCGGCTACCGGGCTGGGTGCTGGCCGCTGGGGTTGCTGCGCTACAGAAGGAGGCGGCTTTGGCGTGGCCAATGCGCTGGGAGGGGGAGTGCGCCGAGACGGCGTTGGCGCAGCTGCCGGTGGGGTTTGTGCCACGGGCACGGCTTGCGTTGGCCGTTGGCGAAAAATCTCTTTGGCTTGGGTTTGGTGCAACCATTGCAACAGCGCGGGGCCATCAATCAGCGACAAATTGCGCCCTTGGGCAAACTCGATGGCGGGTTTGGTAAACCGCCCCGACGTCACCACAAAGCCGCCATCGGCACCCTTGGCAGTCATTAGGCCGAACATTTCGCGCACCACCTCGACACTGACACGAAAAGCCTTCCACTGCTTGCATTGCACTAAAAATTTCTCACCATTGCGGCGCAAAATCAAATCGATACCGCCATCGGCACCGCCGCCGCCGGTTTCCTCCACTTGGTAGCCCAAGCGCCTAAAGACTTCGCCCACCAGCACCTCAAATTCTTGCCAAGTGATGTCGTCTAGCGCATCGGCAGCAGGGTTGGCGGTCACTTGCTGGAGCAGCTCGGTGCGCTTGCGCTGCTCGCGCCACGCCAACCATGCCCCAGCCAAGCACAGTGCGGGCAGCAGATACTGCCCAATGGTGGCCAGTCCACGCGCCAGCAAGGCACCGGCGTGCTGGTACAAGCTGGCCAAGCTGTGAACGTCTGGCCGGGGCTGGCTGGCTATGTAGTGCAGCCCGACATAAAACGCCAGCGCCAGCAACACCCCCAGCCACCAAGGCAGCCACGCGGCCACGCCAATGGCGCTGCGCGTGATGGCTTGCAACTCGCCCAAGGTGGTGGGGTCTTCCTGTTTGCGACGTGCCATCGCCTGCCCTCCGCTGTTTTAGCCTAAGTGCTTGCTGACAATGCCAGCCAGCTCAAACATGCTGATTTGGGGTTTGCCAAACACCGGCAACAGTTTGGCATCGGCATTGATGAGCTGTTTATTGCTGGGCTCTTGCAATTGGTGGGCGCGCACATAGTCCCAAATCTTTTTGGTTACCTCAAGGCGGGCCACGGGTTCGGCACCAATAACGGCGGCTAGTGCGGCGCTGGGCAACTTGCCCGCTGCTGGTGTGCGTGGCGCTTTGGTGGTTTTGCTGGCAGTAGTCTTGCTGGCGCTGGTTTTGGCGGTGGTTTTAGCCGCTGTTTTAGTGGCGCTCTTTGTGGCCGTTTTGCTGGCCCCGGCACTGCTGGCAGTTGTGCTTTTGGCAGGGTACTTTGGGTTGCGCGCTTCAAACTCAAAATTGACTTTGCCAGCGGCCTTGTCCCAAACCAAAAACGCCTTGAAGGCCCGGCGCGTGCGTTGGCTAACAAACTTGTCGAGTAAATCGGTTTTGCCGCTGCTGAGCAGCTTTTGCATCTGCTCACGCGCCACTGGCTGTTGCAAGATGACGGTGCCGCTCTTGAAGTCGCAGGTGGCAGCGGGTTGCGCGGCGGTAGGCACGGCATGGCTGCACAGGTAGTGGCTGCCATGCTCGTACACCGGCGCGCCGCACTGCGGGCAAGCCCCCAAAGATTCTTGACCAGCAAAATCAACCAACTCGCCACTGTCAAGGGCGTTTTTGTCATCGCCAAAGTCAAATTCAAGTTTGTAGTTGTGGGTCTCGTCGTCGTAGGCCAGCACAATTTCAGCCACAAACGGCCAGCCCGCTTTAGAGCGGAAGCCCTCCAGGGGGCCAATGTGGCGGCTGGCCAGCAGTTGCTCGGCTTCTTGCGGCTCAAAGGTGCGGCCAGCGGGTGATTTGCCAAACGAGAAGCCACAAGGCTCGGCCCCCGGTTTGCCCACACAGGCATAGCGGCGGTAGTTCTCTTTTACCGCGCCACCACAGTTGGGGCAGGGGGCGGCCAATTGCACATAGTCGCCGGGGATGGTGTCGCGGTCGTACTCTTTGGCTTTTTGCACCATGCGCTGGGTCATGGCGGCAATTTCAGTCATAAAGCTGTCGCGGCTGAGTTGGCCTTTCTCCATCTGCGCCAGTTTGTATTCCCATTCGCCGGTCAGGTCGGCGCGCGAGAGTTCTTTCACTTCCAAGCCGCGCAGCAGCGTCATCAACTGGAAGGCTTTGGCGGTGGGGATGATTTCGCGCCCTTCGCGCAGCATGTATTTCTCGGTGAGTAGCCCTTCGATGATGGCGGCGCGCGTGGCGGGCGTACCCAAACCTTTGTCGCGCATGGCCTCGCGCATGGTTTCGTCTTCTACCTGTTTGCCCGCGCTTTCCATCGCCCCCAGCAGGGTCGATTCAGAATAGCGTGCTGGGGGCCGGGTTTTAAGCGCTTTGGGTTCTACCTGTTGCGCCAAGGGCTGCTCGCCGGGCTGCACGGGCACCAAGTTTTGGCCCTTGTCGCCGTCTTTGGCCTCGGGGGTTTCGTTGGCGGCATCTTTGCCGTAAATGGCCAACCAGCCGGGCTTGACCAGCACCTTGCCCTCGGTTTTGAAGTGGTAGCTTTGTCCAGCCTGCTCCACCTTGCTGATGCGTGTCGTGACCAAATACTCGGCGCTGGGAAAGAACACGGCCATAAAGCGGCGTGCCACCAAGTCGTAGAGTTTCTGTTCCGCTTCGCTCAAATCACCGGGGGCTTGCAAGGTGGGGATGATGGCAAAGTGGTCGGAGACTTTGCTGTTGTCAAAAATGCGTTTGTTAGGGCGGATATAGCCTTGGTTGAGCGCGGTTTGGGCGTGTGGTGCCAGATGCGCCATGCCGCTGCCCGCCAGCATGGCAAAGGTTTGCTGCGCCACAGGCACATAGTCTTCGGGCAAGGCGCGCGAGTCGGTGCGCGGGTAGGTCAGGGCTTTGTGGCGCTCGTACAGGCTTTGCGCCAGCGCCAGCGTGGTTTTGGCCGAAAAACCAAACTTGCTGTTGGCTTCGCGTTGCAAGCTGGTCAAATCAAACAGTAAGCCGCTGGCTTGGGTGGCCGGTTTACTCTCTTCCGTCACTTGGGCCGGGCGGCCACGGGCGGCATCGGCAATGGCTTGCGCTTGCTGGGCCGACCAAACACGGTCGGCGCGCTGCTCGGGGTCGTCGGTTTTTTTCCATTGGGGGTCAAACCAGCGCCCCGGATAGTCACCCGCTTGGGCGGCAAAGCTGGCGTGAATCTCCCAATAATCACGGCTAACAAATTTGCGAATTTTTTCTTCGCGCTCCACCACCAACGACAGGGTGGGCGTTTGCACCCGGCCCACCGTGGTCAAAAAGAAGCCGCCATCGCGCGAGTTAAACGCCGTCATGGCGCGCGTGCCATTGATACCCACCAGCCAGTCGGCCTCAGAGCGGCTGCGCGCTGCATCGGCCAAGCCTTGCATTTGCGCGTTGCTGCGTAGCTGGTTAAAGCCATCGCGTATCGCTTGCGGGGTCATGGATTGCAACCACAGGCGCTGCACCGGCTTGCCCAGCGGTTTGTTGCCGCCAGCGTATTGCTCAATCAGCCGAAAAATCAACTCGCCTTCGCGCCCAGCATCGCAGGCGTTAATCAGCTGCGTGACATCCTTGCGCTTGGCTTGCTTGACCACCGCATTGAGGCGTGCCTTGGTTTTTTCTACCGGCTTCAAATCAAAGTAGGGCGGAATCACCGGCAAATGGGCAAAGCTCCACTTGCCGCGCTTGACATCAAACTCCTCGGGGGCTTGGATTTCCACCAAATGGCCCACCGCGCTGGTAACAACGTAGTGTTCGTTCTCAAAATGGTCGTCGTGCTTGTCAAACTTGCCCACTACCGGGGTAAGTGCGCGCACAATGTCTTGGGCTACCGAGGGCTTCTCGGCAATGACCAGGGTCTTGCTCATGGGGCAATATCTCTCTATCGGAAAATTTTGGCACCCGGCAATGGTGGCCGGGCGCTCCTACAATCTGGGTTTTTCGCGCGTACACGCGCACGCGCATGTGTGCCCATTAAACTTAACAGAGTTTTGCTATGCCCCGCACCGCGCCCTCTATCAGCCCTTTTGCGCGCCGCCGCATCCAGACCCGCCGCTCGGGGGTGCATGGCAAAGGCGTATTTGCCCTGCAAGACATTGCCGAGGGCGAAGTGATTATCGAATACACCGGCCAAGTCATCACGTGGGAAGAAGCACAAAACCGCCACCCACACGACCCACTGCAACCGCAGCACACCTTTTATTTTCACATTGATGAAGACCGGGTGATTGATGCTTTGATAGGTGGCAACTCTTCGCGCTGGATTAACCACAGCTGCCAGCCCAACTGCTACGCCGATGAGCGCGAAGGGCGCATTTTTATCACCGCCCTGCGTAACATTGCTGCGGGCGAAGAGTTGAACTACGATTACGGCCTCATCATCGAGGAACGCTACACCGCCAAACTCAAAGCCCAATACCCTTGCTACTGTGGCAGCCAAGCCTGCCGGGGTACCTTGCTGGCCCCCAAGCGCGGCTGGCGGCCACCTATGCCCAATAGCAGCACCCAAGGTCAAGGTGGCGGCGTATGAGCAACAACACCCCGCTGCACTGGCCCGCCGAGGCCCTGTGGGAGGCCATCGCCCCGCAATGGCCGGGCTTTACCGTTGAAGTGCTGCCACGCATTGATTCGAGCAACTCCGAACTGATGCGCCGCGCCCGCGCCGGCCAATGCGAGCCGATTTTGTTGGTGGCCGAAGAACAAACTGCCGGGCGGGGCCGCTTAGGCCGCCAGTGGCAGGGCCAGCCGGGGGACTCACTGATGTTTTCCGTAGGGCTGGCGCTGGCACCGCAAGACTGGTCTGGCTTATCGCTGGCGGTGGGCGTGAGCGTGGCTGAAAGCCTGCAAGCCGTGCTGCCCCCCTTGGGCAGCGGCCAGCCGCGCCTATGCCTGAAATGGCCCAATGATTTGTGGCTGTGCGATGGCCGCAGTGACCGCAAACTGGGCGGCATTTTGGTCGAGACGGCCAACTTTGTGCCAGTGCAAACCGATGCCAGCAACCCAACAAGCCCCCCCGCAACCCGCTATGTAGTGGTAGGCATTGGCTTGAACCTGCGCCCCCAAGACAGCGCCGGGCTGTCTTTGCCAGCGGCTTGCCTGCAAGAAATTCACCCCAGCATCGATGCCCCCACCGCTTTATTGCAGGTAGTGCCAGCGCTGCTGGCCATGCTGCAATCGTTTGAAGCCTATGGCTTTGCCCCCATGCAAGCCCGGTTTGACGTGCGTGATGCGCTGCAAAACCGCAGCGTAGTCCTGAGCAATGGCCAAACTGGCAGCGCGCACGGTGTGGGCGAAGATGGGGCCTTGCGCGTCATGACCGCCCAAGGGATGCAACATATCACCAGCGCTGAAGTGAGTGTGCGCCCTGCCAGTGCTGCCGCTACCTTGCCTACCTGAGGCCTTTTTGTTGCCATGTTACGTTTTACCGTTTTGATTTTGGCGCTAGCCAACGCTGGCTACTACGCTTGGTCGCATGGGCTGCTGCCGGTGGGCAACACCACTGCTAGCCCTGAATCTGAGCCACAGCGCTTGGCCCAGCAACTGCACCCCGAGGCCCTGCGTATCGTGCCCAAGGCGGGCACGATGGCACCCAGCCCCCAAGAGCCTACCCAACCCGCGCCACCTGTGGAGGCAGCCCCTGCTGCTACTGAGCCCCAGCCGCCTACGGCTGCCACCACCACCACCACTGAGCCAGCCACGGCACCCGTGGCCGCTAGCGCCGCACCACCCGCACCACCCGCACCACCCGCACCACCCGCACCACCCGCACCATTGCCCGCACTGGCGGCGACGACGGCGGCAGCGGCAGTGGCGGCAGTAGCTGCTGCGCCCAATCTACCCACTGCGCCCACGACAGCACCGGTGGCCAAAAAGGAAGTCAAACCTGCTACGCCCCAGACGATTTGTTTGCAAGCTGGGGCATTCAACACTGCCCAAGCCGAAGTGCTGCGTAAAGCCTTGGGCGGACTGCCTGCGGGCAGTTGGAACCTCAGCAGCGCCACCCTGCCCGGACGCTGGATGGTTTATATGGGGCGCTTTCCAGACCTTGAGGCGCTGAACAAAAAACGCAAAGAGCTGCAAGAACGCAACATTAGCTACGACCGCCCGCGCATTGCAGCGCTAGAGCCGGGTTTGTCTTTGGGCCGCTACTCCACCGAAGAGGCAGGCCAACGCGCCTTGAGTCAACTCAACGCCAAGGGCGTACGCAGTGCCCGCGTCGTGCAAGAGCGCGCCGAAACCCCGGCCTTCGTACTACGCCTGCCCACCGTCGCCCCCGATGCCCGCCAACGTATTGCCAGCACCTTGCGCCCGGCTTTGGCTGGCAAAACCTTACGACCCTGCGCTGGTGATTAAATTCGTGCTTTGCAACCAGGCCATCACCATTTTTCGTGTGCCTATTCTAGGGATGCGTTTTGCGCCTTAGCCGCTGCCCGCACCGCCCGCCTAGACACCTTGGCCACCGAGCAAGCCATATCCAGCGCCGCAAAGCCCACCGGCTCCCCGCGCAAGGCGCTGGCAATGATGTTGTCCGCCCAAGCGATGCCGCAGGGCTTAATCGGCTCCAACTGCGTAGGCTGTGGGCCGCGCCATTGCTCTAGCAGGCCAAACAAGCGCGCTTTGGCTTGGGCACCTTCTTCGGCAGTGACGGGCGGATACACCGGCGCTGGGGGCTGGTAACGAGGGGTAGCAGGCGCTTGGCTGCCAGCTGGCACTGGCACCACTGGCAAACGTGGTGGCGGGCGTTGGTTGTTCAACCATGCAGGGTCAAACAAGGCCCAATCGTTGAGCGCCATGACCTGCACCACCCAACCCAAGGGCTTGCCCAAACTGGCTGCATGGTCAAGCAGTTGCTGGCATTGCAGCGCATTGGGCAAAGCGGGGCGTTTTTTGGCATGGCGCACCTGCTGCCAAGCCGCTAGCGCGCTTTGGTCTTCGGGGCTTTGCAGGGCGGCTAAAAACAAAGACGATGACGACGATGGCTGCTGCACCGCTGGCGCTGGTTCTGGCGGTGGTGGCGGACACGGCACCAGTTCAGGCACGGCTGGCGCTGGCGCTTCCGTTATCTTTATCAGTTCAAATTCGTTACATCCGTTCTGGGTGGCGATTTCTGCACTGCTGGCGGAAAAATCACCATCTGCGGCTGCTAAAAACGCCACCTCGCTAGGTAGATTTTCTGCAAGGGCTGGGGCCAAGGCCGCCTCATTCACCCGATAAATATGGGTGCTGATGCCCGGCATTTTGCCCACCTGCA
>CAYMAC010000014.1:0-78195 GCA_964388325.1 uncultured Simplicispira sp. | reverse complement strand
TCCCCACCGCCGAACATAAAATTTCCTCAAAAAATAATTAAATAAAACAATAAAAACTATTGACTTTTGAAAAGTCAAGCAAAAAACAAAGATTTTTCAATATATATATTTGTCAATAGGTACAAACCCTAATTGATTTATATTTTTTATGTGATAAGAAAATGAATTTCTCCCCCTCTTTGCTTTTTGCGTCACTCGTTACGCTTTCGCGCTGTCTGGGGGTATCGGGGGCACCGCCCCTGATGTTCACCCTGTGCCGCGTGAGTGCCCCACGATGAGCGCACCATGCTTAAACCGCGTCCGCATTTTGCTGCTGCGCTTCTTGTCGGTCAGGCGCTGCGCTTCTGGGCCATAGCACCAGCCCGGTGCCTGTCGCGTGGCGCTGCCTATGCGCTGCACGGTGGCCCCCTCGCGCCCTGTTAAACGGCTGTTCTGGGGGTGTCGGGGGCTTGCCCCTGATTCCTGCCCTTTGCACCCGCTCTGCTGCCTTTGCCGTGGCCTGCTCTTTGCACCTGCGCTGCCCCATCGTCTGTCTGTTACATGTATTTGCATTGCCTCCGGCCTTTGCACCTAACCTGCTGCCCGCCACGGGTGCGGGGCTGGCTCTATTAACCGGGCATGGCCCCGGCCACGGCCTGCCCGCTGCTCTGCTTGAAAGCAGAAAATGACCGTTTACGGCTATGCGCGGGTCTCTACAGCCCACCAAGAAAACCACCTCCAAACTGATGCCCTCCAGCGTGCAGGCGCTGAAATCATCATCGAAGAAAAAGCCTCGGGCGTGCGCTCGCGTCGTGAACTTGCTGCACTCCTGGTCAAACTCCGGGCTGGTGATTGTGTCCTCGTCTATAAGCTCGACCGCTTCGCCAGAAGCCTGCTAGACCTGCTGGCCATCATTGCCAAAATTGAGGCCGTGGGCGCTACTTTCCGAAGCCTCACAGAGTCAATCGACACATCTACATCTGCTGGCCGCATGATGCTCCAAATGTTCGGCGCGTTCTCCGAATTTGAGCGCAACATCATCCGGGAACGCTCCATTGCTGGCCAAACTGCGGCGCGTGAGCGTGGGAACCTGCCGGGCCGTCCTCGGGCACTGACACAGGCGCAAGAATCCGAACTCGTGGCGCTTTATCTTGCTGGCGGCCAAACTATGCGGGGCCTTTCTGTGCGCTTCGGTGTCTCGCTCTCCGCTGTTAAGCGTGCCGTGTACCGCGTCACGCGGCCAAACTCCAGTACCCTGAAGTGAAAAAAAGCCGGGTGATTAACCCGGCCTGTTGGTTCAGAATTATCAGCTTTAAAGGACTGTTCATGGCAATAGATGATAGGGATTGGCATCGTGATTGGTTAAACAAAAAAACTGGCTACGTTGAGCGTGCTCGCTTCCGTATGTCTGAGGCTGACTACCAGCGTCAATTGTTAGCGGCTTCCCGTAGAAAGCGTTTTTTTTGGTCGGCTGTACTGTTCTTCTTTTTTCTCTCTTTGCTTCTTTTGCCCCGCTTATGGCGTTGAAGAGGCATAGCCACCTTCCATAACTTTCCATCTTTTTCTATGGCTTGGACGTAAAAAAACCGGGTTGCCCCGGCTTTGTTTGGCGTTGGCGAAATTATCCGTTTCCGCCAACACTGGCCCCCTGAAGCAATTCAGGGGGCTTTTTTGCTGGGGCGCATAAAAAAACCCGGTGTATTGCACCGGGTTCTAAGCTTTAGCCGCACTGCAAAATTTAGGGCTTGGTGCCTTCTGGGAAAGGCCAAGCTGCCTTTTCATTCAGTGTGGTTTTCACCACCGGAGCAGTGGTGGTTTTGCTGGCTTTTTTAGCCGCTGCTGCTTTGGCCGGTGCCGCAGTAGCCACTGGTGCGGGTGCAACCGCTTTTTTAGCGGCGCTTGCCTTCTTGGTGGGTGCTGGTGCCGGGGCAGCAGCTGTTACGGTCTGCTCGACCACTGCGGCTTGGGGGGCAGCCGCCTTTTTAGCTGGCGCTTTTTTGGCAGGTTTGGCCGGTGTAGGAGCAGGCTCTGCCGCTGCTGGGGGGGCTACAACAGCAGCCTTTTTGGCTGCAACAGGCTTTTTGGCAGCCACTGTTTTAGCAGGTGCAGGTGCAACAACGGCTACGGGTTCGACCACCGCAGCTTTTTTAGCTGGAGCAGCTTTCTTGACTGCCGTTTTGCTAGCTGGGGCAGCTTTCTTGACCTCAGCGGGCGCGGGTGCGGCTACCGCAGTGGCCACAGTTTCAGCCGCGACCGTTTTTTTGGCGGCAGCTTTTTTAGCCGGGGCCGTTTTTTGAGGGGTTTCGGCCTTGGGGGCGGCAGGTTTCTTGGCAGTTGCCATCATGTTCTCCTTGGTACGGTAAGCAAACGCTCTGCTACACGCCAACCCTTGGGGGCAGCGCAGCAGCAGAACGAGAAAAGGAAAGTCATAGGCGTGCCGTGGTGTGCAGGGGGTTCAATCCCAAGACAGGGCACCGCCCGACTGGTATTCAATCACGCGGGTTTCAAAGAAGTTGCGTTCTTTTTTGAGGTCGATCATCTCGCTCATCCAAGGAAACGGGTTCTCTTCGTGCGGAAACAGCGCCTCTAGGCCAATTTGGGTGGCGCGGCGGTTGGCGATATAGCGCAAATAGCCTTTGAACATGGACGCGTTCATGCCCAGCACGCCACGCGGCATAGTGTCTTCGGCATAGGCGTATTCCAGCTCTACGGCGTGCAAGAACAAATCTTTAATTTCTTGCTGAAAACTGGCTGTCCAGAGGTGCGGATTTTCTAGCTTGAGCTGATTAATCAGGTCAATGCCAAAATTGCAGTGCATGGATTCATCGCGCAAGATGTATTGGTACTGCTCGGCAGCACCCGTCATTTTATTTTGCCGACCCAGTGCCAAAATTTGCGTAAAGCCCACGTAGAAGAACAGCCCTTCCATCAGGCAGGCGAACACAATTAGGCTCTTGAGCAAGGTTTGGTCAGCCTCTGGGGTGCCGGTTTTGAAGGCCGGGTCCATGATGGCTTCAATGAAGGGAATCAAGAACTGGTCTTTGTCGCGGATGGACTGCACTTCGTTGTAGGCGTTGAAGATTTCGCCCTCGTCCAAGCCCAGCGATTCAACAATATATTGGTAAGCGTGGGTGTGGATGGCTTCTTCAAAGGCTTGGCGCAGCAGAAATTGGCGGCACTCGGGCGCGGTGATGTGGCGATAGGTGCCCAGCACGATGTTGTTGGCCGCTAGGCTGTCTGCGGTAACAAAAAAGCCCAAATTGCGCTTAACGATGCGGCGCTCGTCTTCGGTCAGGCCGTTGGGGTCTTTCCAGAGGGCGATGTCGCGCGTCATGTTCACTTCTTGCGGCATCCAGTGGTTGGCGCAGGTGGCCAGGTACTTTTCCCAAGCCCATTTGTATTTGAATGGCACCAGCTGGTTCACATCCGTCTGACCATTGATGATGCGCTTGTCTGCCGCATTAACGCGGCGCTGACTGCCAGCGCTAGCCAGCACGGGTGCCGCTGGCATTACTGGAGCTGCTGGAGCTGCTGGAGGAGGGGTTGCCACGCGCACGGTGGGCGTGGGCATGGCCTGAAAATCCAGCGGTGAAAACTCTGCGGGCGACGGCATACCCCAGCGGTTTTTGGACAAACCGTTGTCGTGTGGTTTTTGCAGTGTGGGCGTGACGTCTTCGTCCCAAGTCAACATAGATTTTCCAATGCTCGAATTATGAGAGCAGCGCTTACAAATGGAAAGCATCCAAGCGCTGTACGGTGGGGGTTTTTACGCTTTTATGACCAAATTTATTGGCAGGCTTCGCAACCAGGGTCGTCAATGGCACAAAAGCGCACATCGGTAGCTGGCGCTTCTGGCGCTGCTACTGCCGCCGGGGCGGAGGCCACGGCGTTGAGGTGCTGGCGCTGTACGGTGCTCATCTCGGCGTGGGTGGCGCTTTGCGTGCGTAGGTAGTAGGTGGTTTTGAGGCCACGCAGCCAAGCCAGTTTGTAGGTTTCGTCGAGCTTTTTGCCCGAAGCGCCAGCCATGTAGATATTGAGGCTTTGGGCCTGGTCAATCCACTTTTGGCGGCGCGAGGCAGCCTCTACCAGCCAAGTGGGGTCAATCTCAAACGCTGTGGCATAGAGGGCTTTGATGTCAGTGGGCACGCGGTCAATAGCGTGCAGTGAGCCTTTGAAGTATTTGAGGTCAATCAGCATCGCCTCATCCCACAGCCCTAAGCGTTGCAAATCGCGCACCAAGTAATGGTTGATAACGGTGAACTCGCCCGATAGGTTCGATTTGACCGACAAATTGCCAAACGATGGCTCAATCGACGCATCCACGCCCACAATGTTGGAGATGGTGGCGGTGGGCGCAATCGCCACGCAGTTGGAGTTACGCATACCATCGCGGGCAATTTTGGCGCGCAACGCATCCCAATCTAAGGTTTGCGAGCGCTCTACTTCGACATAGCCACCACGGGCTTGGGCCAGTAAATCAATCGAATCTTTGGGCAAAATGCCTTGGCTCCACAAAGAGCCGTCGTAGCTGGAGTAGCGCCCGCGTTCGGCGGCCAACTCGGTCGAGGCCCAGTAGGCGTAATAGCAGATGGCCTCCATAGAGCGGTCGGCAAACTCTACCGCTGGCACCGAGGCATAGGGCAGGCGCAGCGCATACAGCGCATCCTGAAAGCCCATCAACCCCAAGCCCACTGGCCGATGGCGCAAATTGGACTCGCGCGCCTTGGGCACAGCGTAGTAGTTGATGTCGATAACGTTATCGAGCATCCGCATGGCGGTGCGGATGGTGCGCTGTAGCTTGTCGTGGTCTAGCTCTTTGCCCTGTGGGCCATCCTTGATGTGTTGTGCCAAATTGACCGAACCGAGGTTGCACACGGCGGTTTCGGTGTCGCTGGTGTTCAGGGTGATTTCGGTACAGAGATTAGACGAATGCACCACCCCTGCATGTTGCTGCGGCGAGCGCACATTGCAGGCATCCTTGAAGGTAATCCACGGGTGGCCGGTCTCGAACAGCATGGTGAGCATCTTGCGCCACAGGTCGCTGGCTGGCAGTACGCGGTGGTGGGGGATGTCGCCCCGGTCGGCCTTGGCTTCGTAGGCCACATAGGCGCGCTCAAAATCGGCACCAAACAGCTCGTGCAAATCAGGCACATCGGAGGGCGAGAACAGCGTCCAACGGCCTTTTTCCATAACGCGCTTCATGAACAGGTCTGGAATCCAGTTGGCGGTGTTCATATCGTGGGTGCGGCGGCGGTCATCACCGGTGTTTTTGCGCAGTTCCAAGAATTCTTCGATGTCGAGGTGCCAAGTTTCCAGATAGGTACACACGGCCCCCTTGCGCTTGCCACCGTTGTGCGCCAAACCGGCCACCGTCTGGTAGGAAGCATCCACATCCACTTTCAAATCCACCACCAGCGGCTTGGGGGTGATGGAGCGCACGGCGCGCACGCGCGAGAACAATACGCCATCGCGCACCAGCCAATTGCGTTTGCCCACGGCTTGGCAGCCTAAACGCTCGGCCAAGGCTGGGATGGCCGGAATACGCAAATCAATACTGGTGCTGCTACCGGCAAACACGGCCTGCGAACCATCCGAACGCTGGCCGGTATGGTTGTGCTGGCGGGTACGCTTTTGACCGGAAACCGGCACGCCCAAGCGCAGTAATTGGTAACGAACCCCGTGGGCCAGTGGCTCAGAGGCCGAGGTAAAGCTCAACTCTTTGCCACGCGAGACACAGCCATCGGTTTCTAGCAAGCCTTGCAACAGCGCCAGCGTCTGGGCAGTGGGCAGATGGCTCAGGCGCGGTGCAATGCGCTTGTGGTGATTGGCATCGTACAAATCATCATAAGCAAAGGGCAGGGTAGGCGCTCCGGCACCGACTATGCGCCCGGTGGTGCCATCACGCAACGCGCCTTGGCCTGTCGCCCAGTGGATTTGCACATAGGTGCTGCCACGGGTTGTTTCCCAGTAATGGAAGCCACGCGCCTCCAGATAGCTACGCACAAAGGCCAAATGCGCGTCGCGCTGCGGATTGCCCGAAACAGCCCACTGCCGCTCATTCTTGGATAGATGACCATCACCGAGCAAAATGCCGTAGAGCCGGGCATCGTCTTCACTGAAACCCTGCACCGGCACCACTTCTGTTGGAATGGCAAAGCCGATGTAATCGCCGGTCTGCAACTGGCCAGAATCGACCCAGCGCGCCGCCACCTTGCCCTTGTTGAGCCAAGCCTCGGTGCGCGCATTGGCCTGCCCCAAAGGCACGCCTTGAATCGCCCAGAAGGGATGTGCGTCGGTGACTTCCAGCGGCTCGATGGCGTGTTTGACCTCAATCGCCACCATAGGGTCGGTTTGGTTATAGACCATGCGCTGCGTCACTGCGCGGTATTGGCCGCTGTGGCCCAGCACCAAATCACCGGGATGAACTTCGCGCAGTGGGCGTGGCCCAGTGGCGGTATAGACCAAGGTATCGGGGGCAAAGCACTGGTTGACGGCCACGGCGGTATCGTTGACCACCTTGAGGAAGGGCACCACGCCTTGCGATTCGCCATTGGTGCCTTGGATATGGCTGCCCAGTGCGCGCACGCGCGTCCAGTCGTTGCCCAAGCCACCGGCAAACTTGCTCAATAGGGCATTCTCTTTGATGGATTCATAAATGCCGCCCAAATCGTCGGGCACCGTGGTCAGGTAGCAGCTGGACAACTGCGAGCGCAGCGTGCCACTGTTGAACAGCGTGGGCGTGCTGCTCATAAAGTCAAAGCGCGACAGCACCTCGTAGAACTCGATAGCGCGGGCTTCTCGGTCGCTTTCTTGCAAGGCCAAGCCCATCGCCACGCGCATAAAGAAGGCTTGTGGCAACTCGATGCGTTGCTTGCGTACATGCAAAAAATAGCGGTCGTACAGGGTTTGCAGGCCCAAGTAATCAAATTGCAAATCACGCTCAGGCTGTAAGGCTGCCGCCAAACGCGGCAGGTCAAACGTGAGCAGCTCGGGGTTGAGCAATTGCTCTGCTACGCCTTTTTGGATAAAACCGGGGAAGTAATCGGCATAGGCGTTGGCCATATCGGCCAAGGCTACCTCGCGGCCCAGCACCTCGCGCGTCATGGTGTGCAGCAACAGGCGGGCGGTGGCATAGGTGTAATCGGGGTGCTGCTCAATCAGGGTGCGCGCTGCCAAAATGGCCGCTTTATAGACCTCATCGATGGGCACGCCGTCGTACAGGTTACGCAAGGTTTCTTGCACGATGGGCTGGGGCTGCACCTCGGGGGGTAGCCCGGTGCAGGCATCTGCCATCAGGCGTTGTAGGCCCTGCATGTCCAAGGCCACCAATACGCCATCTTGTAGCACTTGCATCGGGGCAGGTTCGGCCTGTGCCTGCGCTTGGGCGGCGGCACGCTCTTGGGCGCGGCGCTCGCGGTAGAGTACAAAGGCGCGCGCCACTTCTTGGTGGTCGGAGCGCAACAATTGCAGCTCTACTTGGTCGCGCACATCATCGATATGGAAAGTGCCGCCTTCAGGGCGCGAGCGCAGCAGGGCATAGACTACTTTTTCTGTCAGGGTGGCGATTAACTCGCGCAAACTGGCCGAGGCATCGCCTTGGCTGCCCGAGACAGTTAAAAAAGCTTTGGTCACGGCAATGGCGATTTTGGCGGGCGCAAAAGGCACCACGTCGCCAGTGCGCCGTTGAATTTGGTAGCGAGAAAAATCCACGTCAGCAAAGAAAGTAGCAGCAGAAGAAGTCGGGGTAGCGGTGGGCATGGCGTCCTTGGCTGGAGCGGTATAAAAGGCATCGGGCGCCACAAAAAGGGGGCGCCCGATGACAAAAAAAGAGAAGCAACAGAACCGGTGCAGCAACACCCAACCCACTACCTATGGTGTTTGGGCTGCTCTGTTTGCACTAGCGGTAGTGTATCCGACCCTTGCCGCTCTTGCGGCCCACTGGCTCAGAGGCCAGCGGTTTTAGCGGCTTATCTGCGCTGGAAAGCAGCCGGCATTCCAGCCCAATTGCTGCTGCAATTGCGCCCAAGCAAAGCCGGGGCCGGGGTCTTGTTTGCGCCCCGGCGCAATATGCTCATGGCCAGCAATGTAGGCAATGGGGTAGCACTGCGCCAAGTCTTGGCACAGTTGCACCAAGGTGGCGTATTGTGCCGGGGTAAAGCGGTCGCCTTCTAAGCCTTCTAGTTCGATGCCGATAGAGTCGTCATTGCACTGTGCGCGCCCCCGGTAGCACGAGGCCCCTGCGTGCCAAGCGCGTTGGCCCACATCAACAAACTGCCACAGCGTGCCATCGCGGCGGATAAAAAAGTGCGCCGATACCTGCAAGCCGCGAATGCTTTGGTAGTAGGGATGTGCGTCCCAATCCAAAGTGTTGGTAAACAAGGCGGGCACGGCATCGCCGCCATACTCGCCCGGCGGCAAGCTGATGGAGTGCAGCACGATTAAATCCAACACCGCCCCAGCAGGGCGCGGGCCAAAGTTGGGTGAATCGCGGCGTACCGCAGTGCGATGCCAGCCGCCTTGCCATACGGGGTGTTCAAGATTCGGCATGGTCGGCACAAGAAAGCGATTCAGCCGCGTCTGCCTCATGCGGGGCGGTGATATTGAGCCGGGCAATGCGGTAGCGAATCTGGCGCAAGCTGATACCCAAGCGGGCGGCAGCTGCGGTGCGGTTGAAATGGGCTTCGTGCAGGGCGCGCACCAAAATGTCGCGCTCTTGCTGGTCTAGCCAGGCTTGCAAATCATTGGGCAGGCTGTTGCTGTCTAAGGGGGTTGTAGCAGTGATGGTGGCGGCCAAGCCTGCCGGGGCGGTGCTGGCGTTGGGGGCCATTTCTAGCGCTTCTTCCACCTGTAAATGTTCGCCATCGCTCAGGGCTACGGCACGGTGCAGCAGGTTTTCTAGTTCGCGCACATTGCCAGTGAGGGGGTGGCGTGCCAGCGCGGCCAAGGCTTGTGGCGTAAGGGCGGGCACTGGTGCCCCTGACTCTTGGGCAATGCGTGCCAACAGGGTTTGACACAGAGCGGGCAGGTCTTCGCGGCGCTCGCGCAGGGACGGAATGACAATTTCAATCACGTTGAGCCGGTAGTACAAATCTTGCCGAAAGCGTCCCGCTTGCACATCGGCGGCCAAATCGCGGTGCGTGGCACTGACGATACGCACGTCCACGGTTTCTTCTTGCGTGCAGCCCAAAGGGCGCACACTGCGCTCTTGGATGGCGCGCAACAATTTGGACTGCATGGGCAGGGGCAAATCACCAATTTCGTCCAAAAACAAGGTGCCGCCTTGCGCGGCCTGAAAATATCCGGGCCGGTCTTGTGTCGCGCCGGTGTAAGAGCCTTTGCGTGCGCCAAAAAATTCGGCTTCTAGCAGGTTCTCAGGGATGGCACCGCAGTTGACGGCCACCAGCGGCCCGCTGGCCCGCTGGCTGCTGGCGTGCAGGGCTTGGGCCACCAGTTCTTTGCCGGTGCCCGATTCGCCGCGCACTAGCACCGGGGCCATACTGCGCGCCACCTTGAGCACGCGCTGTTTGACGTTACGCATGGCTTCGGATTCGCCCACCAGCCGCTCTAGGGCGGCGTTGTTGTCTTCGGTGGTGGTAGCGACAGCTAGGTTGTTGGGGCGCGGGCTGCTGCGTGGCGGCGGCACCCCGCCGGTGCCCTGCACCGCAGAGGCCACTACCGAACGAAACTGCTTGAGGTCCACGGGCTTGGTCAGGTAATCAAACGCACCGCAGCGCAGGGCTTCGACGGCATTTTCTGCCGAGCCGTAGGCGGTCATGACGACACAGCGTTCGCGCCGTTGCTGGTCGCGCAGGTCTTGCAACAGCTCTAAGCCAAAACCATCGGGCAGGCGCATGTCGGTAATCACCACATCAAAACGCACGGCCTGCAATTGTTGTCGGGCCTCTTGTACCGTGGCGGCGGTTTCTACGCGGTAGCCAGCGCGTAACAAGGTCAACTCGTACAGGGTACGCAAGTCGGGTTCGTCGTCAACAACCAAAATCGAGGCAGCAGGAGCGTTCATGAGGGTGCGGAGCCTTTAAACAACGGGGGTGTTGTCGAACAGAGTGGCCGTGCGCTCTTGGCGCGCTGGCTTGCGAAAGTGGACGGTAAAGGCGTTGCCTTCGGTCTGGCCGCGCTCGGTGGGGCGCTGCAAGCGCTGGTAGCTGATAGAGGCACCGTGGCGCTCGCACAGTTCGCGGCAGATATACAGGCCCAGCCCACTGGAGCGGCTTTCAGAGGAGAAAAAAGGCTCGAACAGGTGGCGCTCTACCGATTGGTCTAGCCGCGCCCCATCGCTCCACACTTGCACGCTCAACTGCCCACCACCGTGGCTGCGCGTAAGCAGTTGCAGCGCATCGGGGGCGGCGCTCATGTAGCGCAAGGCGTTGTCTAGCAGATTGACCAGCACGCGGCGCAGGTGTTCGGCATCAAACTCTACTGGCGCATGGTCGCTTTGCAGGGTGACGATGCCCACACGCCGCGCCGGGTCGTGGCTTTGCCAGTCGTGCCAAATTTGCGCCACGGCATCATCCAACGCCAGCGTGGCTGCCGGTGCATAGGCAATTTGGCTTTGCACGCGCGCGATGTCTAGCACGTCTTCGGCAATACGCACCAAGCGCTCGGCGTTTTGCTGCACCATCTGCGTCAGGCGCTTTTGCAGTGGTTCGTGCAGCTCTTCATCCAGCAAGGCGTTGGCTTGCATGATGGCCGCCAAGGGGTTGCGAATTTCGTGCGCCACCGCCGCCGACATGCGCCCCATAGCGGCCAGCTTTTCGGTACGCAAGCGGGCTTCTAGCTCGCGCAAATCGTGCAAGAACATCACGCACAGGCGTTCTTCATCGCCATCGGAGTTGGCAGCGGGCAGGGGGGTTAGCCAGCAGCGCACATGCAGCCCTACTGGACTGTGACCGGGCCACAGCAGGGTGGCATCGGCGGTTTGGGCCAAGCCTTGGTCAAAGGTGTGCTGCGCCAATTGGCACAGGGGCTGCCAAGCGGTTTGCTCTAGCAAAGAAAACGGTGGCAACAGTGCTGGCGCATGGCTCAGCAAGCGCAAGGCCGCCGGGTTGGCCATACGCACCACATG
Source organism: uncultured Simplicispira sp. (assembly GCA_964388325.1). Taxonomy (GTDB): domain Bacteria; phylum Pseudomonadota; class Gammaproteobacteria; order Burkholderiales; family Burkholderiaceae_C; genus Simplicispira. Next base: position 67,133 of record CAYMAC010000014.1, on the reverse strand, counting down.
ATTTTCATCCAACACCAAGACACCATCGCTCAGGTTTTCTATCACCAAGGTACTGACTTGGCGCTGCATTTGTGCGGCGCGCCGGTTGTGTTGCGCGACTTGGCTCTCGCGCACCAAGCGGGTTGAAAGCTGATGCACCAAAAACGCCACAATAAAGTAACCCGTGCCCGTCAATGCCGCTTGCAAATAGCGTGGGGCCGGGTCGCCGCCACTTTGTCCGCCCAGCCACCAAGCCCAAGCTAGCAATAGCAAGGTGGCCGCTGCGGTGGTGCCCCAAGCCAGCAGCAAGGTGCCCAGCACAGCCGCCATCAGGATAGGCAACCCCAGCAAGGCAGTAAAGTTCATGCTGCCCGTGTGCAACCATTGCAATAAGCCCACGGCCAGCAAATCTACCCCTATCGAGGGCAACCATTGCGGCCCAGCGTGTGGCGCTGGTGGAGCGTGGCGGCCCCACACGCGCAGTAGCAGCGTAGCCAGCAAATACGCCAACGGCACCACCAACATCCAAGAGTCAACCTGCTGACTAAAGACTTGGCCAATGGCTTGTAGCAGCAGCAGCGCCAAGGCCACCATGACGCGCCCGGTCAAAAAACCATGCCACAAACGCAAAAAGGGCCGGTCTTCTGAGGCCGGAGAAAACGGCGGGCGGGTATCAGACCCCAAACTAGAGCGCTGCCTGTGCAGGTATCTCACGCGCCGCGCCCCAGCACCACTTCTAGCACAAAGCGCGAACCTGCATAAGCCAAGAGCAGCAGCAGTGTGCCCGCATAAAGCATACGCACCGCACTGCGGCCACGCCAGCCAAAACGCCAGCGCCCCAACAACAAAGCGGCCAGCGTCACCCACGACAGCACTGAGAACACCGCTTTATGGTCCCAACGCCATGCACGGCCATAGAGTGCCTCGGTAAACAGCACCCCGGCCAGCAGTGTGGCCGTAAGCAGCACAAAACCTGCGGCCACAAAGCGAAAGGTCAAGCGCTCCAACGTCAGCAGCGGCATACCGCTGTGGGCCTCTAAGCCCCGGCGCATTTGGCGCTCGGCGCGCACCATCAAAGCAGCATGGACAACCGCTGCCGCCAGCAGGCCATAACAAGCAATGCCCAACACCAAATGCAGTGGTAACCACGCCGATGCCGTGACCGGCAAAGGTTGGCCCGGAAACAGCAGCGCCAGCCATACCGCCAGCGCCCCTAACAAGGCCAACGCCCAACGCGCCTGTAATTGTGGGAACCATTGGCGCTCAATGGCGTACACCGTTAGCACCAGCCAGCCAGTGGTGGACAGCGCCGGGCCAAAGCCAAAGCGCGGCACTGCGCCCAGCATGGCCCAAGCCAACACCGCCGCATGGCTGCACCATGCCAAAGCCAAGGCTGGGCACGCTGCTGGCCCCTGCCAACGCGCGGGCACTGCTGCCGGAACCGCATAGGCCACGGCGGCCACCAATCCAAGCAGCCACAAGGCCGGGGATGTGCTGGGTAAAATCATGCTGCACAGTTTACCTTTGCCCGCTGCCCGCAGCCTTGGCACCATCGCCTGCTGCCATCTTGGCGCTAGGCGCTTCTTTCCTCATCCCAGAATACCGCTCTATGGCCTCCGCACTTACCGACAAACTCTCGCGCCTCGTCAAGGAGATGCGTGGTCAGGCCCGCATCACCGAATCCAATGTGCAAGACATGCTGCGTGAAGTACGCATGGCGCTGCTAGAGGCCGATGTGGCCCTGCCCGTGGTGCGCGACTTTATCGCCCGCGTGAAAGAAAAAGCCTTAGGCCAAGAAGTGCTTGGCAGCTTGAAGCCGGGGCAGGCGCTGGTGGGCATTGTCAACCGCGAGTTAGCCGCCACGATGGGCGAGGGTGTCTCAGACATCAACTTGGCCGCGCAACCTCCGGCGGTGATTTTGATGGCCGGTTTGCAAGGGGCGGGTAAAACCACCACCACCGCCAAATTGGCCAAGCATCTGATTGAAAAGCGCAAGAAAAAGGTGCTCACCGTCTCGGGTGACGTGTACCGCCCAGCCGCCATTGAGCAGCTCAAAACCGTGACCAAACAGGCCGGGGCCGAGTGGTTTCCCAGCACCCCAGACCAAAAGCCGCTCGACATTGCCCGCGCCGCCCTCGATTACGCCAAAAAACACTATTTTGACGTGCTGCTGGTGGATACCGCTGGCCGTTTGGCGATTGACGAAGCGCTGATGCTGGAAATCCAGCAACTGCACGCGGCGCTCAATCCGGTCGAAACCCTGTTTGTGGTCGATGCCATGCAGGGCCAAGATGCCATCAACACCGCCAAAGCCTTTAAAGAAGCGCTGCCACTCACGGGCATTGTGCTCACCAAGCTCGATGGTGATTCGCGCGGCGGTGCGGCGCTATCGGTGCGCCAAATTACCGGCGCGCCCATCAAATTTGCCGGGGTCAGTGAAAAAATTGACGGCCTAGAAGTGTTTGATGCCGAGCGCCACGCCGGGCGTGTGCTGGGTATGGGCGACATTGTGGCCTTGGTCGAGCAGGTGGCCGCTGGCGTAGATATGGAAGCGGCGCAAAAGCTGGCGGCCAAGGTCAAAAGTGGCGATGGTTTTGATTTGAACGATTTTCTGGGCCAGTTGCAGCAAATGAAGCAAATGGGCGGCCTGTCCAGCCTGATGGACAAGCTCCCGGCGCAGCTTACCGCTCAGGCTGGCGCTGTGGACATGGACAAGGCCGAAAAAGAAATCAAGCGCAAAGAAGGCATCATCCAAAGCATGACGCAGCTAGAGCGGCGCAAGCCCGAACTGATTAAAGCCACGCGCAAAAAACGCATTGCCAATGGTGCCGGGGTGCAGGTGCAAGAGGTCAACCGCCTGCTCAAAGAGTTTGAGCAAATGCAGGCCATGATGAAAAAAATGAAAGGCGGCGGCCTGATGAAGATGATGAAAAAGCTCGGTGGCATGAAGGGTATGGGTGGCATGGGGGGAATGCCCAAAATGCCGTTCTGAAAATACTTTTTTAACGCACGGAGTCTGCTATCAGCCACACCGCCACCCCCCTACTTCCGCCCGACATGACGGTGCTAGAGCGCGGTTGGCTGTCGGCCAATAGCGTAGTTTTTACCGGCGGCCCAGCAGGCGCGGCAGTGGTAGATACCGGCTATTGCAGCCACGCGGCGCAAACACTGACTTTGCTGACGCAGGCCCTAAACGGGCAAAAATTAGAGCGCATTCTCAACACCCACCTGCACAGCGACCACTGCGGCGGCAACGCCACTTTGCAGCAACATTGGCCGCAAGTAGAAACCGCCATTCCGCCCGGTTTGGCCGCTGCTGTGGCCGCATGGGATGCCCAAGCCCTCAGCTACACGCCCACCGGCCAAGATTGCCCCCGCTTTACTTACCAAACACTGCTACAACCGGGCAGCCAAGTCTGGCTAGGCCAACGGCTTTGGCAAATCCATGCGGCACCCGGCCACGACCACCATGCCATCCTGTTGTTTGAGCCAGCGCAAGGCATTTTGATTTCGGGCGATGCGCTGTGGCAAAACGGCTTGGGCGTAGTGTTTCCAGAGTTGGACGGCGAGGCCGCCTTTGCCGAAGTAGCCGCCACTTTAGACCTGATTGCCCATTTAGCTCCACGCACCGTAGTACCGGGGCATGGCCCAGTGTTTCAGGGGGTGCAGCCTGCACTGGATAACGCCCGCCGCCGCCTAGACCGTTGGGCACAAAACCCCATGCAGCACGCACGCCACGCGGCCAAAGTGTTGCTGAAATACAAATTGCTAGAGTGGCAGCAGATTGCACTGCCCGCGCTACAACACTGGCTAGAAAGTACCCCTTACTTTAGCCAGCTGCACCGTACCTATTTTTCCGAGCAACCGTTACAGTATTGGCATCAGAGCTTGGCAGACGAATTAGTGCATTCTGGGGCGGCCCGTTGGCAAGGCGGCTACCTGCATAATTTTTAATCGGTTCTGTTGTTGTTCAAGCATTCAAGATAGCCCAGCAAGAAAGGATGCGGGAAAGGGTCGTGCCCCAGCATGACGCGCTATCCACCCTTGGCATGGTGTGCCAGGGCCTCCCGCAAGTTACCCGATGCATACTGTGTTCGATCCGCTGCTTCTGTCTTCGCTGTCCATGGATGTCATGGCCGTTAATCGGGGCGCGCCACAAGGCATTGAGCAGCGCCAGCAGACCCGTTTGGCCCAGTTGCTAGAGTCCACCTTGCGCGGATCGCGCCTGTACCGCTCACTTTGGCCCGCTGGCACCAACGCCAACACACCGCTAGAGCAATTGCCCGTGGTCACGCGCAGCCAGCTGATGGCTGATTTTGATAACTGGGTGACCGACCCGCACATCAAGCTAGACGCTGTGCAGCAATTTACGGCCAACCCAACGCACATTGCCGAGCCTTGGCTGGGGCGCTATGTAGTCTGGGAAAGCTCTGGCACCAGCGGCCAGCCGGGCATTTTTGTGCAAGATGTGGCCACCATGGCGGTTTACGATGCGCTAGAGGCTTTGCGTCGCTGTGCTACCCGGCCCTTGGCGCGCTGGCTAGACCCTTTGGGCCTGACCGAGCGCATCGCCTTTATCGGTGCTACCGGCGGGCATTTTGCCAGCTATGCCTCGGTGCAGCGCCTGCGCGCTATCAATCCGGTGCTGGCCAACACCATGCGGAGTTTTTCTATCCAAGTGCCCACCCCTACGCTGGTGGCGCAGCTCAATGCGTTTTCTCCTACCGTGGTAGTTACCTACCCCACCGTGGCCGCTTTGCTGGCCGACGAAGCCCAAGCGGGCACCTTGCGCGCCCGCCCGCGCGAAATTTGGACCGGTGGCGAATCCCTCAGCCCAGCAGTGCGTACCCATGTTCAACAACGGCTAGGTAGTTTGGTACGCAACAGCTATGGCTCCTCCGAGTTTTTGGCCATCGGTTGGGAATGCGCCCACGGCCACATGCACGCCAACACCGATTGGGTCATCTTAGAGCCGGTCGATGAGCATTTGCGCCCCGTGCCGCCGGGCCAGCCCTCGCACAGCGTGCTGCTCACCAATTTGGCCAACCGGGTGCAGCCGCTGGTGCGCTACAACCTCAGTGACCACATCACCCTGCACCCCGAGCGCTGCCCCTGCGGCTCACCGCTGCCCGTCATTAGCGTGCAAGGCCGCCACGACGAGCCTTTGGTGATGACTGGGGCCAATGGCCAGCTGGTCACGCTGCTACCCATGGCCCTGTCCACCGTGTTAGAGGATGAGGCCGGGGTGTTCGATTTTTATCTGCACCAATTGGATGATTGCACCTTGGTGCTGCACCTGCCACTAGAGGGCGACGTAGGCCGCGCTGCCGTAGCCAGAGGCTGTGCCGCCTTGGTGGCTTTTGCCACCGCCCAAGGCGTAGTAGCCATTGAGGTGCAGGGACAATTGGGCCAAGCGGTGCCGCGTGGTCGCAGCGGCAAAGCGTGCCGCATTACTGCTTGCTCTAGCGCTTCGCACTAGCCCAACAAATAAGTTTTAATTTACTGGCCCGTGTTACTTTCAGCGCGGGCCTCAACCAAGTCGGCCATCTCTAGGGCCCCTAGGCCGCGCAGTCCACGCACTACACCATACTGATTTTGGGCGGGTTGGTTTTGGCTGACCTTCCACTTTCCATCCAAACGGTTGATGACTATTTCGATACCAACCACAGCCCCTATCAGCTTGTGCATGAAATCGGCAGGCGCATCATCGAGCTGCCAAGGCTCAGAAAACCGGGCTTCGTTGTGTGCAGTAAGCTGCTGCAAGTGGGTACGTAACCACGCAGGGTCATCCACTGCGCGAAGGGTACCGTAGGCATGAGCGACCGCATAGTTCCAAGTTGGTACAACCTTTCCAGTTTCTGTTTTTGTTGGGTACCAAGACGGCGTGATGTAAGCATCAGGGCCATGAAAGATAGCCAAGGTCTCGATGTTGCTTTGGATGTCCGTCCAGATTGGATTAGCACGCGCCACATGACCACGCAATGTGCCAAAAGGGCTTGAATCCACAGACAAGTGCAATGGAATGTGGTTGGCATGAAGGCCGCTAGATGACAGTGTGACCACTGTGGCCAGCGGATAGTTACCAATTAACTGGTGCAACACCTGCGTGCTTGGCTCGGCAAAATGCTTAGGGATGTACATAAGTTCGTGATGAGCGCTAGAGAAAAAAGCCACTGAAGGCTGTGCAGCATAGCTACAAAAGCCACACCACCTCCCCAGATGATGGTCATAGAAAGCTCACATTTTTGTCACAGCTTTGTCGCTAAGCGTGGCATACCATGCGCCAAGTATCCAGTACGGGCGCAATGAAACCAATCTTGCTTTGAGGGTATCCCAAGAAGCAGAAGGCCTTTCATGGGTTGATTGATATGTCAGTCATAAACGGACTTTGGCATACTGCCTTTTTTGTAATGTATTGAGCCTGAAGGGTTTGCAATGGATAAAGCTACTGCCTCCTCTGTGCCATTTGAACGCCAGCGCGAAGCCACCAAAGCGCTAGATGAAACGTTCCATGGCTTTTTGACACGCAGCACAATGGGCTTGTCACCAATTGCGCTGGCACTTGCAGCTGCCGATTGGGCCATGCACTTGGCCGCCTCTCCGGGGCGCCAAATGGTGCTGGCACAACGCGCCGTGGCCTTAGGCCAGCAGGCTGTGGCCACCGCTATCGCGCCGCCCGAAAACGAACTGGGCCAACCGATGGTGGACAACGACAACCGCTTTACCGACCCCAGCTGGCACCAATGGCCTTTTAGTATGCTCAAAGAGGGCTACAAGGCCAACAGCACTTGGTGGCGCGAAGCCACGCAGGTAGAGGGTGTGTCGCGCCACCACAACCACATGGTTGAGTTTTTTACCCGCCAAATCACCGACACCTTCACCCCGTCTAACTGGCTAATCACCAACCCCGAAGCCCTGCAAAAGGCGCAAGAAACCCAAGGCCAAAGCCTGATTCAAGGCTACGAGCATTTTGCCGAAGACCTGCGTAAGGCCGAAATGGCGCGCAGCGAACCCGATTCGCTAGAGCCACTGACCTTTAAGGTAGGCAAAGATGTGGCTATCACCCCCGGCAAGGTGGTGTACCGCAACCGCCTGATTGAGCTGATTCAGTACAGCCCTACCACCGACAAAGTTTATCCAGAGCCGCTACTCATTGTGCCTTCGTGCATCATGAAGTACTACATCTTGGATTTATCGCCATCCAATTCGATGGTGCGTTACTTGGTAGGCCAAGGTTACACGGTGTTCATCATTTCGTGGCGCAACCCCGATGCCTCCGACCGCGATTTGGGTATGCAAGACTACCTGCACTTGGGTGTCATGGATGCACTGGCCGCCATCAAAGAGCGCACCGGCGCGCCACGTGTTCATGCCTTGGGTTACTGCTTGGGCGGCACCTTCTTGGCGATTGTGGCTGCGGCGATGGGTCGCCACACGCGCATGGCACAAAACCAAGGCACCGCAACCCGCCGCCGTGCCGAAGACAAATCGATGGAGCGCCTGCCCGAGCTGGCTACCGTGACGCTGCTGGCAGCACAAACCGACTTTACCGAGCCGGGTGAGATGGGCGTTTTCATTGACGATGAACAACTCAAAACCCTGCGCCATCAAATGGACCAAAAGGGCTACCTGCCCGGTAGCGCTATGGCCGGTTCGTTCCAATTCTTGAACATGCGCGAATTGGTGTTTATGCGTAACACCCGGCGCTATTTGTTGGGCCAAGAAGAGGCCGATTTTGATTTGATGAGCTGGAATGCCGATTTAACGCGCCTGCCCGCACGGATGCACTCGGAGTACCTGTCTTCGCTGTTCCTGAACAACGCGCTGGCTACGGGCAAATACCGTGTAGATGGCCAAGGCATTGCCCTGATGGACATCCATGCGCCCATGTTGGTGGTGGGCACCACACGCGACCATGTATCGCCTTGGCGCTCGGTGTACAAAATCCATCTGCAAACCGATACCCACGTCACCTTTATTCTGGCCGCTGGTGGTCACAACGCCGGCATTGTGTCTGAACCCGGACGTCCACGGCGCAGCTACCAAATCAACAGCATCGAAGACAACCAAGGCTGGACAGAACCCGATGAATGGTTGGCCAACGCCCCCACGCGCCAAGGTTCGTGGTGGGAGGCAATGGATGCTTGGCTGAAAGAGCGCTCAGGCAAGCCAGTGGCCCCACCCACCATAGACCCCGCCAACGTACTCTGCGATGCCCCCGGCGAGTATGTGATGGTGCGCTATGTCGACTGAGGAGATTGCCCCCTCTGACGCGCCCCTGACGGGCTATTTGCAACGCATGAGCGATTCGGTCGAATCTATCAATGCGCGCATTGCCCGACTGGCCACCGCGCTAGATATCAATCTGCAAAACGAGAGCGAGCTCAATGATGTGCTAACACAAAACGATGAGCGCCCCGTTTTGGTCGAACGGCGCAAGCCCGGTGGTACCCGCCCCGAAATGACCCCAGAGCGGCGCAAATCCCATTTGCGCCAAGAACTGCGCGCTTTGCTGGTACTGCGCTATGGCGTGACCACACGCTACGTAGAGCAGCTGGGGGCCGATACCACGCGCCATATTTTGGTCAGCGCCCAAGACAAACTCGAACGCGAGGGCTTCAAGCCCGGTGCTGCCGGGGCTGACTTGCGGCGTGTATTTAACGGGCTTTAGCCCATTTTCTGGCACACCTTGTGCTTTGCCAGCAGACGCAGCGCCGCTGCGCCTGGCTTTTTTTTGGAGTTTTTTGTCCATGACGCTCAACACATCCTCTTTCGGTCTGGCAGGTAAAAAAGGTCTCATCCTCGGCGTGGCCAACAACAGCAGCATCGCTTGGGGCTGCGCCCAAGTAATGCACCAATTGGGTGCCGATTTGGTGGTCTCCTGCCTGAACGAAAAGGCGCGCCGCTTTGTTGAACCCCTGACAGAGCCTTTGGGCGTGGAACTGGTCAACTGCAACGTCGAAGTGCCGGGCGAACTCGAAGCCACCGTAGAGCGTGCCGTAGAACGCTTGGGCCATCTGGATTTTGTGGTCCACTCCATCGCTTGGGCACCCTTGGAAGACCTGCACGGCGACGTGATTGACAGCTCCAGCGAGGGCTTTGCCCGCGCCATGAATGTCTCTTGCCACTCGTTTGCCCGTTTGGCCAAACTGACTGCACCGCACATGCGTAATGGTGGCTCCATGCTCAGCATGACCTATTTGGGCGCCGATGAAGCCGTGCCTCATTACGGCCTGATGGGCCCGGTCAAGGCAGCACTCGAATCGCTCACCCGCTACATGGCGATGGAACTCGGCCCCCAAGCGATTCGCGTCCATGCCGTATCGCCCGGCCCCATCCTGACACGCGCCTCTTCGGGCATTGCCAGCTTTGATGACCTGATGGCCAACGCCGCGCAAAAGTCACCGCTCAAGCGCTTGGTCACGCTGGAAGAAATCGCCAATCTGTGCGCTTTCTTGTGCTCCGATGCTGCTTCGGGCATGACCGGCCAAACCATTTATGTCGATGGCGGCTGCCACGCGATGGCCTAAGCCACGCGCCTTGCGTCCCCACTGACTGTCTTTTAATTTCAAGGATTTTTGCACCATGAACATGGCAACCCCCACGGCTGAATGGATGGAAAACGTCACCTTTGACGAAATGAGCGTTGGCCAAAGCGCCCGCTTGTTGCGTACCGTCACGCAGGCCGACATTGAAGCCTTTGCCGCCGTCTCTGGCGACATCAACCCGGCCCACCTGAACCCCGAATACGCCGATGCCACCATGTTCCACGGCGTGATTGCCCACGGCATGTTGGGCGCGGCGCTGATTTCTGCCCTGTTTGGCACCAAGTTCCCCGGCCCCGGCACCATCTACTTGGGCCAAGAACTCAAGTTCACCAAGCCCGTGCGTATTGGCGACACCCTCACCGTCAGCGCCACCGTGTCTGAAAAAGACGACGAGAAAAAGCGCGTCAAGATGAGCTGCTTGGTCACCAACCAAAAGGGTGAAACCGTGCTCAAGGGCGATGCCAACCTGATGCCCCCCACGCAAAAGGTGCGCGTCGAAAAAATCAACGCCCCCCAAATCCAACTGTTTGACCCCGAAGCCCGCTTCAATGACCTGCTGGCCCGTGCAGAAGGTTTGGAAGCCGTGCGTTGCGCCGTGGTGCATCCTTGCGACGAAGGCTCGCTCAGTGGCGCAATGGATGCTGCCCGCCACGGCCTGATTGTGCCGGTGCTGATTGGCCCCCAAGTGCGTATCCGCCAAGTAGCCGCCGAGTTTGAGATTGACCTCACTGGCGCAGAAATCGTTTCGGTCGAGCACAGCCACGCTGCCGCTGAACTGGCCGCCAGCATGGCCGCCAAGGGCCAAGTGGAAGTGCTGATGAAAGGCAGCTTGCACACCGACGAGCTGCTGCACGCTGTGCTGTCGCAGCCCACCTTGCGTACAGGCCGACGCATGTCGCATGTGTTCCGCTTTGATGTGCCGCTGTACCCCAAGCCACTGCTGATTACCGATGCCGCTTTGAACATCGAACCCACGCTGGCCGAGAAAGTGGACATCATCCAAAACGCCATCAATTTTGCCCATGTGATGGGCGTGGCCAACCCCAAAGTGGCTATTTTGGCCGCCGTAGAAACCGTCAGCCCCAATATGCGCTCGACGCTGGATGCCGCAGCCCTGTGCAAGATGGCCGACCGGGGTCAAATCAAGGGTGGCGTACTTGATGGCCCCTTGGCCTTTGACAATGCCATCTCGCGCCATGCTGCCGACATCAAGCACATCCAATCGGTGGTGGCTGGCGATGCCGACATTTTGGCCGTGCCCGATTTAGAAAGCGGCAACATGCTGGCCAAGCAGTTGGAGTATCTGGCCGGTGCTTCCGGTTCGGGTTTGGTGCTGGGTGCGCGTGTACCTATCGCCCTGACCAGCCGCGCCGACGGCCCCATGAGCCGCGTCGCTTCGGCCCTGCTGGCGGTGTTGGCTGCCCACGCGGCACGCGCTGCCAAAGCCGCTGCTTCTACCGCTGCTGTCTAAGGAGGCACTATGGCTATTCTTGCTGTCAATGCCGGCTCGTCCTCGCTGAAGTTCTCTTTGCACCCGCTCCAGCATGGCGGCAAGGTGCAGGCCAGTGTGCTTAACGGGTGCATCGAGGGCCTAGAACCCGGCGGCACCCCCAGCATGGATTGGAGCTTTGCTGGGCAACGCCACCAAGAGGTGATTAGCACCACCCCCGGCGAGTCCTCCTTCCAACGCGCGCTGGCGCGCTTGCGTGGTTTGCTGGCCGAGTTAGAAGGTGCGCCCAGCATCAAAGCGGTGGCGCATCGGGTGGTGCATGGGGGTCAAGCCTTCAAGCATAGCGTGGTGGTTACCGATGCGGTGCTGGCACAACTGGAAAGCCTCAATTCGATGGCGCCGTTGCACCAGCCACACAATTTGGCCGGTATCCGCTCGTTCCAACAAGCGTTTCCGCAATTACCGCAGGTGGCCTGTTTTGACACCGCCTTCCACACCAGTTTGCCCGAAGTGGCCAGCGCGTTTGCGCTGCCACAATCCCTGACGGAGCAAGGCGTGCGCCGCTATGGTTTTCATGGTTTGTCTTACCACTACATCATGGACACCCTGTTGGAGCAATCGCCGCGCGCCAAGGGTCGGGTGCTGATGGCCCACTTGGGCAATGGTGCCAGCCTGTGCGCTGCCGTCAATGGACGCAGTGCCGCCACCACGATGGGCTTTTCGGCTCTGGATGGCCTGATGATGGGCACGCGCAGCGGTGCTATTGATGCCGGTGTGTTGTTGTATTTGATGGAGCAAGGCTGGGACCACGACCGCATCCAAAAGCTGCTCTACAAGCAAAGCGGTTTGCTGGGCGTGTCGGGCATCTCGGCAGACATGCGCCGTCTGCGCGCCGATGGCAGCGCAGCCGCACAGCGCGCCATTGACCAGTTTACCTACCGCGTAGTGCGCGAAGCTGGTGCCCTGATTGCCAGCATCGACGGTTTGGATGTGCTGGCCTTTAGCGGCGGCATTGGCGAGCACGATGCCGTGTTGCGCGCCCAAGTTTGCCAGCGTTTGGGCTGGTTGGGTGTGCAAATTGACGAAAGCCGCAACGCCCAAGCCACACGCGATGCCATCTGCGCCATCCATGCGCCGGGCAGCAGCATTGAAGTGTGGGTGATTCCTACCGACGAAGGGCGCGTGGCCGCACGCGAAGCCGCTGGCCTATTGGGCCAAGGCGATGACGAACTGGAAGACGCAGCTGCACTAGAAGCTGTCGCATAATCGCGCCAGTTTGCCAAGCATCGGGGCCGAGTGCCCCGATTTTTTTTGGGCGCTATGCCAGAAAATACGCCCATGCCCCACCCATTTCAACTGATTGTGGCCTACGCTGCCACGCCAGACCCGGCCTGCCAAGCCAGCCTACAAGGCTTGCGCCTGCCCCATTTGCAGCGCCTGTTGGCCCGTTTGTCCCCCGCGCCGCAACCACTGGCCGTACTAAACGAGGCCCAGACCCAACTCTCTCTGCCCCATGAACGGGCTTGGGCGCAGGCATTGGGTCTGCCCGACCAGCATGGCCATATCCCTTGGGGTGCTTGGCAAGCGCAACAGCAGGGGCTGCTAGATGCCACCAACAGCAGCAGCGCCTGGGCTGTGCTTGTACCCTGCTATTGGCAGGTAGGCACCGACCACATCACCGTGCATGACCCAGCGCAACTGCAACTGACGCAGCAAGATGCCCAAGCGCTGCTAGAAATCGTCTCGCCCTGGTTGGCCGAAGATGGCTTGCACTTGCAAACCGATACCCCCACGCGCTGGCTCATGCAGGGGCCACTGCTGGCCGATTTGCCCATGCCCTCGTTAGAGCGGGTACAAGGCCAAGACGTGCGCCAATGGATGCAGCACCAAGCACAAAACCCACACATCAGCGCCAGCCAGCGCCGCGCCATGCAAGTGTGGCAGCGCCTGCACAGCGAGCTGCAAATGCTGCTCTACACCCATCCCTTTAACGATGCACGCCAAGCCCGAGGCTTGCCACCCGTAAATGCCTTTTGGCTGCATGGCGCGGGCTGCTTGCCCCAAGCCGCGCCGGTGGATGCCGCCCAAGTGCAGTGCATCCAGACCCTGCAAGCGCCAGCCCAAAGTGGCGACTGGCAAACTTGGGCCAGCGCATGGCAAGCACTGGATGCCGGGCCGCTGGCACAATGGCTAGACCATATCCAAACCGGTGGCGCAGCACGGCTGACGCTGTGCGGGCCACACACGGCCCTGACTTGGCACACGGCAGCGCCGCGCAGCCTAAGTCAGCGCCTGTCTCGGCTCTTTCGGCCTGTGTCCTTCCTTGAGGTGGCTAAAACGCTATGAACTCCAACGAAACCCTGCAACGCCTGTCTTGGACGGCCTCGTGCCCGCTGTGCGGCCAGCCCAACCAATGTGCTATCGCTTTAGGCAAATCTGCCGAGAGCTGCTGGTGCATGACCACCCCCATGAGCCTGTTGGCCTTGGCCTTGATGCCCGAGCAAGAACGCGGCCAGCGCTGCATCTGCCCCACCTGTGCCCAAGGGATAAGCCCCGCTTCGCGCCCATGAGCCAAGCTGAAACGGTAGCAGCCCTTGAGGCACGCTATGGCGCACGTTACCGCTGGCTGCTGTTGTTGTCCGTGATGGTGGGCACGATGGCCTCCATCATGTCGTCCACCGTGGTAAATGTGGCCGTGCCGGGCATGAGCACACATTTTGCTTTGGGACAAGAGCGGGCGCAGTGGGTATCTTCGGGCTTCATGATGGCCACCGCCGTAGCCATGCTGACTACGCCGTGGCTACTGAGCCGTTATGGCTACCGACGCACCTATGCTGGGGCAGTATGGCTGCTGTTGGTGGGCGGCGTAGTGGGTGGCAGCACCAACCAGTTTGATGTGGTGTTGCTGGCGCGCGTAGCCGAAGGGCTGGCAGCAGGCGTGGTGCAACCAATTCCGGCAGTGATTATTTTGCACGCCTTTTTGCCGCACGAGCAAGGGCGCGCCAGTGGCATTTTTGGCATGGGCGTGGTGCTGGCCCCCGCACTGGGGCCAAGCGTGGGTGGCCTGCTGGTCGATTGGTGGGGCTGGCGCTCCATCTTTTTCATGGTGGTGCCACTGTGCTTAGCCTCACTGTGGCTGGCGTACCGCTTTGTGCCGGTCAATGCACCCGGTGGCGTAGCGGCAGGTCGCCATGCCGCTGCTTTAGATTGGCGTGGTTTGCTGCTGGGGGCCGTGGGTACGCTGTGCCTGCTCAATGGGCTGGTGATGCTGCACAGTGGGCCAGGGCTGCAAGCGGCGGCTCTGCTGGGGGCCGCCTTACTGGCGCTGCTGGCGTTTGTCTGGTGGCAACGACGGCAAACTGTCCAAGGCCGTAAGCCACTGATGGATTTGCGTATCTTTGCTTACCGCCCATTTGCGATGGGCAGCGTAGTGGCTTTTATTTATGGCACCGCCTTGTTTGGCTCTACCTATCTGCTGCCGGTGTTTATGCAGGTAGGGCTGGGGCTATCAGCCGCCCATGTGGGCACCATCATGCTACCGGCTGGGGTAGTGCTGGCCATTACCATCCCACTGGTGGGACGCATGGCAGACCGCCAACCCACGCACCGCTTGGTCATGATGGGGCTGGCACTGATGGCGCTGTCGTTTATTTTGATGGTCTGGGTGCGCCAAGAAATGTCTTTATGGGTATTGGTGGTGTTTACCGTGATTGGGCGTATCGGGCTGGGCTTTGTGCTGCCCTCACTCAATTTGGGGGCCATGCGGCCACTAGAAAAAAGTCTGATTTCGCAAGGCTCTAGCGCCATCAGCTTTTTACGTACCTTGGGGGGTGCCGCAGGGGTGGGCTTGTGCGGTATTGTGTTGGAGTGGCGCTTGGCGGTGCATGGCACCTCGCTGCACGCTGCTGGCCCCAATGCCGAACGTCTGGCCGCTTTTGGCGAAGCCTTTTTGCTGCTAGGTGCTTTGTGCCTGCTGGCTTTGGTGGCCGCTTGGCAGTTACGCGCGCCACAGGCCACACCGGCTGCACCCCCAGCATCCTGATATTTCATCCTGATATTTTTTGCCCGATTAGCGAAAGCCCTGCCATGTGCCAATTGCTTGGAATGAACAGCAACACCCCCACCGACGTTACCTTTAGCTTTAGCGGCTTTGCCCAACGCGCCGGGCACACCGGCGACCACTGCGATGGCTGGGGCATTGCTTTTTTTGAAGACAAAGGCGTGCGCCATTTTGTGGACCACCAGCGGGCGCTAGATTCACCCATTGCCGATTTAATCCGCCGCTACCCCATCCACAGCCGCAACGTGATTGCCCATATCCGCAAAGCCACCCAAGGCGTGGTCAGCCTAGAAAACTGCCACCCCTTTGTGCGCGAACTGTGGGGGCGTTACTGGGTGTTTGCCCACAATGGCGATTTGAAAGACTTTCGCCCACGCCTGCACAGCCATTTTCAGCCCGTGGGGGCCACCGACAGCGAACATGCCTTTTGCTGGATGATGCAAGAGCTGTCTAAATCCCATGCCGCTGTGCCCAGCGTGCCCGAACTGACCCTCACCCTGCGCGAGCTGGCCGCCCGCATCGCCCCACATGGCACCTTCAATTTTTTGCTCTCCAATGGCCAGGCGCTGTGGGCGCACGCTTCTACCAACCTCTACTACATCGAGCGCCAACACCCGTTTGCCGAGGCCCAATTGGCCGATGAGGATATGCGCGTCGATTTTTCTACCCAAACCGCCCCTACCGACCGGGTGGCGGTCATTGTGACGGCCCCCCTGACCAGCAATGAAACTTGGCAGGCTTTTGCTCCCGGTGAACTCAAGGTGTTTGTGCAAGGTCAAGCTGGTGGCTAAAAGCCGTAGCGGGCTAGATGCTGCATTGCAGCGTGCAATTTTCTTGTCAGCCCGCTAGAGTAAGCATCTTCTATCTGCTATTGCAGCCTTCGTGACCACCCCTACTTCCATCCATACCCCCTTTACCCCACTACCGTGCCTACAGGCACAGAAGAGCTGACTATGGTGAAATGGATTTACTTTCCCTATCAGCAACGCTACCAATACGGGCCGCACAGCTTGGCCGTGCAATGGCCGCTGCTGCACCAAGGCGATGCTGAGCCTTTGCCCACCGATGAGCCGGTGCTGGCAGCGTGGGCCGCCTTTCACAACGGCCAGTTCCAACCCGCTTGCGAGGCTGGCTTGGCCGCAGGTGTGGCAGGCTTGACGGTAGCCAATTTGGCTACGGTGGTCTATGCCCGTTACCTAGAAAAACGCGAACGCACACGGCAAGAATTGTTTTTAGAGGCCGCCGAGCGGGCGCAAAACCAATTGCAATCCCAACCCAACAACCCCAATGCTTGGTACTGCCACGGCTTAGCATTGCAGCATTACAGCCAAGGCATCAGCGTAGCCAAAGCGCTGGCCCAAGGCGTGGGCAATAAGGTTAAACACTCCTTAGAGCGAGCCATTGCTTTGGCTCCCGGTCATGCCGATGCGCGCATTGCTTTGGGGGCTTTCCATGCCGAAGTGATTGACAAAGTAGGCCCATTGATTGGCGGCATGACCTACGGAGCCAAAAAAGACGTAGCCTTGCGCCTGCTCCAAGAAGCCTTGCAATTGCACCCAGCATCGGCCTTGGCACGCACCGAATACGCCAACGCCTTGCTCATGCTAGAGGGCAGCACGCGCATGGCAGAGGCCACCGCCCTGTATGAGCAGGCCGCCAACAGCCAGCCACAAGATGCAGCGCAATACTTGGCCGCCGAAATGGCCCAAACCGAATTGGCCACCGACGATTGCAACGATAGGCCGGCCACAGCACCGCACTAAACCGCACCAAAGCGGCGCGCGGCAATTTCTAGCAGGCCATCAAAAATCAGGTTGTCCACCAGTTCAAACGGACGGCCCATGCTGGGGGCCATCTTCCAACCGGCACCGCCCGTCATCATGCAGGCAGGTTCTGCGCCGCAATGTTGAATGACGTGCTGCACCATGCGCTCTACCGCTCCGGCAATGGCAAAGGTGCCGCCGCTGGTTAAAGCATCGCTGGTGTTGGTGGGAAACATGCACACTTCGCCTGTGGGCACATGCAGCCCGGCGGTGCCCGACTCTAAGGCACGCAACATAATGCCGTGGCCGGGCAAGATAAAGCCGCCCAAAAAATGGCCTTCAGCATCAATGGCCTCTACCGTAACAGCAGTGCCCACCATCACCACTACCAGCGGGCGCGCCGGGCCGTGGGCCAGCAAACGCTGGCGCGCACCAATCATGGCAATCCAGCGGTCACAGCCTAGGCGTGCCGGGTGGTCATAACCGTTGATGAGGCCCGCTTCTTGGGCCGAGGCCACCACCCATTGGGCCGATACGTCCCATAGCTCCATTTGCTCTTCTACCCGGCGCTTGATGGCATCGCCAGCCACCACGCAGCCCAGCATGTGCGTAGGGGTGGGCAACTGCGCCCAGCCGCCTTCGGCCAATCGGTCTACATGGTCTAAAAACTCTGCGCCTTGCGCCAGCAGCGCTGCTCCGGGGCTGGGAGTTTCGTACAGTGCCCATTTGAGGCGGGTATTACCGATGTCGATGGCCAAAAAAGTCATGCGGCGCATTATCCCGAGTTTTTTTGACACACTTTTTTACTGCGCCTAGCGGGCTGGTTTGGCGCTACAGTGCAAGTTCTAGATTTTTGCCACTATCAGGAGAGTACCCATGGGCGTTTTTAGTTTTATCAAAGAAGCTGGCGAGAAATTGTTTGGCGGTAAAGAGGCCGCAGCCGCCACCCCGGCAACGGCCACCGATGGCCCTTCGCAAGAAGAACGCAACGCCAAGGCAGCCCAAGCCATTGCCACCTATATTGGCGCACAAAACTTGGGCCTGAGTGAGGTACAGGTTGCATACGACGGCCTGCAAGGCTTGGTGACGGTGCAAGGCCAAGCCCCCAGCCAAGCAGCCAAAGAAAAGGTAACCTTGTGCTGTGGCAATGTGGCCAGCGTGCAAGCAGTGGACAACCAAATGACAGTGGCAGCCCCAGAGCCTGAGGCCCAATACCATGATGTGGTGCGTGGCGATACTTTATCGGCGATTGCCAAAAAGTTTTATGGTGATGCCAACAAGTACCCGAAAATTTTTGAGGCCAACCAGCCTATGCTCAGCCACCCAGACAAAATTTATCCGGGGCAAAAACTGCGTATCCCGCCGCTATAAACCGCTGCCATAAGCTGCTTTAACCTTGGCGCCAAGGCAGCCCATGAAAACGCCAGCCACCGCGCTGGCCTCGGTGGCCTTGCGCGTCTAAGTCGCCCTCAAAGCCCTCTAGGATGTTGTAAGCCTCTAGGCCCAGCTCGGTGGCGCGCTGCGCGGCAGCAATCGAGCGCACGCCACTGCGGCAGAGCAGCACCACTTTTTGCCCTTCAGGCACGGCGGCGCGCAGTTGCTCATCAAAATGGGCATTCATGGCCATGCCGGGCCATTGCTTCCACACCACAGGGCGTGCGCCGGGCACTTCGCCCACCCAAGCGCGCTCGGCATTGCTGCGTACATCGACCAGCACCGCATGGCCTTGTTGCACCCATTGCCAAGCCACAGGCGGCATTACATCACCGGCGTAACCTTGGGCAGGAGAAAAATCAGTGGCAGACATAAGGCAATCTTTCCTTAAAAAAGCAAAAACTCAGGACAAATCAGGGCAAGGCGCGCGCATCCATCTCGCGGTGGCGACGCAGGGTAGCCCAACGGGCCTGAAAATGCGCGGCCAAGCGCTCTACCAAATACACCGAACGATGCTGCCCGCCGGTGCAACCAATGGCCACCGTAACGTAACTGCGGTGGTTGCTGGCCAGCAGGTCTAGCCAATGCTCTAAAAACTGGGCGATATGGGTTTGCATTTGCACCACTGGGGCTTGTTGCTGCAAATAGTCGGCCACGGGGGCATCTAGCCCACTTAAATCTTTCAGGCCCGGCTCATAGTGCGGGTTGGGTAACATGCGTACATCAAACACATAGTCGGCATCTACCGGAATGCCACGCTTAAAGGCAAACGATTGGAACACCAGCGTTAGCTGCTGTGGCGGGGCCGACATCAAGCCCTTGATATAACCTTGCAATTGGGCTGCGCGAATGGCGCTGGTGTCAATGACGTGCGAATGCTCGCGCAGTTCGGCCAGCAATTCGCGCTCTAACTCGATGGCTTGGGTGAGTACCCGGCGGCCATCCACTCCCTCATCATGCGATAGCGGGTGGCGGCGGCGGGTTTCAGAAAAGCGCCGCACCAAGGTGTCGGTACTGGCATCTAAAAAGATGGAATGCACCACCACGCCCTGCGCGCGTTGGCGCTGCAATGCTTGTGGCACTTGGGCCAAAGAGCTACCACTGCGCGCATCCATCGCAATAGCAACGCGGTTGCCGTGGTGTTGATGTTCTAGCGCTAAAAAGGCAGGCAATAACTCGGGCGGCAAATTATCTACACAGTAGTAACCGGCATCTTCTAAGGCGCGCAGGGCCACGGATTTTCCCGAACCCGACAAACCCGTAATGAGGGCAATTTCTAGGCTCATGGCGTTGTCTCCAATAGGGTACGGACAGGGTTAGTGATGGCTAAATCCAGCATTTCTTGGGCGTGCGCCAAACTGGTGCTAGACAGCTGCTGGCCGCCCAACATGCGGGCAATTTCGCGTACCCGCTGCGTAGCAGCTACCGGCTGCACGCTGCTGCTGGTGCCTTGGCCATCGCTGTGCTTAACCACTAGCAAATGTTGGTGCGCTTGGGCGGCCACTTGCGGCAGGTGCGTCACGGCCAGCACCTGCCGGTCTTGGCCCAGTTGGCGCATCAGCCGCCCCACGGCTTCAGCCACGGCCCCACCCACCCCTGCATCCACTTCGTCAAAAATGAGGGTGGGTGCTTCACCCAAGGCGCTGGTGGTAACCGCAATGGCCAATGAGATGCGCGACAACTCGCCCCCCGAAGCGATTTTGCCCAAAGGCCGGGCCGTGGCTCCGGGGTGTCCGGCCAACAAAAAGGCCACATCATCGATGCCATGCGCGCCCGGCTGGGCGCTGGGGTTGAGGGCGACTTCAAAATGGCCGCCCTGCATCCCCAATAACTGCATGGCTTGGGTAATGGCCTGCGCTAACTGGGGTGCTGCCTTGGCACGC
This sequence comes from uncultured Simplicispira sp., assembly GCA_964388325.1. Lineage (GTDB taxonomy): Bacteria > Pseudomonadota > Gammaproteobacteria > Burkholderiales > Burkholderiaceae_C > Simplicispira. The sequence goes on along the minus strand of CAYMAC010000014.1, from coordinate 47,016 downwards.
TGGCGTGACAATTGGCGTGCTGCTGTATCAAAGGCAGCGGCCGTTTGGGCCACCACAGCTTCTAATCCGGCAATATCGGCGCAGGCTTCTAGCCGTTGCAGCTCTTGCTTCCAAGTAGCCAACAGGCTGGATAGCTCCGCCGGTGGGCGCTTGTAACGGCGCGCCAAATTCAGCCACAACGCTACGCGCTCATCCAACGCCGCCAGCCCTTGCGGGTCTAAATCTACGTGGCGCAAGTAGGCTTGCAAAGAACGCGCTGCTTCTTCGGCTTGGGCCAAACTAGAGGCCAACAATTCATGCAAATTGCGAAACTCTGGCTCTAAATGCGCTTGCTCTTGTAGCAGCTCACCGGCACGCGATAAACCCGACAGCGCGCCGTGGTCTTCGCCATTCAGCCACTCTACGGCGGCGTGGGCGGTGTCTAACAAGGCTTGGGCGTGGCTGAGGCGCGTGTGTTGGGCGTTGAGTTCTTCCCACTCATCGGCACCGGGGGGCAGTTTGTCTAACTCGGCAATTTGCCACAGCAGGCGCTCACGGTCGCGCTCTAGGTGTTCTTGGGCGCTTTGCGCTTGCTCTAGCGCTTTACGGGCGGCGCGCCAGCGTTGCCAGCACTCGGCCACCGCTTGGCCAGAAAGACCGGCATAGGCATCGAGCAGGCCGCGCACCGCCTCGGGGCGGGTCAGGCTTTGCCAAGCGTGCTGGCCGTGAATGTCTAGCAGGTACTCACCCGCCGCGCGCAGTTGGGCCGCTGTGGCGGGCGTGCCATTGAGCCAAGCGCGGCTTTTGCCTTGGGCATCTAGCGTACGGCGCAGCAAAATTTGCTCTTCCACGGCAAAGCCGTTTTCTTCTAACCACGCATGTAAAGTGGGCGGGGTATCAAACTCGGCGCACACTTCGGTACGGCTGGCCCCTTCGCGCACCAAACCCACATCGGCACGGGCACCCAAGGCCAATTGCAAGGCATCAATCAGGATAGATTTGCCCGCGCCGGTTTCGCCAGTCAGTGCCGTAAAACCCTCTGCCAGCTCTAGCTCTAGCTGCTGCACAATCACAAAATCGCGCAGCATGATGCTCCTGAGCGCCATGTTTAAGAACCCCCTTCGTTCCAGTGCAGTTTTTTACGCAGCGTGTCAAAGTAACTCCAGCCGCGTGGGTGCAAAAAGCGCACGCAATACTCAGCGCGGCGCAGCAAAATACGGTCTCCTTGGTGCAAGCCAGGCAATGATTGCATATCAAAACTGACGCTGGCATCGCGGCCATTCACAATCTCGATGGCAATCTCGGTGATGTCGGCCAGCACAATGGGCCGATTGGATAGCGTATGCGGTGCAATCGGCACCAGCACCCAACCGGGCAAAGACGGATGCAACATCGGGCCACCTGCCGACAGCGCATAGGCGGTAGAGCCGGTGGGCGAAGACACAATCAAACCATCAGCACGCTGGTTGGCCACAAAATGGCCATCTACTTCCACGCGCAGTTCCACCATGCCTGAAGTGGCCGCCCGGTTGACCACCACATCGTTCATGGCTAGCGTGTCAAACAGGCACTCGCCACCACGCAGCACCCGGCCATGAATCAGCGGGCGGTGGTCTTCCTCAAACTGGCCATGCAGCATCGGGGCCAAGGTGGTTTGGTAGTTGTCTAATGGAATATCGGTAATAAAGCCCAGCCGCCCTTGGTTGATACCAATCAGCGGCGTGCCATAACGGGCCACTTGGCGCGCAATGCTCAACATAGTGCCATCGCCACCTACCACCAAGCCCAAATCACACTGCTTGCCAATGTCATCCACTGCCAAGGCGGTATAGCCGGGCAACTCTAGGTGCGCTGCTGTCTGCGCTTCTAGCGACACGGTACAGCCTTGGCTACGCAAAAACAGGGCGATGCCCTCTAAGGTTTTGCGCGCATGTTCGGCCATGCCGCCAGCGCTAGGGCTTTGGTATTTGCCGACCAAGGCAATATGTTCAAAACGGGACTTCATGGGCAGAATTACACCACCTTTGCGCGTCAGGCCGCTGACGCGCCTCGGCCAACAATGTGGCTTGGTCAGTGGTGGTGGCTCAGGGCGTTAGACACCAAGCGCGAAGTGATGTCCACAATCTGAATCATGCGCTCGTAGGGCATACGAGTGGGGCCAATCACACCCAAGGTGCCCACCACCTGCCCATCCACTTCGTAGGGCGCACTGACCACCGACAACTCTTCAAACGGCACCACTTGGCTTTCGCCGCCAATGTAGATACGCACCCCTTCGGCTTGTTGTGATACGTCTAACAAGCGCAAAATTTGTGTTTTTTGCTCAAACAGGTCAAAAGCGCGGCGCAGATTGCCCATATTTTGCGAAAAATCACTCACTGACAGCAAATTGCGCTCGCCAGAAATGATTACTTCTTCTTGAGACTGCTCAAAGGCTTCGGAACTGACCTGCACCGCCGCCTGCATCAGGGTAGCAATTTCGCCGCGCAGTTGGTCAACCTCTTGGCCCAAGCGCTCGCGCACCTGCTCCATCGCCATGCCCGCATAGTGGCTGTTGAGAAAATTGGCCACTTCAATCAACTGGCTTTGGGTGAAATCCGTCTCGGACAAAATCACCCGGTTTTGCACATCGCCTTCGGGCGAGACGATGATGAGCAAAAAGCGCCGCTCGGATAGGCGCAAAAACTCAATATGCCGAAACACCGAGGTGCGCCGGGGTGCCATGACCACGCCGACAAACTGCGACAGGTTAGACAACAGTTGCGCTGCATTGGCAATCACCCGTTGCGGCTGGTCTGGAGCCAATTGGGGGGCCAAAATTTGCCCCCGGTCTGCCGTGAGCATGGTATCGACAAACAGCCGATAACCCTTGGCGGTAGGAATGCGCCCCGCCGAGGTGTGCGGGCTGGCAATCAGGCCCAGCTCTTCCAAATCGGCCATCACATTGCGAATGGTGGCGGGCGAGAGGTCTAAGCCCGAGGCACGCGACAAAGTGCGGGAGCCTATAGGCTGCCCGTCTTCGATATAGCGCTCTACCAGCGCCTTGAGCAACAACTTGGCACGATCATCCAGCATTGGGCAATTTTATGTCGCATTTCTTCGGGCGGGGCGGCTTGGTGGTATGGATGAGCAAAGTGGCCTTGTCCATATCCCCCGCCAGCAGGGCGGGCAAGGCTTTGAGCGCATGGGCGATGCTGTCTTCCATCAGGGTGCGCTGCTCAGCGGCGGGTTTTTTGAGTACCCAATGCGCCACTTCGGCCTTTACGCCGGGGTGGCCGATGCCGATACGCAGCCGCCAGTAATCGGGGCTGCCCAATTGGCCGTGGATGTCGCGCAGGCCATTGTGGCCACCGTGGCTGCCGCCGCGCTTGAGTTTGACTTGGCCGGGGGCAAAATCGAGTTCATCGTGGGCCACCAAAATTTCTTCTGGGGCAATTTTGAAAAAGCGCGCCAAAGCCGCCACCGATTTACCCGACAAGTTCATAAAGGTTTGCGGCTCTAACAGCCAGACTGGCTGGCCGTGGACAGTGGCGCGCGCTGCCAAGCCCCAATAATTGCGTTCAGGCTGTAAAGATACTTTGAGTTCACGCGCCAGCGCATCTATCCACCAAAACCCGGCATTGTGGCGCGTGGCTTCGTATTCGGGGCCGGGATTGCCTAAGCCAACAAACAGTTTAATCATTGAGTTCCATCCCAAATAACCCCCATATTTTTGAAACTTCCTTCAGCATCCATATATCCAAAATAAAAATCTACATTCAAATATCTAAAATCGGTTTCTGGCAACCCGGCAGGAATGGTGAAATAAGTTTCTATTTCAGGCACTTGGTTATTTTTATAAGCCAATAATTCCACATCTTGGGAAGATGATAAATGACTCCATCCATTAGAATTTAAGAAAAACCATTGATCTTCTGGAAGAAAAAACCCATTACTAGGCACCCGAGCAGCCACCCAAAAACTGGTCTTGGTTTTTCCAGCAATTTCGCTCAATGAACGGGCCAACTGAAAGTAAATAATTAAATTTCCATTCAAGTCTGTTCTGTAAAACAGGTCTTTTATTTGGGCAGGAATCACTGCTGCGCGTAGCGCTAAAGATGCTGTTTTATCACCACACGTAATCGTCACTGTGGTATTGGCCGTGACAGCAGCAGGGTTAATAATAAACTGGGCGGCTATGGGATATGCGGCCCCAACTGTTAATAAATTAGCTGGGCTGGTGGTGCAGGCAGGCAGCACTGCTCCAGCGGGCTCGGGGGTGACTGTAACTGCCGTATTAGCTGCATCGGAGGCTCCATTCCAAGTAGTGCGTGACAGGGTGATACCTGTAAGCGCTGGAGCTGTAAGGGCACTACTCGCACAGGCATGAACAACCAAAAAAGCAAAAATCAGATTTGCTTTTTTTAGCGATTTTTTGATATTTAACATGAATATACCCATTCAGTAAATTGGACAAAATTTTAAATGAACCAAACATAGGGTTGCGCGCAACCCTACCTACGAAAGTTATTTTTCCCGTTTTTGTTAGGCGTGTGCGTGACGCTGGCTATTTATGTTTAATGGCTGAATGGCCAAGCGCATACCCATCGCTTTTAAAATAGCAGACAACGTTTTGAGTTCGGGATTCCCCTTCTCAGAAAGGGTACGGTACAAAGTGTGGGCATTAACATCCGCCTGGCGCGCTACCTCCTGCACACCGCCAAATGCCTTACTTAGGGCACGTAGCGCCAACATCAGGTCAGTCTCATCGCCGTCTTCTAGTACCGCATTGAGGTAATCGGCAGCCAATGCCGGATCTTTGCGGAACATTTCGACGCTGGCCTCTTCGTGGGTTCGATATGTTTTAGCCATTTCGCTTCTCCCAATCCTTTAACAACTTGATAGCACGGTCAATGTCGTGGCTCTGCGACTTTTTGTCGCCGCCACTCGTGAGTAGGATAAGTGTGTTACCGACATGGGCATAGTACACACGATACCCAGCTCCTACATCGACCCTGAGTTCCCAAACGCCTTCGCGTAGCGGCTTGCAATCACCAAACAAGCCCACTTCCATACGGGCCACACGCTTGATGATTGCCACCTTAGCCACCCGATCACGCAAAGCATTGAGCCAGTCTTGGTACAGGTCTCGCTCAGTTTGATCGAGGTAGTGGATGATTTGGTGCATGTTTAAATTTTAGCTTTAAGGCGAAAATTCACAAGCAATGGTACACAAAATATACAGAAATCAGAGACAACGAAGACCGCGCCCCCCGGAGGGGTAAGGCGGGTTGCACGCAACCCAACTACGAGGCTACCCAGCCGCCCCCAAAGCGCAACGATGCGTAGTAGGATAAGAAATTCCCACTACATTCCAAACTGAAGCATCATCAAAATGATGTAACACGCAGGACAGAAGGGTAGCTCCATGCCGATTACCAAACACCAGCATCACGTCGGTCGCCACGTTACCGGACTTCCGGGGGGAAGTGTTCGCGCGTTCCGCAAGCACGCTCGTCCACAAAAAACCATTTCCAACGAGACGCGCCGCACGTTTGAGATGATTTCCGCCCCTGCCAACGCACATCTGTTCACCGCTAAAGCAGCCCTTCAGGCGTTCGCACACATCATCAGCCAAAGGGGGGAGAGCAGTTGGCCACGTTCGTTACCCATGCCTTACGCCAACTGTTACAAAGCCAAGGGAGCAACCCAGACAATTTGGCCGCAGAGTTCCAAAACTGGAAGTCTCTAGGCCAAGAGGGGTTCACCCCAGAGAGGATGTCAACACGACCAAAAAGCAAACGGCCCACACGCGGTGGGCCGTTATACAAGACAGTGGCAGCCGTAGCCACCACAGAGCAAAAATTACTTCTTGCCCTTGCCCTTGCCCTTGGCGGGTGCAGCAGCCACCACGGGTGTGTCCACCACGATGACTGGGGCCACCATAGAAACCAGCGCGGGGTTGTTTTGGCTGCCACGGGTCACAGGTGTCACGCCACGGGGGAACTTGACATCCTTCAGGTGCAAGGTGGCACCCTTCTTCAGCTCGCTCAAATCAACCGAAATGAACTCGGGCAAGTCCGAAGGCATACAGGTAACATCGAGTTCGTTGACCACGATGTTGACGGTGCAATGATCGACCTTGACAGCTGCCGATTCGTCTGCGCCCACATAATGGACGGGCACCTTCAGGTGCAGCTTGGTCTTGGCATCGACGCGCTGGAAGTCAATGTGCAACACTTGTTGCTTGTAGGGGTGGTATTGCACATTACGCAGCACCACCTTGATAGTTTGGCCGCCCAAGTCCATGTCCAGTACGCTAGAGTGGAAGGCTTCTTTTTTCAGGGTATGCCACAGGCCATTGTGGTCCACTTCGATGGCTTGGGGCTGGGCTTCGCCACCGTAGATGATGCCGGGGGTACGGCCAGAATTACGCAGACGGCGGCTCGCACCCGTGCCTTGCATGGCGCGCTCAAAAGCGACGATGTTCATAAAATTTCTCCGTGAAAGGTGCACCGCGACCAGTGTCACCTTCGGTTATAAAAAAAAGGCCCTCGCCAATGCGGGAGAGGGCCAGGCTTTTGCTCAGACGCAAACTTAATCGTGGTGGTCTGAGAACAAACTCATCACCGAGTCACCGTTGGCAATGCGCTGGATGGTTTCGCCAATCAGCGGCGCTACGGAAAGTTGGCGAATTTTGCTGCAAGCGCTGGCGGCAGCACTCAGGGGGATGGTGTTGGTTACCACCACCTCATCCAACGCCGAGGCACTAATGCGGTCAATGGCGGGGCCAGAGAAAATGGGGTGGGTACAGTAAGCATAGACGCTCTTGGCACCGCGTGCCTTGAGCACTTCAGCGGCTTTAACCAGCGTGCCAGCGGTGTCAATCATGTCGTCCATGATGACGCAGTTGCGGCCTTCAATCTCGCCAATGACGTGCATTACTTCAGAGACGTTGGCCTTGGGGCGGCGCTTGTCAATAATGGCCAAATCGCAACCGAGTTGCTTGGCCAAAGCACGGGCGCGCACTACGCCGCCAACGTCGGGCGAGACGACAATCAGGTTTTCGTATTGCTTTTGGCGCAAATCACCCAACAAAATGGGCGAGGCATAGATGTTATCGACGGGGATATCGAAGAAACCTTGAATTTGGTCGGCGTGCAAATCCATCGTCAGCACGCGGGCCACGCCTACAGTTTGCAACAGATTGGCGACTACTTTGGCTGAAATGGGCACGCGGGTAGAGCGCGGACGGCGGTCTTGGCGTGCGTAACCGAAGTAAGGAATCACGGCGCTGATGCGTTCAGCCGAGGCGCGCTTGAGCGCATCGACCATAATCAGCAGCTCCATGAGGTTTTCATTCGTGGGCGCGCAGGTGGATTGCACCACGAACACATCACGGGCACGAACGTTTTCTTTAATTTCTACGGTGACTTCACCATCAGAGAAGCGGCTGACATCAGCGGCGCCCAAAGTGGTGCCAAGGTGCTTGGCGATGTCAGCGGCCATACCAGGATTGGCATTGCCAGTGAAAACCATGAAATCGAGAGGATTGGCTTGCATGAGCGGCCCAGCAGTCTGGCTGAAGTGTGTTGCCTGCATTGAGGCGGATTTGGCAGGGGAAGAAGGATTCGAACCTTCGCATGCCGGAATCAAAATCCGGTGCCTTAACCAGCTTGGCGACTCCCCTACACAGGTTTACTGAACGTTATTCAGCAAGCCTTAAATTATATACCTGAAACCCAACTGCCAAGAGGATGAGTCATCAGATTTTCACATTTTTTAATGTGCCAGTTGTTTGGAACTGGTGCAACATCAGCAGCATGTGACAGCTGTGTAAATACAGCGCTGCCTGAGCCTGTCATTGTAGCACCTAATTTTTGCTCTTGGAACCAATCGACAACTTTTTTTACCTCTGGGCAGAGTTGTTCGGCTACGGGCTGCAAGTCATTGCGGCCAAACTGGTAGGGCGTGGTGCAAAACTGCTCTATGTTCACGGGGGCGGTGTCACGCTGCAACAACGCAGAGGCAAAAATGGCTGGGGTTTCGATGCCAGCGGCTGGTTTGACCACGGCAAACTGTGCCGCTGGCAGGGCCTGTGCGCCTATCAGCGGGGTAATGTGTTCGCCAATGCCCTCTACCCAAGCAGCACCATGACCGCACAAAAAGAAGGGCACATCGGCCCCCAGTTGCAAGCCAATGCGGCTCAGGGTGGCGCGGTCTAATTGGAGTTGCCACAGTTGGTTTAAGGCCAGCAAGGTGCTGGCGGCATCCGAGGAGCCACCTCCCATGCCCGCTTGGGCAGGAATGCTTTTGTGGATGCCGATATGTGCGCCCAAAGGGCAGCCGGTGGCCCTTTGCAGGGCTTTAGCAGCACGCACAATTAAATCATCCTGTGGCAGGGGGGTGTTCAGGTCTTCACGGCTGATGTGGCCATCGGGGCGCAACTCAAAATGCAGGGTGTCGCACCAATCTATCAACATAAACGCTGATTGCAACAGGTGGTAGCCATCGGCGCGGCGGCCTGTGATGTGCAAAAACAGGTTGAGTTTGGCTGGGGCCGGAACGTCGTACAGGGCTTGCATGGGCTGAGAATTTAGCGCTCGAAGGTGATACGCAAGGTGGTTTGTGGCTCGGGGTGCCAGCGCGTGGCGCTCAGGCGGCCTTGGGCAATGGCGCTTAAATTGGTACTCCAACCATCCACCGGGGTGGGCAAGCCCAAAAGCCAATCAAACAACGCCGTGACCGGAATCGCTGCGCCGGTGCCGCGCTCTAGCAGCGCCTCGATAGAGGAGGCTGCTTCGGTGCGCTCGCCGGTGTGCAGCTGCGCCCCTTGGGGGTTCCAGTGCAATTGCGCCAGCGTACTACCCAAAGGGCTGCTTAGTTGCAGGCTGCCGCTGTGGGCGTTGCCTTGCAAGTCAAAGGCGGCAATGAAGGAGCGCGAGGGCTGGTCTTGCACCTGCAAGGCCAAACGGCCACTCCAAACGGTGCGTAGTGCTTCAGTGGGCAAGGCGGGGGCGCTTGGTGGCTGGGCACAGCCAGACAAAGCCAGCGCCATAGCCACTGCGCTGCACCACAGCAAGCGACGAGGCCACACAACGGCCAAAGCAGCCAGCGCCATCAGGGCTGCACGCCAAAACGGCGCAGGGTTTTGAGCAGGGTTTCGTTATCGGCTTGCAGGCGCAGGCCCTGTTGCCAGATGGCACGGGCGCGCTCGGGTTGCTTCATGCTCCACAGCACTTCGCCCAAATGGGCGGCAATTTCGGCATCTGGGCGGCGGGCAAAGGCCGATTCAAGCAGGCGCAGGGCTTCGGTGTGTTCGCCCAGCCGAAAATGCACCCAGCCCAAGCTGTCGGTGATGAACGGGTCATTCGGGGCGTAGCTCAGGGCGGTTTCTATCAGGGCTTTGGCCTCTTTCAGGCGCAAGCCCCGGTCGGCCAAGGAGTAGCCCAAGGCGTTGTAAGCGTGGTGAAAATCGGGCTGGCGCTCGATAATTTGGCGCAGCAGGCGCTCCATCTCGTCTAAACGCCCCAGTTTGTCGGCCAGCATGGCGTGGTCGTAGAGTAGCTCGTTGTTGTCTGGGTCTAGGGCTGCCAGTTGGGCTTGGATTTCGTAGGCCGGGGCGTATTGTTTGGCATCGCGCAGCAATTGCACTTCGGCTTGCAGTTTGAGCTGCTCTTCTTGCGCGCTTTGTGTGGGCAGTTGACGCAGCAAGACACGCGCTTGGGGCAGCTTGCCTTGGCGTGCCAGCAGGGCAGCGCGTTGGGTTTGGGCAACAAAGCGGTCCTCGGGGTGCTGGATGCGATTGAGCCACGTATCGGCTTGGTGGTACTGGCCGCGCTTTTCGGCAATTTGTGCGTGCAGCAAATAGGCTTGGGTTAGGCTTTTGTTGGATTTACTGTCCGCCGTTTCTGTGCTGGCCGTGAGGGCCATAAATTTTTGCAGCGCTGCTTCGGCCTCGGGTAATTGGTTATTTTGCAGCGCCACTGCCGCCAACAAGAACCAAGCCTCCGATTGGTCTGGGGTTTGGCTGGTGAGGATGTTCAGTTGCGCTTGGGCATCAGAATGGCGTTGGGTGGCCAATAACCAGCGCGTATAGGCCAAGCGCAACGAGGCGCTGGCTTGGGATTGGGCAAAATAAACATCTACCAACGGAGCGGCAGCCATTTGGCCGCGCTCTAACAATTCCAGTGCCAGCAAAGCGATGGCTTCATCGTTTGGGGCCAGTTCTTGGGCTTGTTGCGCGGCTTGCACTGCGCCGGACAGGTCTTCGGCTTGCAGGCGCAAGCGGCCCAAGGCAGCCCATGCAGCTACGGCAGTATGTTCTTGCGCCAAATAGGGGGCCAACACTGGCTCTACCAAACCCAGTAGCAAGGGCTTGTCACTGACGCGCCGGTACAAGGCGGGCAGCGCCAGCAAGGCGCTGGCTTGGCTGGCTGCTGGGGTGTTGGCCAACTCTTGCCTCAGGGCCGGGATGGTGTCGCGCACCCGGTTCAGGGCCACCAAAATTTGCAGCACATAACGGTTGGCCTCGGGTGACTCAGGCCACGCCTGTTGCCAAGCACGGGCGGCAATCAGGGCTGACTCGCCCGAACGCGCTTGCAGCGCAATATTGGCTGCGCGCTGGTAGAGCTTTTCGTCATCGCTGTTGCGCGCGGCTTCTAACATCAGGGCAAAGCCGGTGGCGGGGTCGCCACTGCGGGTGGTAATTTCGCCCAATAAAATTTCGTAAAACGTTTCTGCATCGAGCATGGGCCGTCGTAACTCTTGTAGCGCATGGCGCTGCTGTGCGCCCGCCGAGGGCGATTTGGACACCGCTGGGCCAGCCAACGCCACATGGGCGGAGCTAGTAAAGGCAGCAACAAGTGCAGAAAACAAAAAACGATGGATGCAGGAGGCCATGAACCATAATAATCGATGCTCCAACATCGGTTTCAAGTGGTTCCAGATGCCTGAATTGCCAGAGGTAGAAGTTACGCGGCGCAGTTTTGCGTCTTCCATTGCCCAAGCGCGCATTGTGGCGGCCCGCTTGGGCAAGCCTTTGCGCTGGCCTTTGGGCTGCGCGCCCGAAAATTTGGTGGGCCAAACGGTGTTGGCGGTGCGCCGACGCGGCAAATACCTGTTGATAGATTTAGAGCAAGGCTTGTTGCTGCTGCACTTGGGCATGTCGGGCAGTTTGCGTTTTGCCACCAACTTGCCACCCCCCGGCGTGCATGACCATTTTGATTTGCACACCACGCAAGGGGTGTTGCGCCTGCACGACCCGCGCCGCTTTGGTGCTGTGGTCTATGCCCGCGATGAGCAAGACCCGGTAGCGCGCAAGCTGCTAGGCCACTGGGGGTTGGAGCCGCTGTCGGAAGATTTCACTGTGGCAGCCTTCCAACAAGGGCTACAAAACAGCCGCAGCCACATTAAACCCTTGTTACTGGCCGGTAAAGTCGTGGTGGGGGTAGGTAACATTTATGCCAGCGAGGCGCTGTTTTTGGCCGGCATTTTGCCCACCGTGGCCGCGCGCGATGTGAGCCCGCAACGGGTACAGCGCTTGCACAGTGCCATTGTGCAAGTGCTAAACCAAGCGGTAGAAACCGGCGGCAGCACCTTACGCAACTTTAGCAACGCCGATGGCCAAAGCGGCCATTTTCAACAACAAGCCCAAGTTTACGGACGTGCTGGCCAGCCCTGTCATACTTGCGCTACCCCGGTGTGCATGGTGCGCCAAGGGCAGCGCAGCAGTTATTACTGCCCCGGTTGCCAACATGGCTAAATTTTTTGCCGCTGTCTGGTGCAGACGGCTTTTTAATCTCCAGGAATAAAGTGGGATCTTCATTCAACGACCAGTTTGAGCAGCATGGCCACTGGCGGCGTGCATTTGCCCAGCAGTTGAAGCAGCTGGCGCAATGGATGAACGCCCATGAGCTGATGGATGCCGCCGCGCAAGAGCGTCTGCAACGGCTAGAGGCCCAAGTACGCTCTGACAAAATCATGGTGGCCTTTGTGGCCGAATTTTCGCGCGGCAAGTCCGAGCTGATTAACGCCATCTTTTTTGCCAAATATGGCCGACGCATCATGCCTGCCAGTCCGGGGCGCACCACCATGTGCCCCACCGAGTTGGGCTACGACAGCACCGAGCCACCCACCCTGCGCCTGCTGCCCATTGAAACCCGTTTACAAACGCCCAGCCTCAGTGAGTGGCGGCTCAAGCACGACACTTGGGTCACGCTGCCGCTAGACATCCACAATGCGGACCAAATTGCCGCCGCCATCGAAAAAGTGGCCCAAGTACGCAAAGTGCCGGTGGACGAGGCCAAAGCCCTGGGCTTTTGGAGCGACGAGCTGCCCGAAGACAACCCCGCCCCCGATGCCCAAGGCCAAGTAGAAGTGCCCATGTGGCGCCATGCCATCATCAACATGCCGCATCCGCTGCTCAAAGATGGCTTGGTGATTTTGGACACCCCCGGCCTCAATGCCGTGGGGGCCGAGCCTGAATTAACCGTCAACCTCATTCCGCAGGCCCATGCGGTGGTGTTTATTTTGGGGGCCGATACTGGGGTTACCCGCTCCGATTTGGCCATCTGGCGCGAGCATCTGGCCAATCCGCAAGGCAGCAACGATGCCCGCTTGGTGGTACTCAACAAGATAGATACTTTGTGGGATGCCCTGAACACCCCAGAATTGGTACGCACGCAATTGCAGCGCCAATGTGCTACATCGGCCCAATTGCTGGGCGTAGCCACCAGCCAAGTGTTGCCCGTATCGGCGCAAAAGGGCTTGCTGGCCAAAATTACTGGCGATGATGCCTTGCTGCAAGCCAGCGGCTTGCCCACCCTAGAGGCCGCCTTAGCCCACGGCATCATGGGGCAACGGCAAACTATTTTGCGCGCTGCGGTGGCCTCTGGAGTGGCAAACCTCAATGCCGAAATGGGCCGCGTATTCAACATTCGCCGCCGCGATTTAGACGACCAAATGCTAGAGCTACGCAGTTTGCGCGGCAAAAATGCCTCGGTGATTGAGTCCATGCGTAGCCGGATTGAACAAGAGCAAACCGAGTTCAATTTCAGCGCCGCCAAAATACAGGCGGTGCGTACCGTACACCTCAAACTGTTACAAGATGCGTTCCAGCAATTGGGGGCCAAGGCATTGAAGGAACAAATGCGCGCCTTGGTAGAAGCCTTGCAGCAAAAGGGCTTGAAGTTGGGGGTACGCAAGCAATACACGCAAACCTTTGAGCACCTGTGCGCTACCTTAGATGCCGCCCAAGCCGCCGCTACCGAAATCCAAGCCATGTTGGGTGGCACCTTCAGCCAGCTCAATGCCGAGTTTGGCTTCTCGCTGCAAGTACCGCCAGCGCCGCGCATGGAGCAATTTGCCACCGATTTGTTGCGTATCCAAGAAAGCCACCTGCAATACCTCAGCTTGGGCAATGCCCTGAAATTGGCCAACCCTGATTTTGCCGAGCGCTTGGGCCGGGCGCTGTTTATGCGCGTGCGCGCCGTGTTTGAATCGGCGGCCAATGATTTGGAATTGTGGAGCAAAACCGCCACCGCCCAACTAGATGCCCAACTGCGCGAGCGGCGGCGCAGTTTTACCCGCCGCATCGAGGCGGTAGACCGTATCCAATCGGCCGCCAGTGGCTTGGTCGAGCGCATCACCGAAATCGAAGAAAGCGAAGCCACGCTAGCCCATTTAGAGCAACGCCTGCAAGCACACACCCAGCAGTTGCTGGCGCTGTCCGGCGCTGCCCCAGAAGCAGCAGCCGAAGGCACAGCAGCGGTGGCTGCTGCATGAGCCGTTTGGCCGAGAAGGTGGTGGCTTGGCAGGCCCAACATGGCCGCCAACACCTGCCTTGGCAGCAAACGCGCGACCCGTACCGCGTTTGGCTGTCTGAAATCATGTTGCAGCAAACCCAAGTCAGCACCGTGCTGGCCTACTACGAGCGCTTTTTAGCCCGTTTCCCAGACGTAGCCGCCTTGGCTGCCGCCTCCCAAGACGAAGTGCTGGCGCTGTGGAGTGGTTTGGGCTATTACAGCCGGGCGCGCAATTTGCACCGCTGTGCCCAAGTGGTGCTGGCAGAGCATGGGGGGCAGTTTCCACGCAGTGCCGCGCAATTGGAGCAGTTGCCGGGCATTGGGCGCTCCACTGCCGGTGCGATTGCCGCCTTTTGCTTTGCCGAGCGCGTACCCATTTTGGATGCCAACGTGCGCCGCGTTTTAACGCGGGCACTGGGTTTTTCCGCCGATTTGGCCGTGGCCGCGCACGAGCGCCAATTGTGGGATGCTGCCCAAGCCTTGTTGCCCACCCAGCAGTTGGACGTGACCATGCCGGGCTACACCCAAGGGCTGATGGATTTGGGCGCCACGGTATGCTCAGTACGCAAACCCAGTTGCCTGCTATGCCCCTTGAGCAGCGAATGCGTAGCCTTAGCCGAAGGCGTGCCCGAAAACTATCCCGTCAAAACACGCAAATTGCAGCGCCGGGCACAATCGTGGTGGTTGCTGTGGTTGCAAGATGCCCAAGGGCGGGTTTATTTGCAGCAGCGCCCCAATCAGGGCATTTGGGCTGGCTTGTATTGCTTGCCAGTGCATGAATCCGCCGCTGCGCTGTCTGAACACTGGGCCTTGGCACCAGCGCACACCATAGAACACCTGCCCGCGTTTTTGCATGTACTCACGCACCGCGATTTGCACCTGCATCCCGTGCGGGCCACACTGGCAAACACAGAAGACCTTGGCACTGCGGGCGGTGGCTGGTTTAGCGCGGAACAATGGCCCGACTTGGGCCTACCCGCCCCGATTCGCAAATTATTGACTGCCGGTTAAGCCGCCAACGGCTTGTGTTTGATGAAGATATTGTTTGTTCACCCCCATTTTCCGGGGCCGTTTGCCGCATTAGCCGCCCATTTAGCCTCGGATGCCGCCCATACCGTGCTAGCCTTGGTAGCAGCACAGGCTGAGCCTGTGCTGGCGTGGCAGGGCGTAACCTTGGTGGCTTGCCCCACGCCACGCACAACGGCCACCCAATTGCACCCGTGGCTACAAGACATCGAGCGCCAAACCCTGCGCGCCGAGGCCGCTTGCCAAGCCGCACTGCAATTGCAGGCACAGGGTTTTACGCCCGATGTCATCATCGCGCACCCGGCTTGGGGCGATAGCCTGTTTTTGAAAGAAATCTGGCCACACGCCAAACTCGGCTTGTATGCCGAGCTGTTTTACCACCCCGAGAGCATCGCCGCCGGTTTTGACGCAGAATTTCCGGCCACTAGCCCCTTGGCAGGTGCCGCTTTGCGCCTGAAAAATTTACCGCATTGGCTGCATTGGCAAGAGATGGATGCTGCCTTCAGCCCTACGCAATGGCAAGCCGATAGCTTTAGCCCGGCCTTGTCGCCACAACAGCAAATCACCATCATTCGCGATGGCATCCACACCCAAGCCATTGCACCCAACCCCGATATCAGCTTGACACTCAATGACAGCTTGGTTTTAAGCCGCGCCCAAGAAGTAGTCACCTTTGCCAGCCGCACGTTAGAGCCTTGTCGGGGCTTTCACGTTTTTATGCGCTGCCTGCCGCAATTGTTGCGCTTGCGCCCCCAAGCGCACATCATCATCGCCGGTGGCACCGAAGGCGGTTACGGCCCCCGGCCCAACAACGGCCAAAGCTGGCGCGAGTTGCTGGTGCAAGCGCTGCAACCGCACCTAGAAGCTACCGATTGGGCACGGGTGCATTTTGTTGGGCAGGTACCCCATGCTAGTTTTATCGGCCTGCTGCAACTGTCTAGCGTGCATGTCTATCTGAGCTATCCGTTTGTGCTGGGCCGCAGCCTGCTAGAAGCGATGAGCGTGGGCTGTGCCATCGTTGGCAGCGACACCGCGCCAGTGCGTGAAGTGGTGCAACATGAGCACAACGGTTTGTTGGTAGATTTTTTTGATACCGCAGCTTTGGCGCAAACCGTGGCCGACTTACTGGCCGATAGCGCACAGCGCCAGCGTTTAGGCACACAGGCGCGGCAATGGGTGCAAACCCATGCCGACCTGCACCAAGTCACGCTGCCGCAACAGGTGCAATGGTTGCACAAATTGGCTACTGAGACTACTGGGGCCATGCAGACTAAAGCCCCCGCAACAGCACCATCTGCGCCCATTCCGGCCAGCTTGCGCCAAGCCTTGGCCGAACTGCGCGCCTTGCTGCAAAACGCAGCGCCCTGAACCGGCTTAATCGTCGGCGCGCAAGGCTTGTAAAGCCGCTGCCACATCTTGGGCTGTAATGCCCTCTACCGGGGCCAATTGAGCGGCCAAGTCCGCCAGTGCGGCTTCGCCCTGCTGTTGTAGGCGCGCAATGGCTTGGCCTGCGTCTTTAGGCGCGGCAAAGCCGGTGCTTTGTAACAGCAAGCGACTATCGGCAGCCAGCAGTTTGAAATAAAACTGCCCGTCGCTGTCGCGGTATTGCTTAAAAGCAGGCTTAGCTACTTTGGCCGCCTTCACAGGCGCGGCGCTGGCTACTTGCACCAAGTTACGCAGGCCCACGGCATGGCGCAACTCACGGATAAAGGGCGTAGCCAGCGCACGGGCACGCTCGGCTCCAGCCAGCAAGGTGCGCTCCATGCGCGCCGGGTCAGCAATCAGGGCTTCGTACTCGGCACGCATCGGGGCAATGACTTGGTCCACGCGCTCTAGCAGCAGTTTTTTGGCATCGCCCCAAGCAATGCCATCGGCATAGGCTTGGCGCAGGGCGGCGGTCTCAGTTTCGGTGGCAAAGGCTTGGTAAATTTGGAACAGTGCCGAGCCTTCGACTTCTTTCGGTTCGCCGGGCAAGCGCGAATCGGTGAGCAGGCCACCAATCAGCTTTTGCAACTGCGCCCGCGACGAGAACAGTGGAATGGTGTTGTCGTAACTCTTGCTCATTTTGCGCCCATCCAAACCGGGCAAAGTGGCGACGTTGTCATCCACCACGGCCTCGGGCAGCACAAAATGCTCACCATACAGGTGGTTGAAGCTGCTGGCTATGTCGCGTGCCATTTCAATATGCTGGATTTGGTCGCGGCCCACCGGCACTTTGTTGGCCTTGAACATCAGAATGTCGGCCCCCATCAACACCGGGTACATGAACAAACCGGCCGTGACACCATCGTCTTGCTCGCGGCCAGCGGCGGCATTTTTATCTTGGGCTGCTTTGTACGCATGGGCACGATTGAGCAGGCCCTTGCCTGTCACGCAGGTGAGCAGCCAAGTCAGCTCGGGGATTTCGGGGATGTCGGACTGGCGGTAAAACGTCACCTGCTCCGGGTTGAGGCCCGCCGCCAACCAACTGGCGGCAATCTCCAGCGTGGAGCGCTGGATACGCTGCGGGTCTTCACATTTGATGAGGGCATGGTAGTCGGCCAGAAAGTAAAAGCTCTCAACACCGGGGCGATGGCTGGCCGCCACAGCCGGGCGGATAGAACCGACAAAATTGCCCAAATGGGGTGTGCCAGTGGTGGTAATACCTGTAAGAAAGCGCGTGCTGCTCATCCGTTTGCGCGTGAAACCTCGGCATCAATGCCGGGGCGGTAGAGCGCCAAAAGCACAGCCTTCGGCGCTATGGTGGCGTACCTGTCACGTCTATATTTGCCACCGGTTAATGCCATGATGGCAAGGGTACCACGGCCTAGCTATGACATAAATTTAAGCCTATATTCATCTATTGGGCCTACAGTGGCAGTTTATGACCTACCGTTTCTTCACTCCTTTGTCTTTTCTCAAGCTGCGCGGCACGGTTGGGGCTGTGCTGTTGTGCTGTGGCACGCTACTGGTAAGTGCCCCGGCCCAAGCCAGTGCGGCCAAAGAAAAAGTGTTCTGCACCAATCTGCCGCGCGCGCAATGGATATCCGAAGCACAAGCGCGCGAGCGCTTTCGGGCACAAGATTATGTGCTGGTCAAATACAAGGTCTCTAGCGGCAATTGCCACGAGTTTTATGCCGTCGATGCCCAAGGCACGGTGGTAGAAAGCTACCTGCACCCTATCACCGGCGAGACCGTACGCAGCACGCGGATACCTGCACCCAACAAGCCTTGAGCACAAAACCAAAAGCCGACACAAGGTCGGCTTTTTTGAGATGGCGCTAAGGCCACAAAACCAGATTAACGCTCGTCAAAGCTGATGGTGAGTTGCTCGCTGGTGGGGCGGGCTTGGCAGCTCAAAACAAAGCCTTGGGCGATTTCGTCGGCCTCTAGGGTGTAGTTTTTGTCCATGGTGACCGAACCACACAGCACCTTGGCGCGGCAGGTGCAGCACACACCGGCCTTGCACGAGAACGACAAATCCAGACCCGCATCCAAGCCCACATCCAGCACGCGCTCGGTGGAGGCCATCGTCAGGTGGTGTTCTGTGCCATCGACGACGATGGTCAGTTGCACGGTACGCGCTGCCGAGGCTTTGGGGGCATCAATGCTCACCACTTGGGCACCCGCAGGGGCACCGGCGCTAAAGCGTTCGCTATAGACACGGTTGGCGGGCACGCCAGCCTCGACCAGGGATTTTTCTACCGCATCCATCATCGGCTCGGGGCCGCAGATAAACACTTCGTCCATGCTCTTGACGGGCAAGAAGGTGTCAATCAGGGCGCGTACTTTGTTGCCGTCAATCAAACCTTGCAGCAAGTCCACTTCTTGGGCTTGGCTAGACAAGATGTGAATCATGGTGAAGCGACCAGCAAAGCGGTCTTTCAGGTCTTGCAGGGCTTCGTTGAACATGACGGTAGCCATGTTGCGGTTGCCATAAACCAGCGTAAATTTAGATTCTGGCTGCTCTTCTAGCGTGGTAGCGGCAATCGACAAAATCGGGGTAATGCCCGAACCACCGGCAAAACCAACGCGGTGCAAGGCGCGCTGCTTTTTGACCACAAAACGGCCATCGGGGGTCATCACGTTCAGGGTGTCACCCGCCTTGATGGAGGTGGTGGCCCAGTTAGAGAACAGGCCATTTTCTACCGCGCGAATACCAACTTCGATTTCGCCCTTTTGCGTTAGGCGACTGCGTGCGCTGCTGATGGAGTAGTTGCGACGCACATCTTGGCCGTTGATGGTGGCGCGCAAGGTCAGAAACTGGCCCGGCTCAAAGGCAAAGGCTTCGCGCAAGTTGGCTGGGATGTCAAAGGTAATGGCCACCGCACCAGCTGCTTCCGTGCTGACGCGCTTGA
Source organism: uncultured Simplicispira sp. (assembly GCA_964388325.1). Classification (GTDB taxonomy): domain Bacteria; phylum Pseudomonadota; class Gammaproteobacteria; order Burkholderiales; family Burkholderiaceae_C; genus Simplicispira. The sequence continues at coordinate 27,890 of CAYMAC010000014.1, read as the reverse complement.
CTTTGAGTTCGTGAAAATGGGGGGAAGACATGCTGGCGTTTCCAGTTGGCGTTAATACGGCTTGAAATAATCAAAAGGTTCTTGGCAGTCTAGGCATTTGTACAGCGCCTTGCAGGCGGTAGAACCAAAATGCGAAGACTCCACAGTATGGCTAGAGCCACAGTGCGGGCAAGGCACTGCCGGTTCTGGCTCGGCAGCACCACGCACAAAGCGTAACACGCTTTCACCGGCCTCACGGCCTTTGGCGCAGTGCTGGCCGGGGGGGGCGATGCCGTAGGCGCGCAACTTTTCTTTGGCAATCTCGGTCATCCAGTCGGTAGTCCAGGCGGGGGCCAATTGCGTTACCACCTTGGCCTGCAAGCCAGCCGCTTGCAGGGTGGTGTGGACATCGTCCTCAATCTGGCCCATCGCTGGGCAGCCGCTGTAGGTGGGGGTGATAACCACCTCCAGCCCGTCGGCACCCTGACGCACATCGCGCAGAATGCCCAATTCACGCAGCGACACCACCGGAATTTCCGGGTCGGCCAAGGTTTCTAGGGCAGTCCAAGCTGCCTGTATGGCATCGGCGGGGGTGACAACGGTGTTCATGGTTTTTTTACCAGGTAGCGGTGGGATGAGCGCGGGCCAAACTTTGCATCTCGGTGAGCAAGAAGCCCAGATGCTCAGAATGCAGACCGTGTTTACCTTGGGTAATATAGCCTTCAAACTTGGGACGTACCAAGGTGGCTTCGGCCAAAGCGTCGTTGACCAAAGCGTCCCATTGGGTACGCAGGCTGGCCACGCTGACACCCACACCGGCGGCCACGGCAGCGCTTTCGATGGCGCTGTCTGTCCAGAACTCTTCGGTATAGGGCATCAGGTGGTCGACCGACGCTTGCACGCGGGCGTGCGATTCATCGGTGCCATCGCCCAAGCGAATCAGCCAGTCACGCGAGTGGCGCAGGTGGTAGCGCACCTCTTTGAGCGACTTGGCAGCAATCGCGGCCAGTTGCTCATCTTTAGACTGCTGCAAGGCTTCCCAGACCAGCACCATCAGGGCGCTGTACAGGAAGTTACGCACGATGGTGGTGCCGTAATCCATGTCGGACTTGGCATAACCCACCAAGGCGCTGCGGTGCGGCAGCTCTAGCAAGGTGTAGTTGCGAAAATCGGGCACATCACGGAAGTAGGCTAGCTTGTCTTCGGTGGCATCACCACCCAAGGCCACAGCCGCTTGCTGGTACAACAGACGGGCTTGGCCAATCAAGTCCAAGCTGACGTTGGCCAGCGCGATGTCTTCCTCAATCACGGGGCCGTGGCCACACCATTCGGCGTTGCGCTGGCCCAGCACTACGGCGTTGTCGGCCAAGTGCAACAGGTAGTTGGCGGTTGCGCTCATGATTACATGTGCCCCACTTCTTCGGGGATTTCGTAGAACGTTGGGTGGCGGTAGATTTTGTCTGCCGCTGGGTCAAACAGTTCTTCTTTATCGTCCGGGTTGCTGGCCGTGATTTGCGCCGATGGAATCACCCAGATGCTCACGCCTTCTTGGCGGCGGGTGTAAACGTCGCGGGCCATTTGCAGGGCGTGCTGTGCATCCGAGGCGTGCAGGCTACCGCAATGCTTGTGGTCCAAGCCTTGCTTGCTGCGAACAAAAACTTCCCACAGGGGCCAATCTTTCAGTGCGGGGGTGCTCATGCTGCTTCCTTCATTGCGCGTTGTTGCTGTTTACGGGCGTGGGCCTGGGCGGCATCGCGCACCCATTGGCCGTCATTGTGCGCTTTCACGCGGGTCGAGAGACGCTCTTTGTTGCACGGGCCGTGGCCGTTTACCGTGGTCCAAAATTCGTCCCAATCGATTTGGCCGTGGTCGTAGTGACCACGTTCTTCATTCCACTTCAGGTCGGGGTCGGGCAGGGTGACACCCAATACCTTGGCCTGGGGCACGGTGGCATCGATAAACTTTTGGCGCAGGTCGTCATTGGAGACGCGCTTGATACCCCAACGCATACCTTGGGCGCTGTGCGGGCTGTCGGCATCTGGGGGGCCAAACATAGCCAAGCACTTCCACCACCAGCGGTTGACAGCATCTTGCACCATCGCTTTTTGCTCGTCGGTACCACGCATCATCACCAGCAGGGCTTCGTAGCCTTGGCGTTGGTGGAAAGACTCTTCCTTGCACACGCGAATCATGGCACGGGCATAGGGGCCGTAAGAGCAGCGGCACAGCGGCACTTGGTTCATGATGGCAGCGCCATCGACCAGCCAGCCAATCACGCCGATGTCGGCCCAGTTGAGCGTGGGGTAGTTGAAGATGGAGCTGTATTTGGCCTTGCCGCTGTGCAGTGCGTCCAGCAGTTGGTCACGGCTGGCGCCCAAAGTCTCGGCAGCGCTGTACAGGTACAGACCGTGGCCGCCTTCGTCTTGCACCTTGGCAATCAAGATAGCTTTGCGCTTGAGGCTGGGGGCGCGGCTAATCCAGTTGCCTTCGGGCAGCATACCGACGATTTCGCTGTGGGCGTGCTGGCTGATTTGGCGCACCAGCGTTTTGCGGTAGGCATCGGGCATCCAGTCTTGTGGCTCGATACGGCCATCGGCATCGATGCGCTCATCAAACTTGGCCATCAATTCTGGTGGCTCGGCAGGAGCCACAGCTTTGATGTGTTTTTGGCCGGGTTCATCCGGCACACTAAACGATTGCGTGTACATGGCGATTAACTCCTTGAAGGTTGAGGCCAATACGGTGGGGGGAAAATCAGAGCAACCAAGCGGGCGTGCGCTTTTCTAAAAAAGCGCTGATGCCGTCTTTGGCTTCGCTGGTGGCGCGTTGACGGGCAATGCGCTGGGCGGTTTCTTCGCTGACGGCATCGTCAATGGGGTGTCCATCGACGGCGGCAATCAGGTCTTTGGCGGCTTTTTGGGCCAGTGGCGCACCCACAATCAGCGGTTCAATCAGGGCGGCGATGGTGGCATCCAACTGCTCACGCTCGCACACTTCGGTGACCAAGCCCATAGACAGCGCCCGCTGTGCCGAGAAGCGCTCGCCACTTTGGAAATAGCGCAGCGCATGGCGTGGCCCAATGGCACGCAACACATAGGGGCTGATAACGGCAGGGATGATGCCGAACTTGACTTCCGAAGTGGCAAAGCTGGCATCGCTGCTGGCCACGGCCATATCGCAGGCAGCGGCCAAGCCGGTGCCGCCACCCAAGGCTGCCCCTTGTACGCGGGCTACGGTGGGCTTGGACATACCCGACAGGGCGCGCAACATGTGGGCAAACTTGCGCGCATCGGCGCGGTTTTCTTCCTCGGTAAAGGCAGAAGCGCGCTTCATCCAGTTCAAATCGGCACCAGCAGAAAAATGCTTGCCACGGCCAGCCAACACCACCACGCGCACCGAGGCATCGGCATCGAGTTCGGCGCAGGCCGCGCCCAAATCGACAATCAGTTGCTCATCAAAGGCGTTGAACACATCGGGACGGTCCATCCAGATGGTGGCTACGCGCTCTTGGCGCTCAATGCTCAGGGTTTGGTACATGGTGAAAGTGGCTCGTGGTCAAAAATTCAGAGGGTTATTGCTGCAACAGACTCCATTTGCCATCCTTGACTTCCAGCAGGCGGAAGGCGGACAGGTTCAGGCCCATGTGGTCGGTGGCCGACATATTGAAAGTGCCGCTGGTAGCCACAAAGCCTTTGGTGGCTTCGAGGGCATCGCGCACTTTGGCCTTGTCGGTGCTGTTGGCACGCTTCATGGCATCTACCGTCAGCATCAAAGCGTCGTAGGCGTAACCACCAAAGGTGGACACTTCGGACTTGTAGCGCGTTTTGTAGGCCAAGTCGTAGGCCGTGACCACTGGTTTTTGTGGGTCAGTGGCAGGCAGTTGCTCAGGAATCAACTGGGCGGGCGAGGGCAGGCGCACGCCTTCGGCAGCAGGGCCAGCCAGCTTGAGGAACTCGTCTGACGCTACACCGTGCGATTGGTACAGCGGCAGGGTGATGCCCAACTGCTTGTAGTTTTTCGTCACGATGGCCGGGCCTTGGCCCAAACCAAAGACAAACACCGCTTGCAAGCCAGCTGTGTTTTTGATTTTGGTGAGCTGGGGGCTCATGTCGGTGTCTTTGGGGCCGTAGGTTTCGTTGGCCACCAAAGTAATGCCGTATTTACCAGCCACCGCTTCGGTTTCTTTTTTACCCGATTGGCCAAAGCCAGAGGTTTCCGACAGCAGCGCCACCTTGGTCAGGCCGCGCTTTTTCATGTCTTCAAACACTTTTTCAGCCGCCATACGGTCGGTGTGCGGAGTCTTGAAAACCCACTTCTTTACCGGCTCAATAATGACCACGGCACCGGCCAGCGAGATAAAGGGCACTTCAGCCTTGGTAACCAACGGCACCATCGACATCGTGGCCCCAGTGGTGGTGCCACCGATGATGACATCTACCTTGTCGTTGTCAATCAGGCGCTTAGTAAAGCCGTTGGCCTTGTTGGCATCACTGCCATCGTCGTAATGCACCAGTTCCAACTGACGACCCAGCACACCACCTTTTTTGTTCAGGTCTTCGACGTACATTTGCAGCGTCTTCAGCTCGGGGTCGCCCAAAAAGGCGGCGGGGCCAGTAACGGACAGCACCGCACCGATTTTGATGGGGTCGGCAGCCTGTGCCATCAAAGCGCCCAGAGCCAGCGTAGCGCCGACAGCGATTTGCTTGAGTTGAAATTTCATTGCTTGTCTCCTGTTGAATTGCTTGGATTGAAAAATACTAAACCAGCCTCAGACGCGCTCGATGACCATCGCGATGCCTTGGCCCACGCCAATGCACATGGTGCAAAGGGCATAGCGGCCACCGCGGCGGGCGAGTTCGTAACTGGCGGTGGTGACCAAACGGGCACCACTCATACCCAGCGGGTGGCCCATTGCAATGGCACCGCCGTTGGGATTGACGTGGGCCGCGTCATCGGGCAAGCCCAAATCACGCAACACCGCCAATGCTTGGGCTGCAAAAGCCTCATTGAGTTCAATCACATCCATCTGCGCCAGCGTCAGGCCGGTTTGCGCCAGCACTTTGCGTACCGCAGGGGCTGGGCCAAAACCCATGATGCGTGGAGCCAAACCCGCCGTAGCCATGCCGACCACGCGGGCGCGGGGGGTCAGGCCGTAGCGCTGGGCAGCTTCTTCAGAAGCCAGCAGCAAGGCGCAAGCGCCATCATTGACACCCGAGGCATTGCCTGCCGTAACGCTCAAATCGGGGCCGTTGACACCCTTGAGCTTGGCCAGCATTTCTAGCGTGGTTTCGGGGCGCGGATGCTCATCGGTGGTGACGACCAGCGGGTCACCCTTTTTGCGTGGGATGGTGACGGGCACCAGCTCATCGGCAAAACGGCCAGCGGCGTTGGCCGCACCCCAGCGCTGTTGCGAACGCAGGGCAAAGGCATCTTGGTCGGCACGGTCAATCTGGAACTCTGCGGCCACGTTGTCTGCCGTTTGTGGCATCGTGTGCGTGTCGTAGAGCTTCTTCATCAAAGGATTGGGAAAGCGCCAGCCGATGGTGGTGTCATACACCACATTGCTACGGCTAAAAGCGCTATCGGCCTTGGGCATGACAAAGGGGGCGCGGCTCATACTCTCCACACCACCAGCAATCATCAAGCTGGTTTCGCCCGACTTGATAGAACGGGCGGCCAAACCGATGGCATCCATGCCCGAACCGCACAGGCGGTTGACGGTGGTGCCAGGCACTTGCACTGGCAAACCAGCCAACAGGCCGGACATGCGCGCCACGTTGCGGTTGTCTTCACCGGCTTGGTTGGCGCAACCATAGATGATGTCTTCTACGGCAGCCCAGTCCACTTGGGGGTTGCGCTCCATCAGCGCTTTGAGCGGCACTGCACCCAAATCGTCGGCACGCACCGAAGACAGCGCACCGCCATAGCGGCCAATGGGGGTGCGGATAGCGTCGCAAATATAAGCTTGGGTCATGCGAATCTCTCTTTAATCTTGCTTAGGACGCTCATCGAACACACGGCGCGCTTTGCCGGTCAGGGTACGCGGCAGGGCATTGGCTTCAAACACATTGACCTTGGTGGAGATACCCACGATAGTCTTGATGTGGTGCTGCAACTCTTTGGCCACCTGTTGCACTTCAGCGGCACTGAGTTGGCCAGTCAGGCTTTGTTGCAATTCGCAGCGGATTTCTACGTTGTCCAAGTGGCCGTCGCGGCTCAGGTGGATTTGGTAGTTGCCCGACAGACGGTTGTCACGCAGGATTTGCTCTTCCACTTGGGTGGGGAAAACGTTGACACCGCGCACAATCAGCATGTCGTCTGAACGACCGGTAATCTTGCCCATACGGCGGAACGAGCGCGCTGTGGGTGGCAGCAGGCGGGTCAAATCGCGGGTACGGTAGCGAATGACGGGGAAGGCTTCTTTGGTCAGCGAGGTAAACACCAGTTCGCCCAGTTCACCATCGGGCAGCACTTCGCCGGTGTCGGGGTTGATGATTTCGGGGTAGAAATGGTCTTCCCAAATGACGGGGCCGTCTTTGGTCTCGATGCACTCACAAGCCACGCCCGGCCCCATCACTTCGGTCAGGCCGTAGATGTCAATAGCGTCAATGCCCAGTTTTTTCTCAATTTCGGCGCGCATCCCTTCGCCCCAAGGCTCGGCACCAAAAATACCCACCTTGAGCGAGATGTCTTCGGGGGCAATGCCTTGGCGTTCAAACTCTTCGGCAATCACCAGCGAGTACGACGGCGTAACCATAATGGCATCGGGCTTGAAGTCCATGATTTGCTGGACTTGCTTTTCGGTTTGGCCGCCAGACATAGGCACGGCGGTGCAACCCAGGCGTTCAATACCAAAGTGCGCGCCCAAACCGCCGGTAAACATACCGTAGCCATAGGAGTTCTGCACCATATCACCGGGGCGTACACCGGCAGCACGCAAAGAGCGGGCAGCCAAGTCGGCCCAGTTGTCGGCATCTTGCCGGGTGTAACCCACCACAATGGATTTGCCAGTGGTGCCGCTGGAGGCGTGCAGACGGGCAATTTTTTGGCGCGGCACGGCAAACAAACCAAACGGGTAGTGGTCGCGCAAGTCCAACTTGGTCATGAAGGGGAACTTGGCCAAATCGGCCAGCGTCTTCAGGTCATCGGGGTGTACGCCCTTGGCCAGGCACTTTTCACGGTAAGGGGCCACGTTGTCGTAGGTGTGGCGCACCGACCATTTCAGGCGTTCGAGTTGCAGCGCAGAGATTTCATCACGGCTGGCGGTTTCGATGGGTTCCAAATCACCTGGAGCGGGTTGCTTGACGGTCATGGATTGGTCTCTTTCATCCAGAATTTTTTTACAAAAGGGGGGAGTAGGACGGCGTTGGCGCTCAATCCTGCGCGGCAAAGCTGGCAGTCACTTCGCCTTTGATACGGTAACTCTTACCTCGGAACAGCGCCACGGTTTTTCCACCTACGACGCTCACGGTGACGTCATAAACGCCGGTGCGACCAGCAGCAGAGCGCTCTACCGCCACGGCTTCCAACATATCGCCTTCGCGCGCTGGGGCAAGAAAGTCAATGTGGCAGGCCGAGGCCACGGTGTTGAGGTTGTAGCTATTGCAGGAATAGGCAAAGGCGGTATCGGCCAGCGCAAAAATCATCCCACCGTGGCAAATGTGGTGGCCATTCACCATATCGGGGCGCACCGCCATACGCAGGGTAGCTTGGCCGGGCGTGACCGACAGGCGCTCCATGCCCAAGGCTTGGGCGGCATGGTCGCGCTGCCACATGGCATCGCTGGCTGCCGTAGCCAATTCTTGGGGGGTCAAGGCAGAGGTATCAACTTCAGACATGGAGGGTGCTTCCGGCATAAACGGCTTGCTGAATCAGCGGCGAGACGCGGTAACGGTCTTCGCCGTAGAACTGGCCCAAATTTTTCAAGACAGTATGGATTTGCGCCACACCCACGGCATCGGCCCAAGCCAAGGGGCCACGGGGGTAATTGACACCCAAACGCATAGCGGCATCGGCAGCACGCGCATCGCACACGCCTTGGTTGACCGCATCGGCAGCTTCGTTGGCCAACATGGCCACGGTACGCATCACGGCCAAACCGGGCACGTCATTGAACTGCGACACCGCCCAACCTGCGGCTTGCAACAAACCCACTGCGGCATCGCGTGCGCCGCTGGAGGTTTGGCGCGCTACCGCCACCGCCAAGCGGCTGGCTTTGCCATAGTCCAAGGCCAAATCGACCAGCACGGTGTTGGCAATGCCGCTAGCTTGGGCGCGCTGGGTAGCACTGCGGCCATCGGTGGGGTACAACACGGCTTCGGCAGCTTCGGCCACGCGGCCATCGGCGGCCTCAGTGGCTTGCTTGAACGCAACTCCAGCGGCTTGCAAGCGGCTGGCCAAGGCTTGGGCCAGCGCAGTAGCGCCATAAACGGTAATAGAGGCTGGTGCAGCACAAGCGGCAGCAGTTTGCGCGGCGGGGCGCTCGGCACCCGCAGCGTAGCTGTAAAAGCCCCGGCCTGTTTTGCGACCCAAGAAACCTGCATCGACCAACTCTTGCTGAATCAACGAGGGCAAGAAACGCTGGTCGTTGTAAAACGCATTCCACACTGAGCGGGTGACAGCAAAATTGACATCGTGGCCAATCATGTCCATCAACTCGAACGGCCCCATACGGAAACCACCGGCCTCGCGCACCACAGCATCAATAGTGGCGCAATCAGCAGCACCTTCGTGCAGCAGGCGCAAGCCTTCGGCATAAAACGGACGCGCCACCCGGTTGACGATAAAGCCCGGTGTGGACTTAGCATGAACCGGCGTTTTGCCCCATGCCGCAGCGGTGGCAAACAGGGTATCGGCCACGGCGGCATCGGTGGCCAAGCCCGACACCACTTCTACCAGCGCCATCAACGGTGCCGGGTTGAAGAAATGCAAACCAGCCAAACGACCGGCATTTTGCAAACCGGCGCCAATCGCCGTCACAGAGATGGACGAAGTGTTGGTGCCAAAAATACAGTGCGCCCCCACCACAGCTTCCAAATCACGGAACAGGGCACGCTTGACTTCGAGGTTCTCGACAATCGCTTCAACCACCAAACCAGCATCGGCCAATTGGGCCACGCTCTCGACGGCTTGCAGGCGCTCACCAGCAGCGCGGGCTGCATCGGCTGTCATCTTGCCTTTGTCGGCCAGCTTGTCCAGTTGGGCGCGAATACCCTCAATGGCTTGTTGCGCGGCACCGGGGCGGTTGTCTAACAAACGTACCGGATGGCCTGCTACAGCGGCCACTTGGGCAATACCCGCGCCCATTGCGCCGGTGCCAATCACCGCTACCACAGCGGACAGGGGAAGTGCATTCACTGCCATGCTCATGCTCCGGTAAAGCGCGGGGTGCGCTTTTCCAAGAAGGCGGCGACGCCTTCTACATAGTCGCTGCTGCGGCCCATTTCACGCATCAACATGCCTTCTAGGGTGAGTTGTTGCTCTAGCGTGTTGGTTTGTGCTGCTTGCATGGCTTGGCGGGTACGCACCAACGCTTTAGTGGGCATGGCAGCCAGTTGCTCGGCCAGCTTTTGCACATTCTCGGCAAAGGCTTCTTCGGCCACGGCTTCCCAAATCAGGCCCCATTCGGCGGCCTTGGCCGCCGGCAATTTGTTACCCATCATGGCCAAGCCCAAAGCACGGGCATGACCGATGCGTTGCGGCACCAACCAAGAGCAGGCGGTATCAGGAATCAGGCCAATCTTGGCAAACGGCAACATGAACGAGGCCGCTTGGCTGGCAATGACCATATCGCAAGCCAGCGCCAAGCTGGCCCCAGCGCCAGCAGCCACGCCATTGACGGCAGCCACCGTGGGCACGCGCAGATTAACCAAGCGCATCACCAGCGGCTTGTAGTGGCGCTCAACCACATCGCCCAAATCGGGCGGCGTTTCGCCGGGCACAAAGCGCACTTCGGCATCGGCCAAATCTTGGCCCGCGCAAAAGCCACGGCCTGCACCAGTCAGTACCAAGACACGCACAGCGGCGTTGGTCTGGATGCTGTCTAGGGCATCGCGCAACTCGGCGTGCATGGCCGCGTTGAAGCTGTTCATCTTGTCCGGACGGTTGAGCGTCAGGCGGGCCACGCCGCTGTCGCTGACCTCGAACAGAATATGTTGATAAGCCATCGTTTGCCCCTTAGACGTGGTAACGGCGTTGCACCACGCGGAAGCGGTTGGCGACAAAGGCCGAATCCGCATACGAAGCATTGGCTGCGGGGTTACCGCCGGTGCCGTGGTAATCGGAGAAGGCGCTGGACTGGTTGACAAACACGCCGCTGGTCAGGTTGATGGACAAAGCCACCTTGCCGCGCCAAGTGGCTTCGGTCATGGCATCAATTACTTCTTGGCGCGTGGAATACAAGCCCACCGTCAAAGCGCCATGCTCACGCACAATGCGCTCGGACAAAGCGATGCCTGCTGCCGTATCCGCCACCTTGACGACAAAGCTAATGGGGCCAAAGCGCTCTTCCATGTAGGCAGCCTCATAGGCAGCGTCACAGGCCAACAGCACCGGGGTGCGTACTTGGGCGGCGGGGAAGTCGGGGTTGTCTAGCGTTTGCGAGGCCAGCACCACGGTGCCTAATTGGCCGCTGTTGGCGTGATTCACGCGCTCGGTGGTGGCTTCGGACTGCATGGCACCCAGCACCGCAAAGGCTACTTCGGGCTTGGACAAGAAACGGGTAATCGCCTTGCCCAAGTCAACACAGAATTCATCGTAACCCTTGTGGCCTTCGTCGGTGTCGATACCACCAGCGGGCACAAAAATGGCCTGCGAGGTGGTACACATTTGGCCCGAATACAGCGACAACGTGAAGGCCAAATTGCCCAGCATGGCTTTGTAGTTGCTGGTGGAGTCAATCACGATGTTGTTCACACCGGCCAGCTCGGCATAAACTTGGGCTTGCTTGCAATTGTCAATCAGCCACTGGCCAAACACGTTGCTGCCGGTAAAGTCCACCGACTTGACGCTGGGGTGCGTTGCCAGCGCTTGCGTCACGCTGCGGTTGTCGGTCACGCACAGGGTAACCAAGTTGGGGTCAATGCCGTTTTCGGCCAGCACGGTACGGATAGTACGCACGGTGATAGCAGCGGGCAAAATCGAATTGCTGTGCGGCTTAATAATCACGGCATTGCCGGTGGCCAGCGCAGCAAACACGCCCGGATAGGTGTTCCAAGTGGGGAAGGTGCCGCAACCGACTACCAAACCGATGCCCCGGCCCACTACTTCAAAATGCTTCTTCATCACCAAGGCGGGGTTCTTGCCTTGGGGCTTTTCCCACACCGCTTCGGCGGGGACAAAGCTTTGCTCGCGCCAAGCGTAGGCCACGGCCTCCAAGCCACGGTCTTGGGCATGGGGGGCACCGGCTTGGAAGGCCATCATCCAGCCTTGGCCGGTGGTCATCATCACGGCATGGCCCAGCTCAAAGCTTTGGCGGTTCAGGCGGGCCAAAATTTCCAAGCAGATGCCGGTGCGCCCTTCTGCACCCACGGCTTGCCAGCCCTTCATGGCGGCCAAACCGGCCTCAATCAGGGCTTCGTGGTTGCACAGTGGGTAATGCACGTTCAAAGCACCACCGTAGGGCGAAATTTCATTGCCCGTCCAACCGTTTTGGCCGGGCTGGTTCAGCTCAAAGTTTTGGCCCAAATGGGCTTGGTAGGCACGCTTGCCATCTTCAGCAGCCGTCTCGCCGTAGGCTTTGGGGCTGGGCATCTCAGTGTAGGGCGACCAGTAACCACGGGTGGCAATGGCTTGCAAAGCACCATCAAGGGTGGCGCGGTGTTGTTCAAACAAAGGATGGGACATGCTTTTTCCAAATAGAAACGGCTGAAACTTGCAGGCAAGACAACGAAGCCAGCGCTGCCTTACTCGACGACAAGCAACACACAGTTTTCATATCAACAGAAAAAAGTGTATCACTTAAAAAACGATTTTGCTTAGAGGGAAAACCTTAATACGATAACCATCTAGGGAAAAATAACAAAATTTTTTGTCACATGCCCAGATAGGCTTCGCGCACCTTCTCGTTGTGAATCAAATCTTGGCCGGTGCCGGTCAGGGTGATTTCGCCGGTTTCCAGCACATAACCCCGGTCGGCCAGCGCCAGCGCGGCAAAAGCGTTTTGCTCGGCCAAAATGATGGTCATGCCTTGCGCCTTGAGCGCCTTGACCACGTTGAACACCTCTTGCACCAGCAGCGGGGCCAAGCCCATGGATGGCTCATCCAGCAGCAGCAGCTTGGGGCGGCCCATCAGGGCGCGGCCAATGGCCAGCATTTGCTGCTGGCCACCGGACAAGGTACCAGCAGGCAACAGGCGCTTTTCTTTCAAAATGGGGAACATCGCATAGACTTTTTCCAAGTCTTCGGGCACTTGCTGCTTGGGCTGGGTGTAAGCGCCCAAGCGCAGGTTGTCTTCAATCGTCAGTGGGCCAAACACTTGGCGCCCTTCGGGGCTTTGGCAAATGCCACGGCGCATCCGCTGGTCAGCGCGCACCTTAGAGATGTCTTCGCCATCAAACCAAACCTGCCCAACCCCCATCGGTTGCACGCCCGAGAGGGTACGCAAAAAGGTGGTTTTGCCCGCGCCATTGGCCCCTACCAGCGCCACGGTTTCGCCCCGGCGAATCTCTAGGTTCAGGCCCTTGAGCGCCTTGATACGGCCATAGCTGCTCTCTAAGCCGCTGACTTTGAGCAGCACCTCGCCGCCACTGGCGGGCATGGGTGTTTTCAGCACACCGCCACTGTGCGCGCCCAAGCCTACTGACTCAGGGGCCAAACTGACCACGCGGTGGTACAACTCTTGGAACTCGGCTTGGGCCTCTTTGCCAAACAGTGGGTCATTGTTTTCTTGGAAGCGGGCATCAATCTGCTGCCAATCTTCTGCCGTCAGAATTTTGCGTGCCAAGGGCAACGCTTTGCCTTCTTCGATGCGGATGTGGTCTTTGAGCCGCCTGCAATAGTCGCGCAAGGATTGCACCAAAGCCCCCGGCGGCTGACCCGCTTTGACTTGGGCAAATGCTTGGCGCATATTTTCCAAGTGAACGATGGCTTGGCGGTGGTCTTCCTCTAATGCTTCTACCATAGGCACCGCATCGGCGGAGCGCTGGCGCATCAGCGGGAACAGGTAGTCGTCTTCTTTGCGGTGGTGCGCGTGGTCGGCAAATTTTTCGATGTACTCGAACGCGGCTTGAAAGAATGCTGGGTCAACAGGTTTGCCCGCATCCAAATCATCGGCCACCTGCTCTAGGGCAATCGCAATGCGCCAAAAGCTGCGATGCTCTTCGGTAATGATACGCAGTGTTTCCATTTTTCCTGCTTTCGTTTTAGCCGTGGCCACCGAGGTAGGCAGCAATCACATCGGGGTTCTTACGCACCTCAGCGCCGGTGCCTTCGGCCAGCTTTTTGCCGTAATCGAGCACCAAAATCCGGTCTGACAAGTTCATCACCATCTTCATGTCGTGCTCTACCAGCACCACGGTGATGCCAGAATCGGCCACCTTGCGTACCAATTGGTCCACTTCAATGGTTTCTTTGGGATTGAGGCCAGCGGCTGGCTCATCCAAGAAAATCATGCGTGGCTTCATGGCCAGCGCACGGGCAATCTCTAAGCGTTTGAGCACGCCGTAGGACATGGCATCGGCGCGCGCGTTGATGTAGCTTTCTAGGCCAACAAAGCGCATCAGCTCGGCGGCTTCTTCGCGCAGTTCGCGGTCACGCTTGCGTAGGCTAGGCCAACGCAGCGCCGCTTTGAACAGATTGCGGTCTAGCCGCAAATGTGCGCCCACCATGACGTTCTCAATGGCCGTCATGTTCATGCAAATTTGCAAGTTTTGGAACGTGCGTGCCACGCCGCGTTCAGCCAACTCGTTGGGGGATTTGCCGTGGATAGGCTCGCCATCCAAACGAATCTCGCCCGTAGTGGGCTTGTAAACCCCGGTAATCAGGTTAAACAGCGTGGTCTTGCCCGCGCCGTTGGGGCCAATCACCGCATAAACGATACCCGCATCGATGTTGAACGAGACGTTTTGCACCGCCTTGACACCACCAAAGTGGATAGACAGGTCTTTGACTTCCAGCAGTGCCATGTTCAGTCTCCCTTGCCAAATTTGGCTGCCAACGTGGGCACCAAGCCCTTGGGCAAGAAAATCATGCACAGCATCAGCACGGCACCAAACACCACCGTTTCCCAGCCCTCAAAGGTGGCCAAGGCTTGCGGCAGGGCGGTAAGCAGCACCGCACCAATGATGGAGCCAAACACCGAGGCCATACCGCCCACCACCACCATTGTTACCAGTTCTACGGAGTGGAAGAAGTCGGCAAAGTTGGGTGTCACAAAGGCCATGTAATGCGCGGTGATGCTGCCCATGATGCTGGCAAACACTGCCGACATGACAAAAATGGTTACTTTGTAGCGCACGATGTTCACGCCCACCACCTGCGAGGCCACTTCGGAGCCATGCAAGGCGCGCAGCGCACGGCCAAACGGCGAGTCAATCATGTTGAGCGAAGCCCAAACGCTAAACGCCAGCATCGCAGCTACCACCCAATACCAATGGATATCGCTGCTCAGTTCAAAGCCAAACACCGACATCGCAGGCACCGGCATACCATCGGGGCCGCCCGTCCATTGGGCTTCATTGCGTAGCGCAATGTTGATGATGATGCCCAGCCCCAGCGTAGCCATGGCCAAATAGTTGCCCTTGAGCTTAAAGATAGGACGGGCCACCAAACCAGCAATGATTGCTGTGGCCAACGCGCCAGCAGCCATTGCCAGCAACGGATGCCACGCAAAGTGCGTAGGCAACACCGCCGAAGCGTAGGCCCCAATACCCAAGAACCCGGCATGGCCCAAACTAATCTGGCCGGCAAAGCCAATCAGCAGGTTCAGGCCAATCACGATGATGGCGTTGATGCCGATGCGAATCGCCAAATCCATGTAATAACTGTTGGGCACCACCAACGGCAGCACCAACAGCACTGCCACCAACAGGCCCAATCCGATATAAGAACTCTTTTGCATGTTTACACCCGATCGGTCGATTTGCCACCGAACAGACCGCGCGGCATGAAGAACAGCACCAACAAAATCAGCACAAACGGCATGGCATCCTTATAGGCCGAGGAGATATAGCCCGCGCCCATGGCTTCAAGCACACCCACCAACAGGCCACCGACGACTGCGCCCAAGCCATTGCCCAAGCCACCCACCACCACGGCCACAAAGCCCTTGAGGCCCAGCATGATGCCCACGTCATAGGAGGTCATGGTGATGGGGGTAATGAGAATGCCGCCCAGTGCGCCCAAGCCAGCAGCCATCGCAAAGCTCATGAACAGCACCCAATTGGTGTTGATACCCACCAACTCGGCAGCGGTACGGTTAAACGAAGTGGCCAGCATGGCCTTGCCCGTGAGAGTACGGTTAAAGAAGTACCACAGACATGCCACCACCACCGCCGTGACACCCAGCACCCACAAACTTTGTGGCAGCAAGGTAGCACCCAAAATTTCTAACGGTGCATCGCCCGAAAAAGCGGGCAGGCTGTGTGTACCCTTGCCCAGCCAAACCTGAATCAGGCCGCGAATCACCAACGAAGCGCCAATAGTGACGATGATGAGCGAGACTGTCTCAGCCCCCTTAATCGGCTCAATAGCCACTTTTTCCATCACGATACCCACCAGTGCCGGAATGGCAATGGCCAACAGCAGCACCACCGGCATCGGCAGGCCCGCTTGGGCAAACAACACCGCCAACATACCCCCCAGCATGATGAACTCGCCTTGGGCAAAGTTAATCACATTACTGGCGTTGTAGATGAGCGTAAAGCCCAACGCCGCCAAGGCGTAGGTGGCTCCGACGGTGATACCCGAGAACAAAAATTGTAGAAACTCGGCGAGCATCAGTCATCTCTCCCAGGCGTCGCACAGGCGTGGCGACCGTGTAGCGGCAACAACATAGGTGGTGTTCTCCGTAATGGATTCTGAAAAGGCAGGTGCAAACCCTGCCCAGTGTGGGGCGGAAAAAAAGAGCGTGGTGCAGCATTTCGCACACCTACCAACATGATACCCAAAATGTGATTTTTTCCGGTTTTTGTATCTTATTTCAGGGTCAAAACAAGGGTAATCCCTAGAAAAAAGCCCAAAAAAAGCCGTTTGAAGCCCCCAGATGGTTTGATTTAGCGCAGAAATCGGCCAAATTTCCCCCATACAGCGCTATTCTGTTGCCTTGGAGACAAGCCAAAATTTTCAAAACATGCTAAATGACCTACAGCACAGAAGCTTACATAGACCAAGACAAAACACTTCTGTATGTATCACTTTGCCAGAAAGTTTCTGCAACTGGCCCTCAGCGCCGCTGGCACGCCGCTACCATCAGGCACCTATGCACGAACACACCGCATCACAACAAGCCATTGAGGCCCTTTTAGAGAGTTTTCGCCAGAAAAGCCGCGTACAGGCCAGCTCGCTCATCACCTCCGTCTTTGGCGATGCCATCTTGCCCCGTGGGGGCCGAGTTTGGTTGGGCAGCCTTATCAAACTGCTGCAACCGCTGGACATCAACGAGCGCTTGGTACGCACCACGGTATTCCGGCTGGTGAAAGATGAATGGCTACAAACCGAAGCCGTGGGCCGACGCACCGACTACATGCTCACCCCGGCTGGCCAGCGCCGCTTTGAAGAAGCCTCGCGGCAAATTTACGCCGCCCAGCCGCCCTTGTGGGACCGGCGTTGGCGCCTCATCATGGTGGTGGGCGAGTTAGAGCCGCGCCAGCGCGAGCGCCTGCGCCAAGCGCTGTATTGGCAGGGCTTTGGCGATACTGGGGCGGGCTGCTTTATTCACCCCAGTGCCGAGTTGGATGTGGCCCTAGATGCCTTGGCCGCCGATGGCATGGCCGATTTGCTGCCGCAGCTGATGCCCTTGGTGGCCCTCAATCCCAAGCTCAGCCCCAGCGCCGACGATGCCAGTTTGGTGCAAAGGGCTTGGAACTTAGATGGACTGGCCAGCGCTTACGGCAGCTTTGTGGCACGCTACCAACCCATTTTGGATGCCCTGCGGCAAGAAGCCAGCGACAGCGTGAACGAGGAGCTGGCCTGTTTGGCGCGCATCCTGCTCATCCACGACTTTCGGCGTTTTTTATTGCGCGACCCCGAATTGCCCGATGTATTGTTGCCCGCGCACTGGCCGGGCAACCAAGCGCGCTTGCTGTGCAAAGAAATTTACCGCCGCCTGCTGGCCCCATCGGAGCGCCACCTTGACCACTGCCTGCAACTGGCCAATGGAGAGATGCCGCGCGCCTCTAGGCTGCTGCTCAACCGCTTTCAGATTGAGGACGGCTTGCAGCAGTTGGCCGCTTAGCGGCTATTTCAAACCGGGCTTGTAGCGCTTTCGTGCACCAACACCTCGCCGCGCAGGGTGTAGGTTTTGGCCTCGGTGATACGCACATCGACCATCTGCCCCATCAGGCGCGCTTGGCCCGGAAAGTTGACTACCCGGTTGCACTCGGTGCGGCCCATCAGTTCGGTGGCATCGCGCTTGCTCACGCCTTCTACCAGCAGGCGCTGCACCGTGCCCACGCGCTCGTCACTGATGTCTTTGATGTTTTGGTTGATGGCCGCTTGCAACTGCTGCAAGCGGCGCAGCTTGACCTCGTGCGGGGTATCGTCGTGGAGGCTGGCCGCTGGTGTGCCGGGGCGCGGGCTAAAGATAAAACTGAAGCTGTTGTCAAAGCGCACGTCGTCAATCAGCTTCATCATCTTGGCAAAGTCTTCTTCGGTTTCCCCCGGAAAGCCAACGATAAAGTCGCTGCTCATGGCCATATCGGGGCGAATGGCGCGCAGCTTACGCACCGTGCTTTTGTATTCCATCGCCGTGTAACCGCGCTTCATGGCCATCAAAATCCGGTCGCTGCCGTGCTGCACTGGCAAATGCAGATGGCTAACCAGTTGTGGGATGCTGGCGTAGGCTTCAATCAGGCGCGGCGTAAATTCATTAGGGTGGCTGGTGGTGTAGCGGATGCGCTCAATGCCCGGAATTTCGGCCACATATTCCAGCAGCAGCGCAAAGTCGGCCACCTCGGCGGTATCGCCCATCGCGCCCCGGTAAGCGTTCACGTTCTGGCCCAACAGGGTGATTTCTTTCACCCCTTGGTCGGCCAAACCAGCTATTTCTACCAACACATCGTCCAGTGGGCGGCTGACTTCTTCGCCCCGGGTATAGGGCACCACGCAATAGCTGCAATACTTGGAGCAGCCCTCCATGATGGAGACGAAAGCACTGGCCCCCTCGACACGGGCAGGCGGTAGGTGGTCAAACTTTTCAATCTCTGGAAAGCTAATATCCACCTGCGGCTTGGCTTTGGCGGCACGGGCCAAAAGCAACTCGGGCAGGCGGTGCAGGGTTTGCGGGCCAAACACCACATCCACATAGGGCGCACGCTTGATAATTTCTTCGCCCTCTTGGCTGGCGACGCAGCCGCCCACGCCAATCAACACGCCTTTGTCTTTCAGGTGCTTGACACGGCCCAAATCGCTAAACACTTTCTCTTGGGCCTTTTCACGCACCGAGCAGGTGTTGAACAAAATCAGGTCGGCTTCTTCGGGGTTGTCGGTGGGTTCGTAGCCTTGGGCGGCACCCAGCACATCGGCCATTTTGTCCGAGTCGTACTCGTTCATCTGGCAGCCAAAGGTTTTGATAAAGACTTTTTTATTCATGGGAAAAAAATGGGGTAGTGGGGTGCTCAACGCGCGCTGCTGCTCTCGGACTCAAAAAGATAATTGCGCTGTACGCCACTGCCCTTGCGCTGCTGTGCCGTCTCGGCGGGGCTTAACACCCAAGCCGTCCATAACATGCCGGTGCTGGGTTCAATCAGGTAATTGACGGTCAATTTTTGCCCGATGACGGTGTGCAGCATCAGCAGCGCGTTTTCTGGGTTCAACAGGCGCATTCCGGGGGCCATGCGTATTGCCTTGCCATTGACTTCGGCCATGTTCTGGCCGGTAACTACCAAAGTGCCACGCAAAGCGGCTTCGGGAAAATTGCGCGCTGCCCCCACACTGGGCTGCATTTGTGCCTGCGCTGGGGTGGGCAAACTGGCCAGCAACCCAGCAAACGCCGCCCCAACGGTAAAAGAGAAGGCCAGCAGCAAACGGGCAGCAGGAGAGTGGGGCCGTTCAACAGAAGGCCCAAGGCAGGGGGTGCAGCGGTGCATGGTGTATATCCAGTGGCTGAAAAAAGAGTGTGAAGCGCGCCGATAAGCCGGATTCTGTGCATTGCGGTTGCCCGCAACGTGACCGCCATTACTCTGGGCCGGGGGTTGCCCACCCGGCTCGGTGCTACCTACCCGCCAGCTCTGCGGAACCACATCAACGCTGGCCTACTTGGTATTGCTGCGCGTAGAGATTGCCCGTTTCACCCCCAAGGCTCCTGCCGCCGTAGCGGATGGTTCCAAGGGACTCGTCTCTGTTGCTCTGATCCTCACCTTGCGGTGGGCAGCCGTTAGCTGCTACGCTGTCCTGTGCAGTCCGGACGTTCCTCCAGTGCTTGGTTTCCCAAATTGCACCAGCGGCGGTCTGGCGTGCTTCACGGGGTAGATTATGGCATTTTGATGGCTTTGTTGCACAAAATCCCAACAAGACGGCATTCTCCTAACCCTAAACGCAGTTATGCCACAGCCACCGTCTCGGGCGTGCCCAGCTGCGTAAAGCGGTTGAGCAATGCCACCCGCACTTGCAGCTCAGTGACCTGACCCTCAAACGTGCGTGCCATCACGCGCTCGCCCAGTCTCTTGAAGCAGTGCATCTTGGTCTCAACCAGACTGCGCCGGTGGTAGCCGCTCCACTGCTTCCAAATTTTGCGCCCCAGTCGCTGGCAAGCGCACACCGCCTGGTTGCGTGCACGCTCGCCCATCTTGTCGGCCTTGTTTCTCCATAGACGCGCGTTCTTGCGCGGTGGGATGATGGCCTGCGCGTTGCGCTGGGCTATGGCTTCGTGACAGGCTTTAGTGTCGTAGGCACCGTCAGCGCAGACGCTGCCTATCTCCTGCCCCTGAGCAATCTGTGCCAGTAGCTCAGGCAGCATCGGCGCATCGCCTACGCTGTTGTCTGTTACCTCTATGGTACGTATCTCCAGTGTCTTGGCATCGATGGCCAGATGTACCTTCCGCCACTGCCTGCGGTACTCCGCCCCGTGCTTTTTGCGTTTCCATTCGCCCTCGCCCACAAACTTGATGCCCGTGCTGTCAATCAGCAAATCCAATGGGCCATCGCCGCTACGACGGCTGAGCGTGCTGTAGTCGGGCACTGGCCAATCTAGGCCGGCCAACTGCAATAGGCTTTGCACCAGTCCCAGAGTCTGGCGCAGCGCTAGGTTGAACAGGCATTTGAGGCTGAGGCAGAACTGGATGCTGGCATCGGAGAATATCTGTTGGCGACCGCGCTTACCGCTGGGTGTGGCCAGCCACTGCATATCACGAGTTGTTTTTTGTTCATGGCGGCAGCTTGGCCCTTGGTGTTTGCACCGTTGACAAAAAATCGTCACGCCCTATTGGCATAGTAGGTGCATAAGCCGCCATCAGGCAGCCTCGATTTTTTTGAACGGCTTTTTTTATGCACTTTATCCCAGCCCCCTCTCTGGCACGACAGGGCAGTTTGGCCCGCCGTTTGCTGTCTGCGTTCTTGCTGGTCTTGTTGCTGGGCCTACTCGGTGCCCTGACTGGCCTGTGGTCGCTCAGTCGCATCAACGATGCCACCACCGACATGGTGCGCCACAGCATGGCTACCGAGCGGCTGGTGGCCGATGCCTACCGCGCCCAAGCCATCAACTCCGAGCGCTACAAAGCCGTGGCCCTGAGTTCTGAACCCGAAGTCGGCGAAATTTTGGGGACCGATATTGCCAAAACCCAAGCCAACTACGATGCCCTGATAGCACAGTTAGACCAGCAATTACAACTGCCCACCGAGCGCCAATTGCTGGCCCAAATCCAAGCCACGGCCAAAAATTTTGCCCTAGCGCGCACCGAACTGGTGGCAGCGCGTGATTCGGGCCTGACAGCGCGCATCCACGAGGTCTATCAGCAGCGCTTCTTGCCCACCAGCACCGCCCTACAAAGTGCATTGGCCGCTTTAACGCAATTGCAACGCCAAACCATCGACGCGCGCGAACGCGAAATTGCCCAATGGAGCCACCGCGCCCAACTCGCCCTGATAGGCTTTACCGCTTTGGCCTTGGTGCTGGGTGCCATCCTGACTTGGTGGCTGGTACGCAGCATCACCCAGCCGATTGCCACCGCCAGCGCCACCGCCAACCGGGTGGCAAACTTAGATTTGCGCCAAGAAATCCAAGGCCATCCACGCGACGAAACGGGCCGATTGCTCACCTCGCTGTCCGTGATGCAAGAGGCCCTGCGCGTCTTGGTCGCGCAAGTGCGTGATTCAGCACAAAACATTCGCATGGCCACAGCAGAGATTGCCACCGGCAATGCCGACCTATCGGCGCGCACCGAAAAAACTGCCTCTGGTCTGCAAGAGACCGCCGCCTCGCTAGAACAAATCACGCAGCGGGTAGCGCAATCGGCTGCCGCTGCACGCCGTGCCGAAACCCTGACCAGCACCGCCGCCGCCATCGCCGCAGAAGGTGGCAACGCCATGAGCCAAGTGCAAGACACGATGGAAGGCATCCAATGCTCATCACACAAAATTGTGAACATCATCAGCGTGATTGATGGCATCGCCTTTCAAACCAACATTCTGGCCCTGAATGCTGCCGTCGAAGCCGCACGCGCAGGCGAGCAAGGCCGGGGTTTTGCCGTGGTTGCCAGCGAGGTACGCATACTGGCTACCCGTTCTGCCGAAGCCGCGCACCAAATCAAAACCCTGATTGAGTCTTCAGTGGCCCAAGTGCATACCGGGGCCAACTTGGTCAGCAATGCCAATGCCACTATGCGCCGCACCGTCAGCTCTATCCACGAAGCGGCCCGAGCCATGAGCGAAATCAGTGCCGCCACGCTGGCACAAAATGAAGGCATCGGCCAAATCAACGCCGCTATGGCCCATATAGACCAGATGACGCAACAAAACTCGGCCTTGGTAGAAGAATCGGCAGCTGCTTCTGAAAGCTTAGAGCACCAAGCCCAAGAATTGGCCTTGCTGATTAGCCGCTTTGTGCTGCCCGAGCACATGAACGACGATACACCCGCTTGGCTGCCAGCAACACGCTCTTTGCCATTGGCCTGCACGCCCAGTGCTTAAACCATTGCGCGCAGTAGGCAATGCCGTACGATTGACGTAAACGTCAAGGCCATTCATGATGGCTGGGTCTCAAGTTTACCGACACCATGCCCATCACCTACACCATCAGCGATCTTGCCAAAGAGTTTGACCTCACCACCCGCGCCATGCGCTTCTATGAGGACATGGGCCTGCTGCAACCCGAACGCACCGGCCCCGGTGGGCGCAACCGCATCTACAGCGCACGCGACCGCACCCGACTCAAACTGACCTTGCGTGCCAAGCGCCTAGGGCTGTCCTTGTCCGAGGCCAAAGAAATCATCGACATGTACGACAGCCCGCGTGACACCGGGGTACAACTGCGTAAATTTCTCACGGTGCTAGCCGGACACCGGCACCAGCTCGAAGAACAAATGGCCGACTTGCAGGCCAACCTCGATGAAATCAAAGAGCACGAAAAAGAAGCGCGCGCCCTACTAGCAAAGATGGACAAAAATCAGCCATAATTTACGTTTACGTAAACGTCATTCAGGAGCTGGCATGGCAGAAGCCGTTTTTGAGCCGCGCAATCCCCAATACCTGCAACGGGTGCATCAGAGCTTTGCTCGTCAGCAAGCCATGCACACCTTGGGGGCACAACTGGAGCAAGTAGCCCCCGGTGCCGTCGATATTGGCCTCGATTGGGCGGCAGCACTGACGCAACAGCATGGCTTTTTGCACGCTGGCATGGTGTCCGCAGCACTGGATTCAGCCTGTGGCTATGCCGCCTTCACCCTGATGGCCGCCGAGGCCGAAGTGCTGACCATCGAATTCAAAATTAACCTGCTGGCCCCTGCGCTAGGCAACCGTTTTCGCATGGAAGGCCGGGTACTCAAGCCCGGACGCACCATTACCGTAGCCGAAGGCCGGGCTTATGCCTTGGCCGATGGCCAAGAGAAACTGACTGCCACCATGCACTGCACCTTGATGGCCGTCACGGGCCGCCCCGATATGCGCGGCTAAACCGTTCCCCTCTTTCGATTTTTCGATTTTTTTACAACACACCAGGAGACATCTCCATGAGCCTACCCATCAACCTGCCCGGCCTGAACTTCCAACTGGGCGAAGACATCGATGCCCTGCGCGATGCCGTGCGCGACTTTGCCCAAGCCGAGATTGCCCCGCGCGCCACCGAAATTGACCACACTGACCAGTTCCCGATGGACTTGTGGCGCAAAATGGGCGACTTGGGCGTGCTAGGCATTACCGTGGGCGAAGAATACGGCGGCGCCGATATGGGCTATCTGGCGCACATGGTAGCCATGGAAGAAATCTCGCGTGCCAGCGCCTCGGTGGGCTTGAGCTATGGCGCGCACTCCAATTTGTGCGTCAACCAAATCAACCGCAATGGCAATGCCGCACAACGGCAAAAATACCTGCCCAAACTCATCAGCGGCGAGCATGTGGGTGCCTTGGCCATGAGTGAACCCGGTGCAGGTTCCGACGTTATCAGCATGAAGCTCAAGGCCGAAGACAAAGGTGGCTACTACCTGCTCAACGGCAACAAAATGTGGATTACCAACGGCCCCGATGCCGACACCTTGGTGGTCTATGCCAAAACCGAACCCGAACTGGGCGCGCGCGGTGTCACGGCTTTTCTGATTGAAAAAGGCATGAAGGGCTTTTCTGTCGCGCAAAAACTCGACAAACTGGGTATGCGTGGCAGCCACACCGGCGAACTGGTGTTTGATAACGTCGAAGTGCCCGCCGAGAACATTCTGGGCAACGTCAATGGCGGTGCCAAAGTGCTGATGAGCGGCCTAGACTACGAACGCGCCGTGCTTACCGGCGGCCCCTTGGGCATCATGCAGGCCGTGATGGACAACGTGGTGCCCTACATCCACGACCGCAAACAGTTTGGCCAAAGCATTGGCGAGTTCCAACTCATCCAAGGCAAAGTGGCCGATATGTACACCGTGCTGCAAGCCGGGCGCTCATTTGCTTATACCGTGGCCAAAAACTTAGACATGCTGGGCACCGACCATGTGCGCCAAGTGCGTAAAGATTGTGCCAGCGTGATTTTGTGGTGTGCTGAACAAGCCACCAAAATGGCAGGGGATGGCATTCAGATTTTTGGCGGCAATGGCTACATTAATGAGTATCCTTTGGGCCGCCTGTGGCGCGATGCCAAACTCTATGAGATTGGCGCAGGCACCAGCGAAATCCGCCGCATGTTAATTGGCCGTGAATTGTTTGCTGAAACTTGTTAAGTTTCTACCTTGAAGGAACTTCTTCATTGAACATGAGCCCCATCTCGGATTTGCCAAAACCTGTTAACTCTCAACCTTGAAGGAGTCCCGTGATGCACAACCCCTCCATTAGCCAACTCTTTGACAACAACCGTGCCTGGGCAGCGCAGATGGAGCGAGACCGCCCCGGCTTCTTCACCAACCTGATGGCGCAACAAAAACCGCGCTATATGTGGGTGGGGTGCTCTGACAGCCGCGTACCGGCCAACCAAATCACCGGGCTAGAACCGGGCGAGGTGTTTGTGCATCGCAACGTGGCCAACGTCGTTGTACCCACCGACCTCAACTGCCTGTCCACCATCCAATATGCGGTTGACCAACTCAAGGTAGAACATTTGATGGTGGTGGGCCACTACGGTTGTGGTGGGGTACTGGCCGCGCTAGAAGACATCCGCGTCGGTTTGGCCGACAACTGGATTCGCCATGTCAAAGACGTGCGCGACCGCCACCGCGAGCTGCTGGCCAGCCTTGCGCCCCAGTTTCGCCACGACGCCCTGTGCGAACTCAACGCCATTGAACAAGTCATCAACATCAGCCAAACCACGGTTCTGCAAGATGCTTGGGCGCGCGGCCAGCAAGTCACCCTGCATGGCTGGTGCTATGGCCTCAAAGATGGCCTGATTAACAATCTGCACATGTCGATTAACGGCAACGATGGTTTAGACAACCTCTACCGCGCCGCCGTAGCCGGAGTGGCTGAAATGCACCGCAGCTAAAACCACCAACGGCTGTTCCCCCCCCACAACCTGCCACAGCAAACCACTCCACAGAAGGGTGGTTGTGCAGGTTCTTTTTGATTCATTACCCACAGGAGACAAAACCATGACCACCAACGCGAATGACCCTATCGTCATTTTGGGCGCAGCCCGCACCCCAATGGGTTCCTTTCAAGGTGATTTTTCTGGCATCACCGCCCATGACTTGGGTGGTGTAGCCATTGCCGCTGCCGTAGCCCGTGCCGGTATCGCCCCCTCTGCCGTAGGCGAAGTGCTGTTTGGCAACTGCCTCATGGCAGGTCAAGGCCAAGCCCCAGCGCGCCAAGCGGCCTTTAAGGGCGGTTTGCCCAAAGAAGCCGGAGCCGTCACGCTGTCCAAAATGTGCGGCTCGGGCATGAAAGCCGCCATGTTTGCCCACGATATGCTACTGGCAGGCACGCACGATGTGATGGTGGCTGGTGGTATGGAAAGCATGACCAATGCCCCCTACCTGCTGCAAAAAGGCCGGGGTGGTTATCGCATCGGCCACGACCGCATTTTTGACCACATGATGCTCGATGGCCTCGAAGATGCCTACCAACCGGGCCGTTCGATGGGCACGTTTGGCGAAGACTGCGCCGCCAAATACAGCTTTAGCAAAGAGCAACAAGATGCCTTTGCCACCGCCAGCGTGCAACGCGCCCAAGCAGCCATTGCTTCAGGTGCTTTTGCCGCCGAAATTGCCCCCGTCACACTGCAAACGCGCGCCGGTGAAGTAGTGGTGTCGATGGACGAAGGCCCCGGCAAAATCAAGCTAGACAAAATCCCTAAGCTCAAGCCTGCCTTCAAAAAAGACGGCACCATTACTGCCGCATCCAGCTCCAGCATCAACGATGGTGCTGCTGCATTGGTCTTGGCCCGTGCCTCCACGGCCCAACAACTTGGGGCCAAGCCACTGGCGCGCATCGTCGCCCATGCCACCCATGCCCAAGAGCCAGAATGGTTTGCCACCGCACCACTGGGGGCCACACAAAAAGCGCTGGCCAAAGCCGGTTGGACAGCCGCAGATGTAGATTTGTGGGAAATCAACGAAGCCTTTGCCGTGGTTCCAATGGCACTGATGCACGATTTGAACCTGCCACACGATAAAGTCAACGTGAATGGCGGTGCCTGTGCCTTAGGCCACCCGATTGGGGCCAGTGGTGCGCGCATCATGGTCACTTTGATGTATGCACTGCAAGCCCGTGGCCTGAAAAAAGGCGTGGCTACCTTGTGCATTGGTGGCGGAGAAGCCACCGCCGTCGCCATCGAACTGCTGTAAATTCTAGGCCCAGGAGAACCCCATGCTGCTGACCCAAGATCAGGAAATGATCCGCGATGCCGTGCGCGATTTTGCCCAACGTGAACTCTGGCCCCACGCTGCCCGCTGGGACAAAGAACACCACTTCCCCAAAGAAGCGCACCAAGGGCTGGCCGCATTGGGAGCCTACGGCATTTGCGTGCCCGAAGAGCTGGGCGGTGCCAACCTAGACTATGTCACGCTGGCGCTGGTGTTAGAAGAAATTGCCGCCGGCGACGGTGGCACCAGCACCGCCATCAGCGTCACCAACTGCCCGGTCAATGCCATCTTAATGCGTTATGGCAACGCCCAACAGCAACGCCAGTGGCTGACACCGCTGGCCCGTGGAGAGATGCTGGGCGCGTTTTGTCTGACTGAGCCGCATGTCGGTTCTGATGCCTCGGCCTTACGCACCACGGCCACCCGTGATACAGATGGTTACGTCATCAACGGTGTCAAGCAGTTCATTACCAGTGGCCAAAATGGTCAAGTGGCCATCGTCATTGCCGTCACCGACAAAACCGCCGGCAAAAAAGGCATGAGCGCCTTTATCGTGCCTACCAACACCCCCGGCTATGTGGTGGCCCGGCTAGAAGAAAAGCTGGGCCAACACAGCAGTGACACCGCACAAATCAATTTTGACCAATGCCGTATCCCGGCAGAAAATTTAATCGGCGCTGAAGGCGAAGGCTACAAAATTGCACTGTCTGCTTTAGAAGGCGGCCGCATTGGCATTGCTGCCCAAAGCGTGGGCATGGCGCGCAGTGCCTTTGAGCTGGCAGTGCAATATGCCAAACAACGCGAGAGCTTTGGCACGGCCATTTTCAACCACCAAGCCGTAGGCTTTCGGTTAGCCGATTGCGCCACGCAATTAGAAGCAGCACGCCAGTTAATTTGGCACGCCGCCAGTTTGCGCGATGCGGGCCGCCCCTGCCTGAAAGAGGCCGCCATGGCCAAACTGTTTGCCAGCGAAATGGCTGAGCGCGTATGTAGCGCCGCCATCCAAACCTTGGGCGGCTATGGCGTAGTAAATGATTTTCCAGTAGAACGCATCTACCGCGATGTGCGCGTCTGCCAAATCTACGAAGGCACCAGCGACGTGCAAAAAATTATCATCCAGCGGGCGCTGGCCTGAAATTAGGAAATACAACCCATTATTCCAGCCCGCAGTCATGCGGGCTTTTTTGTGTCTATGCAGTGGCAACATCAAAAACGGAGCCACAAAAGCGAAACCCCTCTAACCGATAAAGGCCAGAGGGGTATGCTTAAATAATTAGCCTGACGATGACCTACTTTCACACGGGAACCCGCACTATCATCGGCGCGAAG
>CAYMAC010000013.1:0-82846 GCA_964388325.1 uncultured Simplicispira sp. | reverse complement strand
AGTAGCTTTTCTTTTGACAGAGAGGCTTGGTTGGCAGCAAGGGCGCAATTGTAGCAGCGTTTTTTGGCACTTTCGCGTCAACAGTGCTGAATTTTTTGCGTTTTAGCACCTTGGGAAAGGCTGCCGCTGGGTTGTAGCAGCACCCCTAGGGGACGGGGCACGGATAATCGGACGCATGGCACTGATTACCTTACTTAACGCGCAGCTGGCCTTCGGGCATGTGGCTCTACTAGATCACACCAACTTCTCTTTGGAGACGGGGGAACGGGTGGGCTTGATTGGGCGCAACGGCGCCGGCAAGTCTTCTTTATTGAAAATTTTGGGCGGACTGGCTCAGCCCGATGACGGCAACAAACATGTGCAACAGGGCGTTCGGATTGCCTATGTGGCACAAGAACCGGAGCTGGATGCTGATACCTCGGTGTTTCAGGCAACCTCGGAAGGCTTGGCCACGGTGATTGCATTGCGTGACGAGTACCTAGAGGGCAAAGAGGGGGTCGATTTGGATGCACTGCAAACCCAGATTGAAGCCTTTGACGCTTGGAACTGGGAGCAACGTGTCGAAGAAACCCTGCAACGGCTGCATCTGGACCCGCAGGCGCGCATTGGTGATTTATCGGGCGGGACAAAAAAACGGGTGGCTTTGGCACAAGCCTTGGTAACGCGCCCTGATGTGCTGCTGCTCGATGAGCCAACCAACCATTTGGATTTGGACTCGATTGAGTGGCTAGAGGGTTTGCTGCTGGACTTTCCGGGCAGCGTGGTCACCATTACCCATGACCGCAGTTTTTTGGACAATGTAGCCACGCGCATTGTGGAGCTAGACCGGGGCAATCTGCGTTCTTATCCCGGAAATTTTGCCCAGTACCAGCTGTACAAGCAAGATCAACTGGCCCAAGAAGAAACCATTTCGGCCAAAGCCGATAAGCTGCTGGCCCAAGAAGAGGTTTGGATACGTAAGGGTGTAGAGGCTCGACGCACGCGCAGCCAAAGTCGTATTGGCCGCCTAGAGGCTCTGCGGGCGCGCCGCGCAGCACGCCGTGAGACCTTGGGCAGTGTGAAGATGGATTTGGCTTCTGGTGCGCCCAGCGGCAAAATTGTGGCCGAGCTGGAGAACGTGTCCAAGACCTTTGGCGACAAAACCGTGGTACGCAATTTCAGTGGCACTATCTTGCGTGGCGACAAGGTGGGCCTGATTGGCCCCAACGGTGCGGGCAAAACCACGCTGCTGAAGATGATTTTGGGCGAGTTGGCCGCTGATAGTGGCCGGGTACGGCAAGGGGCTAACTTGCAGGTGGCCTACTTTGACCAGATGCGCCATGCCGTTGATTTAGATGCCACGCTGGAGGACTTCATTAGCCCCGGCAGCGAGTGGATTGAGATTGGCAACCAGCGCAAGCATGTAAAGAGTTACTTGGGTGATTTTTTGTTTTCGCCAGCGCGCGCGCATTCGCCAGTGCGTTCGCTGTCTGGCGGTGAACGCAACCGCTTGCTGCTGGCGCGGTTGTTTGCCCGCCCAGCCAATGTGTTGGTGTTGGATGAGCCAACCAACGATTTGGACATTGAAACGCTCGATTTACTAGAAGACTTGCTGCAAAGCTACGAAGGCACGGTGTTCTTGGTCAGCCATGACCGGACGTTTTTGGACAATGTAGTTACCAGCACCTTGGCTTTTGAGGGCGATGGTCTGTGGCGTGAGTACGAGGGCAGCGTGCAAGATTGGCTGGTGCAGTCACGCCGCAGCCGCGAGATTGCAGCCGCTACCGCCAACACCACGGCGGCAGCGCCCCCGAAAGCCCCAGAAGCGCCTCAACAGGCGACCAGCGCACCACGAGAGCAGCCTAGCAAGCGTAAATTGAGCTACAAAGAGCAGCGCGAGTTGGAGCAATTGCCGCAGCAAATTGCAGCCTTAGAGGCCGAACAAAGCGCCATTCAGGCAGAGTTGGCCGATGGCACGCTCTACAGCACCGATGCCGCTCGTGCTACCGCGCTACACACCCGCGAAGGTGAAATTGAAGAGGCATTGATGGTGGCCTTAGATCGCTGGACGGCGTTATCGACCTAAGGGGGCGCTCATGAGGCGCTCGCTCATCCAGCGCAGCAAATCGACCCACATTTGGCGCATTTCGGCCTCGCGTGGGGTAGTTTTGGCGCTAGCCAACTCTACGGTGACTACGGGCATCCCCTTGTGTACGCCCGCATAGTGGCCCAAACTGCCGGGGTAGATGCCTACTTGGTCTAAATAGAGTCGGCCTAAGCGTGAGGGTGGCGTGATGGGGCCGTCAAAGTCCAACACGCCGTAGGGTGCGTGCAAACTGACGATGAGGTGTGGCTTGAATTGCTGCATCTGCTCATGCAGGTAGCGGCTTTCTGGCTCGGACAGGGGTTCTTTGCCGGGCCAACGGCGCGGGTCTTTGCCGGTGCGTTGTGCCCAATAGCGCGGGGCATCGCGCAGCCATTCGGGTGTCGGGAAGTTACGGTTCAAATCGACCCCGTTGGCGTTGGTGCGGCGCGGCTTTGCCATCAACAGGCCATCAGGGTTGAGGGCAGGAATAAAACGCCAATGCACTGGCTGGGGTAGTTCAAAGGTGCCATCACGCGCCCAGTGCAACCAATGCAAGGCCACCGATGAGGAGGAAGGCTCATCACCATGAATGCCACCAATCACCAGCACCCGGAGTTGTGGCGCTTCAGTGGGCACCACATCGGTGAGCAAAATACGCCGCCCCTGCACGGAGCGTGCGGCACTGGCGCTAAGCCCCGCTTGTTGGCATTGGGCCAACGTGACATTGGGCAAGCGGCGCACCAGTGCTTGGCATTCTGGGCTTACCGAGGCTGCTGCTGTTGGGGGGAGGGCTGGGCTTTCTGGCGCAGCCCAAACGGACGCGCTAAATCCTACAGTCCATAAACCTGCGAGGGCGGCACGCAAGGCACAGTGCTGGAAAAAAGACCCTACACGCATCTCAAAATGGGCCTGCGGCGTGCAGGCGTTGGTGTTCTACCAGCGTGCAACGGTCTTGCACTACCTGCAAACCAGCGGCGCGGGCTTGGGCGGCGGCCTCATCGTGGCGAATGCCAAGTTGCAACCACAGGCACTGTGCGCCAATGGCAATGGCCTCTTGGGCAATGGGTGGCACATCGGCACTGTTGCGAAACACATCCACCATATCAATGCGAATGTGCTGGGCAGCTAAGGCTTGGGCAGCTTGGCTAAGACTGGCATAGCAGGGCTGGCCCAAAATGGGTTCTTGGGCATGGGCTGCTACCGGATTGATAGGCACAATGCGGTAGCCCTGCTGTTGCAGGTACTGGGCGACGTGGTAGCTGTCGCGGTGTGGCTTGGGCGATAGGCCCACCACGGCAATGGTGCGACATTGTGCCAAGATGGAGCGCAAGTGTTGGTCTGAGTTGTCTAAATTTTGCAGATGGGGCATAACGGTAGGCAATTTTTGAGGAGCCATCAGAGGTGCAAGGATGGTAGCGCTGCCATCAGGTTAGAGCGCCTGCAAGGCGGTGCGTACCTCTTGCACGCTGAGTATTTCGGTGAATACTACAGGCGCACGGCCCGGTGCATAGAGCACATAGACGGGCACCCCACTGCGGCCCAGTTGGGTCAGGGCCGCAGTGATGGCGGGGTCGCGCAGTGTCCAATCGGCGCGCAACAAGGCTACCTTACGGGCAGCAAACTCGGCCAGCAAACCGGCATCGGCCAAAGTGGTGCGCTTGTTGTATTGACAGGTGACGCACCATGCCGCCGTGAAATCAATAAACACCGGCTGCCCGGCGGCGCTCAATTCGGCCACGCGCTGCGCCGACCAAGGCTGCCAGCGCTGCTCGCCAAGGCTAGCAGCGGCAGAGATGCCCTCTCCACTGGGGTGGGCAGGCGCTGGCTGGGTAACATAATGCCCCAGCACTGCCAATAACCAGCCATTGCCCAACAAGGCCAAGGCTACCAGCCACCAACGGCTACGCCCCGGCAAGGCAAATGCCCACACCAACGCCGCCAAGGCCACCAGCAGCGCCAGCAGCGCCCCAGCGCCATCCATGCCACTTTGCTGGCCCAATACCCAGACCAGCCAAACCACTGTGGCAAACATCGGAAAGGCCAGCGCTTGGCGGAAGGTTTGCATCCAAGCCCCTGGGCGTGGCAGGCAACGCACCACTGCTGGCACCCAAGTAGCCAACAAATAAGGCAAGGCCATGCCCAAGCCCAGTGCAGCAAACACCGCCAGCGCTTGCCAAGTAGGCAAAGCTACCGCCAGCCCCAGCGAAGCCCCCATGAAGGGTGCCGTACAGGGCGAAGCCACCGCCACGGCCAACACCCCGGATAAAAAGGCATCAGCCACTGGATGGCGCACCTGCATACTGGCCAAGCCAGAGGGCACAAACTGGCCAAACTCAAACAGTCCGGCCAGATTGAGGCCAATCAGGGTGAACAAAGCCGCTAAAGCGGCCACCACCGCAGGCGATTGCAATTGAAAACCCCAGCCTAGTTGCTCGCCAGCGGCACGCAAAGCCAATAGCAGCCCGCCCAAGGCCAGAAACGACAACACCACGCCAGCGGTATAAGCGGCACCGGCCAAACGCTGCGTACGCTGGGCCTGACCGTGGCGGGCAAATCCGACTACCTTCAGCGCCAAAATGGGAAACACACAGGGCATCAAATTGAGCAACATGCCGCCCACCAAACCACCCAGCAAGGCCAAGAGCCAGGTTGTTGTTGTCGGGGTTGCTACGGCGGGGGGCGGGGTAGCGGAACTAGCGGCCAAGGCAGCTGCTAAAGCCGGAGACAGCTCGGCACGGGCAGCGGGTGTCCATTGGCCTTGTATTGGGGCCAGCGTGCGCCAAGCTGCACCCGCCAAAGCGCCACCGCGCGTATAGGCACTTTCAGCCACCAAGAGCAAAGGCAAACTGCTGATGTTTTCTCCCCGGTCGGGGGACAGGGGCAGGCGGGCTGTCCAGATTGCGCCATCCCAAGTTTGCGTCCAACGCTGGTCTGCTTGCGCCAAATGCTGCAATACAGCGGGAGTCTCTGGTAACAATAACAAGGCTTGCCCATGCACCGAGGCAGGCAAACCGGCCACACGCACTTGCAAATGTTCGCCATCCACTTGGGCGCTGGCTTCACCCGTCAAAGTGACTGGCTGGGTAGCCAATTGCTGCTCAAAAGCAGCGCTGTGCAAGGCGGTGGAACCCTGCACTGGCAGCGTCAAAGTAAATTGGCCTTCTTCGGGGATACATTCCACACGGCACACCAACCAACTGGCGCGCAGGCGCAGCGTGATGTTGCCACTAGCCAACAAGGGCGGCTTAAACAGCGGCGTGACCTGCACTGGCACCGCCAGCAACACCTCGCCTTCATAGCCATAGTTGACCAAGGTCTCGACCCGAATGGGGCGCGGAATAGGCCAAAGGATTTCACCAGTTTCTAAGCCAGCGGGCAGTTCCCAGTGCAGTTCGGTGGGCAAGCCAGAATCGCCGGGATTTTTCCAATAGCTGTGCCAATCGGGCTGGTGCGTGATTTGCAAACCCAGCCACAACGGCTGGCCCGGCGCAATCCCTTGCGGGGCTTGGGCGATGAGTTCAGCGCGCACATGGGGCGTGGTGACGACGCTGCTGGCGGCTGCGGTCAGGCCGGTTTGGGCCAGCGCCAGCGTACCAAAGAAACTGGCGGCCAGCCACAACACAATAGAGAAGAAGCGAAAGAAAAGAGGATGCAGCATGGTAGTCAGTGGGAGACCCACGGGGCGCTTTGGTTCCGGGGGCAGTAGCTTTCCGGTGGGAAGCGCATCGTAGCGGAGGGCTGACAATAACCTCCATGAGCCACCCTACCCCCTCTAATCCTGCAAAACCCTTGCCCTCGCGCTTTTGGGCCGAGCTTTCTACGCACGATTTTGCCCAGCTTCAGACCAGCGGCACTACCGATAACATCGTGGCGGTGCTACCGGTGGCAGCCATAGAGCAGCATGGGCCACATTTGCCGTTGTCGGTGGATGCCACCTTGCTGCAAGGGGTGATAGATACCGCGTTGGCACAACTGCCCGCCGCGCTGCCGGTGCTGTTTTTGCCGCCACAAAACATTGGTTTGAGCATCGAACACACCGCTTTTACCGGAACCCTGACGCTATCGCCCACCACCTTGATAGCCCTGTGGACAGAAATTGGCCAATGTGTGGCCCGTGCTGGGGTGCGTAAATTGCTGCTGCTCAACGGCCACGGCGGCCAAGTGAGCGTGATGGACATTGTGGCGCGGCAGTTGCGCCAAGAATGCAATTTGCTGGTCTATAGCGCCAGCTGGTTTAGCCTGCCCTTACCCGAAGAAGTAGCCGGGCAATTCAGCGCCCATGAACACCGTTTTGGCATCCATGCCGGGGACATTGAAACCTCCATGATGCTGCACTTGGCACCGCAAACGGTGCAGATGCAACGGGCGCAAAATTTTCCGTCTAGCTCTTATGAGCGCTCGCAGCACTATGCGCTGCTGGGCAATGGCAAAAGCGCCAAACTGGGTTGGGCTATACAAGACTACCACCCAGCAGGTGCTGTGGGCAACGCCGCTGCTGCCAACGCAGACAAGGGTGCCGCTGTGGTGCAGGCCGCCGCGCAGGCTCTGGTGCAATTACTACAAGAACTGCACCAGCTGCCTTTGACTACTTTGGTATCAGCCACCAGCCACTTGGAACGCTAACACCTTCAAAGCATCACTCTTGCCAGTCGGCGTGCTTTTCGCAAAGCCGGTTGGTGGCTTTACCTTTGGAAGATTCAGAGAATTTCACCAAATTACCACCAAAATCATCGGGGGTTTCGTTCCACATACAGGTACACCAGGCTTGGGCCTTGGTTTGGCCGCGCACGGGGCTGGCCTCATCGCCACCTTCGTACAGTTTGGCCGCATAGCGCAGGCACTGGCGATACTGCACATCATCAGCAGGTGGGCGGTTGTAGTCGGTGGCAGCAAAGGCGCTGCTGCTGAAAACCAGCCACAGGGCAGATGCGGTCAGTGCAATGGTCTTTTTCATGGAATGGCCTTTCAAAAGAAGGCGTAAGTTAATGGTAAGTTGATAGAAAAAGACTACCCTACAGGCAATAAATACCCATAAAAAGCAATCAGCAACTATGTTACTGATTGCCAATGTGCGTAACAGGATTTTTTTGCAGCGTGGCAAAAAGCAGACAATTTTTTGCTGGGTATCATTGCGCGCGCTTTTGCCTGCCTTCTTTCTGCCCCGCTCTATGTCTGCCGGTCTCAACCTTGCCCAGCTTCAGGCTGTCCACTACACCCACGGCCCCTGTTTGGTACTGGCTGGTGCTGGCTCGGGCAAAACCCGTGTCATTACGCACAAAATTGCCCATTTGATTGAGCAGGGGCTGGCACCGCGCCGCATTGCTGCCATCACTTTTACCAACAAAGCCGCCGCCGAGATGCGCGAGCGCGCCCAAGGCTTGATTGGTCGCCGGGCCAAAGAGGTGCTGATTTGCACCTTCCATGCGCTGGGGGTGCGTATGGTGCGCGAAGATGGCAGCATGCTGGGCCTCAAGCCCCAGTTCAGCATTTTGGATACCGACGATGTGACCAGCATCCTCAAAGATGCCGCTGGTGGCACCACCGATGCCGCCACCGCCCGGCAATGGCAATGGGCGATTAGCCGCTGGAAAAACCAGGGCTTAAACGCCGCGCAAGCCTTGGCCCAAGCGCAAGATGAACAAGAACGCAGCACCGCCATTCTGATGGCGCGCTACGAAGAACGCCTAAGCGCCTACCAAAGCGTCGATTTTGACGACCTGATTAGCCTGCCGCTCAAGCTGCTGCGCGACTTTCCTGAAGTACGCGCCAAATGGCAAGCCCTATTGGGCCATGTGCTGGTGGACGAATACCAAGACACCAACGCCACCCAATACGAATTGCTCAAGCTGCTGGTGGGCGAACGCGGCCACTTTACCGCCGTGGGCGATGATGACCAAAGCATCTACGGCTGGCGTGGGGCCACGCTAGACAACCTGAAAAAACTGCCGCAAGATTTTCCAGCACTGAAGGTGGTGAAGCTGGAGCAAAACTACCGCTCTACCAGCGCCATCTTGCGCGCTGCCAACAACGTCATCCAACCCAACCCCAAGCTATTCCCCAAAACCCTGTTTTCAGAGTTGGGCGAAGGCGAGCCGGTGCGCGTGGTCGACGCCGACAACGAAGAGCACGAAGCCGAGCGCGCCGTGGCGCGCATCCAAAGCCTGCGCGCCAGCAGCAACCCGCCGCCCGAGTGGCGCAGCTTTGCCATTTTGTACCGCGCTAATCACCAAGCGAAACCATTTGAAAAGGCACTACGCAAGGCCAACATTCCCTACAAAGTATCGGGCGGCACCAGCTTTTTTGACCGCGCCGAAATCAAAGACCTGTGCGCTTGGTTTAGGCTGTGGATTAACTCCGACGACGACCCCGCCTTTTTGCGCGCCATCAGCAGCCCCAAGCGCGGCATTGGCCACACCACCTTGGGCCAATTGGGCAATTTTGCCACCCAGCACCGGCAAAGCATGTTTGAGGCACTGTTCAATGGCATGTTGCCTGCGGCCATCCCGAAACGCGCCTTAGAAGACTTGCACGAGTTTGGCCGTTATATCAATGATTTGGAATACCGCGCACGCCACACCTACGGTGCCGAAGCGGCACGTGCTTTTTTGCAAGAGTGGTTGCAAGAGATAGGCTACGAAAAGCACCTCTACGAGGGTGAAGAAAGCGAAAAAGTTGCCGCAGCCCGCTGGACCAACGTGCTGGATTTTTGCGATTGGATGGCGCAGCGTGCAGGCGGCGAAATCGACGAGGCCGCAGGCGATGCCATTACCACGCAAAGTAAAAGCCTGCTGGAAGTGGCGCAAACCATCGCCCTGCTGTCCACCATCTCAGAGCGCGAAAAAGACCAAGACATGGTCACGCTCTCTACCCTGCACGCCTCCAAGGGGCTAGAGTGGCCGCATGTGATTTTGGCGGGTGTCACTGAGGGCATGTTGCCCTTCAAACTTGACGATGACAATGGCCGCGACACCGAGGTGGCCGAAGACATCACGCAACGCCTACAAGAAGAGCGTCGCCTGATGTATGTAGGCATTACCCGCGCCCAACGCACCTTGGCGGTAGGCTGGACGAAAAAACGCAAAAAAGGGCGCGAGATGGTCAAGGCACAACCCAGCCGTTTTATTGCCGAAATGAAACTCGACCAAGCCCCAGTGCAAGAAGACTACCGCGCAAAGCTCAGGGCGCTGCGTGCCGAGTTTGCTGCCAGAGCAGCTACTGCGGGCAGACTTTAAAAAACCAGCTGCTTTTTTATCAATACCGTTTTGCCGGGTTTATTCAAACCCTGAAAGCCGCCCACTTGCACGACAATTGCGCCACGGAGAGGCATCATGGACTTGCAATACCAGCTCAAGGCTGGCAGCTATTACCTATACGACATGCGCGACACCCCCAGCGCCATCACGGGTGAGCGCCGCTTTAAACTCAAAACCGACACGGTAGCCATTGCTTTTGATATGCACACCGGCGAGGTGCAGCAGCATGGCAACCCCACGCGCATCCACTCTTGGGCCACCATGACGCGCAGACGTTTGCGCGCTGCTGGTCATGTCGCCCAAGCCAACGACATCGTAGTCATCTCTGGCCCGCTACCCATAGAAGAACTGAACAAATGCCTATGGATTCGGGGCTATGTGCAGCGCCTATTTAAACGCTTGGCCACCCTGCCGCATGGCAAGTTGCAGCGCCAAGGCGGCGGCTATTTTCATCGCCGCGCTGCCTGAGAGGATTAGGATTACTCATCGTCCTCGGCAATCTCGTTGTCGATAGGGTGCACGATGGTGACGGGTACCGGGCTAGAGTGCGCCAGCTCTTGCGATACTGAACCCAACAAGGCGCTGGCAATCGCCCCTTGGCCGCGTGCGGCAATCAACACCAAATCGCAACCGGTGTCTTCAATGATGTCCACCAGCGTATGGGCGGGGTCTCCCATACCGACCTCGGTGCTGCACTCCAACCCCACTTGTTGCAACAGTGCCAGCGCTGGGGCCATTAAATCTTGCGCGGCTTCCACACTGGCGGCGGCGATTAAATCGGGGTCACGCGAAGTCACCAGCTCGTACAAAGAAGCTGGCTCTTGCACATTGGCCAGCACAAACTCGGCCCGCAAACCTTTTTCGACCAACTTGAGCGCGTGGCGCACCGCATCGAGCGAACATTCGGAGCCATCAATGGCAATCAAGATTTTGAGCATGAAAATTCCTTCTAATCTTTAGCACAAGCAATACCAGCCAGTGTAGCGGCGCAGCATCGCGGAAAATGCCACTATGCTGCAATTTCAACTCTTGAACACCGACCCCGCCAGCCACGCCCGGCGCGGCCAGCTCACACTCAACCACGGCGTGGTGCAAACCCCCATTTTTATGCCTGTGGGCACCTATGGCACTGTGAAGGGGGTGATGCCGCGCAGCTTGCACGATATGGGCGCACAAATCATCTTGGGCAACACCTTTCATTTGTGGATGCGCCCCGGTCTGGACATCATGCAGAGCTTTGGCGGCCTACACGCCTTTGAGAGGTGGGACAAACCCATCCTGACCGACTCGGGCGGCTTTCAGGTTTGGAGCTTGGGCGCGATGCGAAAAATCACCGAAGAAGGCGTGACCTTTGCCAGCCCAGTCAATGGCGACAAGCTGTTTATGTCGCCCGAAGTGAGTATGCAAATCCAAACGGTGCTCAACTCGGACATCGTGATGCAACTGGATGAATGCACGCCCTATGAGACCAAGGGCCACCTGACCACCGAGCGCGAAGCGCGTACCTCGATGGAAATGAGCCTGCGTTGGGCAGTGCGCTCCAAAAATGAGATGGAACGGCTGCAAAACCCCAATGCGCTGTTTGGTATTGTGCAAGGCGGTATGTACCTCAACCTGCGCGAAGAATCTTTGCAGCAACTGGTGGAGATGGACTTTCCGGGCTATGCCGTGGGCGGCGTGAGCGTGGGCGAGCCGAAAGAAGAAATGCTCGGCATCATGGCGCACACGCCGCACCGATTGCCCGCCCACAAACCACGCTACCTGATGGGCGTGGGCACCCCCGAAGACTTGGTGGAAGGCGTGGCCTGTGGTGTGGATATGTTTGACTGCGTGATGCCGACGCGCAATGCGCGCAACGGCACGCTGTTTACCCGCTATGGTGATTTGAAAATACGCAATGCACGCCACAAAACCGACCACCAGCCACTCGACACCAGTTGCACCTGCTATGCCTGTGCCGGTAGCAGCGGCGTGAGTTGGGAGCAAGGCGGCAGGGAGGGCTTTAGCCGCGCTTACTTGCACCACCTAGACCGCTGCGGCGAGATGCTTGGCCCGATGCTGACCACGGTACACAATCTGCATTACTACCTGAACCTGATGCGCGAAGTGCGCGAGGCGCTAGATGTCGGCCAGTTTGCCGCTTTCCGCGCCCGCTTCAAAGCGGAACGGGCGCGGGGCGTGTAGCGCCTACTAGCTGCTGAGGCGCGGGACGGCAGCAGCACGGGGCCTTGCCGCCGTGGCCCACTGTTGCTCCTCTAGCTTGAACACCACCACGGTTTGCACTAAATCTTGCGCCTGCTTTTCTAAGCCGCCAGCGGCAGCAGCCATTTCTTCTACCAAGGCGGCGTTCTGCTGCGTTACCTGGTCCATGCGCGTCACGGCGGTGCCGACCTGCTGCACGGCATCGCTTTGCTCATGGCTGGCGGCGGTGATTTCACCCACCATATCGGTAACGCGACGAATAGCACTGACCACTTCGTTCATGGTGGCCCCCGCCTGATCGACCAAAGCAGCACCTTGCTCTACCCGATCGACACTGGTTTGGATAAGTGCTTTGATTTCTTTGGCAGCATTGGCACTGCGTCCAGCCAAGGAGCGTACCTCGGAGGCCACCACCGCAAAACCACGGCCTTGCTCACCTGCCCGCGCCGCCTCCACTGCGGCATTGAGGGCCAAGATATTGGTTTGGAAGGCAATGCCATCAATCACTTGGATGATGTCGGCAATTTTCTTGCTGGCATCGTTGATGCCCTTCATGGTGCCCACGACCTGCTCGACCACCTCGCCACCGCGCATGGCCACGCTGCTGGCCCCTTGGGCCAATTGGTTGGCCTGCTTGGCGCTATCGGCGTTTTGCTGCACCTGAGAACTTAACTGCTCCATCGACGCTGCCGTTTGTTGCAGCATGGCTGCTTGCTCTTCGGTGCGACGGCTTAAATCGTGGTTGCCCGAGGCAATTTGCCCGCTGGCCGAGGCCACGCTCTCGGAGCCGCTACGCACCGCCAGCACTACCCGGCCTAAGCTAGTTTGCATCTCTTGCAGCATTTGCAATAGCTGTGCGGTCTCGTTTTTACCCTCTACGGCAAAACGCTGGCTTAAATCACCCGCAGCCACGGTGCGCGCCACCTCTACCGCCTGCTGAATCGGGCCCGTCAGTGAGCGGGTAATAAACACTCCGGTCAATCCACCCAGCAGCACAAACACTACACTGACCCCAATAGAGATATTGCGCCCGTTTTGCTGTACCTCTAAGGCATTGGCCTGAAAACTTTCGGCCTTGCTCCAGGCAATTTTGTGAATTTCGTTGATGGCGGCATTGATTTCTGCCACCTTGCTCACGCCTTGGGTACGCACCACTTGGGCAGCCTCGGTGCTTTGGCCGGCTTTTTTCAACTGCAACACCTGCTCGCGGATAGGCTGCCACGAGCGTATTTTGGCTACTAAGGCATCCGAATGGCCTTTATCGCTCAAAAAGCGTTCTTTGACCAAGGCCATGTCTTCGAACACCTTTTGCTCTAGCGCTTGCACATCGGCAGTGAACTTTTGCATGTCAGCCTCGGTTTCGGCCATCGTGATGTCGCGCATCGCACGGGCCATGCGGGCAACATTGGCATCCACCCGTGTGATGGCGTTGGTGACAGCAAACGGATGCTTGAACTCGGCCACCATCAGGGCGCCCAACTTGTCTTGCTGATAGACCGAAAAAACGCTCACCCCTATCAGTGACAACAGCAAGAGGCCAAAGCCAATAGCCAGCTGCTGGGCAATATGCAGGTGTTTCATGCGACGCTCCTTTTATATGTGCTTACCTCCAGCGAGAGACAGCAGCTTTCGTGCCATCGCTTCGCCCCCCCTTTTGGCATTTCGTTTATGCCATTTTCGGAATACTATATAACTAAAAATGATAAAGTATTTTTAATAGCTTCGACCTATTCCATCTGACGCTGCACCACACTAGGGAAAACCCTGCACCAACTTGAAGCAGCAGGCTTGCGTTGAGGGGCAAAAAAAAGCCGCCTGCAAAGTGCAGGCGGCTTGGTGTGCAATGGTAGAAAATCAGCGGTAACTGCGCGCGTCTTCAATCACCTTGCCATCGTTGGGCAAAGAGCCAGGGGCTACCAACTCTACCTCGCCGCGCAGTTTGGTCACTTCGCGGATGGTGTCTTGCAGGCGCTCGGCCAAGCCGCTGGCAAACTCTGCGGTTTCGGCTTGCAACACCATCTGGTCATTGGCCATTTCACCACTGACCACCAAGCGCGCGCGCAGCACTTGCGGAAAGCGTGCGGCAATGGCGGCCACTTGGCCCGGATGCACAAACATGCCGCGCACCTTGGTGGTTTGGTCAGCGCGGCCCATCCAGCCTTTGATGCGCGTGTTAGTGCGCCCAGTGGGGCATTGTCCGGGCAAAATCGCCGACAAATCACCCGTGCCAAAGCGAATGAGCGGGTAGTCGGGGTTGAGGGTAGTAACCACCAACTCGCCCACTTCGCCCTCGGGTACCGGGTCTCCAGTGCCGGGGCGCACAATTTCGACAATCACACCTTCATCCAATACCAAACCTTCGCGGGCCGTGGTTTCGTAGGCAATCAGGCCCAAATCTGCCGTGGCGTAGCACTGGTAGCCCTGCACGCCACGCTCGGCCAGCCAATCGCGCAAGCTGGGCGGAAAGGCCTCGCCCGACAACAGCGCCTTGTTCATGCCCAAAATGGGCTGTTTCAGTTCTACTGCTTTTTCCAAAATTAATTTTAGAAAACTGGGTGTGCCAATGTAGCCTGCCGGGCGCAATTCGGCCATGGCTTGCACTTGCTGCTCGGTTTGGCCGGTGCCACCCGGAAACACGGTGCAGCCCAAGGCGTGGGCACCGCTTTCCATCATGGAGCCAGCGGGCACAAAATGGTAGCTGAAACTGTTGTGTGCCAACTCTCCAGCCCTGAAACCGGCAGCATACAAAGCACGGGCCATGCGCCAATAATCTGCACGCTTGCCCTCTGGCTCATAAATAGGGCCGGGGCTGCAAAACACACGCGGCATGGCCGCACCAAAGCCCACGGCACTGAAGCCACCAAACACATTGTCGGCGCGCTGCGCCTGTTGGCGCTCTAGCAATTCGTATTTGCGCGTGACGGGCAAGCGGGCCAACGCCTCGCGGCTGGTAATGCTGGCGGGGTCCACATCGGCCAAGATGGCTGCAAAGGCAGCAGACGCATTGCGCGCATGGGCCACCTGCAATGGCAGTGTGGCCAACAAAGCGGCTTCACGCTCGGCGGGGGCGCGGGTTTCCAGCGAATCGTAAAAAGAGGTCATGGTGGTGTGGGGCGAAGTGGGGAAGAGTGCGTAGGAAAAAGACAAACCGCCTTCCGGCTTTTAGGCCAACCAGCGCTTGCGGCGCTTGTAGCTTTTCACGTCCTTGAAGCTCTTGCGCTCACCACCACCCACGCCCAAGTAGAACTCTTTGACATCCTCATTGCTGGCCAAATCTGCGGCAGCGCCATCCATCACCACGCGGCCACTTTCCATGATGTAGCCATAGTCGGCATACCGCAGGGCCATATTGGTGTTTTGCTCGGCCAGCAAGAAAGTGACTTTCTCTTTGGTGTTGAGGTCTTTGACGATGTTGAACACTTCTTCCACAATTTGCGGTGCCAAGCCCATCGATGGCTCATCGAGCAACACCATATTGGGGTTAGTCATGATGGCGCGGCCAATGGCGCACATTTGCTGTTCGCCGCCCGAGGTGTAGGCGGCTTGGCTGGTGCGGCGCGTTTTCAAGCGCGGAAAGTAGTTGTAAACTTTCTCTAAATTAGCGGCAATCTCGGCCTTGCTGTCGCGGGTATAGGCACCCGTGAGCAGGTTTTCTTCAATGGTTAAGTGGGCAAAGCAATGGCGCCCTTCCATCACTTGCACCACGCCGCGCTTGACCAAATCAGCCGGTGAGAGGTTTTCGATGCGTTCGCCCCGCAGTTCAATGCTGCCCTTGGTGACGGCACCGCGCTCGCCCGCCAACAGGTTAGAAATGGCGCGTAAAGTGGTGGTTTTACCCGCACCGTTGCCACCCAAAATGGCCACAATGCCACCCTCGTGTACTTGCAGCGAGACCCCTTTCAGCACCAAAATCACGTGGTTGTAAATGACCTCGATACCGTTGACGTTCAAAACAATGTTGCGGTTTTCCATAAGGTTTCTCTCTCTGTGCCAATCGGCAGGACTGTGTGCAGGCCAGCCCTGCCGGTTGGCGGCTGTCGGATACAGCCGCCAGTAAAACCCCGCACAGCCCCAGCTGCGCGGGAAGGGGCTGGCTCTAAGCCATTAAGATTGGCAATCGGCAGCGTCGCGGCGGGTCAGCTTCTTGTCACTGAGGTACTTGTCCGAGCCAGTCTTGACCAAGGGCTTGATGATTTGCTCATCA
The DNA here is from genome assembly GCA_964388325.1 of uncultured Simplicispira sp. Taxonomy (GTDB): domain Bacteria; phylum Pseudomonadota; class Gammaproteobacteria; order Burkholderiales; family Burkholderiaceae_C; genus Simplicispira. Next base: position 67,122 of record CAYMAC010000013.1, on the reverse strand, counting down.
GCTTGGTACCAGTCAGAGGTGATGCCCCACTTCTTGCCATCCCAAGTCTGCACCCGCGCCCATGTAGAACCCATATGGTTGGCGCAGCTGGTAGAGATGGGGCGCATCAGACCATTAAAGCCCAGTGCATCAAGCTTTTTCTGATCGAGGGCCAAGTTTTCCATGCCCCAGCGCACTTGCTCGCCAGTCATGACCTTGCCCTTGCCAAAACGCTCTTGTGCGCGACGTACGGCTTCTACGCCCAGCATCTGAATAATCACGCCACGGGCATACAACACTGAGCCGGTATCATCCTTAGAACCAGTGCCCTGACCCTTGTCATAGACATACTTGTGGATGTCTTGAATCACTTTGGAGTCGGTGCCATAGCCGTTCAAAGCCAAGGCTTGGTAGCCCTTAGCACCTTCACCCACGTCGCGCACATCGGGTTCGGCACCAGCCCACCACACGCCATACAACTTATCACGCGGGAAGCCGGTAGCTTGGGCTTCTTTCAGGGCAGTGGAGTTCATGACACCCCAGCCCCACAGCATGACGTAATCGGGGCGGCTTTGGCGCACTTGCAACCAAGTGGCTTTTTGCTCTACACCAGGGGCCGTAACGGGCAACATTTGCAGCTCGAAGCCGTGCATTTTGGCGCGCTCTTGCAGCAGTGGGATGGGCTCTTTGCCAAATGGGCTGTCGTGATAGACCAGCGCAATTTTCTTGCCCTTGAGCTTGTCCATGCCGCCAGCGTTTTTGCCAATATGCTGAATCAGGATGTCAGCGCCTGTCCAGTAGCTGCCCATGTACGGAAAATTCCACTTAAAGGCCATGCCGTCTTGCGACACCGACAGACCATAGCCCAGCGTCATCAGCGGAATTTTATCTACCGGGGCTTTTTCGGTCAGGGCAAAGGTGATGCCGGTCGATTGGGGATCAAACAAGGTGACACCGGGGCGGCTCTTGAGGCGCTCGTAGCACTCTACACCCCGGTCGGTGGCGTAACCAGTTTCGCACTCTTCAAAAGTGATTTTGACCCCGTTGATACCACCATCGCGGGCGTTAATCATTTTCAGGTAATCCTGCTTGCCATTGGCCCAAGGAGTGCCGTTGGGGGCATAGGGGCCAGTGCGGTACGACAGCAAGGGGAAGAACTGCTCTTTGGCCTGCGCTATTGCACTGGTGACCGAAGTGGCACCGGCGGCCAATACGGCCACGGCAATCACGATTTTCGAAAGCTTCATGGATGTCTCCTTGTTATGAAAGGTGAAAAGTGCAATGCACAGGGGAAAATCAATGTGGGAAGGGCCACAAACGCAACTTTTGCTTGGCAATAGACCACAGCTTGGCCAAACCATGTGGCTCCACAATCAGGAACCAGACAATCAGGCCACCAAAAATTATCAACTCGGTATGGGACACACCAGCGGTAGAGATTTCGATACCAAACAGCCCCAGCAGCGCAGGCAAAAACTGGTTCAGCACAATCGGCAGCAACACGATGAAGGCGGCACCAAAGAAGCTACCCATGATGGAGCCTAAGCCACCAATAATCACCATGAACAGCAGCTTGAAGGACATATCGACCGAGAAAGCCGCAGGCTCCCAAGAGCTCAGGTGAACAAAAGCCCACAGCGCCCCGGCCATACCGATGATGAACGAACTTACGGCAAAGGCAGACAGCTTGGCGTACATCGGGCGGATACCAATCACGCTGGCGGCCACGTCCATGTCACGAATCGCCATCCACTCACGGCCAATTGCACCACGTACCAAGTTTTTAGCCAATAGGGCTACTACTACCAGCAAAGCCAAGCAGAAGATGTATTTGGAGGTGGCGCTTTCAATCGGCATCCCCAGCACTTGCAGGCCGTTGACCGACACCGAGCCAGAATCGGAGTTGTTGGTAAACCAACGAATCCGCAGGAACATCCAGTCGCTAAAGAACTGCGCCGCCAGCGTAGCCACTGCCAGATACAAGCCTTTGACGCGCAAGCTAGGCAAACCGAACAAAATGCCAAAGAAGGTAGCGCACAAGCCGCCCAAAATCAGCGCCGGAATCAATGGCATATCCGGAAAACGCACGAAGAAGTTGAAGGCACCATAGGCACCCACGGCCATAAAAGCACCAGAGCCGAGCGAAATCTGGCCGCAATAACCCACCAAAATATTCACACCCAAGGCGGCCATCGACATAATGACCAGCGGAATCAAAATAGCGCGGTAAAAATAATCGGTAGCCAACATGGGCACCACCAAGAAGGCGATGGCCAGCATCACCCCCAAGGCGATACGGTCTTGGGCAATAGGGAAAATCTGTTGGTCAGCCCGGTAAGAGGTTTTAAACTGACCATTCTCGCGGTAAAACATGGAAAGTCTCCTTTTCTTTGTTCTTGTTGTTTACACGCGGTCGATAATTTTCTCGCCGAACAGACCTTGCGGACGGAACAGCAAAAACACCAGCGCCAGCACATAGGCAAACCAGATTTCGATACCGCCGCCCACAAACGGGCCTAGGTACACTTCAGAGAGTTTTTCGCCCACGCCAATAATCAGGCCACCAATAATGGCACCGGGCACCGAGGTCAGGCCACCCAAAATCACCACCGGCAAGGCACGCAGGGCCACGGTAGTGAGCGAGAACTGCACGCCCAGTTTGCTACCCCAAATCATGCCGGCCACCAGCGCCACGACACCGGCCACACACCAGACAATCACCCAGATGCGGTTGAGCGGAATACCAATCGACTGTGCAGCTTGGTGGTCATCGGCCACAGCGCGCAGGGCGCGACCCGTGGTGGTCTTTTGGAAGAAGATACTGAGCAAAATCACCAAACCACCGGCAATAGCTGCGGCAATCACGTCTTCTTTGTTAATCAGCACGCCACCGGGAAACATCGATTCAAACAAAAATATCGGCTCTTTGGGCATACCGATGTCGATTTTGTAAATATCGCTACCAAAAATGGTTTGGCCCACGCCTTCCAAAAAGTAGGTAATGCCCAAAGTAGCCATCAGGAGCGTGGCACCTTCTTGGTTGACCAAATGGCGCAACACCAGGCGCTCAATCACCCAAGCCACGACAAACATACAGGCCCCGGCAATGATAAAAGCCAGCACATTGGCTATCAGCAAACTGTCGGTGCCCAACCATTTGGGAATCCACTCGGAAAAACGTGCCATCGCCAAAGCGGCAAACAGCACCATCGCCCCTTGGGCAAAGTTAAACACACCCGAGGCTTTGTAGATGAGTACAAAACCCAAGGCCACCAAGGCATACAACATGCCGGCCATCAGGCCGCCAATCAGGGTTTCAAGAAAAAATGCCATTTTTTTATTCTCCCTGTGGTTAATGGCTGGTGCCCAGATAGGCGCGAATCACGTCTTCGTTTTCGCGCACTTCTTGGGGTTCACCGTCACCAATTTTTTTGCCGTAGTCCAGCACCACCACGCGGTCGGAAATGTCCATCACCACGCCCATATCGTGTTCAATCAGCACGATGGTGGAGCCAAATTCATCGTTCACGTCCAAGATAAAGCGGCACATGTCCTGCTTTTCTTCGACGTTCATACCGGCCATAGGCTCATCGAGCAGCAGCACTTGCGGCTCCATCGCCAAGGCACGGCCCAAGTCCACGCGCTTTTGCAGGCCATAGGGCAATTGACCGACGGGTGTTTTGCGGAAGGCTTGAATTTCGAGGAAGTCAATGATGTGTTCGACAAACTCGCGGTGTTTTTCTTCTTCGCGCTGGGCCGGGCCAATGCGTAGCGCCTGCATGAACAGGTTGCTTTTGATTTTCAGGTTGCGCCCGGTCATGATGTTGTCAATCACGCTCATGCCCTTGAACAGCGCCAAGTTCTGAAAGGTGCGGCCAATGCCCATCTCGGCCACTTGGCGACTGTTCATGTGGTCAAACTTTTGCCCACGGAAGGTGATAGAACCTTCGGTGGGGGTATAGACCCCATTGATACAGTTGAGCATCGAGCTTTTACCAGCCCCGTTGGGGCCGATGATGGAGCGGATTTCATGCTCACGCACATTGAACGAAATATCGGTCAGGGCCTTGACACCGCCAAAGCGCAGGCTGATGTTTTGGATGTCGAGGATGACATCACCAATCTTCTTATCGCTCATGGGTTTCCTCAGGCAGCGGCTTTCACCGGGGTGAATGTTTTGGCATCCGAGAGCTTGAGCGTGGCACTGACACTGCCAGTGCGGCCATCCTCAAACTTGACCACGGTCTCAATAAATTGCTCCGTGCGCCCCGCATACAAGGCATCGACCAGTACGCTGTATTTGTCGGCAATAAAGCCACGGCGCACCTTGTTGGTACGGGTGAGTTCGCCATCGTCAGCGTCTAGCTCTTTGTGCAAAATCAAGAAGCGGCTAATCTGGCTGCCCGCCAACAGGGCATCACTGGCCAAATCGGCGTTGGTTTTTTCTACGCACTCGCGGATAAATTCATAGACTTCGGGCTTTTGTGCCAAATCGGTGTAACCGGCATAGGGCAGGTTGCGCCGCTCGGCCCAGTTGCCCATAGCGTCAAAGTCGATGTTAATCATCACGCACACGCGGTCGCGGCCATCGCCCAAGGCCACCACTTCTTTGATGTGCGGGAAGAACTTGAGTTTGTTCTCCACGTATTTGGGTGCAAACATGGCCCCATCGTGGGCACCGCCCTTGAGGCGGCCCACGTCTTTAACGCGGTCAATGATTTTCAGGTGGCCGTGGGCATCCAAGAAGCCCGCATCGCTGGTGTGGTACCAACCATCGGGGGTGAGCACTTCTGCCGTGGCGGCGGGGTTTTTGTAATACTCTTTAAGCAACCCAGCCGACTTGACCAAAATCTCGCCGTTATCAGCCACCTTGATTTGCACGCCCCGAATGGGCACGCCCACGGTATCGGCACGGGCTTGGTCGTCGGGGTGCAGACAGACAAACACCGCTGTTTCGGTGGAGCCGTACAACTGCTTGAGGTTGATACCGATGGAGCGGTAAAAGCTAAACAAATCAGGGCCAATGGCCTCACCGGCGGTGTAGGCTACACGCACGCGCGAGAAACCCAAGTTGTTACGCAAGGGGCCATAGACTAGCCAATCGCCCACCATGTATTTGAGCTTGTCGATGGCGCTGACGCTTTCACCATTCATCAGCGCGGGGCCGACGCGGCGCGCCAGTGCCATGCAAGACTCAAACATTTTGCGCTTGAGGCTGCCCGCGTCTTCCATGCGGATGGTGACGCTGGTGAGCAGCCCTTCAAACACGCGCGGCGGCGCAAAGTAGTAGGTAGGGCCAATCTCTTTCAGGTCGATGTTGACCGTGCCAGCCGATTCTGGACAGTTGACCACATAGCCGCAAGCCAACCACTGCGCGTAGCTAAAGATGTTCTGACCAATCCAAGCCAGTGGCAGATAGGCCAACACTTCTTCAGCGCTGGTGAGCTTGTCAAACTCCGCACCTGCAGTAGCGCGGTCTAGCAAGGTGGCGTGGGTATGCACCACGCCCTTGGGATTGCCGGTGGTGCCCGAGGTAAAGAACATGGCCGCTACATCTTGCGGCTGGTTCTTACTCACTTCGTTGCGGAACCACTGCGGATTTTGGCTGGCAAAGGCAGTGCCTGCTTCAATCAGGGCATCAAACGAGGCCAAACCAGGCTCGCTGTATTTACGCAGGCCACGCGGGTCATCGTAGTAAATATGGGAGATGGCCGGGCAGCGGTCGCGGATTTCGAGCAGCTTGTCCACCTGCTCTTGGTCTTCCACCACCGCAAAACGCACTTCGGCGTTGTTGAGTGGATAGACGCACTCGGCAGCCACAGCATCTTGGTACAGCGGCACTGGGATAGCCCCCAGCGATTGGGCGGCCAACATGGTGGCGTACAAATGGGGGCGATTGGCACCAATCACCACCATGTGCTCGCCACGGGCCAAACCTGCTTGGTGCAGGCCAGCGGCCACCTGCTCTACCAAACGGGCCAAGGCTGCCCAAGTATGGGTTTGCCAAATACCATATTCTTTTTCGCGCAGTGCCGGGGCATCGGGGCGCTCGGCAGCGTGCTGAAGTAGCAGTTGCGGAAACGTGGTCTTCATTCCGGGTCCTAAAAGGTTCAAGGGATGGCCGGTAGGGGCCAGCGTTGCCAGGCCACGGGTGCCTGCAAGTTGACCGGAATGGTAGGGGGCAATTTGACGTTAAGTTGTCTTTACGGCGACAATTACAGGGTTATTCCTTGTTGGGTAAAACCCTTGTTTGGCCATTTTTTAACGAATGAGTCGGCCATCACGCCCCACCACGGTCAGTTCAACAAAGCGCGAGGCACTGCGGTCGGGGGTAGTGGCATGGATTTCAAAGCCGCCCATATCCCATTTTTTCAGCCCCCAACTGGCATCAATAAAAGCACTGCGCGTGGCGCCTTTGCCTGCACGCTGCAAGATTTCGGCAAACGCTCTGGCATTGATATAGCCCTCTAGGCCCAAATGGGAAGGTTCAGCCTTGGCATCCAAACTTTTCAGGGCGCGCACAAAATCACGCGCCACCGGGGTCGCCGAATTGGTAGGCAACGGCACCACCTGCGAGATAGCCATGCCCATCGCATCTATCCCTAAGGCTTTGATGTTGCTAGGCACGCCCAAAACCGATAGCGCATACAAACTCACTCCCCGGCGCAATTTACGAAAATGCTTGATGAACTCTAAGCCCGGCTTGCCCGCCAGCCCTAACAGCACCGCTTCGGGGTTAGCTTCAGCCAGCAGGGCAGCGGCTTTGGCGGCATCGGCGGCGTTGCTTTCTACCGTGGTGGTGGTGGCCTCTGGTAACTTGGCCCGGTGCATGGCCGACTCAGCACCAGCAAACACCTCGCGGCCAAACGTGTTGTTTTGATAGACAATGCCAATGCGCTTGATGCCAATGGTGGCCAGATGCTGCACCAGCTTTTCGGCCTCATCGGCATAGCTGGCGCGAATGTTGAACGCATGACGCGCCCCAGCCACGCGCGAGACCTGCCCGCCAGTGAGCGGGGTAAAGAAGGGCATATTGCCATCTTTGAGCCGGGGCATCATCTCCTCGACCATCGGGGTGCCAAAACAGTTGAACAGGGCAAAACAGTCTGGGTCGTTCAAAAACTGCTCCAAATTGAGCATCGCCTTGGGCACTTCATAGGCATCGTCCAAGGTTTCGAGCTTAATTTGTCGTCCATGAATACCACCGCGCGCATTGATGGTGTGAAAAGCCGCCATCGCGCCTTGGTGCAAGGCCGAGCCTAAATCTCCCAGTGGCCCGGTCAGTGCCGTGGTTTGGCACAGTTTGAGCGCGCCTTCCTGCTGCGCCCAAGCCGCTGGCATGGCGGCCACAGCGGGCAAGGCCAAAGCTGTAGTTAAAAAACGACGTCGTGCCACAGCGGCAGAAGTTTGGTCAGAGGCGGTCTCGGTAGTTGCTTGGGATGTCATAGTGCTATCAACTCCACAATGGAGAGGGATGTTTTTAGGATGGGGGTGGCAAAAATAACTGCATCATGGCCCGCAATAGATGTGCGGGTCTTGCATCATCGGTCAGTGTGCAAGCAAAAGCTGTCTTTATACCGACAATGTATCTCGTGGAAATCCCGCATCCCACTCGCAAACCAAGCACCCGATGATTAGCCCATGAGCCAAGAATTGTCCCTGCACCAGCGCCGCCGCCCCCCCAGCACCGAAGAAATTGCGGGCATTCCTTGGCTGGCCCCTTTGCACAGCCACGAGCGTGAACGTGCCATTGCCGCCCTGTTGGTGGGTGATGCCAGCCCCGGCGACTACGTCTGCCGCATAGGCCGCCCCGTCACCTACTGGTTTGGCGTGATTGAGGGTCTGCTCAAAATGAACAATGACCACCCCGATGGCGGCAGTATGACTTTTGCGGGTCTGCCCCCCGGTGGTTGGTTTGGCGAAGGCACCGCCATGAAGCGTGAACCCTACCGCTACAACGTACAAGCCCTGCGCGCCAGCGTAGTAGCGGGTCTGCCCATCGATACCTTCCACTGGCTGTTAGACCACTCTATTGGCTTTAACCGTTTTGTTATGAACCAGCTCAACGAGCGTTTGGGCCAATTTATTGCCGCACGCGAAATTGACCGTCTCAACAGCCCCGATTTGCGCGTGGCACGCAGTTTGGCTGCTCTGTTCAACCCGGTGCTTTACCCCAGCGTAGGCCAAATGTTGCACATCACCCAGCAAGAGCTGGCCTATTTGGTTGGGTTATCGCGCCAGCGGGTCAACGAAGCGCTCACGGCGCTAGAGCGCCAAGGGGCCATCCAAGTGGAATATGGCGGTCTGCGCGTACTGGATTTGGCCGCCTTGCGTTGGCATGTGTTCCAAGTGGGCGAACACCGCAAAGCCAGCCGTCGCAAACGTTAAGCAGCGATAGATAGGCTACTGGTTTGCAGAGTCGATAGTTAAGCGTTATAACAAACGCTTTCGACAAAGATATAGATTTTTCCTATGCTACGCATGTCCCTGCCACCTTCTCGCCTGCTTTGGCTGGCCGCACTGCCTTGGGTGCTGGCAGCTTGCACTGGCACCCCCTCTGCGCCCCCCACAGAGAGCAACGGCAGTGCCTCCGCCAGCGCCATGCCAACCCGCCCTTCGGCACCCACACCCGAGTTGTTGGCTGTCACGGCCTCGATGGAGTTGATTCGGTTTCAGGCCGACCAACCCCGGCAGATTTTGCAGCGCCAGCGCATCCAAGGCTTACCCAAAGGCGACACACTGGTTGGCATTGATTTTCGGGTAGCGCGCGGTGTGCTGTATGCGCTATCGCAACAAGGACAACTTTATACCCTGCACCCGCAACAGGCCACCTTGCAAGCCGTGGGCACAGGGGCTTTGGCGCTGCCCACTGGCAGCTTTGGCCTTGATTTCAATCCCACCGTGGACAGGCTGCGCGTTACTGGCCCCAACGGCCTGAACCTGCGCTTGCACCCAGACACGGGCACCCTGGTCGATGGCGATGCCCAACAGCCGGGCGCGCAAACCGATGGCCGTCTGCATTACGCCCCCGGCGATACCTACACCGGACGCCAGCCCGACATCGGCGCCGTGGCCTACACCTACAACCAACAAAATGACAAACTCACCACCAACTACGCCATCGATAAAACCTTGGGCACCTTGGCCGTGCAAGGCTCTTTAGAGGCCATACAGCCGCAAATTTCGCCCAACACCGGGCAATTGCATACGGTTGGCCCCTTAGGGCTAGGGCCGTTGGCCGATGCCAGTTTGGATATTTCTGACGTTTCTAACCAAGCACTGGCCGCCGTGCGTGGCCTCTCGCCTTCGGCCCCCACTCGGCTGTACCACATTGATTTGGCCACAGGCCGCGCCAGAGTGTTGGGCGTGGTGGGCGACGGAGAGGCGCTGCTAGGCATCGCCATCGTGCCATGAAACCATACTCCTCCCTTTTATTCCTTGGTCGCACGCTAAGCGCACTGTGTGCCATTGCACTGGGCAGCGGTTTAGCGCAAGCCGCCAGCGTGCAGGTAGAGGTGCAAACCCCCAACGGTCAACCGGTAACGCAGGCGGTGGTTTACCTAGAATCGGCACAGGCACAACGCCAAGTCCAGCCAGCACCCCGGCTAGAAATGGCGCAAGAAGGTAAGCGCTTCATTCCCGAGGTTTTGGTGGTACCGGTGGGCAGCGAAGTTTATTTTCCTAACCGCGACACGGTGCGCCACCATGTTTATTCTTTCTCAGTGCCCAAAAAGTTTGAATTAAAACTTTACAGCGGCACCCCCGCCGAACCGGTGCGCTTTGAGCAGCCCGGCGTAGTGGTGCTGGGCTGCAACATCCACGACCAGATGGTCGGCTGGATTGTGGTGCTAGACACCCCCTATTACGGCCAAACCAACCACAGCGGCCAAGTGCAATTAGACAACCTACCTGCTGGCCAGTACCGCCTGCGCGTCTGGCATCCTCGCCTGCCCTTGGGGGCCACGGCCACAGACCAGCCACTCACCCTCACGGCCACAGACAAGCTCACTACCGCCGTGCAACTGAAGGGACTAACACCTTGAACTGGCACTTGGTTTCTCTATCGCGCAGCTTGGTGGTGCGATTGGTAGGCATCTCTTTGCTGTTGCTACTGATAGTGCAATTGGCCAGCTTTGCCGTGGTACGCAGCAGTATTGAACGCAACGCGCGCAGCCAAATTACGCACACCCTCAACACCGACGAAAACGTCTGGCGACAATTGCTAGAACAAAACGCCGAGCGCCTGCGCCAAGGGGCCACCTTACTGGCAGCCGATTATGGTTTTCGTACTGCGGTTGGCTCTGGCGATGGGAAAACCATCCAATCTGCGCTAGAAAACCACGGCCAGCGCATGGGTGCAGCGGTGGCAGTGCTGCTCAATACCCAATTGCAGGTGGTGAGCGTCAGTGATGGTGCCAGCCGCCTGACACATCTTGAACGCACCTTAACCCAAGTAGTACCCCGCTTGTCCGATGGGCAAAGCACCAGCCACATCAGCCTGCTCAATGGCCTGCCACACCAATTTGTCTTGGTGCCCATGCGCGCGCCAGTAGTAGTTGGCTGGGTGCTGATGGGCTTTCCTATCCACCAAACGCTGGCCAACCAAATGCAGCAATTACTAGACGTGCAAGTGGCCCTGCGCGTGCCAGAGGCCAACGGCCAATGGAGCATCCCCGTCAGTACCTTAGATGCCGCCGGATTGGCCGCCCTACAGCAACAGCAAAGCCCCAGCATGAACGAATTGTCCAGCGGCAAGGCCACTTGGTTGGTGCGTGCCAGCCCATTGGGCGATGGCCAAGATGGTCAACTGCCCGTCCAAGCGCTGCTACTGCGCTCCGTCGATGCCGTGGTGGCGCCCTACCGCCAACTGCAATGGCTGCTAGCGGGCATCACCCTGACAGGCTTACTGCTGTTTGCTATCGGCCAAGGCTTAATGGCCCGTTGGGTTATTACCCCTCTACGCTCTCTGGTGCTGGGTACACAGCGTATCTCGCGTGGTGAATACGACATGCCGGTAGAGCACACCGCGCGCCGCGATGAAGTGGGTCTGCTGGCGCGCTCTTTTGACCGAATGCGAATTGACATTGCCGAGCAGCAAGCCGAAATTCGCCATCTGGCCTACTGGGACCGCCTCACCGGCCTGCCCAACCGCGAGCGCTTTCGCAACACTGTGCTGGCCGCTATCTCAGCCCACGCCGACTACAACCCCGAAGCCACTACCTTGGCCGTCATCACGCTAGACTTAGACCGCTTCAAGCACGTCAATGATGTGCTGGGCCATGCCTTTGGTGACCGCCTGTTGCAAGCTGTGGCCAAACGTTTACGCGGACAAATCATGGCCCACGGCGATATGGTGGCGCGCATGGGTGGCAACGAGTTTGCCCTGCTGCTACGGCGCACCGATGCCCATGCCGCCTTAATCGTAGCGCGCAGCATTACCCAAGCCTTTGAAAAACCACTGGCTTTTGGCGACCAAATGGTAGATTTAAGTGCTGGCATTGGCATAGCCTGCTGGCCGCAAGATGCCAGCGATGTCGATACCCTGCTCAATCGCTCTGAAATTGCAATGTACGTGGCCAAGCGCAAATTGGACGGCCCGCAGCTGTATGACCCCATCATGGACTCCTCCAGCGCGCAAACCCTGTCCCTGCTGACCGAATTGCGCCAAGCCATCGAGCGCGGCGAATTGCGCCTGTACCTGCAACCCAAGGTGCCACTGCAAGGCAAACCGGGCTTGGCCGCCGAGGCGCTGGTGCGCTGGCAGCACCCGCAGCGCGGGCTGGTGCCGCCGATGGAATTCATCCCCTTTGCCGAGCAAACCGGCTTTGTGCGCCAACTGACGCTGTGGATGTTTGAAGAATCGGCCCGCCTGCTGGCCGACCCACGCACCCAAGGCATGGGCCTGCGCGTCTCGGTCAACCTGTCCACACGCGATTTATTAGACCCCGAACTGTGCGAGCGCCTACAAGCCATGTTGGCACGCCACCGTGTAGCCCCACAGGGGTTTTGCCTCGAAATTACCGAAAGCGCCATCATGGACGACCCGCTACGTGCCGAAGCCATGCTCAACCGCTTGTCACAACAAGGCTTCAAACTATCCATTGATGATTTTGGCACCGGCTACTCCTCCTTGGGCTACCTCAAGCGCCTGCCGGTGGATGAACTCAAAATTGACAAATCGTTTGTCATGGGCATGGAAGAAGACCCCGACGACGCCATTATCGTGCGCTCTACCATTGATTTAGCGCACAATCTGGGCCTGAGTGTGGTGGCCGAAGGGGTAGAAAACGCCGCCATCCTAGAACGCCTACGCAGCCTGTGCTGCGACGAGGCGCAGGGTTACCACGTTAGCCGTCCTTTGCCCGTAGATGCCTTCTTGTCTTGGCAAGCCCAACGCGCTTGGGCACAAGAAACCGCCCGTTGAGGGCACCCGCTTTAGCCTATCTCGTTCATGTCCTCTGATATTCCTCGCCCTTCGGGCACCCCTGCTGCCAGCAGCGCCACGGCCCGCCCACTGCTGCGCCGGCCACAGCTCTCGGCAGCCACTGCCAGACCTGGCCCCAGCCCCAGCCACTCTACCCCAGCAAGCAAACCAGCGGTAGGCAGCAACCCAGCAGCCCGCACTGGCGCTGCAGCCACCCAAGCTGGTACTGCGGGCATTCGCCTGAACAAACGCCTAGCCGAGTTGGGCCTGTGCTCGCGCCGCGAAGCCGACGACTGGATTGCCCAAGGCTGGGTGCTGGTCAATGGCCAAGTGGCCGCTATGGGCACCAAGGTCACACCGCAAGACCGGGTAGAAGTGGAACGCGCCGCCCAACGCCAGCAAGACAGCCGCGTCACCATTTTGCTCAACAAGCCCATCGGTTATGTATCGGGCCAAGCCGAAGACGGCCACGAGCCAGCAGTGGCGCTGATTAACCCACGCACCCACTGGCGACAAGACAGCAGCGGCCTGCGCTTTTCGCCGCCACAATTGCGCGGTCTAGCACCGGCAGGACGCTTAGACATTGATTCTGTCGGCCTGTTGGTACTGACACAAGATGGCCGCGTGGCACGGCAAATCATCGGCGAAGACTCGGTGATGGAAAAAGAATATCTGGTGCGCGTCATTTACCAAGGGCCGGGGCCACTGCGCCCGCTATCGCCACAGGAGCGCGCCGCCCCCTTGCTCGAAATCCACGAAAATGACCCCGTCAGTCGCAACGTGCAGGCCATTTTTCCGGCCGAACAACTAGCGCGCCTGCGCCACGGCCTCAGCCTTGATGGCCAAGCCTTACAGCCAGCCAAGGTGGAATGGCAAAACCCCGAGCAACTGCGCTTTGTCCTGACCGAAGGCAAAAAACGCCAAATTCGCCGCATGTGTGAATTGGTGGGCCTCAAGGTAGTGGGCCTCAAACGCATTCGCATTGGTCGCGTGGTGTTAGGCCAGTTACCTGTGGGCCAATGGCGCTACTTAGGGCCACACGAGCATTTTTAAATTCATTCTTGACCCACCCCTGCTTCATTTTTTCAGGAGATACCCCCATGAGTTCCAACAAATACCGACTGGTCACGCGCAGCGATTTTGATGGCCTGGTCTGCGCCGTGCTGCTCAATGAATTGGAGATGATTGACGACATTTTGTTTGTCCATCCCAAAGATATGCAAGATGGCAAAATCAACATCAGCAGCCGCGACATCACCACTAACTTACCCTATGTGGCCAACGCACACTTGGTATTTGACCACCACGAGTCCGAAACCATCCGCAACACCGGCGAGCGTGCCAACCACATTATTGAGGCCCATGCCCCCTCCGCAGCGCGTGTGGTGTATAACCACTTTGGCGGCAAGGCTGCCTTTCCGCGTGTCACCGATGAGATGATGCAAGCGGTGGACCAAGCCGATTCGGCACAATACTCGCGCGAAGATGTGCTGAATCCGCAAAAATGGACGCTGCTCAATTACCTAATGGACTCGCGCACCGGGCTAGGGCGTTTTCGCGATTTCCGCGTCAGCAATTATCAGCTGATGATGGATTTGATTAAGTATTGCCGCGACCACAGCATTGAGCAGATTTTGCAATTACCCGATGTGCAAGAGCGCGTTGAGCTGTATTTTGACCATGCCGAAAAAGCCAAAGAACAAATTTTGCGCTGCTCCACCCAGCATGGCAATTTGGTAGTGCTGGATTTGCGTGGCGAAGAAACCATCTGGGCTGTCAATCGCTTCATGATTTATGCGCTGTTCCCTACGGCCAATATCTCTATCCATGTGCTGTGGGGACTGCAAAAGCAAAATACCGTATTTGCCACCGGCAAATCAATTTTGGACCGCAGCAGCAAAACCCATGTGGGCAACCTGATGCTGGAATACCACGGCGGCGGCCACAATGCCGCTGGCACCTGCCAAATCAGCAATGACCAAGCCGATGCGGTGCTGCAAACGCTGATTCAGCGGATTAATGCTGACGGTTAAAATTATTTGCAGCGGCCCGATCAAGCCAAGGAGGCTGGTGTCGGGTCTCTGCTGTGCAAACGTTGCAGGTCGGGTTAGGCCAATGGAAGTAACCTTAGCCTAATTTACAAATTGTCATCCGCAAAAATAAGGTTTGTTAATAAGAATTACGCAAAAAACTTTTACCTAGCATCGAGTCCTATATAAATAAATTATTTGATATTTGGCTTCTTAGTATTTTTAATTATTTCGCAATATGAAATAATTCAACCATTTTGGATAAGTCCTAATTCTGTTGAATCCTCTTAGTTTGTTAGCGCTTTCAATTTCGCCGCTTCAAAAATGTTGCTATAGGATTGCAATATGAGCGCCAATCGTATACAATAAGTAACAATATAAGTAAAGCATAGGTTATTTTACATGTCTAAAAACAAACAACTAACTGCTATTGATCTTTTTTGTGGTTGCGGAGGTATTTCTGTAGGCCTAGAAAATGCTGGCTTCTTTGTAATGGCCGGAGTCGATATTGAAAAAAAATACATTGCGAGCTTCCGGCATAACTTTCCAAACACAAGGACATTGACATCGGATATTATAAAAATTGCGCCAGAACAATTTATGAATGAAATTAACATATCACCAGGAGAGCTTGACTTACTTGTTGGCGGCCCTCCTTGTCAAGGATTTTCTAAAAATGTTCCACGAAAAAACAGATGCCTTGATGATCCTAAAAATTTGCTAGTAAAATCATTTTTAGCTTACTGCGAAGCAATACAACCAAAAATGGTTTTAATGGAAAATGTGGCTGAAATGAAAAACGGATTCGAAGAAGCCTATTCACAGGAAATAATTTCTAGGCTTATTGATGTAGGTTACACAATTACTGTTGTCGTTTTGAATTCTGCTGACTATGGAGTACCCCAAAGAAGGAGGCGTGCATTTTTTATGGCTAATAGATTTGGAATAAAATTTTCCACACCCAAGCCTACCCATAAGGCTTGGGATAAAACAGTGGAAAATAATCTTGATATTTTCGATGATAAAAAGCATATCCGAGTTTGGGATGCTATAAGTGACTTGCCAAGTCTCGAACATGGAAAAGGCCATGAAGTCACTGAATATTTAACTACTGCACAGACAGAATTCCAAATAAAAATGCGCGGAAATCAAAGATTTGTCAGAAATCATATCGCGAGAAAACTAGCTCCTATCCAATTTGAACGACTATCTGCACTTGCTCCTGGGCAAGGCCACAAGGACTTACCCCCGCATCTACAGACGAAGGGGGGTTACAGTGGAGCGTATGGGCGGCTCACAAAGGATATGATTTCACCAACCATTACCCGCTGGGTATTTCACCCTGGATCAGGAAGATGGGGGCATCCTACAGATATTCGAACACTAACTATCCGGGAAATTGCGCGAATTCAAAGTTTTCCAGATCGTTATGAATTTATCGGCAGTTATAATGATCAGGCCGGACAATTGGGTAACGCAGTACCGCCATTATTGGCTCAATCTATTGTAGAGCACATGAAAAATCAACTTGATTCATTCAAAAAACTTACTAAATCATCCCAAGGCACTTTTGTAGATGGCAATTTGAATGCTATGGCATGATTATCCAGTGAAAAATTAATGATTCCAACAACTGTCGGTCTTTCGATAGTAGGCCACCAGTCTTTTTCACCACTAAAATGGAGTTGATTTTCCCCTTTACCATGCCACGCAAAGGCTTTTTTACCTGTTCTTAAATCTTTACCATGAAGTGCTGGGAGCTGTTCTTTTTTGGATGTTTTTTTTGGCTCAGACCAACTCCATTGATAATTTTCTTTTTCAAAAATATTTTTTGATTCTAAACTTGATATTAATTTTTCAAAATAAATAACAGATCCATCATTAAACATAACCAAGCGTGAATACCCAATTTCTTTAAGGTTATAAGATATAAAACTTTCATGAGCATGGCTATTGCAAAAATCTATTATTGCATCGCCTAATTTTTGTCGAGACACGTCATCATTTAATGATGCCTTAATCATTGAATCTGAATTAGCTATTTTTGCACGTTTCCATGTGAGCGGAGTATCCTCTTTTGTTGATTTTACTTGCCAACCTACACTCCCTCTTTTGCAAACATCTACATAATCGTAAGTGGACAACTGCTCTGCTGAATGAATCAAGGAAATTATTTTTTCCATAATTTTTCCAGGTATAGTATCATCTTGAAAATATGGAATTTTCATATAAGCAGCAAGATACTCTGCAATTTTCGCAAGCTGCTCTTTTGAAGAAAATATTGACATTATTTACTTTCTGTAATAAAAAGATCTGAAATCTCAACATTTAAGGCTGTCGCTAGTTGTTCAACAATGCAAACTGTTGGATTTCTAACACCTCGCTCAATGCCGCTAATATAAGTACAGTGCAACCCCGTTTCTTCAGAAAGACGATCCTGAGACCAGCCTCTAGCTTCACGAAGCTGGCGAACTTTAATGCCAAGAAGATGTTGAATTTTCATCCATCAATGATCCATGCAGGTAACTCATTGGTCTATAGCCGATAAGTCACAATTGGCCGCTGCCATCATCCATTCGTGGACAAGTCGTGTTAGCCACTTTAAGTGCTAACTCAGTGCTCAAGCGGATAGCTTCTAGCCGCCGGTTACCTTGGTTCGTTGGGCACCCTGAGGAAGGTCATAGCATACTTGCCGAATGAAAATCAGCAACCCAACATCACCATAACGGGTGCATAATTTTGTTACGGTGGGTGGATGTTGGTCTACGCTCTATTTACTTTTGTAAGGAAACTTAAAAAATGGACATCCCAAAAATATTCAATATCATGGAAAGTGCACACCGCATTCATAATCCGCTCACACCAGCCTCGTAGGTTGGGTTGCACGCAACCCAACATCACCATAACAGGTGCACAATTTTGTTATGGTAGGTGGGTGTTGGTCTTGAAGATGTTGGGTTACATCCTACGCTCTAGGCGCGCAAGATCAAGCCACCCGGCGGTGCTCCACCTCCCAGCCCTTGCAGGCCAGCGCGATGTAGCGTGGCACAGGCCGCGCACCAGTGCCATAGGCGCTAATGGTTCGCGATGTCATTCCCAATGCTTGGGCGGCTTGAGACAGACTCAAACCATAACGAGCGCGCCATTGGGCAAAGATGCGTGTATTCTCATCAACGGCATTCTGTGCTTGCGCGTCCAGCCATAGCGTGTCAGCACCAATTTGAATGTCTAGGGCTGGCCACTCCACTGTCCAGCCTTCGCCGTCAATCAGTGTAGCAGTGGCGAAGACCTTGGAATCGTACAACCGTGCGAGGCCGGGCGACTCATCAAACAATGGTTTGAAGTCCAGTATGTAGACCTCGCCATCGACAAATTCCAAACGCATCTTGAACTCGGCCAAAACCTCAATGCCCGCTAGACGGGCGCGTTTCATGTGTGCCATGTGAGCCACTCTTTCCATAGATCAGCCAGGTTGACCTCAACCCATTGCATGACTTCAGCACGCAGGCCGCGCGGCCATGCGCCATCAGTAGCCAAGGTATCGAAGTAAATGATGACGTCCACCTCGCCACCCACCAGATGGCAATGCGCTGGGCCGTGGTCGCGTTCGCGTACCTCCAGCCGGTACTTGTTGTTGCGAAAGCGCTGTTTGGTCGCCATGCTGGAATTATATGGAAATAGTTTCTATATTTTATCCAAGCACAACGTCATGCCCGTGAAATCGTACGGTGCGTTGAAAACGATAGCCCCTCCCCACTGCACACCCTCAATGGAATACGCAAGCATGATGAACTAGCCCCAGAAGTCTCGTAGAAGAAGGTCATGGCATACTTGCCCAATGAAAATCAGCGAGATATTTGAGTTTCTACGCAAGGACGGCTGGCTGCTTGTGGCAATCAGGGGCAACCTCGTAGGTTGGGTTGCACGCAACCCAACATCACCATAACAGGTGCACAATTTTGTTACGATGGCTGGGTGTTGGTCTACGCTCTATTTACTTTTGTAAGGAAACTTAAAAAATGGATATCCCAAAAATATTCAATATCATGGAAAGTGCACACCGCATTCATAATCCGCTCACACCAGAGAAGTTAGCCACTCTCGGTGCCGCCTTGCGTCTAAAGCCAGGTGATCGTATTTTGGATCTTGGCAGTGGTTCGGGTGAGATGCTATGCACTTGGGCACGCGACTACGGCATTGTCGGGACAGGCATCGACATGAGCCAGTTATTCAGCGATCAAGCAAAGTGCCGTGCAGAAGAACTAGGGGTCGCTGAGCGTATTGAGTTCATTCATGGCGATGCTGCGGGTTATATCTCCGATGAGAAGGTGAACGTGGCCGCTTGTGTTGGGGCTACTTGGATCGCTGGGGGAGTTGCCGGCACTATCGAACTTCTTGCCCGAAGCCTGCGCCCCGGAGGCATCATCCTGATTGGCGAACCTTACTGGCGGCAACTGCCGCCAACGGAAGAGATTGCCAAGGGATGTTTAGCCAACGCTATTGCTGATTTTCTGGTGTTGCCAGAACTGATCGCATCTTTCGGTCAGTTGGGCTATAACGTGGTTGAAATGGTACTCACCAACCAAGAGGGCTGGGATCGGTACGAGGCAGCCAAATGGTTGACCATGCGCCGATGGCTTGAAGCCAATCCGGATGATGAACTGGCCCAAGAAGTGCAATCGAAATTGGCCTCCGAACCTGAGCGTTACGCTGCTTATACACGCGAATATATGGGCTGGGGCGTGTTCGCGCTGATGCCGCGATTCTGCTCAAAGTAGGAAGCAATGCCGCTGCGGGTCGCAGAAACGAGGTGTTCACCATGAATGCAGACACAATCATCCGAATCATCGCTCTATGCGTCGTTCTGGCTGGAGTAGAGACGCTTCATGGCATCGTGCGTATCAAGCTGATGATTCCACACATCGGAAAGCATCGGGCCGTAAAGCTCAGTGCATTTACGGGGACACTTCTGGCGCTCGCTACATGTTGGGCGCTGGTTCCAGACATTGGCTTGCAGTCTTCGCAAGCGCATCTCACTTTGGGCTTGGGTCTGGCCGCTTTCATGGCGGCTTTTGACGTTGCAATTGGGAGGTGGCTTATGCGCAAGTCATGGGCGAAGATTTGGCCTGATTTTGACCCTCGAAGTGGCAATTATCTGCTGTTCGGCCTGGTCGGACTTTCCATCAGTCCGCTGCTGGTCTGGTATGCAGAAGCTTAATACGGTAGGCGACACTAAGCACAGACCATAAAAAAACCCGCTAACTTTGCAGTTAGCGGGTTTTTGTATCTGGTTGCGCGAGAAGGATTTGAACCTTCGACCTTTGGGTTATGAGCCCAACGAGCTACCAGACTGCTCCATCGCGCGCTCTAATTATAACCTGCTTTTATAGCCGATTTACGCAGCTTCGGAAGAATTATTTTCTTCAGCAGCCATTTCGCTGCGTTCGACCAGCTCTACCAGGGCCATGGGGGCGTTGTCACCGACGCGGAAACCCATCTTCAGGATGCGCGTGTAACCACCGGGACGGGTGTTGAAGCGGGGGCCGAGCACGTTGAACAGCTTGGTCACGCTGTCACGGTCGCGCAGGCGGTCAAAAGCCAAACGGCGGTTGGCCACGGTATCCACCTTGGCCAAAGTAATCATGGGTTCAACTACGCGGCGCAGCTCTTTGGCCTTGGGCACGGTAGTCTTGATGGCCTCATGCTCGATGAGCGAGTTCATCATGTTACGCAGCATCGCGAGGCGGTGCGAAGAAGTGCGGTTGAGTTTGCGAAGGCCGTTTCCGTGGCGCATGGTGCTTTTCCTTATTGATACAAATTAAATCGGGCAGCCGTATCAGGTACTGCCCGAGGCACTGCCCCTTGTTGGGGCTCGAAATTATAGCGACAGCTTAGCGCTTGTCCAAACCAGCGGGTGGCCAGTTTTCCAGCTTCATGCCCAAGGTCAGGCCGCGCGAAGCCAGCACTTCCTTGATTTCGTTGAGCGATTTGCGCCCCAGATTGGGGGTTTTGAGCAATTCGTTCTCGGTGCGCTGGATCAAGTCACCGATGTAGTAAATGTTTTCGGCCTTGAGGCAGTTGGCCGAACGCACGGTAAGCTCCAACTCATCCACCGGACGCAACAGAATAGGATCAAAACTGGCGCTGCTACGGCCACCACCAGAAATTTCGCCCAGACCGGGCAACTCGCCGCCGTCAAGTTGGGCAAACACGGCCAGCTGCTCTACCAAAATACGGGCCGATTTGCGTACCGCATCTTCAGCGGTGATAGCACCGTTGGTTTCAATCTCAAGTACCAGCTTATCCAAGTCGGTGCGCTGCTCAACGCGGGCGCTCTCGACGGTGTAGCTCACACGCTTGACCGGGGAGAAAGAGGCATCCAGCACAATACGACCAATGCTCTTGGTAGGCTCATCGGCATAGCGACGCATGGTGCCGGGCACGTAGCCACGGCCTTTTTCTACCTTGATTTGCATGTCCAACTTGCCGCCTTGCGACAGGTGGGCAATCACATGGTCAGGGTTGATGATTTCTACGTCGTGCGGTGTTTGAATATCGCGCGCCGTGACAATACCTTCACCATCTTTACGCAGGCTCAGGGTCACTTCATCACGGTTGTGCAGCATAAACACCACGCCCTTGAGGTTGAGCAAGATGTTGACCACATCTTCTTGCACGCCATCAATGGACGAATACTCGTGCAGCACCCCGGCAATGGTCACTTCTGTCGCTGCATAACCCACCATCGACGATAGCAGAACACGGCGCAGGGCGTTGCCCAACGTGTGGCCATAGCCACGTTCAAACGGCTCTAGGACTACTTTGGCGCGGTTGTAGCCCAGCTGTTCAACATTAATCGTCTTGGGTTTCAGCAAATTGGTTTGCATGCAGACTTCCTCTCAATACCCCCAGCTCGTTACACCGGTAAGGCTGGTGAAGCGCCTAAACCGCGATGCCTCGCGGTTCAGGTACGGTTTTCAACTATATCGCAGAGCGATTAGCGCGAATACAATTCAACAATCAGGGATTCGTTGATGTCAGCACCGAACTCATCGCGGTCCGGAGTCTTCTTGAACACGCCCTCGGCCTTGTCCACGCTCACTTCTACCCAAGCTGGGAAACCCACTTGTTGGGCCAGTTGCAGGGCTTCGACAATGCGATTTTGCTTCTTCGACTTTTCACGCACTGCCACCACATCACCGGCCTTGACCAGGTAGGAGGGAATGTTAACCGACTGGCCGTTGACCGTGATAGCCTTGTGCGACACCAATTGGCGTGCTTCAGCGCGGGTAGAACCAAAACCCATACGGTAGGCTACGTTGTCCAAACGCGATTCCAGCAGACTGAGCAGGTTAGCACCGGTGTTGCCTTTTTTGCCATCCGCAGCTTCAAAGTAACGACGGAATTGTTTTTCCATCACGCCATACATGCGCTTGACTTTTTGCTTTTCGCGCAGTTGCAGACCGAAATCAGAGGTACGGGCACCCGAAGTGCGACCGTGCTGACCGGGCTTGGAATCAAACTTGGCCTTGTCCGCAATGGAGCGACGTGCGCTCTTGAGGAACAAGTCCGTGCCTTCACGGCGGGAGAGTTTGGCCTTGGGGCCGAGGTAACGTGCCACGAGAACTTCCTTTTATTTCATCTACCGCAAGCAAGTGCATTGCGGGAGCCGCCTGAAACGCTGTCAAACAACGCAGGCGGCGGTGGGCTTTTAATAAATTAGATGCGACGGCGCTTTTGTGGGCGGCAACCGTTGTGTGGCACCGGGGTCACATCGGCAATCGAAGTGATACGGATACCCAAGGCACCCAGAGCGCGCACCGAAGACTCACGACCGGGGCCGGGACCTTTGATTTCGACATCGAGGTTTTTGATACCTTGTTCGATGGCGGCACGACCAGCTACTTCGGAAGCGACCTGAGCAGCAAAAGGTGTCGATTTACGCGAACCCTTGAAGCCCTGACCACCCGAGGATGCCCAAGACAGGGCATTGCCTTGGCGATCGGTAATCGTGATGATGGTGTTGTTGAACGACGCATGCACGTGCGCGATGCCGTCAGAAACGTTCTTACGAACTTTTTTACGAACACGCTGGGATGCGTTGTTGGCAGGAGATTTAGCCATATTGATCTTTCAATCTCTTTATTTCTTCAGTGCCGCTGCGCCTTTGCGCGGACCCTTGCGGGTGCGGGCGTTGGTGCGCGTGCGCTGACCACGCATCGGCAGACCGCGACGATGGCGGAATCCCCGATAGCAACCGATGTCCATCAGGCGCTTGATGTTCATCGTTGTTTCACGGCGCAGATCACCCTCGATGGTGAACTGTGCGATCTGGTCGCGAATCTTTTCAAGGTCGCCATCCGTCAGATCTTTGATCTTTTTGGAATAAGCGATGTCGCAGGCTTCGCAAATTTTGCGTGCGCGTGTGCGACCAATGCCATAAATGGCGGTCAGGCCAATTTCAGCATGCTGATGTGGCGGAATATTGATACCAGCGATACGTGCCATATGCGTCCTCTATACTTTTCTCATCAACCCTGACGCTGCTTGTGGCGCATGTCAGTGCAAATCACACGCACCACACCCTTGCGGCGGATGATTTTGCAATTACGGCAGATTTTTTTAACCGAAGCAGAAACTCTCATTTCATTCTCCTAAAACTTTTAGCGCTTTCAAACCAGCATGGTACGAAAGACAAGACTCAAACGCCTGAACCCGCTTTGAAATTCGCTTTCTTCAACAGCGATTCGTATTGCTGTGACATCATGTAGTTTTGCACTTGGGACATAAAGTCCATCGTGACCACCACAATAATCAACAACGAGGTACCACCGAAGTAGAAAGGAACGTTGTATTTGAGGATCAGGAACTCTGGCAACAAGCAAACAAAGGTGATGTAAGCCGCACCAATCAGCGTCAGACGCAGCAAAATCTTGTCGATGTAACGTGCTGTTTGATCACCAGGCCGAATACCAGGAATAAATGCGCCGCTTTTCTTGAGGTTGTCTGCTGTTTCGCGGCTGTTAAAAACCAATGCCGTATAAAAAAAGCAGAAAAACACAATCGCTGTGGCGTAAAACATTACATAAATAGGCTGACCAGGGGTCAGTGTTGCTGCAATGTCTTTGAGCCAGCGCATGGACTCACCCGCACTGAACCAGTTCACAACGGTAGCTGGCAGCAAAATGATGGAAGAAGCAAAGATGGGAGGAATCACACCTGCCATGTTCAACTTCAGTGGTAAGTGCGAAGACTGACCACCATACACTTTGTTGCCCACCTGACGCCGAGCATAGTTGACCAGAATTTTACGCTGTCCACGCTCGACAAACACCACGAAGTAAGTGACCAAAGCCACCAACAGCACAATGATAATGGCAGCAATAATACTCATGGCACCGGTACGCACCAGCTCTAGCAAACCACCAATCGAGCTGGGCAAACCTGCGGCAATACCAGCAAAAATTAGGATGGAAATACCATTGCCCAGACCACGCTCGGTGATTTGTTCACCCAACCACATCAAAAACATGGTGCCAGCAGTCAGGCTGACCACAGCCGTCATGCGAAAGCCAAAGCCGGGTGATAAAACCAAACCAGCGGAGCTTTCTAAGGCCACCGCAATACCCAGCGACTGGAAAATAGCCAGTCCCAAAGTACCATAGCGGGTGTATTGGGTGATTTTGCGGCGACCAGCTTCGCCCTCTTTCTTCATTTGCTCGAAAGTGGGTACAGCGTAGGTCATCAGCTGCATGATGATGGATGCCGAGATGTACGGCATGATGCCCAGCGCAAACACCGTGAAGCGGGACAGCGCGCCACCCGAGAACATGTTAAACAAGTTCAGGATGCCGCCCTGCTGGCTATTGAACAGCTGCTGCAGCTGGGTTGGATCAATGCCCGGAACGGGAATATGAGCCCCAGTTCGGTACACCACCAACGCCAACAAGAGAAAAACCAGTCGACGACGCAAATCGCCGAATTTTCCGGTTTTTGCCACGGAAGCAGTGCTAGTAGCCACAGCTTTTTTCCTTCAGGCAGGCGTTAAGCTACGCTGCCGCCAGCAGCTTCAATCGCTGCCTTGGCACCAGCCGTTGCAGCGATACCGCTGAGCTTGACTGCTGTAGTGATAGCGCCGCTTTGAATGACTTTGACCGTGCGGGTCAGATCGTTAATCAGGCCGGCTTGTTTGAGGGCCAGTTGATCGACTTCTGCCAGACCCAAACGGGCCACATCGCTGAGGGTGATTTCGGCATTAAAGCGCAAAGTCAGGGACTTGAAACCACGCTTGGGCAGACGGCGTTGCAAAGGCATTTGACCGCCTTCAAAGCCGACCTTGTGGTAACCACCCGAACGCGATTTTTGACCTTTGTGGCCACGGCCAGCGGTTTTGCCCAGACCGGAGCCAATGCCCCGACCGACGCGACGCTTGGCGTGCTTGGCACCGTCTGCGGGCTTGATGCTATTGAGTTCCATCATCAACCTTTCAGACGATTTTGACCAGATAACTGATCTTGTTAATCATGCCGCGCACTTCGGGGGTGTCTTGCAGTTCGCTGACACTGTTGAGTTTACGCAGACCCAGACCACGCACAGTGGCGCGGTGGGATTCTTTCGTGCCAATCGGGCTGCGAACCAGCTGGATTTTCACGGTTTGTTGTGTAGACATTGTCAAAGCTCCTATCAGACGAAGAGGTCTTCGACCGACTTGCCGCGCTTGGCTGCCACTACACCGGGGGTGGTGGAGTTGGTGAGCGCGTCAAAGGTGGCACGAACCATGTTGTAGGGGTTGGACGAACCGTGGCTCTTGGCCACGATATCGGTAATGCCCAACACTTCAAACACAGCGCGCATAGGACCGCCAGCAATCACACCGGTACCCTTGGGGGCCGGGGCCATCATGACGGAAGCAGCACCGTGGTGGCCTGTCACTTGGTGGTGGATAGTACCGTTTTTGAGCGATACCTTGACCATATTGCGACGGGCTTCTTCCATAGCCTTTTGCACAGCAGCGGGCACTTCTTTGGATTTGCCTTTGCCCATGCCGACGCGACCATCGCCATCACCGACCACAGTCAGTGCAGCAAAGCCGAGGATACGACCGCCCTTGACCACTTTGGTGACGCGGTTGACCGCGATCATCTTCTCGCGCAGTCCGTCGTCGCGGCCTTCGTCTTGCACTCGGGGTTGAAATTTAGCCATTTTGTATTCCGTTCCGCTTAGAACTGCAAACCTGCTTCACGGGCTGCGTCGGCCAGGGCCTTGACGCGACCGTGGTAGGCAAAGCCTGCGCGATCAAATGCAACTTTTTCGACGCCTGCGGCCTTGGCCTTTTCAGCAATGCGCTTGCCGATGGCTTGGGCTGCAGCAGTGTTGCCACCTTTGCCAGAACCACCGAGTACGCTGCGTACTTCGGCTTCGGCAGTGGAAGCGCTGGCCAGCACCTTGGTGCCGTCGCCGGAAACCACGGTAGCGTAAATATGGAGGTTCGTACGGTTTACCGACAGACGGGCAACACCTTGCTGGGCAATGCGGATGCGGGTCTGGCGGGCACGACGAAGACGCTGCTCTTTCTTGGTCAACATATTGCAGCTCCTTATTTCTTCTTGGTCTCTTTGATCGTGACTTTTTCGTCCGCATAGCGGATGCCCTTGCCCTTGTAGGGCTCGGGTGGACGAACGGCACGAATCTCAGCGGCAATTTGGCCTACGCGCTGGCGGTCGGCACCCTTGACCACGATTTCAGTCGCGGTAGGAGTAGCCACGGTAATACCGGCGGGCATATCAAAATTGACGGGGTGGGAGTAACCCACGGCCAGATTGAGTTTATTGCCAGTGGCTTGGGCTTTGTAGCCCACGCCAATCAGGGTCAGTTTCTTTTCAAAGCCCTTGCTAACACCCAACACCATGTTGTTGACCAACTGGCGGAAAGTGCCGCTCATGGCATCGGCTTCGCGCGATGCGTTGACGGGTTCAAACGAGATTTTGCCATCGGTGTTGGTAATCTTGACCAGAGCGTTCTGGGTCAGAACCAAACTACCACCAGCGCCCTTGACGCTGATTTGGTCATTTTGGATGGCGACATCCACACCTGCGGGGATGACGACGGGCGATTTTGCTACACGGGACATTTCAGTTTCTCCTCAATGTCACGGCTTAAGCCACGTAGCAAAGCACTTCGCCACCGACACCGGTAGCACGCGCTTTGCGGTCAGTCATCACGCCCTTGGGGGTGGTGACAATGGCCACGCCGAGGCCATTCATGACCTGGGGGATGGCATCGCGGCCCTTGTACACGCGCAGGCCGGGGCGGCTAACGCGTTCGATACGCTCGATGACCGGACGGCCAGCGTAGTACTTGAGGGCGATTTGGAGTTCGGATTTGCCGGCTTCGGTCTTGACCTCGAAACCGTCAATGTAGCCCTCGTCCTTCAGCACTTGGGTGATGGCAATCTTCACTTTGGAAGAAGGCACGCTCACGGTGGCTTTGGAAACCATTTGGGCATTGCGGATGCGGGTCAGCAAGTCAGCGATGGGATCACTCATGCTCATGTTGTATCTCTCCTGCCTGCTTACCAGCTGGCCTTGGTGACACCGGGGATGTCGCCTGCAAAAGCCAGTTCGCGGATCTTGGCGCGAGCCAAGCCGAATTGACGGAAAGTACCACGGGGGCGACCGGTGATTTCGCAACGGTTGCGCTGGCGCGTGGGATTGGCGTTGCGTGGGAGCTTTTGCAGACCCAAACGGGCCGCATCACGCTCTTCATCGCTACGCTTGGCATCAGAGGCGATGGCCTTGAGTTCGGCGTGTTTGGCGGCGTATTTGGCCACCAGTTTATCGCGCTTGAGTTCGCGCTGGATCAAAGCTTGTTTTGCCATACGCCGCCTCAGTTCTTGAAGGGGAAACGGAAACCGGTCAGCAGTGCCTTGCACTCTTCGTCGGATTTGGCCGTTGTGGTGATGCTGATATTGAGACCGCGCAGGGCATCGACCTTGTCGTACTCAATTTCAGGGAAGATGATTTGTTCTTTGACACCGATGTTGTAGTTGCCACGGCCATCAAACGCACGACCGGAGATACCCCGGAAGTCGCGCACGCGCGGCAGTGCAATGGTGACAAAGCGGTCTAAGAATTCGTACATCTGTACGCCACGCAGGGTAACCATGCAACCGATGGCTTGGCCTTCGCGGATTTTGAAACCAGCGATAGCTTTTTTAGCCTTGGTGACCACAGGCTTTTGGCCAGCGATTTTGGTCAGGTCAGCTACGGCGTTGTCCATGACCTTCTTGTCGGCGACGGCTTCGCTCACACCCATGTTGAGTGTAATCTTGGTCAGACGCGGCACCTGCATGGGCGAGGTGTAACCGAACTGCTTCATGAGTTCGGGAGCGAGTTTTTCGCGGTAGATTTTTTGGAGTCGTGCCATGTTTTACCCCTTAGGCCGTCTTGATTTCAGCGCCGCTGGACTTGAACACGCGCACGTGCTTGCCGTCTGCTTGCAGCTTGATGCCAACGCGATCAGCCTTGCCAGTGGCGGCATTGAAAATGGCCACATTGGACTGGTGAATAGGCATGGCCTTGTCAATAATGCCGCCAGTCGAACCCTTCATGGGGTTGGGCTTGACGTGTTTTTTGACCAGATTGATGCCTTCGACCACCAGATGGGAGTCATCAGCGCGCAGCGTTACGGTGCCGCGCTTGCCTTTGTCGCGCCCGGTGAGTACGACGACTTCGTCGCCCTTGCGAATCTTGTTCATCGCGCCGTCCTTAGAGAACTTCAGGAGCCAGGGACACGATCTTCATGAACTTCTCGGTACGCAGTTCGCGCGTCACGGGTCCAAAGATGCGGGTGCCAATGGGCTCCAGCTTTGCATTGAGCAACACTGCTGCGTTGCCATCGAATTTGACGAGCGAGCCATCGCCACGGCGGATGCCTTTGGCGGTACGGACGACCACTGCGCTGTAAACCTCGCCTTTTTTGACGCGGCCACGTGGAGCGGCTTCCTTGACGCTCACCTTGATGATGTCGCCAACACTGGCATAGCGACGCTTAGACCCGCCCAGCACCTTAATGCACAGGACGGACTTGGCGCCGGTATTGTCGGCAACGTCTAACCGGGTTTCTGTTTGGATCATTTTAATATTCCCAACTTGCACCAACAAGATCAACAGCCCCAGAGAAACTCTCAAGCGCTGCCAACCAGCCAGTCAGTCTTGGGCCCGTCGTCAGCGGCGCAAACCATTTGCAGCGCTTCTTGTGGGGCAGAAACTTCGCTTTTTGACGGCGAAGCCCGCTATTGTTTCAAAAAAATTGGGGGGTGTCAATGCCTAGTGCCTTTTTATTGCCTTAAAAAGACAGCCAACAGCGCCCAGCAAGCGGCTACGATGCCATTCTTTACCCGATTGATGGAGACTTTCCACATGTCCGCACCTACTGCAACCCGTTTTCCGGCCATCGCTTTCATTGGCGGTGGCAACATGGCCAGTGCCATTTTAGGCGGCCTGATTCACCAAGGGCTGCCTACCAGCCAGATTGAAGTGGTAGAGCCTTGGGAGCCAGCCCGTGCCGCCTTGCAACAACAGTTTGGCGTGTTGGCCCAAGCCAGTGCTGGCCCGCAGTTGGAGCGTGCCGAGGTGGTGGTGTGGGCTATCAAGCCACAAACCTTCAAAGAAGCGGCACTGGCTACCGGCCCACATACTGGCAAGGCATTGCATCTGAGCGTGGCCGCTGGGGTGCGTAGCGACAGCATTGCCCATTGGCTAGGCAGTGAACGGGTAGTGCGCGCCATGCCCAATACACCAGCTTTGATTGGTCAGGGCATCAGCGGTTTGTATGCACGCCCCACGGTGAGCGAAGCTGAACGGCAGTTGGTGGCACACATCATGGCCTCGACCGGGGAGCATTTGTGGGTGCAAGAAGAGGCGCAATTGGATGCAGTGACGGCCTTGTCTGGCTCTGGCCCCGCCTATGTGTTTTATTTTTTAGAGGCGATGGTGCAGGCCGGGGTAGAAATGGGCCTGAGTGCGGCACAGGCAGAACAGTTGGCGATTTCTACCTTTGCTGGGGCTTCAGAACTGGCGCGGCGCTCGCACGAATCGCCCGCTGTGCTACGCGAACGGGTGACATCCAAAGGCGGCACCACCTATGCGGCGCTGGAATCCATGCGCGCTGCACAATTAGATAAGCACTTTATGAGCGCTTTGCGCGCCGCACAGGCACGCGCCCATGAGTTGGGTGATGCCTGTGGGGATTGATAGCCCTCAAAACCGTATC
Organism: uncultured Simplicispira sp.; assembly: GCA_964388325.1. GTDB lineage: Bacteria > Pseudomonadota > Gammaproteobacteria > Burkholderiales > Burkholderiaceae_C > Simplicispira. The sequence continues at coordinate 37,416 of CAYMAC010000013.1, read as the reverse complement.
AGGTAGCTGGCGACAATGCCAACAAAAATGGTGAACCCCAGCCAATGGTTGACGCGAAAGGCGTGAAAGCAGCCCTCGCGGGTGCGGGTGCGAATCAGCTGCCAATGCCAGAGTACCTGCGCCAAAGCCACGACCAACGTGAGGTAAAAAACCATCCCGAAAGCCTGTGGTGCCAACGCCAGCCACCACAGGCCTAAAAAGAGCATGTAAAACAGCACAATAGCAGCCACATCAAAGCGGCCTAGGGTGATGGCTGAGGTTTTGATACCAATTTTGAGGTCATCGTCGCGGTCCACCATTGCATATTCAGTATCGTAGGCCAGTACCCAAAACAGGTTGCCCAACCACAGCAGCCAAGCCCACCACGGCACGCTACCTTGCACCGCTGCAAAGGCAATCACGATGCCAAAATTGAAGGCGATGCCCAAAACGGCTTGTGGCATGGCCAAAAAGCGCTTGGTAAACGGGTACAGCACGGTGACCAACAGGGCCGGTACTGACCAAGCCACGGCGGCGGCATTGGTGGTCAAGACCAGTGCCAGCGCCAACAAACTGAGCACCACGCCCACGGCGATGGCCTCGCGCACCGACACTTGGCCGGAGGTGATGGGGCGTTGCGCGGTGCGCTTAACGTGGCGGTCAAAGTGGCGGTCGGCCACATCGTTGATGCAACAACCGGCGCTACGCATCAGGATGGTGCCCAACACAAACACGGCCAACAGATGCCAGCCCGGAAACCCCCCAGCGGCCAACCACAGGGCGCTGAGGGTGGGCCAAATCAGCACCAACCAACCGGCAGGTCTATCCCAGCGGATTAAATCAAGGTACAGAGACAAACGGCTACGGCTACGACAGGCGGTGGACATACAACACAGAAAATACAGAAAACAAAACGCAAAAAACCATAGAAGCCAGCACCACAGCACCTAGCCCGCGGTGGGTAGGTGGGTAAAGCAATTGGCGTAGCGCTGATTAGGGTGGCGGCGACTCGTCCAGCGCGCGCGCCACCACGACACCCTGCACGAAGGCCAGCCACAAGGGGTTAGCGCCCCAACGGGCCACCAGATGGCGGGCTTGCAGCAAGTCGCGCGCCGCACCCAAGCGCTCTTGCAATTGCTGGGCGGCCCGGTGTTGTTGTTGCAAGCGTTTAGGTAACAGGGGGGCCAGCGCCTGTACGCTGTAACGCAAGCGTTTGGCCAAGATACGTACTTGGTGCTGGCGCTCTATGCCCTCGGGGGTGTGGTCGTGCTGGCACTGGTGCAAGGTTTGCTCTAGCCGCTTGGCCAAGCGCAAAGCGCGGCGGCGCAAGGCTTGGAGGTCGCGCGCTTGTGCTTTGGCCGACTGGGGGGACGTGGTCAGGGCCAAGGGGCCATCCAGTAGTTCTAGCCAGTGTGACAGCGCCAGCAAGGCAGCGCCTACGCTGGGCTGCATTAAAGCGGCGCGCACAGCGGCGCGCTCTTGGCTGGCGGCTTGGCCCAGCGCTGTTTGCAACTGCTGCCACTGCTGGGACATATCGGCCCCAGCCTCATGCTGGCTGTGCTGGATATAGGCTTGCGCCAAGGGCGGCAGGGTATCGGTGCGGGCCACGTCCAAATCGCGCAAAGCCCCCAAACTGCCCAGAAGTGGCTGCAAAGCCTGCAAAGGGGGCAGTGCCAAGTCCGACAGCAAAGGGCGCAACATGCGCCACAAACTGCGGAAACGCCGCCAACCGACACGCGCCTGATGTACCAGCTCGGGGGCATCGTCGGTTTGTAGGCGGTATAAGTTGGCGGTGAATTGCAAAAACGCCTCGCCCAGCACCTGCCGGGCAATGTGGGCTAGGCTATCGCTAGGGCTGACTTTGGGCGGCTGGGCCAGCAGCGCAACCACACTGGCTGATTGTTGCAAAGCAAAACCACGTTCGGCTTTGCTGGCCGCCAGCGGTAATACGGCTACGCTGCGCGCAATGCGGCCCGCCAAAGCCAACAGGGCTGCCGGTGACCCAGCGATTAACTCTAGTTCCAACTCGCACAGCGGCACGCTGCGGCCTGCGGCGCTGATAGTGCCTATGTCCAAAGCAACCTCTATCTGACTGCCATCGCGCTGGCGCACCAGCCAAGTGGTGCGCTCAAACTCGGTGGTAAAACAGGGTTGCAGGGCTGCCGACAAGGCTCCGTCGGCATCCATTTGCGGCCAAGGCGAGTTTTGCAGCAACTCCAGCGCCAGCGCGGGGCCGGGGACGGGCATTTCCCACTCGCCACGCACACTGAAGGCTGAATCACCTTGGCCAGCGGTTTTGAGGGTTTGCCGCCACTGGGGCTGCTCTGGGCTGCCCAAGCGGCGCAGACGCAAGGCCACGCGCTGGCGGCGCAGGGCTTGGTCGGGGGTATCAAAGTATTGGCTAAACACCATCTGGCGCTGCGCTTTGCGCCGCGCCAACACCGGACTGGCCGCCAAAGCCGCCGCTACCGCTTGCACATCGGCACCGGGCAGGGCCAGTTTGAGCTCCATTTCGGTGGGTACTGCGTTGGCAGACAGGGGGCTGGGACGGCGTGCCATGGTTCAGTCTTCCAGCAGAGAACGCAACATCCAAGCGGTTTGCTCGTGTACCGTCAGGCGCTGGGTGAGCAAATCTGCCGTAGGCTCGTCGCTGGCTTTGTCCACTACGGGGAACAGGGTACGCGCTGTGCGGGCTACGGCTTCATGGCCCTCTACCAAAATACGCACCATCTCTAGTGCTTTGGGCGGCTTGGTAGGTGCATCGGGGACGCTAGCCAGTTTGCCAAACTCGGCATAAGAGCCGGGGGCAGGGTGGCCTAGGGCGCGAATGCGTTCAGCAATTGGGTCCACGGCATTCCATAGTTCGGTGTATTGGCCCATGAACATGGTGTGCAAGGTGTTGAACATCGGGCCAGTGACGTTCCAGTGGAAATTGTGCGTGGTCAGGTAGAGGGTGTAGGTGTCGGCCAGTAGCTGCGATAGCCCTTGTGCGATGGCCGCACGGTCTTTATCGCTGATGCCAATATGGATGGCGGGGGCGGTGGTTTTAGGGCTTTTGGCCATGGTACATCTCCTCTGAACAATGAACTGGCACTGTAACCCAGCCAGCGCTGGGTGGTGCAATAACGCTTAGGACAGGCGCTGCACGCCCGGCAACTCGCAAGCGTAGATGGCATTGCGTAGCGCGGCAATGGCCTCGTAGCGGGTAAAACTGCGCCGCCATACCAACACTACACGGCGCATGGGTGGGGCGCTGCCATCGCTTTCTTCCATCGGCAAGTAGCGGATATAGGTTTCATCGCTTTTGCGCCGCCGCACCGTGTTAATCAGGGCATCGCGTGGCACCGACATGCGCGGCACCAGCGTTACCCCCATGCCAGCGGCCACCATGTATTTGATGGTTTCGAGCGAGGAGCCTTCAAACGATTTGCGGATGCCTTCGGCATTGCTAGAAAAACGCGCAAACTCGGGGCACACTTCTAGCACATGGTCGCGGAAGCAATGGCCTGCGCCCAACAGCAGCATGGTTTCGTTGCGTAGGTCTTCGGCGCTTACGCTTTTGACGCTAGCCAACGGGTGCGTGCTGGGCACAGCAGCCATAAAAGGCTCATCGTACAAGGGGGCCATTGCCAGTCCGGTATCTGGGAACGGCTCGGCCAAAACGGCGCAGTCAATCTCGCCGGTACGCAGCATTTCTAGCAGGCGGGCGGTCATGTTCTCTTGCAACAGCAAGGGCATTTGGGGCGTGCGCTCAATGGAGCGGCGCACCAGCTCTGGCAGCAGGTAGGGGCCAATGGTGTAAATCACCCCCAGCGTCAAGGCACCGGCCAGCGGGTCTTTGCCGCGCTTGGCAATTTCTTTGATGGCGGCGGCTTGCTCTAACACGCTTTGGGCTTGGCGCACAATTTCTTCACCCAGCTGGGTGACAGTGACCTCGCCCACACTGCGCTCGAACAGCTTGATGTCGAGTTCTTCTTCCAGCTTCTTTACAGCCACCGACAACGTGGGCTGGGAAACATAACAGGCATCTGCGGCTTTGCCAAAGTGCTTTTCGCGTGCTACAGCAACGATGTATTTGAGTTCAGTCAGGGTCATAGCAGCTATTGTGCTGCCAAGATTTGACAGAGTGCAAATTTCTTCCGGCCAATTGGCTTGAAACTGCACCCAATGCCCACAACTGCACCGCTGCTGGCGCAGCCTGCCCCTATCTTAGGCGCGGCGCGCGTATTTCTGCAATTTTGGTCTTTAAGAGAAAACCCCATGAGCAAACAAACCCTGCACTTTCAGGCCGAAGTGGCCCAACTGCTGCACTTGGTCACGCACTCGCTGTACTCTAACCAAGAGATTTTTCTGCGCGAACTGGTCTCTAACGCCTCCGATGCCTGCGACAAACTGCGCTTTGAAGCCCTGAACAACAACGCCCTGTACGAAGACGCACCCAATTTAGAAGTGCGTGTGGCTTTTGACAAAGAGGCCAAAACGCTCACCATCACCGACAACGGTATCGGCATGAGCCAGCAAGAGGCGATTGACCACTTGGGCACGATTGCCAAGAGCGGCACCAAAGACTTTATGAGCCGCCTAGAGGCCGACAAAAAGGCCGATGCCAAAGAGCAAGGCCAGCTGATTGGCCAGTTTGGTGTGGGTTTTTACTCGGGCTTTATCGTCGCCGACAAAATCACCGTCGAATCGCGCCGCGCTGGTGTAAGCGCCGAAGAAGGCGTGCGCTGGATTAGCGGTGGCACGGGTGACTTTGAGGTGGAAACCATTACCCGCGCCCAACGCGGTACTAGCGTGATTTTGCACCTGCGCGCCGATGCCGAGGAGTATTTGAACGCTTGGAAGCTCAAATCCATCATCAGCAAATATTCTGACCACATCAGCCTGCCCATTTTGATGGAAAAGGAAGAGTGGAAAGAAGGCGAAAACGACCAACCCGGCGGCATGGTCAAAACCGGCGACTGGGAAACCGTGAACAAGGCCAGCGCCCTGTGGACACGCCCGAAAAAAGAAATCACCGACGAGCAATACGCCGAGTTCTACAAGGCCATCAGCCACGATTTTGAAGCCCCGCTGACGTGGAGCCACAACCGCGTTGAGGGCAACACCGAATACACGCAACTGCTCTACATTCCGGCCAAGGCCCCGTTTGACCTGTGGAACCGCGACAAAAAAGCAGGCGTGAAGCTGTATGTGAAGCGCGTGTTTATCATGGACGAGGCCGAGGCCCTGCTGCCCACCTACCTGCGCTTTGTCAAAGGCGTGATTGATTCAGCTGACTTGCCGCTGAACGTGAGCCGCGAACTGCTGCAAGAAAGCCGCGATGTGCGCGCCATCCGCGAAGGCAGCACCAAGCGCGTGCTGTCCATGCTAGAAGACTTGGCCAAGCACGATAAACACACCAGCACTGAAGGTGCCGATGGTGTGACCGATGTGGTCGATGCCGATGACAAGGCCAAAGAAGGCAAATACAGCAAGTTCTACGCTGAATTTGGTGCCGTGCTCAAAGAAGGCTTAGGCGAAGACTTTGGCAACAAAGAACGCATTGCCAAGCTGCTGCGCTTTGCCAGCACCAGCAGCGACACCGCCAGCGTCAGCTTGGCCGACTACAAAGCGCGCATGAAAGAGGGCCAAGAGGCCATCTACTACATCACCGCCGACAACTTGGCCGCCGCCAAAAACAGCCCCCAATTGGAAGTGTTCAAGAAGAAGGGCATTGAAGTCCTGTTGATGATTGACCGCGTGGACGAGTGGGCACTCAACTACCTGCAAGAGTTTGACGGCACGCCACTGCAAAGCGTGGCCAAGGGCGCGGTTGATTTGGGCAAGTTGCAAGACGACACCGAAAAGAAAGCCGCCGAAGAAGCTGCCGAAGCCTTCAAGCCGGTGCTGGCCAAGCTCAAAGAAGCCCTGAAAGACAAGGCCGACGATGTGCGCGTGACCATGCGCTTGGTCGATTCGCCCGCCTGCTTGGTAGTGCAAGACGATGACATGAGCACCCAACTGGCCCGAATGCTCAAGCAAGCTGGGCAAAAAGCCCCCGACACCAAGCCGGTGTTAGAGGTCAACCCCGAGCATCCGCTGGTGAAAAAGCTTGATGGCAGCGTGCATTTTCACGACTTGGCGCACATTTTGTTTGACCAAGCCCTGTTGGCCGAAGGTGGCCTGCCCGAAGACCCAGCCGCCTACGTCAAGCGCGTCAATGCGCTGCTGGTCTAAACATTAGCCCACCGCGCCGCCGCCTGCGCCATTTAAATTTGGCGTGGGCGCACTTTGCTAGCGGCCAGTTTGGCATTTTGGCGCGCGCTGTCGGTGTCGGCGGCGCGTGCCAGTGCTACCCCCATGCGGCGCTTGGCAAAGCTCTCGGGCTTGCCAAACAAACGTAAATCCGTGCCGGGCACGCGCAGAGCTTCATCCACGCCATCAAACACAATGCCGCTGGCCTCCATGCCGCCGTAAATGACAGCGCTGGCTCCGGGATTACGCAGGCTGGCATCGACCGGCAGGCCCAGAATGGCACGCGCGTGCAACTCAAACTCGCTTTGGTGTTGCGTGCAGAGGGTGACCAAACCGGTATCGTGCGGGCGCGGGCTGACCTCGCTGAACCAGACCTGCTCGCCTTTGACAAACAGCTCGACACCAAACAAGCCTTGGCCGCCTAAATTGTCGGTAACGGTTTTGGCAATCTGGCGCGCTTTGTCCAGCGCAGCGGGGTGCATGGGGTGCGGCTGCCAGCTTTCTACATAGTCGCCGCTGACCTGCACATGGCCGATGGGGTCGCAGAAATGGGTTTCTATTTCGCCTTCAGCGCCCAAGGCACGCACCGTGAGTTGGGTGATTTCGTAATCAAAATCAATAAAGCCTTCCACAATGACGCGCCCGTGGCTGACACGGCCTCCGGCCATCGCGTAGTCCCAAGCCTTTTGCACCTCCTCTGGGCCGTCGATTTTGCTTTGCCCCTTGCCCGAGCTACTCATCACCGGTTTGACGATACAGGGATAGCCAATGCCGCCATCAATCGCCGCTTGCAATTCGGCCAACGAATCACAAAACTGGTAGGGGCTGGTGGGCAACGCCAAGGTTTCTGCCGCCAAACGGCGGATGCCCTCGCGGTCCATCGTCAGGCGGGCAGCACGGGCGGTAGGAATGACGCGCACCACACCAGCCGCTTCCAATTGCTCCAACATCGGGGTGGCGATGGCTTCAATCTCGGGCACGACCCAATCGGGTTTTTCGGCCTCAATCAGGGCTTGCAATTGCGCCGGGTCACTCATGGCGATGGTGCGCGCATGGTGCGCTACCTGCTGGCCGGGGGCGTGGTCATAGCGGTCCACGGCAATGGTTTCTACACCCAAGCGTTGCAAGGCTATCAGCACCTCTTTGCCCAACTCGCCCGAGCCGAGCAACATCACTTTGGTGGCATGGGGGGACAGGGGAGTGCCAAGGGTGGTCATGAGAACGAACTTTCCAGAAAAACGAATCCACTAAAACGCTATGGGCTGCAAGCGTGCAAAGACCTCAACCCACAACAACTGACTGCCACTTTAATGCAGGGCGCAAAATGCTGGCAGTGCGTCATAGAACTTGGTTATGCTGTAGCACCCGCTGCATGGGCGAGAGAGACACTCGCCACGGGCATTGCCTTTGTTTTACTTTGAAAAGGATTTTTATATGAGTATCACCACTGTTGGCATCATCGGAGCCGGAACTATGGGCAACGGCATCGCACAGGTGTGCGCCGTTGCGGGTATCAACGCCATTTTGGTGGACATCTCTGAGGTAGCAGTGCAAAAGGGCTTGGCCACCGTGGCGGGCAGCTTAGACCGCTTGGTAAAAAAAGAAAAAATCAGCGCCGCCGACAAAGATGCCATCTTGGCACGCATCAAAACCAGCACCAGCTACGATGACCTGAAGGCCGCCGAACTGGTGATTGAGGCCGCCACCGAAAACCACGATATCAAGGTCAAGATTCTCAAGCAAATTGATGCACTGGTGGCCCCAGAAGTCATCATTGCCACCAACACCTCGTCCATCTCCATCACTGAGCTGGCTGCCACCACTGGCCGCGCCGACAAATTTGTGGGTATGCACTTCTTCAACCCCGTGCCGATGATGGCGCTGGTAGAAGTGATTCGCGGTCTGCAAACCAGCGATGCCACCCATGCAGCCGTGCAAGAGCTGGCCAAAGCCTTGGGCAAGACCCCCATCACCGTAAAGAACAACCCCGGTTTTGTCGTCAACCGCGTGCTGATTCCGATGATTAACGAAGCCTTCTTTGTGCTGGCCGAGGGCTTGGCCACCGCCGAAGACATCGACGCCGGCATGAAGCTGGGCTGCGGCCAGCCGATGGGGCCGCTGGCGCTGGCCGACCTGATTGGCTTGGATGTGTGCTTGGCCATTATGGAAGTGTTCCTCGAAGGCTTTGGCGACAGCAAATACCGCCCAGCCCCGCTGCTGAAAGAAATGGTGGCCGCAGGCCGCTTGGGCCGCAAGACCGGCCAAGGCGTGTACAAGTACTAAGCGCCCCCTCTCCTGCCCCTGCGCTGCCCATAGGCTTTAAACGCACGGGCGGCCAAGCCAGTGTGTACCAGCGGTACATGCTGGCTTTTTTGTTTCCACCGACAGCTGCAATGGTTGCACAATGGCTGCATGAACGCCCCTACCACCGCCTTGGCTGAACACCCTTTTTCTTCGCTCACACCCGATGTGGTGTTGGATGCTTTGGCCAGCGTGGGTCTGTATGGCGATGGCCGTCTGATGGCCTTGTCTTCTTACGAAAACCGGGTCTATCAAGTCACCCTAGAAGATGGCAGCCGGGTAGTGGCCAAGTTTTACCGCCCGGAGCGCTGGAGCAACGCCCAAATTGCCGAAGAACACGCCTTTGCCGCCGAACTGCTAGAGGCCGAAGTGCCCGCTGTGGCCCCGTTGGTGTTGCAAGGGCAAACGCTGCACCCGTATGGCGGCTTTGCGTTTTCGGTCAGTCCGTGGCGCGGGGGCCGCCAGCCTGAACTGGACGATTGGGAAGTGCTAGAGTGGTTGGGCCGGTTTTTGGCACGCATCCACAACGTGGGCGCGGCCCAGCCATTTAGCGCCCGGCCCACACTCGACAGCGCCAGCTTTGGCACGGCCTCTTACGACTGGCTGCTGGCACATGACATGATTCCGCTGGATGTGCGCTCTGGCTGGCGCGAAGCTTGTGAACAGGCACTGGCGCTGATAGCCAGCGGCGGCGCAGCAGGCTACCGCGTGCAAGATGCCGCCGCCCTGCGCTTGCATGGTGACTGCCACCCCGGCAACATCCTCTGGACACCGCTAGACGAGTATGGGCGCGGCGGCCCGCATTTTGTCGATTTGGACGATGCGCGCATGGGGCCAGCGGTGCAAGACCTGTGGATGCTGCTCTCGGGTGAACGCACCCAACGCACCCAGCAACTTAGCGCCCTGCTAGAGGGCTACGAACAACTGCGCCCCTTTGACCGGCGCGAGCTGGCGCTGATAGAGCCGCTACGCACCCTGCGCCTCATCCATTACAGCGCTTGGCTGGCCCGGCGTTGGCAAGACCCGATTTTTCCGATTAACTTTCCGTGGTTTGGCAGCAGCGACTACTGGCGCGGCCAAATCGACATGTTGCACGAGCAAATCGAAGCCATGCAGGAACAACCCCTATTCACAGGATAGTTAAAAACTATAAGATAGTAATTTACATTTGTTTTGTTTGATATAAACCATTCAGGTTTCACCACGGCATCACCCACCATGCACCATCGCCCACACGGACTAGATAAGCGCCAGTTTCTGCACGGCGGTTTGGCCTTAGCCGCCAGCACGCTGGGTTGGGGCAGCCCTGCGCTGGCACAAAACAACACCCGACCTTTGCGTATTGGCGTGACGCAAATTGTCTCCCATGCCGCCTTAGATGCCGACCAAAAAGGCTTTGAAGCCGCACTGCTCAGCGCAGGCTTCAAAGAAGGTGTCAACCTCAGCTACCTGCGCCACAACGCCAATGGCAACTTGGCACAAGCCCAAAGCATTGCCGAGATGTTGGTGCGCGAGCGGGTAGATTTAATCCATAGCATTGCCACCCCCACCACCCAAGCCGTGGTGCGTGCTACGCGCAGCATTCCGATTGTTTTTTCCTCCATTACGGACCCCCAAGGGGCCGGTATCGTGCCGCCGAGCATTGAACGCGGCCAAGCCAGCGGCACCAACGTCACTGGGGTAAGCGATTTATGGCCAGTGGTGCTGCAAATGGAAACCTACGCCAAAATGATGCCACACGCCAAACAGTGGGGCACCATCTACAACCCCACCGAGGTCAACTCCATTACCCACACCAAGGCCATGCGCGCCGCTGCACAGCAACTGGGGTTGCGACTGATAGAGGTACCCATTGAGCGCAGTAACGAAGTAGGGGCTGCTGCCAAATCTTTGGTAGGCAAGGTGCAAGCCTTTACCATCACCTCGGACAACACCACCGTAGCCAACTTAGAGGCGCTGGTGGCCGTGGCCAACCAGCACCAAATTCCATTATTTGCTGGCGACATCGACAGCGTGGCGCGTGGGGCCGTGGCCGCTTATGGCTTAGATTATTTTTTGGTGGGTTACGCGGCAGGTAAAAAGGCGGCACTGGTGCTCAAAGGTACGCCTGTGGGTAGCATTCCGTGGGGGCCGGTAGAAAAATTCAGCTTAGTGATTAATTTACGCGCTGCCAAACAGCAAGGAATCAAAATCAACCCGTCCATGCTCAAAAAGGCGGACAAGGTGTTGGAATAACCATCCTTCTGCACCCACTTGGGCCACCACCGCGATGAAACTTCTGGGCAGCATTTATATTGCTATTGCCATTTTGGTGCTCACCACGGCCATTGGCTGGTATGTGGATATTCACAATGACCGAATGCACCAGCGCCATCTGGCCGTGCATACGCAGCTAGAGCGCATGGTGCGCCTCAAGCAAGAGCTCAACGCTATGCTGACCTTGGCGGTGTTGCAAGAAAACACCCTGCGCGCCAGCACCTACGACCGGGTGCATTCTGACCTGAACACCACACTCAAATCGGTACAACAGCTTACCCAAACGCTGGGCCTGTCTAACGAGATGGCCGTGGTGCAAGCCGACCACGACAAGCTAGGCACCATCGAAAGCCAAGCCATTGCCGCCATGGAGCAAGAGCAGTGGCCGCAGGCACGGCGTTTGTTGTTTGATGACGATTATTTGCTCACCAAAAAAATCTACGAAATCAACAGTGAAACCGCTGTGGGCGTGCTCACGGCAGAACTGGGCAACCAAGCCCAACACCTAGACCGGCTACGCAGTACGGCTTTGGGCTTGCGCGTGGGTGCGGTGCTGTTGTTGCTGGGGGTCAGTGTGGTGTTCTCGCGCCGCTTGCGCCAAGAACTGCACCAGCATGAACACATGGAGCGCGAAATCCAAGCCGCCAACGCCCAATTAGAAGACAGCGTGCGTAAACGCACCGCCGAGCTAGAGGAGGCCAACCGGCGCTTGGCCACCTTAAGCACCACCGACAGCTTGACCGGGCTGGCCAACCGGCGCAAGTTTGACGAAGTTTGGCAGGCTGAGTGGCAACGCGCCACACGCCAAGGGTCTTTGCTGGCGGTCATTATGTTGGATGTGGATTTTTTCAAGCGCTACAACGACCACTGCGGCCACCAAGCTGGAGATGCTTGCTTGCAACAGGTGGCCAATATCTTGGCAGGTGGCATCCACCGTGCTGGCGAACTGGTAGCCCGTTATGGCGGCGAGGAGTTTGTGCTGGTGCTGCCCGGTGCCGATTTGGCCGATGCCTACGCCAGCGCCGAACGCATTCGCGCGGCAGTGCAAGCAGCTGCTATCGCGCACCCAGATTCGCCCTTGGGGCCGGTAGTTACCATTAGCTTGGGGCTGGCAGCCAGCATTCCGTGTGTAGGCACCCCCTCCGAGCAACTGCTGCGCGCTGCCGATGATGCCCTGTACCAAGCCAAGGCCGAGGGGCGCAACCGCTGTTGTGGCGGCAGCCCCAGTTCAGGAGCGCAAAGCGGCTAGGGCTTGGCGCAAGGCTTGCGGCTGGCCATCTGCTGGCGCTAACGCTGGGCCTACTTGTAACTGCACCCGGCCCCAAGCGGTATGGGCGGGCTGGTGCAGCGCCAAAGGTACGCAGGGCAGCGCTAAACCAGCGGCGCGGGCTTGTGCTAGCAACTCCAGCGCTTCTTGCTCTGAGGCCACGGCCAGTAAATCGCCAGCGCGTAGCACCTGCAAGGCTGCTGCCAGCGCCTGCTGGTGTGCCATTGGGTTGGACTGCTCGGGCACCAAGGCAATGGCTTTAGACAGGCGCAACAGCCAGCCCCGGATGGGCCGTTGCAACAGGGCTGGCTCTACCACAAAGCAAATCGGGCGCGGGCTGGCCGCCATCAGCAGCAAGCGATGCACAAAGCGGGCATGGTTGCACACCAGCAGCGCCGCACCGCTGGCGGGCAGATGCTCATCGCCCACCACTTTGAAGTGATAAACCAAGCGCGACAGCACCCAAGCCATAAAGCGCAACAGGTATTCGGGTACCAGTAAAAAGATATAGCCAGCCACCACCGCATTGGCCAGCCCGGTGGCCAAAAATACCTCGGGCACCGTCCAGCCTGCGCCTAACAAAGCCCCAGCCAGCAGCGAGCTGGCAATCATGAACAGGGCATTGAGGATGTTATTGGCCGCAATAATGCGCGCGCGGTGCGTAGCTTGGCTGCGTAGCTGAATCAGGGCGTACATGGGCACGCTGTACAGCCCGGCAAACAAACTGAGCAACAACAAATCCAATACCACGCGCCAATGGGCCGGTTGGGCGATAAAAGCAGCTACGCCCATTTGTGCCGCTGGCGGCAAACTGTGCGCGGCCCAGTACAAATCGACCGAAAAAACGCTCATGCCGATAGCCCCCAAGGGCACCAAGCCAATCTCTACATGGCGGCGCGACAGCACTTCGCACAACAGCGAGCCGGTGCCAATGCCCACCGAAAACACCACCAGCAGCAAGGAGGCCACATGGGCATCGCCATGCAGCACATCGCGCGCAAAGCTGGGAAACTGCGCCAAAAACACCGCGCCAAAAAACCACATCCAGCTAATACCCAACAAAGAGCGAAACACCACGATGTTTTGGTGCGCCAGCTTGAGGTTGCGCCAAGTTTCGCTAATCGGGTTCCAATTGATGTGCAAATGCGGGTCGGTGGCCGGTGCCGCTGGTATGAACTGTGCCAGCACGCGCCCGGCCAGCGCCAGCCCTAAGCAGGCCAACGCCACCGTGGTCGGGCCAATCTCGGGCAAAGCCACCAACAAGCCACCGGCCACATTGCCCAGCAAAATAGCCACAAAGGTGCCCATTTCAATCATGCCGTTGCCGCCGGTGAGTTCGCGCTCGCTCAATGCTTGGGGCAAATAAGCAAACTTGACCGGGCCAAACAGCGTGGAATGCACACCCATCAAAAAGGTACACAGCAGCAGCACCAGCACGCTGTCTGCCATAAAGCCCCAGCCCGCCAACGCCATGATGGCAATTTCTAGGTTTTTGACCCAGCGGATGATGCGCGTTTTCTCAAACTTGTCGGTCAGTTGACCGGCAGTGGCCGAGAACAACAAAAACGGCAGAATAAACAGCGCCCCAATCACCAAGCCCGCCAACGATGCAGGCAACCAAGCCACCTGCAATTGGTACGTGACCAGCACGGTAAAGGCAAATTTGAACAGGTTGTCATTGGCGGCACCGGCAAACTGCGTCCAGAAAAACGGCGCAAAGCGGCGCTGGCGCAACAGGGCAAACTGGTTGGGGTGCTCGGGGTGGGGCATGGCTGGCTCACAAAGGGTAGCGGGGATGGCTGCCTGCGATTGTGCCCACCGCTTGCTAAAGTAAAACACAAAACTTAGTGTCAGGCGCATCTGTTGATACTGGCAGTATCTATGATGCACCCATGAGCACCACCGCCGACCTTGTTACCGCCCTCAAGCACGAACTCAAGGCCGCTGGCCTGACCTATGCCGACTTGGCCCAAGCCCTGGGGATGGCCGAATCCAGCGTCAAGCGCATGTTGGCCAAGGGCGAGATGCCACTGGCGCGGCTCGATGCCATCTGTCGGGTGCTCAAAATAGATTTTGCCGACTTGGCCCAGCGGGTGCTAGAAGCCCAGCCACTGCTTAGCCAACTAAGCCAAGCACAAGAGCAGGCCGTGGTGGCAGACCGCATTTTGTTGCTGGTGGCCATTTGCGTACTGAGCCAATGGACGTTAGAGCACATCGTCAGCCATTACCGCGTGACCGAAGCGCAAACGATTGCCGCCTTAGTGCAACTAGACCGCATTGGCATTATTGAACTGCGACCCCTGAATCGCTACCGCCTGAAATTGGCCAAAACTTTCCGCTGGCGGCCCCACGGGCCGGTGATGCAGTATTTTCGAGAACATGCGTTGCTAGATTACTTTGGCGGCGGCTTTGATGGCCACGGCGAAGGCTTGCTGCTGGTGCATGGCAGCGTCAGTCGGGCACAGGCCCCGGCGTTTATCGAGCGCCTGCAACGGGTAGCACACGATTTTGCCCAGCAACACCTGGCCGACCAAAAACTGCCCGAAAACCAGCGCGAGGGCTACACCCTGCTGATGGCTGCGCGGCGCTGGGAGTTTGCTGCCTTTGCAGCCATGCGCCGTTAAACGGCTGCTGGCGGCCCAGGGCAAGGCCCGCATTGCACTCGGGTTCTTGGGGTACGATGGAGGGCTAGGTATAGTTACAAGTAGTGGCGTGTCGATGTCCGATGCCCCGCACCCCCCTTTATAAGGATTACCCATGTTTCCAGAGTACCGCGAACTCATCACCCAACTCAAGCACGTTGACCACCACTTTACCCGCCTGTTTGACGAGCACAATGACCTCGACCACAAAATCAAGGCGATGGAAGCACGCACTATTCCCGGCACCGACATCGAAATCGAAGTGCTGAAAAAAGAAAAGCTGCACCTCAAAGACCAGCTGTATGTGATTTTGCAAAAGAAGGCCGCCGAGCGCGACGCTGAAAAAGCCTAAGCGCTGCACAGCCACCTGCCAAGCAGCCCCAGACCACCAGCTGGGACTGGCTTGGCAGCAAAGCTCTAAGCCATCAAGCGCAACCCCGGTTGCGCTTTTTTTTATCCCTGTGGGGCCAGCAACACCGTGAGCACAGCGCTGTAACCGTAGAGTTGTTGGCCGACAATTTCGCCACCAGCAAAAAACCCGACCAAGGGCACATCGCCCAAGGCATGGCGCAACCATTGCAACTCAGCACCCGGCGCGCCAAAGTGGTTGCCGCCACGCCCCGAGCAACTGATATAGATGGCCCCTACCATTTGCTGGGGCAGTAAAGCAGCATCGGCCCCACCAACAGCAGGCAGCAGTTCTAGGGCATCGGGGGCCAGCTCTTCGCGCAACTCGGCACAGATACGCACCAAATCGGCACGCGCGGCAAGGTGATGGCGCTGGCAAAAATGCAGCCCCATACCCACGGCCACCTCATCGGCCAAGGCTACGCCCCGGCGGCTACCATCTAAACCAATAATATGGCGCACACGCACATCAGCGCCCAAAGTGCCGGGGTGCTGCACCACCGGCGCAGCATGGTAAGCCTCGGGAATATCAATCAGCCCGGCTAGCACGCCACGCACGCGCTCTACCGCTTGGTGTGGGTCTGCCTGCAAGGATACTCCTAGCGTATGCAGCAACACATCCAAGGCCGGCTGGCCGTCCAGCTCTAGCACCACATTGTCTTGGGCAGCGGTGATGTGGTAGCGCGGCCCCACGGGCTGGCAACCTTGCGTCAGGCGCGAGACCCAATGTAAGCCCGCACCCCAAGCCACCCCCGACAAGCCCCCCGAAAAAACACCACTGACCCCGCCCTGCCCAGCCACGGTGCCAGTGCTGCTGACGGCAAATTGCACACTGGCCCCCCGGCTGGCGGCCAAACCACCAAACACGCCCGCGCTGCTGGTGCGCTGGGCTACTTCAGCAATCAAACTGGGCAAATCGGGGGTACGGCCTTCGGCATGTAGCAGCGCAGTGTGGGCGCTAAAACCGGGCTGGCCAGTGCGCGGCAAAGGCGTAACGCCCGAAAAAATACGGTATTGGTCGGTGGGCAGCTCTAACAGCATCACGGACAAGGCTGGCTCGTCAAAATACTCTGCGCCGCTGGCACACACGCCAATACCGACGGTGCCGCTCCAATCGGTAACGGTGGGCAACTCGGCGGCAAAAAAATCTAAGATGGCCTGTGCCTCGGCGGCGTAGTGGTCGGTAATGTAGAGCAGGCCCAGATTGGGCGTATCGGCATAAGCGGGCAAGGCCATATAGCCGCGCAATTGCGCCAAGGCCAAGGCCGCTGCCATGCGCCATTGGGGGTGCGTGGCATGGCCGGTGGGGCAGCGCTTCATGGTGTTAAGGCCGGGCCGTGCTTAACGGGCCGCTTTGGTGCGGCGCACTGGGGGCTTGCGCGGCTCGGTGTCGGCCTCGGCATCAGCAGCGCCAGCAGCGCCAGCGGCGGCTTCTGGGGCGGGGCTGGGGGCGGCTTTACGTGCGGTGGTTTTTTTGACCGGGGCAGCAGCTTGGCTGGCGGCTTGTTGGGCGGCTACACCGGCAGCGGTGGCTGCTGTGGCGGCTTGCAAGGTGGCTTCTTGTACGGTTTGCACACCCTTGGCGGCGATGTCGGTGGCGGTTTTGAAGGCTTCAGCAGCCAAATCACTGGCCCCGGCTTTGCTGGCCTCGGTCATGGCAGTGGCGGCAATTTGTTGAAATTGCTGGGTTAAAGCACCCCACCATTGCATTGGGTCAATGACACCGGGGGCGGTGCTACTGGCCGCTTCTGCCTCGGCAGGCGCTGGCGCAGGGGCCGGAGCCTCGGCAGGTTTTTTGCTGCTGGCGGGAGCTTCGGGGGTTTTGATGGTGAAAGCATTGGCCATATCGGCGATGCTGAAATTCATGCCCTTGAGCGTGGCCAGGGTCATCTTTTGCACTTCTAGCGCTTGGATGGTGGCGCTCAGGGCGCGCGAGTTTTGTTCTAGCCAAAACTGCACTGCCTTCAGTTCGGTGATGCGCTTTTCTAGCTCTTCCACGCTCACAGTAGGCGTGACCCAGCTGGACATATTGGGCATTTGCGGCAGGCTGTTGGCAGCGCCTTGGGTTAGGTTTTGCAAAAAGTCAAACCCGGGCAAAAAATTGCCGAAACCGAAAGAATTGTTATCGCTCATGGCTGCTCCGCTGGGTGGTGGATGGATGAAACAAGTTGCAGCTTAACCCAAGGCAGGGCTGTTTTTAGTGACGCATGGCTCCGTGTCCGGCCCCATGCCCCGCCATAGCGCCGGGCATCTTGGCACTGACAGGCAGTTGCAAAGACAGCTGCGACTGCGTGCCTTGAGCATCTTGGAACACCAAAGTCAAGGGCACTTGCGTGCCTTGGGCCAGCGGTGCTTTCAAGTCCATCAGCATGACGTGGTAGCCGCCGGGTTTGAGTTCTACCGCTTGGCCAGCGGGTAAATCCAGCCCGGCAATGGCGCGCATTTTCATGACATCGCCTTCCATTTTCATTTCATGGATTTCGGTCACGCCGGCGGCGGCGGACTCAGCGCGCACCAAACGGCTGGCGCTGCTGGCGGTCAGGCGCATAAAAGCACCGGTGGCTTTTTGGCCCACTACCGTGGCGCGCACCCAAGCGTTTTCAGCCTGCACTGGGGCAGCTACGGTTTGGGCAGATACAGCACCTGCCCACAGGGCAGCGCTTAAAAACAAGGGGGAAGCAAGGCGTGACAACAACATGGCTCAATCCATCCTCTACCGCAGTGCGGCAAATACGTAAACCACCATTTTGGCGCAGAAAAAAGTATCGTCCCACGATACCGCCGCGCCGACAGCGCAACACCGCACACAAAAAGCGCAGACAAATGCTGCCAGCGGCCACACCATAGCAGCCATGTTCAACCCGTTTGGCGGAGAATCCACATGGCCCCCACTCCTTCTTCCTTTTCGTCGGTGCAACGCGATTCGCGCGCTTGGCAATGGCAGGTCTGGATTTCCTTTGGCATTGCGGTTTTTTTGTGCGCCGTAGGTTTGGCCTATTTACCCGGCGAGCCACTAGAGCAAGCCTTTATGGTGATGGGCTATATCTTTTGCCTGAGTGCGGTGTTTGGCCTGTCCAAATTTATCCGTGATAACCAAAACCCGCGCCGCAGTGGCAGCGCCGATACGCCGCTGTGGCGTTTGGTGGTCTGGGGCGGTTTTGCCGTGGCCATGCTGCTGACAGGCTGGGGGCTGCTGGGCATGGACATTCACCCCAATTACAAGGCGTTTTTGGGCGTGAGTTGGCTCTACCTCATTACCACCGCCTTTACTTTGGCCAAGATGCTGCGCGATGACTACGAAGCCCAACGGCGCGAAGGCTTTGGCGTGGACAGCAGCGCGTTGGATTGAACCCTTCTTTTTCAGGAGTGCATCATGCTCAAGATATTTTCTCCTTTCCAGCGCTGTGCCCGTGGCCTTTGGGCGGGCGCTTTGGCCGCCCTGCTGTGCAGCAGTCCAGCGCAGGCGCAAAGCGAAGCCTCGGCGGTGCTGTCGCTGCTGCCGCTGGCCTCCGTGGTGGGTACGGCCTCGGCGGGGGCGGCTTTGGCGCAAGCTTCGGTAGCGCTGCCCGCAGCCTTGTCAGTGGCAGGGGCGGTGCTCACCATCCAAGCGGTGCAGGTGTCTGCGGTGGGCACGGTGTATGTGCTAGAGCGTGCTTCGGATGGCGCGCGCGTCAGTATTGAAGTCACTGCCCGTGCTGGCGCGGCCTCGGCGCGCGCGGTGGGCGAAGTGGTGGCTTGCAGCATCATTGGCACTGGGGTCATTTTGTCGGTGGCGGGCGAGGTACTGGCCTTTGTGCCTAATGCCTTGGGCCGGGCGCTGCTGCACAACGAAGCCTTATAGATAAGTCTTCCACAGGAGCCGCTACCATGCTTTATCGACTCTGGCCTGCGGGCGCGGCTATCGCTTTGGGTTGGCTGTGCGCCCTGCCCGCCCATGCTGGCCATCCCTGCAAACCAGCACAGCCGCCCACAGCGCAAGCCATCAGCCGCAGCATGGCCTTGGCACAGCGCACCGCACAGGCTTTAGAGGCCGAACACCAGCGCCACGGCACGCAAGTAGTGTTGCTGGGGCGTGCTGGGCAAGATTTAAGCGCCTATGGCCTGCACTATTCGCACTTGGGCTGGGCTTATCGCAGCCCTGCCGGGCCGTGGCGTGTGGTGCATAAACTCAACCAGTGTGGCACGGCGGTGGGCCAGCTTTACCGCCAAGGGCTGGGCGAGTTCTTTTTGGACGATTTGTGGCGCTACGAGGCCGTTTGGGCCGTGCCCACCCCAGCGGTGCAACAGCAACTGTGGCCGCTGCTGCAAGACAAGCGCCGCGTTACGCTGCTCCAGCACCAGCCCTATAGCTTGGTCAGTTATGTTTGGGGGCAACGCTACCAACAGTCTAACCAATGGGCCATCGAGACCTTGGCCGCTGCAATGGAGCCGCACAGCATCCGCAACCGCGACCAAGCGCAGGCGTGGTTGCAGTTTCAGGGCTACCGCCCCAGCAGTTTGCAGATTAGCGCTTGGCGGCGTTTGGGCGCACGCGCGGCCTCGGCGCATATTGCCTTTGATGACCACCCCCAGCGCCAGCGCTTGGCCGGACGCATCGAGACCGTCACCGCCGATTCGGTGTTAGCGTGGCTGCCACGCGCCCAACTGGCCAGCGCCCCCGTCACTTTGAGCGAAGGAGAATCCCCATGAGCAAAGCATTGCGTCTGTCAGAAAAATGGTTCCATCGGGGCCTGTGGTTGGTGGCCTTGGTGTTTGCCAGCTTCTTAATTGGCTTAGGCGGCACGCTGGTGGGCGATTTGCCCAAAGTAGAAGCCCGGCTGCAACTGGATGATTTTTTAGACCGCAACGCCGCCCAGCAGTTGCGCGAGCAACTGAAAAGCGCACGCAACGCCGAACAAGAAGCGCAAACCGCCTTAGAGCAAGCCCAATTGCAACGCCACAAAGCGCGTGGCGAAGTGCAAGCCACGCGCGAGAGCCTGCAAAGCTGGCTGGCCACGCGCAGCGTGACCCAGCGCGCCGACCACGACCCCGAGGTGCTGATTCGCACCCAAGCCTTGGATTTGCTCAAACAAGCCGAGCGCCAAGCACAACGCGATGAGGAGGCGCAACAACAAGCCGCTTTGGATGCGCGCCAAGCCGCTGCAGCCACCCAACAACGCCTCAGCCAGCTAGAAGCCCAAGGTTATGAACAACTGCGCGCTGAGCAGCGCAAAGTAGAGCTGCGTGTGTTCCTCTACCGTTTGGCCCTCACGCTGCCACTGTTGGTGGTGGCCGGTTGGCTGTTTGTGCGTCAACGCCAAAGCACCTACTGGCCATTTGTTTGGGGCTTTATCTTTTTTGCCCTGTTTGCTTTTTTTGTCGAGCTGGTGCCCTATCTGCCCAGCTACGGTGGCTATGTGCGCTATGTAGTGGGCATTGCCATCACCGTGTTGGTGGGGCGTTATGCCATTTTGGCCCTGAATCGCTATTTAGAGCGGCAAAAACAGGCCGAAGCCCTGCCCGATGCCCAGCGGCGCGAAGAACTAAGTTACGACGTGGCCCTAACGCGGCTGGCCAAGGGCGTCTGCCCCGGCTGTGAGCGCGCCGTGGACTTGAAAGACGCACAGATTGATTTTTGCCCACACTGCGGCATTGGCCTGTTTGACCACTGCGGGCAATGCCAAACACGCAAAAGCGCCTTTGCACGCTTTTGCCACAGCTGTGGCACGGCAGCCCGCAATGGGGGCGCAGCTTAGAACTGCTCCCAATCGTCGTCGTTTTTGTTGCTGTTATGGGCCAAAGCCGGAGGCGATGCAGCCACTCGAGGCGCGGCACGCGCTGGCGCTGCTCCCTTGGAGGCTGAAGAAGCTGCCGGACGCTGGGGCAACGCAGGCGCACGGCGCGGCGCTGGCGCTGCTGAAGCAGCCGTTTGCCCGGCGCGCTGCTCGTGCTGGCCTAGTTTGAACACCGCCACCGCCTGCACCAATTGCTGTGCTTGGTGGTTGAGGCTATCGGCGGCAGCGGCAGACTCTTCGACCAAGGCGGCATTTTGCTGTGTCACTTGGTCTAGTTGGGCCACTGCCGCACTGATTTGGCCAATGCCCGAAGTTTGCTCTACCGTCGAGGCGCTGATTTCAGAAATTAAATCGGTCACGCGCTGCACCTCGCGCACAATGTCTTGCATGGTTTGACCTGCGGCATCCACCAGCTTACCGCCGGCTTCTACCTTATCGACACTGTTGCCAATCAGCGCTTTAATTTCTTTGGCTGCTTCGGCACTGCGTCCGGCCAAACTACGCACTTCAGAGGCCACCACAGCAAAACCGCGCCCTTGTTCACCGGCGCGCGCCGCCTCAACCGCCGCGTTGAGCGCCAAAATATTGGTTTGGAAGGCGATACCGTCAATCACGGTGATGATGTCGGCAATTTTGCGCGAGGCTTCGTTAATCTCACCCATGGTGGTAACCACTTCGCCCATCACTTGGCCACCCCGGTGGGCGGTTTGGCTGGCACTGTTGGACAGTTGCGTGGCTTGGCGCGCGGTGTCGGCATTGGTTTGCACCGTGCTAGAAATTTGCTCCATCGAGGCAGCGGTTTGCTCTAAGTTGCTGGCCTGCTCTTCGGTGCGCTGCGACAAATCGGCGGTGCCGCTGGAGATTTGCCCCGCCCCAGTGGCAATGCTGTCGCTGCTGGCGCGCACCGTGCCCACAATGCGGCGCAAAGATTCTTGCATGTCGTGCATGGCACGCACCACGCTGCCGGAGGCGGCACGGCTGTCGTCAATGGTGGTGCTTAAATCACCAGCGGCAATGGCGCGGGCAGCATCGGCCACATCGCCGGGCTCGCCGCCCAATTGGCGCTGGATACTGCGGGTAATCAGCACGCCCAAGAATATGCCCAACAATACCCCGCCCAAAGTCAAACCAATCAGCCAGAGGCGAACACTGTCGTAAATACTATCACCCTGAAGGCTGAGGTCAGCCGCATTTTTGGTTTTGCGCTCAACCAATGCGGTGAGTAAGGCATCCGCTTTATCTACCAATGGCCCAGCCGTTTCAAAAAGATGCTGTACCGAAGGACGTATTTCTGCCAGAGGCTCATTGTGCAAACGGGCCAGCGTTTCGTGGGTGCTGACTTCATACGCTTGCAAGGCTGTTTTGGCCTGTGCCAAGGTGTCTAAACCCTGGGGGGAATAAAACATGGGTTGGGCGGCATCCAGTTCTTGGGCTGCCTGTTGAAAGCGTTGCTTCACCTCATCGGCATACTGGCGGCGTAACTGCTCTGTGGGCGACAAAATGGCGCTACGCATGGCCCGCGTAGCGGCCATCATTTGGGTATTGGCCTCGGCGGTGTGGCGCAAGCCCAATAGTTCTTTTTCGTACATTTGGTCGCCCAGCGCATTGATTTGGCTGCTGCTGACAATACCCAAGACCCCAATTAAGGCACCGATGACAGCGACAATCAGAAATCCGCCCAGCAGTTTGCTGCCTACGGTCAATTTATTGAACCAGTTCATCAGGTTTGCGCGTGAAACCTCGGCATGGATGCCGGGTAGGTAGAGCGCGGAACGCGCAGCGCTCCTTGCTTTGGGCCGTTACCTGCTCACGTCCATTCAATGGCCCAGTTCACAAAAATCATTTTTAGTGTATCCAACAACCCAGACACCAGCACCAGCACCAGCGCCAGCCCCTGCGCTACTGCACTTACCGGCCCCAAATGACTTCGTGCTCTTCGGCCAGCGAGCGGCGTAGCATGTCTAGTAGTGGTGTAGCCCGTTGGTGCAGGTGTACGGTGTTGCGCTCTAGCAGTTCGGCTTCGGCCTCGTCCATGCTGGCGCTGTGGTGCTGGGCGCGCGCATGGGCGCATTGCTGCTCATCCAAACTGATGGCCGCTTGCAAGGCTTCAATGGCAGCGGGCAGCTGCTCTAGGGTAATGATGCCTTGGGGTTCAGGGTCTTTGCCAATGATGTGCAAGATGCGGTGGGCGTGCGGCTCTAGCAAAATCAGATCGGCAGCAGCGCGGGTTTTGAACTTGTACAGCATAAAAAATCCTTGTTAAAAGCAGCAGCTAAGCACCACCACTGGGCTACAGCATAGACCGATTGTGTAGTGCGTGCGCATAACGCCATAGTTCCGTACACTCTGGGCGCTTATGTCTGCCATCCATATCCACCGCCCCCACCAGTTGGGCCTACCCCAGGCCCGCGACATCGCCCGCCAATGGGCTACCAAAGCCGAGCGCAAATTTGCTGTGCGCTGCCACTACCTCAGCGGCGAGGGCCAAGACACGGTGCGCTTTGAGCGCGCAGGCATTCAAGGCACTTTGCAGGTGCGTGCCGACCAGTTTGAACTGGCCGCGCAGTTGGGTTTTTTGTTCAGTGCCTTTGCGCCGCGCATCGAAGCCGAAATTGCCGCCCAATTTGACCAGTTGCTACAACAACCGGCCCACAACACACATTAACGCGGCTGCGCCAGCCACTGCTGGGCCAAGCGCACCCAGTAGGTAGCACCCAAAGGAATCAGGGCATCGTTAAAGTCGTAACTGGGGTTGTGCAGGGTGCAAGGGCCGCCACCGTGGTCTATGTCGCGGTGCTGGCCCTCGCCATTGGCAATAAAGCAATAGGCCCCCGGTTTGGCTTGCAACATAAAAGCAAAGTCTTCTGCGCCCATCGTTGGCTCTTGCGGTAGCACTTTGTCTGCACCCACAATGCCCTCCATGACGCTGCGGGCAAAATCTGCCTCGGCTGCTGCGTTGATGGTGGGCGGGTAGTTGCGCTCAAACTCAAAGCTGCAAGTGGCTTCGTGGGCGGCGCAAGTGTGCTCGGCCACTTGGCGCATTCGGCGCTCTATCATGTCCAGCACTTCTAGGCTAAAGGTACGCACCGTGCCTTGCAACTCGCACACATCGGGCACCACATTGGTGGCCTCGCCGGTGTGAATCATGGTGACAGAGATGACACCCGCATCCACCGGCTTTTTGTTGCGCGTGATGATGGTCTGAAAGGCTTGCACCATTTGGCAAGCGATTGGCACCGGGTCTATGCCGGTGTGTGGCATGGCCGCATGGCCGCCTTTGCCCCGAATGGTGATTTTGAACTCATTAGAGGAGGCCATCACTGGCCCGGCACTGATGGCCATCGTGCCAGCGGGCATACCCGGCCAGTTGTGCATTCCAAATACGGCTTCCATATCAAACTGGGTAAACAGGCCCTCGCGTACCATTTCGCGCGCGCCGCCGCCGCCTTCTTCTGCGGGCTGAAAAATCAGGTACACCGTGCCGTCAAAGTTGCGTTGCTCGGCCAAATGGCGCGCTGCCGCCAATAGCATGGCGGTGTGGCCATCGTGGCCGCAGGCGTGCATTTTGCCGGCGTGGCGGCTGGCGTGGGCAAACCGGTTGTGCTCTTGCATGGGCAGGGCATCCATATCGGCGCGCAAGCCCACAGCCCGGCCACAAGCGCCACCATCGCGCCCGTGAACGATGCCCACCACACCGGTTTTACCCAAGCCACGATGCACCGTAATTCCCCAAGCACTGAGTTGCTGCGCCACCAAATCGGCGGTGCGCCACTCTTCAAAGCACAGTTCGGGGTGGGCGTGGATGTCGCGGCGCAAGGCAGCCATCTCTAGGGCTTGGGCCACGATGGAATCAATCAGCTGCATAGAAAAAACTCCTCGGTTGGGCACAGTCTAGCGGGCTGGGGCAAGGCTTTACAGGGCCGCTTGCAAGATGCGTCGGCTAATCTCTGGGGTGATGTCGCGCCGCTCGCCCAGTTTGACCATGCCATGCGCTTGCAATTGCGTGACCAAATCGTCTATGGCCTCGGCCCCCACGCCATAGGCCGACAGCCGGGTGGCAATGCCCATGCACTCGAAAAAATCGCGCGTGTAGGCAATGGCGGCATCGATGCGCTCGTCATCGGTGCCGGTGTGAATGGCCCAAAGGCGCTCGGCATATTGGAGTAGTTTTTCACGCTTGGCAGCGCGGCGTTCGTGCAGCAGCGCGGGCAAGACGATGGCCAAGGTGCGCGCATGGTCAATGTTGAATTTGGCGGTTAGTTCGTGGCCAATCATGTGCGTGGCCCAATCTTGTGGCACGCCTGCACCCACTACACCATTCAAGGCCATCGTAGCGGCCCAGACCAAATTGGCCCGGTCTTCATAGATAGGCTCGGGGGCCGATAGCAAACGTGGCCCCACTTCTATCAGGGTGTGCAAAATGCCTTCAGCCCAGCGGTCTTGCACCCGTGCTTGTACCGGGTAGGTCAGGTATTGCTCTACCGTATGCACAAAGGCATCCACCACGCCATTGGCCAATTGTTGCGGCGGCAGGGTGTAGGTTTTGGTAGGGTCTAGCACCGAGAACTGCGGGTAGCAATGCTCACTGCTAAACACCAGTTTGGCTGCCAAGGATTTGCGTGTAATCACCGCGCCGCTGTTCATCTCGGAGCCGGTGGCGGGCAAGGTGAGCACGGTGCCAAAGGGCAAGGCTTGCTGAATGTTGCGCCCGCGTTGTTCCAAAATAGCCCACGGGTCGCCCTCGGTAAACGGTACGGCGGCCACAATAAACTTCACGGCATCAATCACCGAGCCGCCACCCACGGCCAAGACAAAATCAAAGCCACCAGTGCGGATTTGCTCTACCGCCTGCATGGCGGTTTCGTAGGTAGGATTGGGTTCAATGCCGCTAAAGGTAGCGTGCTGGCGCTGGCCCAAAGCAGCGCGCACCTCGGCCAAGGTGCCGGTTTTTTCGGCACTGCTGCCGCCCACCACAATCAAAACTTTGGCCTGCGCGGGCACCAAAGTAGCCACTTCGGCAATGCGGCCCTGACCAAAGGCGATGCGCGTGGGGTTGTGGAAATCAAAATTCAGCATAAAAACTCCGGTGCAGGATAAAAACCCAGATTACCGCGCCCCTGCTGCTGCTGCACAGCGCACCCCAGACAGCCCTACAAGCCGCACAAGCATCTGCTACATGGCTCTTCAGGCAGCTTGGGCGGCCTCGTCTGGGGCGCATAGGCTTAATTCGAGCACCCCAAACAGGTTGTGGCCGTCTCGGGCTTTCATCTCGGCGCGCAGCTTGTCGTGGGCGCGCAAAAATGGCGTGCGTGCGCGCCCATGTTGCAAGGTTTCTATAGCCCGTTTATCGGCCACGCTGCACGCACCTTGCGGCCACTCGGGTTGCCCTTGGGCATTAGGGCCACCGGCATGGCTGACCAAACCACTGCCCAACACCGTGCCAGCGTGCCAAGCATGGTTTTTGCAGCCTTGGGCCAGCAATTGGCCAAAATGAAAGTGCATGGTTGGCCCGGTATCGCACAGGCCCATTTTGCGGCCATTGCACAGCACTTGCAGCGTTAGATGCACACGCCCCTCTTGCCAAGCGGGGCCTAGTTCATCAGGCGTGACGGCTACTGGGCTGCAAGCAACCGCCCAAGCACCATGAGCAGGTAGCGCTTCTGCCTTCACACCGGCACGCCCTGTGGGCGCTGGCACCACGGTGCCGGTGAGCATGAGCAAGCGCACCGCCGCCAACGCCTGCGCCGGGCTGCTGCCACGCAGGATGTCCCCAGTGATGACCGCCAACCCGGCTTGCACATCCACACCTTGGGCATCGGTGGGCAATACCAAGGGCTGGGCTGGGCCTAAAAAAGCACCACCGTAGCCGGCACGCAAGCGCGGCACACTACCGGCATCGGCGGGCAGTGCTTGCTGCTGCAACTGGCATTGGCGCTCTGTGGCAGCCAGATAGGCATTGGCTTGCGTCCAGTGGTAGGCGCGTGGCAAGGGGGCCAAGCATTGCTGCGGCTCAACAAACGGAAACGGGTGTGCTGCCTTGCCCGTGTTGAGTTGCACATACAGGGCCTGCAACTGCGGGGCCAGAAAATCCCAATCGTCTAGTACCTGCTGCAAACGGCTGGCAATACCCGTCGCATAATGGGCCAAGCCCAAATCACGCGAAACCACCACCAACTGCCCATCGCGTGAACCATCTTGGTATGTGGCAAGCTTCATGGCAAACTGGTGATTGTATGAATTCTTCGCCCACACCTTCTGCTTCGGTAGTCCACCATCCCTTGCTGTGGATTAGCGCCGGGGTGCTAACGGCCCATGCGCTCGTGTTGCAAGCCATGCCCTTG
Organism: uncultured Simplicispira sp.; assembly: GCA_964388325.1. GTDB lineage: Bacteria > Pseudomonadota > Gammaproteobacteria > Burkholderiales > Burkholderiaceae_C > Simplicispira. The sequence continues at coordinate 10,211 of CAYMAC010000013.1, read as the reverse complement.
GGCGCGCACCACAGCCGTGCAGCGGTGCCGTTGGTGTTTCAAACCCGCACTATTGCCCCACCAACGCCAGCGCCAGAACCAGAGCCAGCCCATGTATTGCCTGCTACAACAGAGCAAACTGTAGCGCCCCGCCTTAAACTTGGCCCAGCAAAACGCGCCATCCAACAGCCCCACGCAAGCGCCGCCACCACAGCGGCAATGGCTGAACCAGTCTCCACCCCCGACAACACGCAAGTTTTTAGCACCAGCCTGAGCGCAGAGCAGCCAGCCCCCAGCGCAGAAACGCCAGCTGACCTTGCAGCAGCACCAGAGGCCGAAGCAGAAACCGTGGCGGCGCTCTCGGGCCAAGACATCCTGCTGGCCGCCGCAGATGCCACCACACCCCCACGCCAGCGCAGCAGCAAAGCCAGCGGCCCGGCACCGGTACACATTCCACCCCCACAGCGGCTAGAGTTTGATGTGGTGGGCCAAGCCAAAAAATTTCAATACCGAGCCAGTGCCGAGCTACTTTGGCAGCACGATGGCCAACACTACCAAGCACGCCAAGAAATTAAAGTGCTTTTCTTGGGCTCGCGCACCCAAAGCAGCCAAGGCAAGCTCACCGCGCAAGGGCTGCAACCGCTGCAATTTATCGACCGCTCACGCCGCGAACAAACCGCCCAGTTTGACCACGGTGCAGGCATGGTGCGCTTTAACCACCCCGATACCCCCGCCGAGCCACTGCTGCCCGGTATGCAAGACCGGCTCAGCGTCTTCATCCAACTGGGCGCACTGCTGGCCGCTGCCCCCGAGCGCTACCCCCACGGCAGCCAAATACAAATTGCCACCGTAGGCGGGCGCAGCGCAGACCGCTGGACATTCCGCATCGAAGGCACTGAAACCCTCAACTTGCCCGATGGCCCACTGAGCACGCTCAAGCTACAACGCCTGCCACGCGATGCCCAAGACGAAGAGCAACAAGCGCAACTTTGGCTGGCCCCCAGTTTGGCTTATCTGCCGGCCCGCATCCGCCTGACGCAAAACCAAGGCGATTTTGTAGATTTGCAGCTGCACAGCCACAGCCCGCCCTAAAAATAAGGTAACGCCTTGAACTGTGCAACAACGTTGTTATCTAAGATAGCAGCCAGACACAAACACCGCCCCGCCCTAGCCGATTGGAAAACGCCATGCACATGCTCTACGACTCAGAATCCTTTGTGGTGGTTCATATGCTGGCCGACAGCTTAGAACCCACCACCGCCCCCGCAGGCGAGGGCCAAGCCCCTGCTGTGCCCCGGCTGGCCCGACATGGCTTTGAAATTGTCGATAAACGCTCGGGCAAAGAGGTCTATCTGGACGGCTCTTGGGCCGAGATGTTCCAGCAGCAAATTTTGGCTTGGCAGCGCAACACCCCAACGCAAGAAGAAGTGGAAGAAGCACTAGACCGCTACACCGGATTGGCGCAAAACCCCGTCATCGTGCATTGAGCCACCCGCTGGGCAGCGGCATGGCCGTGGGTAAAATTTTTGTACCGTGGTAAACGAACAAGCCGCCGCCCTACAACGTGCCAAGCGCCAAGCGCTGGGGCTGCTGTTGTTGGTCACTGGGGTATTTATCATCAGTAGCCTGCTAGAGCGCAGCCTGTGGACAGATGCCCTACAAGCCACTGCCGAGGCCGCTATGGTGGGCGCACTGGCCGATTGGTTTGCCGTGCGCGCACTGTTCCATCGGGTGCCCATTCCGTGGATAGTGCGCCACACCGCCATCATTCCGCGCAACAAAGACCGCATTGGCCAAAATTTAGCCGTTTTTGTGCGCGACCGCTTTCTGGACCCCGCCTCCTTGGTGGGTCTGTTGCGCCGCCATGATTTGGTCGAGCGCATGGCGCAATGGCTGCTACTGCCAGACAACGCCCGCTATCTGGGCCAACAGGTAGCGCGCATGTTGGCCGCTGCCCTCGACATGGTGCAAGACCGGCAAATAGAACACCTGCTCCGCAAAGCCTTGCGCGCCCTGCTGGGGCGCATAGACCTGACGCAAACCTTGGCCCGCGTACTAGAAGCCCTCACCCACCAAGGCCGCCACCAAGGGCTGCTCGATGATGCCTTGCAGCAGCTCATGGCCCTGTTGCAAACCCCCGATACGCGCAGCCTGATAGCGCGCACCATCATCCATTGGCTGAAAAAAGAGCATCCCCTCAAAGAAAAAATGCTGCCCTCCGATTGGCTCAGTGACCAAGGCGCCAGCTTGGTGGCCAACGCCCTAGAAGGCTTGCTGGCCGAAGTGGCACACAACCCACAACACCAGTTGCGCCACAAGTTTGATGAGGCGATAACCCTGTTCATTACCCGGCTGCAAAATGACCCTACTTGGGCGCAAAAAGGCGAACAAATACGCCGCTACCTGCAAACCAACCCCACACTGGGGCGCTATGTGCAAGAACTCTGGCAAAGCACGCGCAACAGCTTGCAGCGCGATTTAGCCAACGAACAATCGGCACTGGCGCGCCATGTGCGTAACATGGGCCTGTGGCTGGGCCAAGCACTGGCGCAAGATGCTGCCTTGCGCCAAGCCCTCAATGAGCGCCTAGAACAATGGGCGCAAAGTCTGGCCCCCGAAGTGTCGCAGTTTGTAGCACAACACATCCAAGACACCGTACAACGCTGGGATGCCCAAGACATGGCCCAACTGATAGAGCTCAACATTGGCACCGACCTGCAATACATCCGCATTAACGGCACCATTGTGGGCGGGCTGATTGGCCTGCTGCTGTTTGGCCTGACCCACGCACCCGCCATTGGGCAAGCCCTGTTTAGCGGAAAATTACCGTTTTATGCCCATTGAGCAGCACCCGGTGCTCGCTGTGCCACTTCACAGCACGGGCCAAAACTTGGCTTTCGGTATCGCGCCCGCGTGCTGTCAGTGTTTCTACAGTGTCCGTATGGTCGGCGCGTGTAACGTCTTGTTCGATAATCGGGCCTTCGTCTAAATCAGCGGTTACGTAATGGGCCGTCGCACCAATCAATTTCACACCCCGGTCATGGGCCTGATAGTAGGGTTTGGCCCCCTTAAAACTGGGCAAAAAGCTATGGTGGATGTTAATGGCACGGCCTGCCAACTTGGTACACAAATCATCCGACAGCACCTGCATGTAGCGCGCCAGCACCACCAGTTCGGCCCCTTCGGCTTGGATGATTTCGTACTGCCGCGCCTCGGCCTGCGCTTTGGTGGCAGCCGTGACAGGAATGTGGTGAAAAGGAACGTTGTAGCTGGCCGCCAGCTGGTAAAAATCGCGGTGGTTGCTAATGATGGCGCGAATATCCACCGGCAACAGCCCCGACTTCCAACGAAACAGCAAATCATTGAGACAATGGCCCTCGCGGCTGACCAAAATCACCGTGGGCATGGGCTGCGTGATAGCGTGCAGGCTCCAGTGCATCTGGTAGTTTTGGGCAAAGCGGGCCATCTGCTCCAACAAGGTGGCATGGTCATGCACCGTGCAAACAAATTGCACGCGCATAAAAAACAAGCCCGTACCAGCATCGTTGTACTGGGCGGCTTCTTCAATGTTGCCGCTGTGCTCCAGCAAAAAGCCCGACACAGCATGAACCAGCCCCAATTGGTCAGGGCAAGAAAGAGTAAGAACGTAAGCATGGGTCATAACAACAAGATTGTCGCAGCTTGATCTGCTTAACAAGGGCGCAATGGGACGATTGATAGACAAAAGCCGTGAATCTGGAGGCAAACGGGCACTGCGCGGGCTGCTGCTCTACCTTGTCGTGGGCGCGGTATGGGTGCTGGGCATCAACCATTTTTTAGCCCGCATGACTACCGACCCAGCAGAAGGTGCCAATTACCATCTCTGGGCCGATGGCTTTTATTTGCTGGTTACTGGTGGCGTGGCTTGGTGGTTGCTGCAACGCAGTGATAAAGCGCGCGTGCGCGCCTTTAGGCGCACCGCCCTTCTGTTGCGCCACGCCCCAGCGGGCATTGTGCGCGCCGACAGCAACGGCCACATTTTGTGGGCTAACGAGCGCATGTGCGAACTGACCGGCAGGCCTTTAGAAGAATTGTGCCAACACCAAGTCCGCGCCGTGGTGCAACCGCCCGACAGCAATTGGACCGAGCGCCAACGCGAACGCCTACTGGCTGGCGAAATTGACCATTACCGAGGCGAGCGCCAATGCCGTCGTCCTGATGGCACTATCGTCCCGGTGATGTGTACCGTCACCTTGGTGCCGCGTGCCGCTGGCGAGCCAGCCCACCTGATTTGCGTGGTACAAGACATCAGCGACAGCCACGCCGCCCGCGCCGCCCTAGAGCGCAGCCAAGCTGGCCTACATTTGGCTTTAGAAGGCAGTGGCAGCGGCATGTGGGATTGGGATTTACGCAAACGCCAAGGCAGCGTCTCGCCCAGCTTAGAGCGCTTATTACATTACAGCGGACAAAATTTCTCACACGATTTCTGCTTACGCAGCAGAATGCAGCGCTCAGAATGCAAACGGGTGCTGGCAGCGGCCCATTTGGCCATTGCCACCGGCGACCCCTTTCACCAAACCTTGCGCCTGCGCTGTTTTGACGGCCAAGAGCGCTGGTTTACAGCCCGAGGCCAACGCCATTTAGATGCCGCTGGCCAGCCCGAGCGTTTCTCAGGCATCCTGACAGACCTAAGCCACAGCTATGCCGCCCAAGAGCGCCAACGCCTAGCAGCCACCGTGGTGGACAACACCCAAGAAGGCGTGGTAGTTACCGATGCCGAAAACCGCATTTTGTCGGTCAATGCCGCTTTTACGCGCCTACTGGGCTACACCGAAGATGAGTTGCTAGGCAAAACCCCCAGCCAATTCAAGTCAGGCCGCCACGACCAAGCGTTTTACCAAACCATGTGGGCCACCATGCACCGCACCGGCCATTGGCAGGGCGAAATCTGGAACCGGCGCAAAAATGGCGAAATCTTCCCAGAGCACATGTCGCTCAGTGCCGTGCGCGACGATACCGGCACCATCACCCACTACGTCTGCATTTTTTCTGACATCTCCGAGGCTAAAGCGCAACAAGAACGGCTCGAATATTTGGCCCACCGCGATGCCCTGACTGGGCTATCCAACCGTGTCTGGTTTGGTCAACAGCTTGAAGGTGCTGTGGCCCAAGCCAAAACCCGTGGCGAACATCTGGCGGTGCTGCTCATCAACCTAGACCGCTTCAAAGATGTCAATGACAGCTACGGCCATGCCGTGGGTGACGAGGTGCTGCAACATCTGGCCCAGCAAGTGGGCGATGCCCTGCGCCCCGGCGATTTGCTCGGTCGGCTGGCGGGCGATGAATTGGCCGTGGTAGCACGCAATTTGCGCCAAGCCGAAGAAAGTGCCGCCAGCGTGGCCCGGCACCTGCTGGCTGCCGTCTCGCAGCCTTGGTACTCGCCGCAAGGGCTAGAGGTGGTGGTGGGGGCCAGTGTGGGTATTTGCCTGTTTCCTACCCACGCGGACAACGCCAAACTGCTGCTGCAAGGGGCCCATGCCGCTGTGTATGGTGCCAAAGCACGCGGGCGCGGTGCCTTCTGCTTTTTTGCCGAAGAAATGACCTTGGCCGCGCGCGAGCGCCTAGAGCTTGAATCACGCCTACGCCAAGCACTGGCCCAAGGGCTACTGCAACTGCACTACCAACCCCAGGCAGACATTGCTACTGGTCGCATCATCGGTGCAGAGGCTTTACTGCGCTGGACAGACGCACACGAAGGCCCGATTTCTCCAGCCCGCTTTATTCCAGTGGCCGAATCCTCGGGCTTGATTGCGCCGCTGGGCGAATGGGTATTGCGCCAAGTCTGCCAGCAAGGCCAACGCTGGTTAGAAGCCGGCCTGCCCGCCATTACCCTGGCCGTGAATGTCTCGCCCCGACAGTTCCAACTGACCGATTTGGTAGCCAGCACCCGCAGTGTGCTGGCCGAAACCGGCTTTCCGGCCAGCTATTTAGAGTTAGAAATCACTGAAAGCGCCTTGGCAGAACGCTTTGAAGAAGTGCTCAAGGTACTAGAGGGCTTACAAGGCTTGGGCCTGCATCTGGCAGTAGATGACTTTGGTACCGGCTACTCCTCTTTGGCACAGCTCAAGCGTTTCCCAATTGATGTGCTCAAAATCGACCAAAGCTTTATCCGTGATATTCCGCACCACAGCGATGACATGGCCATCAGCGCCGCCATCATCGCTATGGGGCACAGCATGGCCCTCAAAGTGCTGGCCGAAGGGGTAGAAACCGCCGACCAACTGGCCTTTTTAACCGAACGCGGCTGCGACAGCTACCAAGGCTATTTGCTCAGTCGCCCCTTACCAGCGGCAGATTTTGCCCGGCTACTAGCACAACAAGCACAGACCACTACTGACAGTAGCGATATCCCGACGGTGGGATAATCGCCGGCCTTGTCGGTGCCGAGCGTGCGTGCCACCCGCACCCGACAGCTTGGGCTGCCATTGCACCACCCCAGCCCCAAGCCCCCCATTCCCCCATTTTTTGATTTTTGCAGGACTCCCCATGAAACGCGAAAACCTTGGCCGCGCGCAGGACCTTACGGCTACCCAGCCCATTAGCCTAGACGTACTCAAAGAAAAATACCTCAAGGCCGGGGAAACCAGCGCCGAAGACCTGTTCCGCCGCGTCGCCCGCTCCTTGGCCAGCGCAGAAAAGCCCGAGCTGCGCGAAGAATACGAAGCCCTGTTCTTGGCCAACTTGCACGCCGGAGCCATTGGTGCTGGGCGCATCATGAGCGCTGCGGGCACCGACATCCAAGCCACCCTCATCAATTGCTTTGTGCAACCCGTAGGCGACTGCATCCAAGGCATGGACGACGAGGGCTTTCCCGGCATTTACGAAGCCCTGCGCGAAGCTGCCGAAACCATGCGCCGAGGCGGTGGTGTGGGCTACGATTTTTCGCGCATTCGCCCACGCGGCGCAGAAGTCAAGGGCACGCACTCGATGGCCTCTGGCCCGTGCAGCTACATCAACGTGTTTGACCAATCTTGCTCCACCGTCGAGAGCGCTGGCGCGCGCCGTGGTGCCCAAATGGGTGTGCTACGCATTGACCACCCCGACGTGCTGGATTTCATCACCGCCAAACGCACGCCGGGGCGCTGGAACAACTTTAATGTCTCGGTGGGTGTCAGTGATGCCTTTATCGAAGCAGTGCAAAACGAGCAAGCGTGGGAGCTGGTTCACAAAGCCACCCCCGGTGCCGATGTGCTGGCCGAAGGTGCTTACCAACGTGAAGACGGCCTGTGGGTCTATCAAACCGTACAAGCGCGCGATTTGTGGGACACCATCATGAAGTCCGCCTACGATTTTGCCGAGCCGGGCATTCTGTTTTTAGACCACATCAATACCGACAACAACCTGCACTACTGCGAAAAAATCGCCGCTACCAACCCCTGCGTCACTGGCGACACCCGCTTGGCCACGCAATACGGCTTGGTGCGTATCGACCAGCTTTATGCTAGCGGTCAGCCCTTGAGCGTCACCGTCGATAAGCGCGCACTCGGTCAAGACGAGCGTGGCATCGAGATACGCCCCGCCAAGCCCGCCTTCATGACCGCCCCCGTAGCCGATGTCTATCGCGTGGTCACTGCCGATGGCTATGAAATCAAAGCCACCGCTTGGCACGATTTTTACACCGAGCGCGGCAAAATCAAGCTGTCTGAAATGCAGGTGGGGGATGAACTCTGGATACAAACTGGCAAAGGCCAGTTTGGTCAACAAGGCAGCGCCGAATTAGGGCAACTGCTGGGCTTAATTACCGGTGATGGCCACTTTACCAACCGAGGCAAGGGGCAAGAGGCTGTCTGTATCAACCTCTGGAACCAAGACCGGGTACTGGCCGAGCAAGTAGCGCACACCGTCAATGCCCTGATTGCCAGTTCCGCGCAGACCCTGCGGTCTTACCAAGTCCAACCTGTGGCCGTGGCCGAGCGCAACCAAGTATTTATCCGTTCCGTGCTGCTGGCGCGTGTACTGGCCGAAATGGGCTTTACCCGTGACACCAAACTGCGCGTGCCCGAAGTGATTTGGCAAGGCAGCGAAGACTGCGTGCGTGCCTACCTGCGCGCACTGTTCCAAGCCGATGGCACCGTCAATGTCTCTAGCGCCAATCAAAGTTGTTCGGTGCGTTTAAGCTCCAGTTATCCGCTGTTGCTCAAAGATGTGCAAATGTTGCTGGCCAATTTTGGAGTTTTTAGCCGCGTGCGCCAGCGCCGGGCAGCTGCTATCAAAGAGATGCCCAATGGCAAGGGCGGCCAATCCCCTTACAAATGCCAAACGCAATACGAATTGCTGATTGACGGACAATCGCGCGAGATTTTCATGCAAGAAATTGGCTTCTTGCTGGAAGGTAAAACCCAGCGCTACACCAACTGGGTGCAAGACAAGGTTTTGCGTAAAACGCAGCGATTTACCAGCAAAGTGATTGAAATCATCCACGCGGGTAAAGAAGCCGTCTATGACACCACCCAGCCCGACCACAATACCGTTATCTTTAATGGCTTAGTCACAGGGCAATGCGGAGAGCAACCGTTGCCATCCTACGGCTGCTGTGACCTCGGGCCCATCATCCTAACCCATTTTGTGCGTAGCCCCTTCGGCTTTGATGGCACCCCAAACTTTGATTTTGACGCCTTCGAGAAATCGGTGGCCTTGCAAGTACGCGCACTCGACAACGTGCTGGATGTCACCTTCTGGCCCCTGCCCCAACAGCGTGACGAAGCGCACGCCAAGCGCCGCATTGGTGTCGGTTTTACCGGTATGGGCAACACCTTGGCCATGCTCTGCCTGCGCTACGATGCCCCAGAAGGCCGAGCGATGGCCGCACAAATTGCCGAACGGATGCGTAACGCGGCCTACAAAGCCTCCATCGAACTGGCACGCGAAAAAGGCCCCTTCCCACGCTTTGATGCCGAAGGCTATTTAGCCCCCGGCACTTTTGCCAGCCGCCTGCCTGCTGCGCTGCAAAAAGAAATTCGCAAGCACGGCATCCGCAACAGCCATCTGCTGTCCATTGCGCCCACCGGCACCGTCAGCTTGGCCTTTGCCGATAACGCCTCTAACGGTATCGAACCGCCATTTTCTTGGATGTACAAACGCAAAAAGCGCGAGGCTGACGGCAGCACCTCCGAATACGCCGTAGAAGACCACGCTTGGCGTCTTTTCCGTGAGTTGGGCGGCGATGTCAACAAGCTGCCCGAATATTTTGTTTCAGCGCTAGAAATGTCGGCAGCCGACCACATCGCCATGATGGAAGCCGTGCAACCGTTTGTCGATACCGCCATCTCCAAAACTGTCAACATCCCAGCAGATTATCCCTACGACGATTTCAAGGGTCTGTACTTGCAAGCATGGCGTGCGCGCCTGAAGGGGTTGGCCACCTACCGCCCGAACAATATCTTAGGTTCAGTGTTAGAAGTCCACAGCAGTGCCACACCGGCCAGCACCTCTAGCAGCGCAGAAGCCCAGAGCATTCCGATTGACCCTATGCGTACCGTCATCGAAAGCCGCCCCAAGGGTGCCTTGTCTGCGGTGGCAGAAAAAGTGGAATACTGGACACAAGAAGGCAAAAAACGCCTCTATCTGGTGGTTTCATTCTTGCCCGTGCCCAACGCCGACGGCACTGGCACCGTGGACCGAGCGATTGAGTTCTTTATGCCGGTAGGCCAAAGCAGCGAATCGCAGCAATGGATGACCTCTAGTATGCGCCTGTTATCGTTAGCAGCACGAGGTGGTTTTTTAGAACGCGCCCTCAGCGACATGCGTAAAGTAGTCTGGGACCGTGGCCCCGTGCGCTTAGGTACCCATCAAAAAGCCGACGGTACCCAAGTACCGATGTGGCACGACTCCGAAGTCGCTGCCGTAGCCTATGCTATCCAAAACATTTTGGCGCGCCGCTCTAAATTGCGCCAAAACCATAGCAACAGCTTAGCCGCTACAGAAGCAGCTGCTTTAGCCCCCGCAGCCCCACCCGTCATGGCCGGAAAAAAATGCCGCGAATGCGGTGCCCATGCCGTGATTCGCAAAGATGGCTGTGACTACTGCACCCAATGCGGCCATTTAGGCACCTGTGGTTAAGCACAACTAGCGCCCAAAGACATAAGCCCGCCACTGGCGGGCTTTTTTGTGCCTATGCAGTGGCAACATCAAAAACGACGCCACAAAAGCGAAACCCCTCTAACCGATAAAGGTCAGAGGGGTATGCTTGAATA